>JBOEHG010000042.1:0-41247 GCA_050633825.1 Cellvibrionaceae bacterium | reverse complement strand
GCCAGTACAGATATTGCTGATGCTTTCGATAAGGTCATTGCGCCTCATGTGGTGGATGGCCATGTGTATTACAATCGTATTGATGATAAGGCTTTGGATGCTCTTTTGGTAAAGATTGGCCAGTATGCTGCCGACGATGAAAACGATACGCAACAAGCCCTTGCATTTTACCTTAATGCTTATAATGCATTAACAATCAAGGGGATCAAAAATGGTGGTGGGCCACATTCATTTTTTAGTCGACGCAGTTTTTTTAAAGGTGATAAGTACCGTGTTGCTGGCGAAGAGATTAGTCTTGATACCCTGGAGCATAAAATTATTCGGCCATTAAAAGAACCGCGCATTCACTTTGCTTTGGTGTGTGCTGCTTTGTCTTGTCCGCCACTGCGTAGTGAAGCTTATCGAGCTGAGTTATTGGATACTCAGTTAAATGATCAAGCAACGGTTTTTATTAATAACCCGGAGAAAAATAATTTTGATATAGACACAAACGAAGCGGCTATCTCTTCTATTTTTAAATGGTTTAAAGAGGACTTTATTGCAACAGGTAAAACTTTAAGTGAATATATTGCGCCATTTATTCGTGACTCAAAGACTCAACAAGCACTTGCAACTAATCAGCTTGATGTGAAATTTAAAAAGTACAGCTGGTCTTTAAATGGTGATCGTTAAGTTTATCTATTAATGGAAGATTGTATTGTTTAATGTTTCCAAAAAGCCGGTGTAAGTAACACTAACAAAGTGAAAATTTCAAGCCGACCTAATAGCATGGCAAAACAAAGTACCCATTTGGCCGTGTCGTTAATGGCGCCGTAGTGTAAGGAGACATCACCCATACCCGGTCCTAAATTATTGATGCAAGCGCCAATGGCAGAAAAAGCCGTAATAAAGTCGAGGCCGCTGGCTAGCAAGACCATAAACATCAGCATAAAGCTAATCACATACACTGCAAAAAACCCCCATACCGCTTCAACTACACGATCAGATACAGGTTTGTTACCCACCTTAACGGGGATAATCGCGTTGGGGTGAATCAAACGATAAATTTCGCGGATGCCTTGCTTACAAATTAACATCACCCGCATGACTTTCATGCCACCGGCTGTCGAGCCACCGCAGCCACCCATAAAGGCAAACATAAATAGCATAAAGGGTAAAAATGTAGGCCACTGGCTATAGTCGGCTACACCAAAGCCGGTCGTGGTTAAAATGGATACTAATTCAAAACTGCCCAGTAACAGACTATCCGTAAAAGAATATACATGGGTAAAGTGATACAAATAAAAAACGGTAATCACAGTGCCTATTAGTAAACACCATAAGTAAAAGCGACATTCGGGGTCTTGAAAATAGTGCAAAAATTGTAGACCACGCCAAGCAACAAAGTGCAACGCAAAGTTGACTCCGGATAAAACCATAAAAACAATGGCAATGATCATAATTGCCGGACTTTCAAAAAACCCGATGCTGGCATCGTGGGTTGAAAATCCGCCGATGGCTACTGTAGAAAAAGCATGGCCGATGGCATCAAAAAATGTCATTCCCGCTAGCCAATAACTTAAGGTACAAGCGGCAGTTAAACTAAGGTAAATAAAAAATAAGACTTTTGCTGTCTGCGTAATACGTGGTGTTAGTTTAGAGTCTTTCACTGGCCCGGGTGTTTCTGCACGATAAAGCTGCATACCACCAATGCCTAGCATCGGTAAAATCGCAACGGCAATAACGATAATACCAATGCCGCCTAACCATTGCAGTTGCTGGCGATAAAATAAAATAGATTTTGGCAATTCATCAAGACCAACAATAACGGTTGCACCCGTTGTCGTTAGCCCAGAGATAGATTCAAAAACCGCATCAACAACCGATAAATGAGTACTGGCAGCTAAAATAAAAGGCAGCGAACCCGCTAGCCCCAGTACCGCCCAGAAAAGCGCGGTAATTAAAAAGCCATCGCGGGTGCGTAAATCTTGTTTATTGTTATAAACCGGCAGCCAAATAAATAAACCTGCGCCTAAAATAATAAGGAAAGACGTAATAAAGGCACTGAGCGCGGTATCATTATAAATCAGGGAAACAAGAATAGGCGGTAACAGGGTGATGCTGAACAGCATCAACAATAAACCCAGCACTCGAAAGATTATCGCAAAGTGCATTTACACAATCACCTTTTTAATAAAACCATGTTAATAAAGCAATGGTTAGTGAAGCTAGAAAAAAGAGAAGCCAACTTGAAATAGTTTCTCAACATATTTTGTCTGGCGCTTATCAACTAAAAATACGATGACATGGTCACCGTTTTCTATAACCGTTGAATCGTGGGCAATTAATACTTCTTTGCCTTTTTCGCCTTCGCGCAAGATAGCACCAATACTGGCACCCTCAGGTAAATCCACTTCTTCGATGGCTTTGCCCACAACCTTTGAGCTGTTTTCATCACCGTGGGCAACCACTTCAATGGCTTCTGCCGCACTACGACGCAGCGAATGTACGTTAACCATATCGCCACTGCGCACATGGGAGAGCAAGCTACCTACCGTTGCCTGTTGCGGTGAAATTGCAATATCAATATCACCCCCTTGGATTAAATCAACATAGGCGGGGTTATTAATCAGTGCCATTACTTTTTTAGCGCCCAAGCGTTTTGCTAAAAGTGATGCCATGATATTGGCTTCATCATCATTGGTGACAGCAACAAAAATATCGGTTTCTTCAATATTTTCTTCTAAGAGTAAGTCCTGATCGGATGCACTGCCCTGCAAAACAACGCTGTACTCTAAATCTTCACTTAGTTCTTTACAGCGGGCAGATGAGAGCTCAAAAATCTTAACTGAATAGCGGCTCTCAATTTTTTTGGCTAAACGAAAACCAATATTGCCGCCGCCGGCGATCATGATGCGTTTGTAGGGTTTTTCCGAACGGCGCATCTCACTCATCACGGCGCGAATATTTTTACGAGCGGCAATAAAAAAGACTTCATCGTCAACTTCGATCACCGTATGACCTTCCGGCATAATGGCCTGACCTCGTCGATAAATCGCTGCCACTCGCGTATCAACATTCGGCATATGCTGGCGCATAAAACGCAGCTCTTGCCCGACCAGTGGCCCACCATGGTAGGCTTTAACCGCCACCAAGCGAATAGCCCCTTCAGCAAAGTCTAAAACTTGTAAGGCACCGGGGTTTTCGACCAAACTGAATATATACTCTGAAACCAGTTTTTCCGGGCTGATAATCACATCAACCGGTGAATGCTCGTCGCGAAAAAGCTTATTTTTATAACTGGAAAAAACGCTTGCTCGGATACGAGCGATCTTTGTCGGCGTACGATAAAGCGTATAGGCAATCTGACACGCCACCATATTAACTTCATCATTGGCGGTCACTGCAATTAATAAGTCAGCGTCTTCAATATTGGCTTGCTCCAGTACATCCGGGTGGGATGCATGACCATGGACACCACGGATATCTAAGCGATCTCTTAGTTCGCGCAAACGTTCGACGGAGTTATCAACAACAGTAATGTCATTTTTTTCTCGTGCAAGATGCTCTGCGATACTTGCTCCAACCTGACCTGCTCCGAGAATAATTATTTTCATTCGACTATTAGCCTTGCGTTAAACCTTTACTGACCGATGTTGATGGGGTTGATATTGTTCTTTATCTTGCTCTTAACTATATTAGCCACGCTTTATTAACCTTGCATAATAAAAACCATCATGGCCATGATCTGTTGGGAATAGCTGACGACCATAAGGCTGAGTAACTCCCCAACTCGCTTCGATGATGTCGTGAACCACATCGGTATGGGTTTTTATAAAGCGCTCAATCAATTGCGTGTTTTCTTGCGGCAAAATAGAGCATGTTGCATAAAGAAGTATACCCCCTTCTGCCAACAGTGGCCAAAGTGACTCTAATAGCTGCAATTGAAGTTGTGTTAATGCCGTAATATGAGACGGCTCTCGTAATAATTTAATATCCGGTTGTCGTCGAATAATACCAGTAGCGGAACAAGGCGCATCGAGCAAAATACGATCAAAGGCTTTTTTATCCCACCATTGATTGGTTTGAGTAGCATCCGCACACACTACTTTAGCATTGATGTCTAAACGGGCTATATTTTCATGAACTTTTTCCAAGCGTCGCTCTTCGCTGTCCACTGCAATCAATTGCTCTAAAGCCGGTTCTAGTTCGCCTATATGACAAGTTTTTCCCCCGGGAGCGCAGCAAGCATCCAAGACTCGCATACCCGCATGCAAATCGAGTAATGGTGCCGCTAGTTGAGCAGCTTCATCCTGCACGCTCACAGCACCCGCGGCAAAAGACGGTAACTGGGTTACGCCTATAGGCTTATTTAAATAAATACCTGTTGAGCTATAGGCCGAAGCCTTGGCTTCAATCTCATCTTGATTGAGTGCTTGTACATACTGATCACGGGAAAATTGTTTTTGATTGACCCGTAGTGTCAGTGGTGGATGCTGATTGTTGGCTGCAAAAATACTGGCGGCTTGTTCTGGCCAAGCCGATACAATCGCTCCTTCTAACCATTGAGGGTGTGCTGTTGCCTGCTGACGACTGGCTTCTAAAAATAAGCTTTCTTGGTCGCGTTGAAAACCGCGTAAAATCGCATTGATTAATTTCTTTGCCCAAATTTTTTTAAAAAAAGTCGCCGCTTTAACGCTTTCATTAATGGCCGCATGATCTGCGGTATTCATAAACTGTAATTGATACACACCCAGCAATAGCGTGGCTTTTATATCGGCATCTTTGTTTTTAAGGGCTTGCTTGAGTAGCTGTTTTAAAATTTGATCTAATAATGGATACCAGCGGCAACAACCATAGCAAAGCTCTTTAATAAAACTACTTTCTTGTAGGGTAAAATTTTGTGTGTGCTGAGGCAGGAGGCTAGCAAGAGAGCCTTGTTGTTTTAATAATTGCGTCATAATTATCGTCGCAGCAATACGCGGCGTTATTTTTTTCGACGACTTGGATTTTGAGGCATCTTTGTTTGACGAAGGTGTATTTGATAGCGTTTTGTTCACCGGGACAAGTACCTAACGACAGTACTATATATAGCGTTAAACAATAACGCTACTAAACGATAACTACTCAAAACGGTGACCAATAACAAACACATCGCCATAGCCATTCACCATATCTTTTACCGACATCGCTTTTTTTCCCGGCACTTGTAACTGTTCAATAAGAAGATTATTTTCACCACAAGCAATCAGTAAGCCTTCTTCATCAAAAGACAGTATTTCACCCGCTTTTTTCGCTTGGGTTTCTGTGGAAGCTTGTTTATTTTCATTTCTTGTTTCTTGTACTGTTGCTTGATAAAACTTAATACGTTTATCACCCAAAAATCCATAAGCAACCGGAAAGGGATTGTAAGCACGAATGCTTCGCTCAATAGTTTCAGCAGATAATGACCAATTTATTTTCGCTTCTTCTTTGCTGATTTTTTCTGCATAGGTGGCCAGACTATCGTCTTGTTTTTCTGGCTTTAATTGACCTGCCTGTAATTGGGATAACGTTTCTAATAATGCAGGAGCACCCAATGTCATCAACTCATCATGCAAACTGGCTGTCGTTTCATTGGGCTTAATCGCGTATTCACTTTTATACAACATATCACCGGTGTCTAAACCGACATCCATTTGCATAATGGTGACACCTGTTTGTGTATCGCCTACACCGTTCTCGCCCAGAATTGCACGTTGAATCGGTGCTGCACCGCGCCATCGAGGCAACAATGAACCATGTACATTTAAACAACCATAAGGGGGAATATCCAACACGGCTTTGGGCAGCAACAAACCATAGGCAACAACGATCATAACATCGGCATTGTGTTCTGCTAATACGGCCTGAGCGTCAGCGTCTTTCAGGGTCTTGGGCTGGAATACTGGAAGCTCATGGGACAGCGCGAGCTTTTTTACTGCACTGGCGTTGAGTTTTTTGCCTCGCCCAGCGGGTCGATCCGGTTGTGTATAGACGGCAACAATATCGTGATGACTATCGATAAGTGACTGTAAGTGGTGGGCAGCAAAATCCGGCGTACCCGCAAAGATAAGGCGCAAGCCCTGATTGGGTGAGCTCATTGAATCGTTAGGCCTGTGCTCGGTGTTGTTTTTCAAGCTTTTTACGGATGCGGTTACGCTTCATAGACGAGATGTAATCAACAAATAGCTTACCGTTTAGGTGATCAATTTCATGCTGGATGCAGACAGCTAGCAAACCTTCCGGCTCCATCACAAAGGGGGCACCATTTTTATCTAAGGCCTCTATCTTAACTCGCTTGGGACGCTCGACAGTTTCATAGAAACCGGGCACCGAAAGGCAACCTTCATCATAGCTTTCTGGTTCTTGATCAATAACGCTGATTTTAGGGTTAATAAAAACCAAAGGTTCGTTTTTGTCTTCAGAAACATCCATAACGATGATTTGATAATGAATATTCACCTGCGTCGCAGCCAGCCCAATCCCTTTTGCCGCATACATTGTCTCGAACATATCGGTAATCGTGCCACGAACGGCATCATCCACCTCAGGAACAGGCTCTGCTATTTTGCGTAAACGCGGATCGGGAAATTCGAGGATTTCAAGCTGTGACATAAGTTATGGGTCTATTTCAAAAGTCTATCTCAAAGGTCTATCTAGCTTAAAGGCCTATCTAGACGAAAAAAGTGGTTCTTACATTTGCAAATGGGGGCGATTGTGACAAACTTCTAGTAAAGAGCGAACAATCGTCCCTAAGACTATGATCATACAGGATTTGATGCTATAAATGCAGTGAGTGATAATAGTCTTAATGGCGATAGTCAGTTTCCTGTGCTAATTATAACAATGCTATCGCCCAAAACAGGCCAAAATATGCGAAATTTGCTAAGTATAAAACATTCTATGAAACGAACTATATCCATTGCCATTACCACTATTATATTAAGCTTGAGTGGTATGTTTATAGCCCACGCCGCGGATGATGCATTCCGTGATGATTACCCTGACCGCTATGTTGTTGAAAAAGGGGATACTTTATGGGGTATTTCATCAAAATTCTTAAAAAGCCCTTGGTTATGGCCTGAGATTTGGCACGCAAACCCTCAAATTGCCAACCCTCACCTGATTTTCCCGGGTGATGTTGTTAGTCTTATTTATATTGATGGTAAACCACGTTTAACCGTAAACAGAACCTTACGTTTAGCACCGGGGACAGACAGATTATCACCAAAAGCGCGAGTTTCCGATCTTGATAGTGCTATTCCAGCTATCCCTTTGGATGAAATTAATAGCTGGTTACTGCGTAACCGCATTGTAGAACAAGGTATATTGGATGCCGCTCCTTATGTCGTCGCAGGACAAGAAGAGCGGCTTATCCTTGGCTCCGGTGACAGCCTCTATGGCCGTGGTCAATTTGCCAATAATATTCCAAACTATGGTGTTTATCGCCAAGGTATCGATTATGTCGACCCTGAAACCAAAGAGGTATTAGGTGTTCAGGCAATTGATGTTGGCGGTGCGAACATGCGTGCATTGGATGGCGATATTGCAACATTAACGGTTACACGTTCAACGGGTGATGTCCGTATTGGTGACCGTATATTACCCACAGAAGAACGTTTAATTGAGCCAACGTTCTTCCCCTCTAAACCAGAACAGGATATCGAGGGTAAAATCATCAGTGTTGAACGAGGTGTAACGCAAGTCGGCCTGTTAGATGTAGTCGCTATTAACCGTGGTAAAAGAGACGATCTTAAGCCCGGTAATGTATTGACTATCTACAAGCGTGGCCAAGTTATCAAAGATCGCTTAGCAGCTAAACGTAAAGATCGAAAAGTTATATTGCCTGATGAACGCGCAGGAATGATGATGATCTTCCAAACTTTTGATAAGATGAGCCTTGCCCTCGTGCTAAAAGCAGATAGAGGCATTAAAGTAGGCGATTACGCCCGGAGCCCCTGATACTATATATTCCGATAATCTGTTCAGGGAAGAACTTATGAAAAACCATAAAACATTTTATACATTACTACTTTCTCTACTGCCAGGTGTAGGCCCCAGCCGCTATTGGTCGTTAGTTGAAAAATTCGGGTCCGCACAGAAAGTCTTACTCTCGCCGCCCGATACACTCCCTCGAATCAGCCCTGAAGCCAAAAAAGCACTACATGAATTTCAACAGCAAGGCGAAATGAGCCCTCTGGCCTGTAAGGGTTTTGAAGTACTTGAGATATTAGAAAAGCAGCAAGCTCAGCTATTAACACACCTTCATGATGATTACCCCGGCTTATTGAAACAAACCCATAGGCCACCCCCGGTACTTTATGCCAAAGGCAATACGGAGTTATTATCCTTACCGCAAATAGCCGTTGTTGGGACACGTAACCCAACAAATTCTGGTATAGAAAACGCTCGTATCTTCTCTCGCTATCTTGCGCAGGGCGGCTTTACCATTACTAGTGGTTTCGCCATGGGTATCGATGCTGCCGCCCATGAGTCTGCTCTGGCGGCCAGAGGCAAGACCATTGGGGTTATGGCAACCGGTATTGACCTGATTTATCCTCAGCGGCATCAAGCCATGGCTGATATGCTTTTGGAGCAAAATGGCTTACTCATTACTGAGTTTGCACCGGGCACACCTCCCCATGCGGTTAACTTTCCTCGACGCAATCGCATTATTAGCGGATTAAGCCTTGGGGTTTTAGTGATAGAGGCCGCGGTCAAAAGTGGGTCGTTGATTACCGCGCGCTATGCTACCGAACAAAACCGCGAAGTCTTTGCTGTACCGGGCTCTATTCATAACCCTCAATCGAAAGGCTGCCATAAGCTGATCAAAGAAGGCGCTCAGCTGGTTGAAACTGGTGAAGATATTATCAAACAGATCGCTGGTATTATCCGCCACTTTGCAGATCAGCAAACTGCCGCTGCGGCTAAACCTAAGCCAAGCAGCAAGCCCAGTGCCGTTAAAGATGTCTTGCAAAGCCCTGGCCGCCTCAGTAAAAAAGAAAAACAAATTCTTGAGTCTATCGGTTATGACACCCTCGCTATTGAGCAAGTGATCGAGCGTACCGGGTTTACCAGCGCTGAAGTCACCGCGACGCTACTTAATCTGGAAATGAAGGGCGTTGTTAAACATTCAGACTGGGGTTATGAAGCCATTCACGAAGCCGTGTAAGGCTTAGCGCCTATGTTAGATTGGACAAAAAGCCCTTCTGTTCACATTGCTGCGCGCACTATTAAACAAGGTGGCGTTATTGCTTATCCCACTGAAGCCGTTTGGGGCTTAGGCTGCGACCCCTTTAATGCCGATGCAGTTTTTAATATTCTTGCTCTTAAAAAAAGAGCGCCTGAGAAAGGCCTTATTCTTGTTGCAAGCAAGATGAACCAATTTGACTTTATACTCGACGATCTTTCATCTGAATATATCGCTACACTAAAAAAAAGCTGGCCAGGCCCTAATACTTGGATTATTCCTAATAACGGTACCATTCCTTATTGGATTAGCGGGAACCACGATGGCGTTGCTTTGCGGGTAACGAATCACCCCCTTGTTAAGGCCATATGTGATATTTACGGTGGGCCGATCGTATCGACTTCTGCAAACCCACAAGGAAAACCTGCGGCTATCAGCCAATGGCAAGTGCATCGTTATTTTCATGATAAGCTGCAATTAGATTACATGACCAAAGGTATCACTGGAGGCAATAAAACACCTTCAACGATTAGAGATATCCTAACCGGCAATACTATTAGACTTTAACTAAACCCGGATTAATATCCTCCACCTAGGTTTAAGCGCAACTATTGCGCTCGATCAAAAACTCCACGGTTATTTACTTTATAATTGCCAGCGATTCAATCAACAGTGTTATTAAATTATGTCTCAACCCAATAAAGCTGCCGTTAAAAATTACTTATTATCATTGCAAGATAATATTTGTCAGTCCCTAAGCGCAGCAGATGGCGGTAAAGCGTTTACTGAAGATTCTTGGGAACGACCCGAGGGCGGCGGAGGACGCTCTCGAGTCATTGTCGATGGTAATATTATTGAAAAAGGTGGCGTTAACTTTTCTCATGTTTACGGTGAAGAAATGCCAGCCTCCGCTACTGCACACCGACCAGAATTGGCGGGACGTAGTTTTGAAGCCATGGGGGTTTCCTTAGTAATTCACCCAACAAACCCATACATTCCTACCAGCCATATGAACGTTCGCTTTTTTATCGCTGAAAAAGAAGGCGAAGAGCCCGTATGGTGGTTTGGTGGGGGTTATGATTTAACCCCTTATTATGGTAATAAAGAAGATTGTGTCCATTGGCATCAAGTGGCTAAACAAGCCTGCGATTCATTTAGTTATGATGATGCCGATAAAGGCGACTTATATCATCGTTTTAAAACATGGTGCGATCAGTATTTTTATTTAAAGCACCGCGATGAAGCCCGTGGCATTGGCGGTTTATTTTTTGATGACTTTAATGAGTTAGGCTTTGACCAAAGTTTTGCTTTTATGCAATCCGTAGGTAATAGTTATGTCGATGCTTATGTGCCTATTATTGAAAAAAGAAAAACATTACCTTACGGTGAACGAGAGCGCGAGTTCCAACTCTATCGTCGCGGTCGTTACGTTGAGTTTAATTTAGTTTTTGATCGCGGCACATTGTTTGGATTACAAACGGGTGGGCGAACAGAATCTATTTTAATGTCGCTGCCTCCGCTTGTTCGGTGGGAATATAATTATCAACCTGAACCAGGGTCTGCAGAAGCGGCACTGACTGAAACATTTTTACCTGCACAGGATTGGATCGCACAAGCATGAGTCAAACCGTTAATCAAACAACCGACCGTTATGCCGTATTCGGAAACCCAATCTCACATTCAAAATCGCCGTTACTACAAATGGCATTTGCAGAACAAACACAGCAAAATATTACCTATACTGCTGAGTGTGTTGATACTAATGCTTTTACTACTGCTGCCGAAAGTTTTTTTTCAGCAGGAGGTAAAGGTTTAAATATCACCGTCCCCTTTAAGATAGATGCCTTTCATTATGCAAAAAAACTGACAGAAAGAGCAAAGCGAGCAGGCGCTGTAAATACACTGTTCCAAGATCATTCGGGCGAGATTGTCGGTGATAATACTGATGGCATCGGCTTAGTTAATGATATTAAAAATAACCTTGCTTGGACGATAAAAGACAAAAAAGTATTAATTTTAGGGGCTGGCGGTGCCGTTCGCGGTATCTTAGAGCCTTTTATAAATGAGCAACCAAAATCAATAACAATCGCTAACCGAACCGTATCTAAAGCAAGTTCTCTCGCTGCTGATTTTTCTGATATCTATGGAATAGAAGTTTCATCGTTCACTGATTTAAATGATCACTACGATGTTATTATTAACGGTACATCAGCCAGTTTGGCAGGCGACTTACCACCACTGCCTTCCACTATTCTTACCAAGGACAGTTGTTGCTATGACATGATGTATAGCAAAGACCCAACACCTTTTTTGGTATGGTGTCAGCAACAAGGCTGTAATCAATTGAGTGATGGTTTGGGTATGTTAGTCTGTCAGGGGGCCGAGTCGTTTTTTATCTGGCGACAACGTAAGCCTGAAGTCGCACCGGTTATTAAGCAAATAAGAAATATTCTTTAACGATTATTCTTCGTCTTCCGGAATTTTACCTGCTATATAATCTTCATAAACCGTTTTATATTGATTCAATAAAAATTGAAAACGGTCATATTGTTTATGGCCTTTTTCAATATCATCGACTCGGAACAAACAGTCTTTGCATAACGTAAAGAGCTTCTTGTTCTTGCCTTCTAAATCTGTTTTTGCCAAAGAAACCTGCACCATATTTAAGTTAACGCCAGTATGGTTTGGAAACATTTTTAAAGCATCGCTAAAAATCGTCAGTGATGCATCGTATTCTTTACGTTGGTAGGCTTCGATACCTGCACGTGATAGTTCTGCCGCACATTGTTTGCCTGCAACAGTAATCGGTTCCTCACTAATTTTATCAATACGCTCCAACACTTTTTTATCATGCTTGGACTCACGGGCAACCATATGTAATTCTTTATAGGCTTTCTTCTTATCCCCTAACATAATATTGGCTTGCGCAAAATCTAAGCGTGCATCCATTTCTTTAGGCTCAAGAATATCGTATTGTTTTTCTGCTAATTCTAAGGCCGATTGTGCAAAATTCATTTTGCCATGATTAGCGTGGAGTTGAGACTCTATAAGCCCCGACTTCACTTTATTTTTACGCTCAGGAAAACGCCTTGTCATCCGCTCTAATAAATTTAGCGCCTTCTTCATTTTATCAACGGCTTCTCTATCCTTACGGCCTTTGGTTACGCTCACGGTTTTTCGGGCCATGCTGAGATAATCTTCAGCATCCGCATGACAAGAGTTATAGTTCCAGCGAATCGCTTGTTCATACGCTTTAAGACAAGTCTCATCGTCCTGGTTTTCTTCTGCTAGCTGAGCCAAGCGGCGATGACGTAAGATTGATTTAGGCGATAGCTGTGTCGCCGTTTCTGTTGCGTCTTGTGCTTTACGGTGCTGTAAGGTTTTTTCATAAAACTCGGATAAGATATCGTGAGCCTCAATATAACGATGGTCGTCGCGAATAATACCTTTAAGAATTGCCTCAATATTATCGTACTGGCCACTGTGAACCAATGTCCGTGCCAAGCCAATTTTCGCCCAGACAAACTCTTTTTCTTCCAGTGCCTCTTCATATATTGTGCGAGCAGCATCAATATCATCCATCAATATATATATTTGCGCTTTATAGCGCACACACTCCCAGCGATAACGGCTTTTTGCTGCAATTTTCTCATCACATAAACGAATGGCGCGACCATAGCTCTTGCTGTCCATTGCCGACTTAATTTGATATAAATCCTCATGCTTTAACAAGGCGCGATCAAGGCGCGAACGCATCATCTGCTGGGATATTGGCTTGGTAATATAATCATCGGGTTGATTTTCAATGGCTCCAAGCACCATTTCACGGGATGTTTCAGCGGTAATAATGATAAATAGCGTTGTATACTTGAGCAGTTGCATATGACGAAGCTCTTCCAATACCTGCTGACCATCTTTGGACTCATCAAGGTTGTAGTCACAGATAATCATGCCATATTGCCGCGCTTCGACCATCTCCATGGCCTGATCACCACTGGCTGCGGTATCAACCTCTTTCACACCAAATGACCGCAGCATACGCTTGTACGCCGCTCGGACTTCAGTTAAATCATCCACCACCAGACAGCGCTTGGTTTCATAAATCTTAATAATATCGATTTGTTGTAACGGCGCTTGCTTAACTTCGCTCATAACTTCTGTATTGGGCCTTATATGTGTTCATACCCTCTACACTGACTAGCAGTGACTGGGCCATCATATTAAGTATATGCAAGATTTTGAAAAATGAAGGTTTTTTGGTAACTTTTCTGTCTATTGGAAAGGGAATAGAGATAGTCGGGGGGTATAATCTAGTTTTTGGTCAAAAACGGATGATTTTTGTACAGTTTAATTATTGCTAACCTTACTTTGGCAGACAGCAGTCTTTCTATTCCCCTTTTGTTAGCGATAATAAGTCTGGCGTTTGTAGCTCTACGCCACTTATGGCAGAAGCCTCAAGAACAAGACTATTAACGGTATATACGCTAGATAATAAATGCTTGCGGGCAAGCGAGGTAATTTTAGTGGTAGGCACAGCTTCTAGGTAAATAAATAAGGTATATTCCAGTGCATAATCACCGGTATTGGTTAAAAACCACTCAAAAGGTTTTGATTTTTTAATCGGCAGTTCATTACTCTCTATCGCCATTTCGTTTGCTGTTGAGAACAACTTATCAACCTGGCGAGAGAAGTGCTTTAAATTGTCCGTACGCTCTTCTTTACTCTCTGAGGATAAAGTCGGGTAACCTATCTTATAACTAATAGATTTTCTGATTCCATCAGTGCTGGCAAGTCGGCTTAAATTATCGATCTTTGATTCAATAAAGCGTTTATTGCGAATAAAAGTACGGTGGTTATTTCGGATATCATAAAGAATGGTATAGATAAAACTAACTTTATGGATAATATACTCATCATCATAACCATCAATGACGACTACATCGCCATCTTCTAATATATTAGTATTGAGAATAATTAAACCACTAAGGATATCAGGTGCCCATACACTGCTGGTTAATGCCATAAAACCAATGGCGATACCAAATATACCCGTTGTTTCTAACAGGCTATCCAAGCCCCAAATCTTAATAAGTGCATAGGTTGTAAAAATAAAAATAACAGCAAGGAACAGTAACTCAACTACCCGGCTACTATACGAATCCAAATAAATGGTTTCATCATCAAAGGTTTTCGACTTGCCGAAACGCCGCCTAACAAAGGCATTACCTATTTTAAAAATCAATACGCTAAGATAAAAGCAGAGCGCGCTATAAGCCAACTTAATAAACAAATTTTGGTAATTGATATTAATCGTCATTAATAAAATATCAAACACATGGAAAATTAAAAAAAGAATATTGATGGTAATAAAAAAACGTAACGCTATTTTATGATCCTGACCAGGATCAATTCGGTCAATAATGGGCTTAGAGAAGAACAATAATAGTAGATTGCAAACAAAAATAACGCCGTGAATAATCCATTCTGTTTGAGAGAAATTGGGGATAATTAATTCAAGCATTATTATTTTTCCTATAAAAAGCGCACGTGATTAAAGATAATCCTTCAACTGAAATATAACGCTATAGTAAATTTGTAGACTCACTAAAAGCGCTATTATAGTAAGTATTTGAAAATTTCTTTTTCGTGTTTTATGCCGAAATAAACGCTGAGAAACTATTGCGCCAATCGCACCACCGATAAACGCTAAGCTGTGTAATACACTTTCAGGAATGCGTTCTTTACCTTCGATAACGGATTTCTTTTTATCTAAGCAATATAACAATGGCAAAGTGACTACATTAAGACTTAAAAGAAAACCATAAATAATACCTATCGTTAACTCTACGTTTAACAGTAACTTTGTTTTTATAATAACTACACTAATAATAACACTACAAGCAATAGTGATAAGCAAACCATGGGTAAACCATTTAGAAAAGATGGGGGAAAATATTAAACGAAAAAAAACCAAAGTACCAACCACAAGGAAATTATGCTTAGCAAAAAACTAAAAATATCCGTGTAATATTGCTGCCAAAATTCAAAAAATGCTTCCACTTTAAAAGATTAAATATAGGCTAAAAAGATTTAAAGAGCTTCCCGCCCAAAAGGGCGAGAAGGCTACGGTATTTTTATTTTTTACACATCTAAATTTTCAACCGATAATGCATTGGATTCAATAAACTCTCGGCGGGGCTCGACTTGATCACCCATTAAGGTGGTGAAAATTTGATCAGCGGCGATTGCATCTTCGATGGTGACTTTTAACATCCGGCGAGTTGTTGGGTCCATGGTGGTTTCCCATAGTTGGTCTGGATTCATTTCTCCCAGTCCTTTATAACGTTGGATATTGTAGCCTTTACGCGACTCGGCCATTAACCACTCTAAGCCACCTTTAAAGCTATCCACCTGTTGTTGTTTTTCACCCCGTTGTATATAGGCTCCTTCTTCGATAAGGCCGGAAAGAGTGGCGCCTAAATCAACAATTGATTGATATTCACCAGAAGCGAAGAAGTCATGAGTAAAAGGGTACTCATGACTTAGGCCATGGGCCAACACTTCAATCTGTGGCAGGAACACATGGCGCTCTTGATCTTCTTTCACAGTGACCAAATAACGGCTCGATCCACTGAGCTGCTCGGAGTCTAATTCATCATTAAGGGTTTGCCCCCACTTTTCTACAGCCGCTTTATCTGCAAGCTCTGTAACGGATAAGGCCGGCATATAGATCATTTTCTCTAAGGCTTCAGCAGGGTATAAGCGAGATAAACGCTCAATCGTTGCCATCACTTGGCGATAGTCTTTCACTAATGTCTCTAATGCAGTCCCAGTAATTGCGGGGGCTTCGGGGTTAGTGAATAGTTGCGTACCTTCTAAGGCAGCATTGGTCAAGAAATCAGTCAACGCTTGATCATCTTTAAGGTAACGCTCTTGCTTACCTTTACTGATTTTATAAAGAGGTGGCTGAGCAATAAAGATATGACCGCGCTCTATCAACTCACGTGTTTGGCGGAAGAAGAATGTCAGTAACAGTGTGCGAATGTGGGAGCCATCCACATCCGCATCGGTCATGATAATAATACTATGGTAACGCAGTTTATCTGCATCAAACTCATCTTTACCGATACCGCAACCCAATGCGGTAATCAATGTCCCAACTTCTGCGCTGGAAAGCATTTTATCAAAACGGGCTTTTTCTACGTTAAGGATTTTACCTTTTAGCGGTAAAATGGCCTGCGTTTTACGGTCACGGCCCTGCTTGGCTGAGCCGCCGGCTGAATCACCCTCCACTAGGTAGACTTCTGACAATGCGGGGTCTTTTTCCTGACAATCCGCTAATTTACCGGGCAGGCCAGCAATATCCAAAGCCCCTTTACGGCGTGTCATTTCGCGAGCTTTACGCGCTGCTTCTCGGGCTCTAGCGGCTTCTATCATTTTACCCACAATGGACTTTGCTTCTTGAGGGCTTTCTAATAAGTATTCGCCAAAGGCCTGACCCATTTCTTGCTCTACAGCAGACTTCACTTCCGATGATACGAGTTTATCTTTCGTTTGCGAGGAGAACTTAGGATCAGGGACTTTAACAGAGATAATAGCCGTTAGGCCTTCACGGGCATCATCACCGGTTGTGCTGACTTTATCTTTTTTACCTAGGCCTTCTTTTTCAATATAGCTGTTTAAGGTCCTTGTTAGCGCTGCTCTAAAGCCCGCCAAATGGGTACCGCCATCACGCTGAGGGATATTATTGGTATAGCATAGGATGTTTTCTTGGAAACTATCGTTCCATTGCAAGGCTATTTCTACACCTATACCATCTTCACGCTCGCCAATTACTGTCGAGTGCATGACTTTATTTAAAGCATTTTTATTGGTATTAAGGTATTCAACAAAGGCTTTTAAGCCGCCTTCATATTCATAAACCTCTTCTTTAGCACTACGTTCATCTTTTAAAACGATGCGAACACCAGAGTTCAGAAAGGATAGTTCACGTAAACGCTTGGCTAATTGCTCAAAGTGAAACTTAATATTAGAGAACGTATCGCCGGATGGCTTAAAGTGAACGCTGGTACCCGTTTGTTCAGTATCGCCAATCACCGATAAAGGCGCCTGCGGAACACCGTGATGATAAACTTGCTCATGCACTTGGCCACCACGGCGGATGGTTAATGTCAGCTCAGACGATAATGCATTTACAACTGAAACCCCCACGCCATGCAGCCCACCGGATACTTTATAGGAATTATCATCAAACTTTCCGCCTGCATGGAGGACCGTCATAATAACTTCTGCAGCTGACATACCCTCTTCATGTATTTCGGTTGGAATGCCACGACCATTATCAGAAACTGATATCGATTCATCCGGATGAATGATTACTTTGATCTCGGAACAATGACCCGCTAAGGCTTCATCGATGGAGTTATCGACGATCTCAAACACCATATGGTGCAAACCCGTTCCATCATCGGTATCACCAATATACATTCCCGGGCGCTTACGTACTGCATCAAGTCCCTTTAGAACTTTAATACTGGATGAGTCGTAGCTGTTATCGTTCTCGTTTTCTTCTGACATAATCTATTCCAAGTCATCTATTAATCGAGTTGGTCGCGTGGCAAAATATTTTGCTGCTTAATCTAACTCGGTTTAAACACTAAGTATTATTCATTGTTCTGTTATAACACCTTGTTCCACGTGAAACATGGCTATATCGTTATCGGCTTTCCAAGCATCAATCAAGCCTGTTTTTGTCACTCCTGTTACAAACACCTGCCCTCCCAACTCTTTTAACCACTGAGTTAAGCGTTGAGCATGATGAATATCTAATTCTGCTAATAAATCATCTACTAGGAAAACACAGGTTTTTCCTGTTTTTTCTTTGTATAGCTGCGCCTGAATAACATGCAAAGCACAGATTAGGCTTTTTTCTTGGCCTCGGCTAAGCACATCAACAGCTGGTTTTCCCGAAGCATAAAGCTTTATCTCTGCTCTTTGTGGCCCATGGTGAGTATAACCATCTCGTTTATCGCGCTCGAAATCCTGTTGGAGAAGCTCATCAAAAGGTTCTTCACTATTCCAACCGGGTAAATACTTAACTTCAACATCGGTCGCTACACTAGGAAATACTTGTTGGAGCTCTGAAAACAACCCTTTAAATTCAGCAAAGACAGAGCCTCTTAAACGGTGTATTTCCATAGATAATTGAACAAATTCAGTATCCCAAGGAGCCAAATCTAAACGCGTTATTTTATCATGCTTGAGGGCACTATTGCGCTGTTTAATCACTCTTTGTAGGCGGCGCCAGACATCAATAAACTCTGGTTTCACGTGAAACACCATCCAGTCTAAAAAGCGTCGGCGTTGATTAGGTGAACCCTCTATCAATTGAAAAGAATCAGCATTGATTATTTGCAAAGGAAGTTGTTGAGCCAAAATAACAGCGGAGGCTGCTGTTTCACCATCTACCCGAATCACCGTATTACCAGAACGTTCCTTTTGAAGACCAACAGCAGTATTTATGCTATCCATATTTAACTCACCAAAAACCGTTAACTGCGGTTGCTGATGGTGAATCAGTGAGCGTGTCTTATGACTGCGAAAGGAACGCCCTAAACCCAGTAAAGATATCGCCTCTAACAGGCTAGTTTTTCCACTGCCATTCTCTCCGTAAAACAGATTAATATTAGGAGAGAGCTTGAGCGAAACCTTCTCAAGGTTTCTAAGATGGGTGATTTGCAAACGCTTAAGGCAAGACATAGATCCGCGATCTCTGTGTGTTAAGCGCCTGCAAAAGAGAGGCTTTTAATAATAGAAAATACAAGCAATGAAACTAGAGTCTCATCGGCATAACAACGTAAACCGAATCACCCGTTTCAGGCTCCTCCAGTAATGCGCTGCTATTGGCATCGGATAAAGTTAACTTAACATTTTCACTGCTTAAAACGTTGGTAACATCTTGCAAATAACTAACATTAAAGCCTATTTCAATCGTATCACCCGAATAATCAACAACAACTTGCTCTTCGGCTTCTTCTTGCTCTGGGTTATTGGCGACAATATTTAACAGGCCTTCTTCCAAAGTTAAACGAACACCGCGGTACTTTTCATTGGATAAGATAGCGGTTCGACCAAAGGCTTGCTTAAGTTCATCACGATTACCCAAAAGAATGTTATTTCCACCCTTAGGTAATACACGCTCGTAGTCGGGAAATTTACCATCAACCAATTTAGAGGTTAAGGTGTAATCCGTGGTTTGTAAGCGCATATGGTGTGTCCCCAATGTAACGGTAACGCTTGCGTCTTCTTCTTTTAATAGCCGCGATAATTCAACGACGCCCTTACGCGGCAAAATAGATTGGGTTTTTGCCGGCACTTGAATATCCAATTCCTTTGTACACATGGCCAGACGATGGCCATCAGTCGCAACACAGCGAAGAATATTATTTTCAGCTTCCCATAACATACCATTAAGATAATAACGAACATCCTGCTGTGCCATCGCAAATGAAGTGCGATCAATTAAGCGTTTAATTAATGCTTGCGCACAAGTAAATTGTATATCGCCTTCACTAATATCAGTGGCAGGAAAATCATTGGCAGGTAAGGTTGATAACGTAAAGCGGCTACGGCCACTTTTAACCAGTAGACGCTGATCTTCATCTAGAGTAATTTCTATATCCGCTGTATCAGGTAAAGAACGGCAAATATCCACCAACTTGCGTGCTGGTACGGTAATTTCACCTAATTCTGCCGCTGACTCAACGGGTAAACGACCAACAATTTCAACTTCAAGATCGGTGCCGGTTAATGAGAGGTTTTCTTCCGTTAGCACCATTAAAATATTGGCAAGTACCGGAAGTGTTTGCCGGCGTTCAACAACGCCTGCAACGAGTTGTAGTGGTCCTAACAAAGCATCACGTTTTACAGTGAATTTCATTGAAGATTCTCTTTTTATTTAGATTATAAAATGGAGCTAAACTTTGTTTGCGTCTGCGGCAAAGCCTAGTTCTAGGTCTTGTTTAATCGGTAAAATCATTAGCCCATATATAGTAAGTACTTACAAACTTATATACAGATAAAACGATATTATTAACCCTGCGATTGTAACAGGTTATGTGGTTAAAAGGCGTTGTAGGTTTTTCCAATCTTGCTGTATTTCTGCATCACCATCACAAAGCTCTTTTACTTTTCGGCAAGCATGCAATACCGTCGTATGATCACGACCACCAAAAGCATCACCAATTTCTGGCAGACTGTGATTGGTTAATTCTTTTGACAGTGCCATGGCAATTTGGCGTGGGCGAGCAACGGAGCGGCTACGACGTTTAGAGGTAAATTCAGCGACTTTAACTTTGTAATACTCACCGACCACCCGTTGAATATTACTGATACTGACTTGCTTGTCTTGTAGGGCTAACAAATCTTTTAAGGCTTCACGAACTAAATCAACACTCACAGAACGACGGGTAAATGATGCATTAGCAATTACTCGCTTAAGGGCTCCTTCCAACTCACGAACATTGGAACGAATACGTTGAGCAATAAAAAAAGCCGCATCGTGGGGTAATTCTATTTTCGCTTCTTCTGCCCGCTTCATCAAAATAGCCACTCGAGTTTCTAATTCTGGCGGCTCTACTTCAACGGTTAAGCCCCAACCAAAGCGTGATTTTAAACGTTCCTCTAAATTAGAGATAACTTTTGGGTAGCGGTCACAGGTTAAAATAATTTGTTGATTCCCTTCCAGCAAAGCATTGAAGGTATGAAAAAACTCTTCTTGTGAGCGATCTTTTCCTGCAAAGAATTGGATATCATCAATGAGTAAAGCATCAACTGAACGGTAATAACGTTTAAAATCATTAATCGCATTTAATTGCAGGGCTTTTACCATATCGGCAACAAAGCGCTCAGAATGCAAATAAACAATTTTAGCATTAGGGTTACGCGCCAACATGCCATTACCTACAGCGTGCATAAGGTGGGTTTTACCTAAACCCACACCACCGTAAATAAACAGTGGATTATAAGAACCACCGGGATTTTCAACCACTTGCTGAGCAGCAGCTAAACCCATCTGATTGGATTTACCCTCAACAAAGCTATCAAAGGTGAAGGCTCTATTAAGACCACTGCGATGTTTAAGCCCGCCTTCTACATCAACTTGGCTAAGAGTGTTAGTGGCCTTGGTCGAATTAGGATAAGAAGCCTGTTTAGCACCATAATTTTGTAAGCCATTATTATTACTGGTAGTAGCGCTATTATGTAAACCGCCGCCTTGTGAGTGGAATCTGTCCGGTATCGATTGCTCATTAACGCCTGAAGGACCTATAGATAAAGACGGGCTAAATTGCGCATCAGTAGAATAATGATCGTTTGGTCGTTGCACTGCCGGGCTGGCTTTATAATCGGCATATTCCTGATGGCTTTCGGCGGTCTGTTGGCGCTCAGAAAATTGATTCCTGCTCTGCCCTGATTCAACCCCAGTACTATCAATTGTAGTACTCTTAATTATAGTACTTGGGGTCTGCGCAGGGTTTACTGTAGGGGTAGATTTAGATCGACGCTGGAAAGCAGGCGTCTGACGACTGGCAACTTTTAAGGTTATTGTTGAAGGAGGCGTTAATGCTGCCCGGGAAAAAAAATGAAGAACCAATTCTTGGATACGCTGGATAAATTTGTCGTTAACCCAATCTTGTACAAAACGATTAGGCGCCATCAGGCAGAATTCCGATGAGCTTTCATCACTTGATGGTATCAGTGGTCTAATCCAGGTATTAAATTGTTGAGCTGACAACTCCTGTTGCAGTGAATCAACACATTGATCCCAAATAGCCGATGTCACCGATAACTCTCCCATAATCACTCATTTATTCTTAAGCGATCTACCCCCGGAAATGCCGAGTGCAAATCGATACTCATTCTTTATTGTTAGTTCTTAACTGTTGGTATCATATTAGTTTCATGATAAATGCCGATTTGGCAGAACTAGGCAGTAAGTTTTATTGATAGCTCTCAATCAAAACAATGAAAAAAGCGCCAAAGCGACTCACTCACTACCCTTTAACAGCTCTCTCAACAACTCTCTTAACAGTAAGGGGGGGAATTCTACTCCTGTAGATAATAACTTTCCAGACTTATCCACACAAAAAATTAATATTTTTAAATAAATAATGATATTAATATTTAAACTTTAAAAATCAAAGAGTTGCACTAAAAACAAAGCATTTTAATGGCACTTTACTTTTGAAAAAATAATATTAATTTATTTTTTCTGTGGATAACTCTGTTGATATTATGAACATAATATGGTGAAAAGCGGTATATGAGTCGTTACTTAATAAAACCAGCCCTTGCTATTAAAGCCCTGTAGCTATATTGCTCAAAAAGTAAGGCTAAAATGAAAACTCTGATTGATTTTTTCGGTGCAATTCTTTAAAATCCCGCCTCCATTTTTAAGGTAACCATTTACCTGCATATGTGTTATCGGCATATCTGCAATTTATGGTTTACATTGAAATAGATCATGGCCACAAACAATTATGTTTGGGTAGCCAATGATCAATTGAAGTGGTCATGCACTACTACATGAACTAACAGTTAGTTACGGGATTCCCATCATGAAAAGAACTTTCCAGCCAAGCGTATTAAAGCGTAAACGTAGTCACGGTTTCCGCGCTAGAATGGCAACGAAAAACGGTCGTAAAATTCTTGCTCGTCGTCGTGCGAAAGGCCGCAAGGTTCTGGCAGCTTAATAAGTCGTTATCTTTGTTCTGCCGATTTAACGCTCTACCCATCATTTATAGTCCATTGCCCCTAGGATGATAGATGGGTAAGCATTAGCAGAAAATAAGTAAACTGCTTGGCTGCTTAGTATTAGGCCTGTCACCAATACGGTACCGTTTGATGCCCAACAGGCCTTTGTCATTTCCTAAAGCCCTACGCCTTTTAACGGCAAACGATTTTGAGCAAGTATTTTCAAAGTCAGACTACCGGGCATCCCATCGTCATTTTTTAATACTGGCTATACCGAATCAGCATTCGGAACCACGGCTAGGTTTAGTTATTGCCAAAAAACATATTCGGCTGGCCGTAGAACGTAACCGTATTAAGCGTTTGATAAGAGAAAGTTTTCGCCACCAACAGCACCAACTTTCAGGAATAGATGCTATAGTGCTGGCCCGAAAGGGACTGGATCAGCTTGATAACAAGGCGATTAATAATACCCTGGATAAGCTATGGCGAAAAATTCAGCTCAAAGCCTGCAGTTAATCACTCGTTTTCCTGCAATTCTGGCAATAAAGTTTATTCGTGCTTATCAATTAATTGCCAGCCCTTGGGTCGGTAATCAATGCCGTTTTTATCCAAGCTGTTCCCACTATGCAATTGATGCATATAAACAACAAGGATTTATAAAAGGCTCATGGTTAACCCTAAAGCGAGTCCTTAAATGTAACCCTTGGCACTCTGGCGGTATTGATCATGTGCCAATAGATACTGAAACAAAAGAGACAAAAACACTGCAATGTTGCCAGACACGCGCTGACAATAGCAAAACAACTTTAACCAATAACAGATAGTGGTAGTAAAAAGATGGATTGGCAAAAAACAGCCTATATAGGTGGTATTTTAGTGCTTTCATTTGTTCTTCTATTTAAGTGGAATGAATTCCAAGATAAACAAGAAGCACTGAACATCAGTCAAAGTGAACCCAGTGTTACTATTCCAGCAGAAGTGCCTACTTCTGCACCGCTTGCCAATAATAGCAATGTTCCTCAATCGGAAATTCCAGTTGCGCCAGCAGCAGCCAATAATGATGCGCCGGTTATTGCAGCAGCACCGGTAGTTAACAGCTCTCAACTTATCAGCGTATCAACTGATACTCTGGATATTATTATTGATCGCTCAGGCGGCGATATTGTTAAGGCGGTTCTCCCTCAATATAAAGTCAAGTTAGGGGGCGAGGAAGGCTTTACCATCTTGGATAGAACCAGCGATACAACCTACATTGCACAAAGTGGCCTCGTAGGTACTAATGGTACTGATACGGCTGAAGGCCGCCCACTCTTTAATGCAACAGCTAGCAGCTATTCATTAGAAGAAGGTAAAGATACCTTAACGGTTGATCTCACACTTAATGAAGACGGTATAAATATTACCAAGCGTTTTACCTTTAACCGTAATGACTACCTCGTTCATGTTGATTACTTGATTGATAACCAAAGCAGCAATGTTTGGAAAGGTAACCTATACGGACAAATTAAACGCGACAGCCACAGACCGCCTGCAGCGGCTGATTCAGGTTTTGGCGTTAACCCTTATTTGGGTGCAGCCACAACTGATGATGATGAAAAATATAGAAAAATTCCTTTTGATGAATTTGAAGAATTAAAGGAAAAAGAGAAAAAGTTCTCAGTACAAGGTGGTTGGATTGCCATGGTACAGCATTACTTTGTTAGTGCTTGGGTGCCTAATAAGGATGAAAAAAATAATTTCGAATTTATAAAGGTTAATAATCAAGATGTACATCTTCTTCGATACATTAGCCCACAAACATCAATTAACCCTGGTGAACAAGCTGAAATCAACTCCCGCTTCTATGTGGGCCCTAAAGATATTGATCATTTAGAAGCGATTGCCGAGAACCTCGATCTGACTATCGACTTTGGATTTTTGTGGTGGATTGCCAAGCCGCTTTTCCACTTATTGGACTTTTTACACTCCTATATAGGTAACTGGGGATGGTCAATTATTGCTTTGACAATTATTATCAAAGCAATCTTCTTCTACCCATCCGCCGTCAGTTACCGCTCCATGGCAAAAATGCGTAAAGTCTCACCCAAAATGGCTGAAATTAAAGAGCGTTTTGGGGATGACCGTCAAAAAATGTCCCAAGAGATGATGAAGCTCTATAAAAAGGAAAAAGTAAACCCCATGGGCGGCTGTTTACCCATCCTTATTCAGATGCCGGTGTTTATTTCTCTTTATTGGGTACTGATGGAAAGCGTTGAAATACGTCATGCGCCTTTTACCTTATGGATTCATGACTTATCCGTTATTGACCCTTATTTCATCTTCCCCTTATTAATGGGCGCGACGATGTTTATTCAACAACAGTTGAACCCAACACCGCCGGACCCCATGCAAGCTAAAATTATGAAATGGATGCCTGTCGGCTTTACGGTTATGTTTTTATGGTTCCCTGCAGGTCTTGTCATTTATTGGGTAACGAACAACACCTTATCCATTATTCAGCAATATATTATTACTCGTCAGATTGAGGCGAGCTAAGTGCTTGAATGGGTGGCTATCAAGACACCCTTCATTTGCAAGATAAAGTTCATTTGTAAAACACTATGCATTCATCGGATACCATAGCTGCCATCGCCACTGCCCCAGGCCGTGGTGGTGTCGGTATCATTCGAGTCTCCGGCCCTAAAGCCTCTGTTATTGCTGAGTCCATTACTGACTCCACGCTTAAACCCCGCTATGCCCATTATGGAAATTTTATTCATCCACTAACAAAGGATGTGATTGATCAAGGGCTGGCCATTTATTTTCCCAACCCCCACTCCTTTACCGGTGAAGATGTATTGGAGCTTCAAGGTCATGGTGGCCCTGTGGTTCTGGATCAATTGCTTAAAGCTGTCACATCTCTTGAGGGTGTTCGCATAGCAAATCCAGGGGAATTCTCGGAACGGGCTTTTCTCAATGACAAAATGGATTTGACTCAAGCTGAAGCTATTGCCGATTTGATCAATGCCACCAGTGAGCAAGCTGCGCGCAATGCTGTACATTCTTTACAAGGGGTCTTTTCAAACAAAATCCATCACTTGGTTGAAAAGCTAACCCATCTGCGGATGTATATTGAAGCGGCAATTGATTTCCCAGAAGAAGAGATTGATTTTCTTAACGATGAAACCCTGTTTCGTGGTATTGATGAATTAGAGCAAGCCTTAGACAGTCTATTTAAAGAGGCCCAACAAGGGGTTATTCTTCGAGAAGGAATGACCGTTGTTATTGCGGGCAAACCCAATGCCGGCAAATCCAGTTTACTCAATGCCTTGGCGGGTAGAGACTCGGCCATTGTTACTGATATCCCCGGAACCACACGTGATGTCTTGCGGGAACATATTCATTTAGACGGTATGCCTTTGCATATTATTGATACTGCTGGCTTACGAGAAGGTGGAGATCAAGTTGAGCAAATGGGTATGCAGCGAGCGTGGTCAGAAATCGATAAGGCGGATCGTATTCTTTTATTGATTGATGCTCAGGAAATCACCCTGGATAGACCTTTAAGCCTTGAAACACTTACTGGGTTAATTCCACAGTTTGGTCGTGAAAATCTTGAAAAAAGCATCGATATATCTCGAATATCTGTTATTTATAATAAAAGTGATTTAATCCCTAATACTACCCCCTTACCTGATTTAGGCGATACTCCCCAATTATTTATTTCAGCAAAACAAAAAACTGGCTTGGATGAACTCACCCAACATTTAAAATCAGTGATGGGCTACACAAAAAGTAATGAAGGTGGCTTTACGGCTCGTCGTCGCCATTTAGAGGCTTTGGCACTGGCACAACAGCATATTCACCATGGCCATGAGCAGCTAAATATAGGTGCTGGCGAACTGGTCGCGGAAGATCTGCGCCAAGCTCAACAGGCATTAGGTAATATTACCGGCGATGTAAGCCCAGATGAATTACTCGGTAAAATCTTCTCCAGCTTTTGTATTGGAAAATAATATAAGAAAGTGGCAATAGACCTTAAATAGGTTTTTATCCTGACCTGTAAAAACTTATCAACAGTTATCCACAGAAATAAATCGATTTACCCACAAAAAAGCCTCAGCCTATCCCAGTTTTATTACACTTAGAGCAACTTATTCACATTAATTCACAGGTTTATCCCTTAATCATTTGATTTTATTCGTATTTTTAAATAGTGGAAAATAAAACTGTGAATAGATCTTAGATAAACACTGTAAACAAACTGAATAAAAACAGACGCCTTAAAAAGGTGAAAAGTTATTCTAATCTACAGACACCTTATCCTAGCCATTTACCCCCATGCCTACCCTAATTATCAGGGGGTTTATTATTCACGTAAGCCTTTGTTTTTAATATATAAAATAGACTTACTACCAGAAAGTGGCTTTACTAATAACAACATTAATAATAAGTAAGTATCTATATATAATACTTTTTAATTTATTTACTTACTTACTTATTTATTAATAAAAGAATAAATAAGTAAAACAACCTTATCTAATCTCATGATCCATCTTGTGAAAATTATAGAAAAATAATAAAACAAATCAGTTATGATGCTGCCCTCAGTCATTAATAAATGATAAATTAACTTATAGATAAGTTTCTATGGAGCTACATACCATTGACTAAAGTTCACTTCCGATTACTCGTTGTTCTATCGTTTTTATTGCCAGTTATTGGTGGTATCTACGATTATGTATGGCCCAATAGCCTTCTCGATCAAGCCAGTGAATATGTACTATCGATTGAAACGGAAACATCGGATACAGAAGATTTACTGACGACCATTTGGTTAGCGGTATTGGTTGTTATCAGTATTACTTCAGTTATTGGTTTATTATTGTTTAAACGCTGGGGAAGGCAGCTTTATATCGCCGCCTTTTTGGTTGCCGCACCGTTTCCATTTTTTTCAGGTATTGTGGTTTACGGAGCGATTGGTCAAATCAGTAATGATTTATCCTTCCTGTTATCGGGGATGATTATTAGCTTAATGTACTTCTCCCCGCTGTCGAAAGAGTTTAAAAAGCGTGGTCACTCAAAATCAATTGGGATTGTTTGATACTCACAGTTAAAACCATAGCCATCACACACATCTAAAATGAGATACAGTGTTTGCGGAATAGTATCGATTTGGTCGCCAATATTGGCGACCTGAATATCACCATTGCTGTTTTCACAAATTACATCAAAGTCGCTTTGGTATTCACAATACAAAAACTGATTATTGTGGCAAGGAAAGTCTGAATTGCAGTATTCTGAAAATACTAACTGACTACCCGCCAATGTTGGCCTGTCGTTGATTCTAAAATCAGCATAGTAATCGTAGTCTGAATCGATATGCCAAAAGAGATCGAATTCACCGTCGTTGATAAAGGGTGAAATTGCTAAACTAGCCAGTGGATCGAACTCTGAGTTATTGCCATAGGTATCAATCACATCGAATTGGCGGAAGTTTGGATCGGGTTCTGAATCACTGTAGCTAACTGATACCTCACTACTGCCGTTACAACCGACAAGCAGTAAAAATGCGAGGGCCATAGTGGTTGCAATAGAGCGTTTACCAAAAGAATATGCAATAGTCACGAGCGTTCATCCTGAGTAATTGTGTTTTGAGTCAATTGTTGCAGATAGCTTACGGCCTCAATCCTTAACAAACGCTGAATTCCTTTGCTCAATTTACGATCACTCTCTATAATGGCGCCCCCCTTTTTTATAACGGATGAAATCATCCCCTAGAGGTCTACATGGATTACCCGCATCAATACGATGTGATTGTGATTGGCGGCGGTCATGCCGGTACTGAGGCCTGTCTGGCTGCAGCGCGTATGGGCTGCTCTACTTTGCTGCTCACCCATAATGTTGAAACTCTAGGGCAGATGTCCTGCAACCCTGCTATTGGTGGGATTGGCAAAAGCCATTTGGTCAAAGAAATTGATGCCATGGGTGGTGCGATGGCACTGGCGACGGACAAGGGTGGTATTCAATTTCGTATTCTGAATGCCCGTAAAGGCCCTGCGGTTCGGGCAACTCGTGCACAAGCAGACCGTGTACTCTACAAGGCAGCTATCCGGGAAATTCTTGAAAATCAGCCCAACTTACAAATCTTCCAGCAATCTGTTGATGACTTGATTGTGGAAGGCGATACCGTTACCGGTGTTGTTACCCAAATGGGTCTGAAGTTTTATGCGCCGTCGGTGGTACTGACTGCAGGCACATTTCTAGGTGGTAAAATCCATATTGGCTTAGAAAATCACTCCGGTGGTCGAGCCGGTGATCCCCCGTCGATTGCCTTGGCGGATCGTTTACGTGAGTTGCCTTTGCGTGTGGATCGTTTAAAAACCGGCACTCCGCCTCGTATTGATGCCAAGTCAGTTGATTTTAGTGAGTTGCAAGAGCAGTGGGGTGATGAGCCCTTGCCGGTGATGTCGTATATGGGCAAGCTGGAAGATCATCCACAGCAAGTCTGTTGCTGGATCACTCATACCAATGCACGTACCCATGAGATTATTCAAGGGGGGCTCGATCGATCCCCCATGTATACCGGTGTGATCGAAGGTGTGGGTCCCCGCTATTGTCCCTCTATTGAAGATAAGGTCCATCGTTTTGCCGATAAAGACTCTCACCAAATTTTTATCGAGCCCGAAGGACTCAATACCCACGAACTCTACCCCAACGGTATTTCGACCAGCTTGCCCTTTGATGTGCAGTTGGACTTGGTTCGGTCTATCAAGGGCTTTGAAAATGCCCATATTATGCGTCCGGGCTATGCCATCGAATATGATTATTTTAACCCACAGGATTTAAAACCCAGTTTGGAAACCCGTTGCCTTAACGGTTTATTCTTCGCCGGGCAGATCAATGGTACGACAGGTTACGAAGAAGCTGGTGCCCAAGGTTTATTGGCCGGTCTGAATGCGGGCCTGCGTGTGCAGGAAAAAGAAGCCTGGTGCCCTCGTCGTGATCAAGCCTATACCGGTGTGTTGGTTGATGACCTGATTACTATGGGCACCCAAGAGCCCTACCGTATGTTCACTAGCCGTGCTGAATACCGCCTGTTATTGCGCGAAGACAATGCTGATCTGCGTTTAACGGAAATTGCCCGTGACTTTGGTTTGATCGATGATAAACGCTGGCAAGCCTTCAACGACAAGTGTGAAGGTATTACCCAAGAAGAACAGCGCCTCAAGAGCACTTGGGTGCAAGCCATCAGCCCAGAAGCGGATCTACTGGTTGGTAGACTTAAGTCACCGCTAACCCGAGAATATAACCTCTACGACTTGCTTAAGCGTCCAGAGCTTAACTACGGTGATATTCAGTGCTTGGGAGACACGGTAGTGGATCAGCAAGTGTCTGAACAAGTTGAAATTAGCGCGAAATATGCCGGTTATATCGATCGTCAGGAAGAGGAAATACAGCGTTTACGTCAACATGAAGAAACGCCCCTACCGGTTGATTTTGATTATTCCACGGTGGAAGGCCTCTCTAACGAGATCAAACAGAAGTTAATTGAGCACAAACCCGATAATTTGGGGCGTGCAGCACGTATTCCAGGGGTAACTCCAGCAGCAGTCTCGCTATTGCTGATCTATTTGAAAAAACGCGGCTTACTGAAGAAAAGTAAAGTCGCCCTTTCCTAACATCTTAACAAGTCATAATAAGCTCTATGTTTTTTGATCAATATCACTGTGAGATTCGTTTACGTGAGGGCTTAAATGCAATGGAAATTGCATTGGATGATGGCCAAGTGGCATTGCTTTTGGCGTATTTGGAAGCCTTTCATAAATGGAATCAATCCTATAATCTTTCCGCTATTCGCGATCCTGTCGAGATGGTAACTCGTCATTTATTGGACAGCTTAACCCTAGTTCCTTATTTTCGTGAGTTTGTAAGTGCTTACAAAGATCAAGGTAAGGACACTTTGAGGCTAATTGATGTGGGTACCGGTGGTGGTTTGCCCGGTATGCCGCTTGCGATTGTCTTTCCTGAGGTGAATGTCACCCTTCTCGACAGCAATGGTAAAAAAACCCGGTTTTTATTCCAGACAGCCGTTAAACTGGGCCTGAAAAACGTTATCGTTGAAAATAATCGCGTAGAAAAATTCTCTCCAGCGGACAAATTCGCTATAGTCACTAGCCGTGCTTTTGCCAGTCTGCAAGATATGGTGAAGGGTTGCGCCCATTTACTGGAATCTGAGGGTGAATTTTGGGCAATGAAGGGTTTATACCCGGAGAGTGAATTAGCGGATTGTGAAGATAGCGTTGATATTAGCGCTGTCCATAAATTGAATGTTCCCCACAGTGATGGGGAGCGGCACTTATTGATACTAAAAAATAAATAGTATTTAGTTAACTTGAATATAGGTAGCTGTACATGGATGAGCAGCCCATTAACAAATAACAAAAGGTAGCTGTTGTGAGCCAGATTTACGCTATTACCAATCAAAAAGGCGGTGTGGGTAAAACCACCACCTGTGTGAATTTGGCTGCTTCGCTGGTAGCGATAAAGAAACAGGTTTTGTTAGTTGATCTGGATCCACAAGGCAATGCCACCATGGGCAGTGGTGTCAATAAAAGTGAAGTCAGCGAATCTGTTTATGATGTCTTAGTTAATCAAGCCTCGGTAGAAAAAGTACGCCAAAAATCCCCCAGTGGACACTTTGATGTCCTGCCAGCAAATGGTGACCTGACGGCTGCTGAAGTTCAGTTACTGGATATTGAACACAAAGAACATTGCCTCAGTTATGCCTTGAGCGCAGTAAAAGATCAATATGATTTTATTTTGATTGACTGCCCACCTTCGTTAAATATGTTGACCGTAAATGCCTTGGTTGCTTGCGACAGTGTGGTTATTCCCATGCAGTGCGAGTATTACGCCCTTGAAGGTTTATCGTCACTGTTAAGTACGATCGAACAAATTCAGCAACATGCCAATCCGCAATTGACCATCGCGGGTATTTTGCGAACGATGTACGATCCACGCAGTAGTTTGACTTTAGAAGTCTCGGATCAATTAAAAGAATTTTTTGGCGATAAATTGTATCAAGCATGTATTCCTCGCAATGTGCGCTTGGCAGAAGCCCCTAGCTTTGGTCAACCGGCTTTAATTTATGATCGCCAATCAAAAGGTGCAGTAGCCTATTTAGCATTGGCTGGCGAATTTATTCGCCGTAACGAACTGGCTAAAAAAGATCAGGCCTTACAGGCCTAAATTAAAGCTATAAGTGATAAATAGAAATAATAGATAGCAATTAACAGCACATAAAAAAAGTAATAAAACTGAAAGATTTAATTTTTCAGCCAATGAATGAGAACAAAACAATGGCAACAAAACGCAAAGGTTTAGGCAGAGGTTTAGACGCACTGCTTGGTGGTGCTACTAATAATACGACCACCACGGCCGCAAGCTCAGAAGAAAATGAAGCATCCAGCCCTGAAAAAGACGAAGAATTAAAACATGTTCCGGTTGATTTAATACAACGAGGTAAATACCAACCTCGTCGTGATATGCACCCGGAAGCTTTAGAAGAACTTGCAGAGTCAATTAAAGCCCAAGGGGTTATGCAGCCGATAGTCATTCGACCGATCAGCAGTGATAAGTACGAAATTATTGCCGGTGAGCGTCGCTGGCGCGCCACCCAACTGGCAGGCTTAGATAAAATCCCTGCGGTTATTCGTCATGTCAATGATGAAGCCGCTATTGCAATGGCACTGATAGAAAATATTCAACGGGAAGATCTTAATCCTATTGAAGAAGCTATGGCTCTAAAACGTTTGCAAGATGAATTTGAACTAACTCATCAAGAAGTTGCGCATGCAGTGGGTAAATCCCGCACGGCTGTTACTAACTTGCTCCGCTTAATCGCACTTGATAGCGAAGTGAAAAAATTACTAGAACACGGTGATATCGAAATGGGCCATGCTCGCTCGGTATTAAGTTTAGAGCCGCTACAACAAAGAGATGTTGCGCAACAAGTGGTGGGTAAGGCTTTATCAGTTCGCCAAACAGAAGCCATTGTTAGACGCATTCTTGAATATAAAAAACAAATTAAACCAAAAACAGTTGTTAATCCAGATTTGCAAAAACTGGAAGAAGGACTTGGTGAAAAAATCGGTGTGCCTGTTTCAATACAACATAGTGCTAAAGGTAAGGGTAAATTAATTTTTAACTACAATAATTTAGATGAATTAGATGGAATCTTAGCCCATTTAAATTATGAAAGTTAAACAAAGAGTTAAGCAATAAACACTGTAAAAAAGCTGCAAAATAAGCGGCTTTTTTTATACGTATCATTTTTCTATTTATTGATAATAATGTTTCGATGTTATCAATAATAGAGGCCTTGCTCGAGGGATTGAGTAAAATTATATTTTTTGTTGTATGTACAACATTTTTACTATACCATTTATTAATGTTTGATCGATGTCTTTATTTTAATACTAATGCGCTTTCCAGAGCGGTAGGGAAATTATGGAAGCAAGCTTATGATGAGCTTGATTTAGCGCCTGCCCATGCTTATTTATTAAGGTTGGTTTTAGAAAAGCCTGGCATTGTACAAAGAGAAATAGCTGTTGAACTCCAACTAGAAAAATCTACAGTGACCCGCTTTGTTGATAAAATGGAAGACCAAGGCTATCTTCAAAGAAGCCCTTCTCCTAACGGCGGATTAAAAGAACAATCCATCCATCCGACAACACAGGCCAAAAAGATACATCATCGTTTAGAAGAAATTGGTGATGAGTTATATGCTAAGGCGCAACAATTGCTTACCAAAGAAAAATTAGCCAAATTGGTTTCACTTGAACGTATGGCAATAGATGCAACAAAATAAAATAGTTTTTTAGCTGTAAGGCATTTAACTGAATGTTTTACGGCTTTTATTTTAACTATATTGTTGTATGTACAACAATATAAGCACTACACAAAAAATGATTAACACTAAACAGGAATTAAAAAATGAAAATAGAAATATTTTGGTTAACGATGACCGTATTAATGACATCCCTTTTTTGGATCCCTTATATATTAAACCGAATTACAGAACATGGATTAATACCGGCACTTAGAAACCCCAATAGAGATGAAAGGCCAAAATCACCGTGGGCAAACCGAATGATGTATGCACATGATAACGCAATAGAAAACCTTATTTTATTTGCACCCTTAGTACTAACGATAGAAATGCTAGGCATAGGAAATGATATAACGACTAAAGCATCACAGGTGTACTTTTTTACCCGACTGGCACACTATATTTTTTATAGCTTTGGCATTCCTTATTTAAGAACAATCGCTTTTTTTATTGGCTTTGTGGTCCAAGCAGTAATGGCTGTAACCATTATTAGCTCATTGAGCTAATAATTATTATGTCTGATGGTTTATAAAAAAGCGTAATCAAAGTGTGCCGTTATCACAGAAGCTCTTAAAGAAAATATTCATCTTATCAAAAGGTGGGGCGTAATTAAGAGACACAAGGTAGTTATTTTGCAGTTCGTAGGCATCACTTTCTAAACTTTTTAAACAAAAGACTTCTTTATGAGCACCAGCGTTAAACTGAAGATGGTGAACCAATTCATGCAGTAAGACAGATTTACCATAATCAGTATCCAAATCCACGGTATCTGAAATATAAATCATTTCTTCGGTGTTTTGATAAAGCGCGACTAAACCATGCTCATCGTAGCCTGCGGGTACGTTACCTGCAAACATAATATGGGCTAACTGAGCATTGGAGATTTGTTTGACCTCAGGCAGGGCTTGCCCGTCGTACACGAAACTGGAGTTTTGGCTAATCCACATAACCAAGGAAAGTAGAACTTCTTTCATAATAACCGCCCGCTGATTTAGATGAGATTATGATTTGTCTCTTCATGAATCTTTGTTGCTTAGTTATAACCATAGGTTAGAAAATAGGATCTAGCGACCCCAAAAATAGTCGTCCAAAGAGGAGGTATGTCTGTGTATGAGAAGAAAAGCTAAAAACCAGGATAAACTGATCAAAAAATGGACGTTTACCGTTAAAGTGTTATAAACCCTTTGTTTTTATTAATAATTAATTTATTACTCCAAGGGGGCTGAGAGTAGAATTGGGTTGGAGCGTGAGAAAATTTTTTCTCAACAATCTATTGATATAATAAAAACGATATATTATTACTTTTTTTATAGTTAATTCTTATGAAAAATTAATCCTCTGCGTGGCCTAGATAGTGGTTGAATCCTAGACGCTGACACCCTATAATCGCGCTCGCCTATCAGTCTAGAGGACTTGAATAGGCGTAATTAGCGGTAAAAAAACACTATCTATCGTCATTTACCAGTATTTGGTTACATTTAGCGCGTAAAAACAGCTGGACCATACTAACCGAATGAACAAAGGTAAAACGATAGGCCGACTAATCACAGTACTCTGGGGGCGGCAACTCACCTTTCTTTTATTGGTGGTTGGCATTCTTTGGTGGTTTGACCCGGTATTAGCCTATTCAGCACTTATAGGCGGGTTAATCTTCTGGCTTCCCAATGCGTATTTCACCCTCTATGCCTTCCGATTTCGGGGCGCACAAGCGGCTGCTGCGGTACTTCGTAGTATGTACCGAGGTGAAATAGGCAAATTTGTACTAACTATTGTGGGCTTTTCTATTGTGTTTAGCGTAGTAAAGCCACTGGAACCCATCAGCCTGTTTTTGACTTATATAGTCATGACAGTTACACACTGGATTTTAGTGAGTCGCTGGCCCTGAATTAGGGTTATCGAGTTGGTGAAAGAGGAAACATACTAAAAATATCGCGGCACTTGATCGTTATACATCTTAAGGTGTAGGCAAAATCAAGGTCATATGTAGAGAATACAATTAGGTTGATAGAGAATGGCTGGCGGACAAACCTCCACTGAGTATATTCAGCACCATTTGCAAAACTGGACCTATGGCAAATTGCCAGCAGGTTACGCTCGCGTTGATTATGAAGGTAATGTTGTAGAGACTTTAGCGGAAGCTAAGTGGGTTTCTGCTCATAACTCTCAAGAAGCCAAAGACATGGGCTTCAGTGCAGTTCACGTTGATACCTTAGGCTGGTCTATTGTTCTCGGTGCCCTCTTCATTTTTATCTTCTCTCGTGTTGCTAAGAAAGCAACAACAGATACCCCAAAAGGTTTACAAAGCTTTGTTGAATTGGTTGTTAGCTTTGTTGACTCTACCGTTAAAGATACCTTTCATTACAAAAACCGCATGGTTGCGCCTATGGGCTTAACGATTTTTTGCTGGGTTTTTATGATGAACTTTATGGATTTGATCCCCGTTGACTGGTTGCCATTGGCGGCAGCAAAAGTGGCCGGTGATTCACACTTCTTCTTTAAAGTCGTACCCACAACTGACCCTAATGCGACATTGGGTATGGCGATTGGCGTTTTCTTACTGATGATCTTTTTCAGTATTCAGCAAAAAGGCCCTATCGGTTTTATTAAAGAATTAACATTTCATCCATTTGCCCCCCCCACAAAGGGTGTATGGATTGTATTGGCGCCAGTGATGATCGTCATTAACTTTATTCTTGAGTTTGTTTCATTAATCGCTAAACCAATTTCGTTGGGTTTACGATTGTTCGGTAACTTATATGCCGGTGAAATGATCTTTATCTTGATTGCATTAATGTTCAGTGCCGGATTAGTCTTAGGCTTATTTGGTGGTGTTCTTCAGTGGGCGTGGGCAGTATTCCACATTCTCGTTATTACTCTACAGGCATTTGTTTTCATGGTGTTAACCACTGTGTATATGGCAATGGCTTACGATAATCACGACGAAAGTCACTAATTAATCGCAAACAATTTTATTTTTACTTTAATAATTCTATTCACTTTTAGTAGGAGAAGATGATGGAAGCTGTTGGTTTAGTTTATGTAGCAAGTGCATTGTTGATTGGTTTAGGTGCTTTGGGTACTGCAATTGGCTTTGGTACTTTGGGCGGAAAATTGCTTGAAGGTGCTGCACGTCAACCAGAACAAGCGCCAGCGTTACAAGGCAAAATGTTTTTGATGGCAGGTCTATTGGATGCGGTTCCAATGATTGGTGTAGGTATTGGTATGTACCTTATCTTCGTTGTTGCACCTGGCCTTGTAGGTTAATTCACAATAAACAACTTATAGAGGTGTTGGTGTGAATATTAACCTGACATTAATTGGTCAAACCTTAACGTTCTTCGTGTTCGTTTGGTTTTGTGCAAAATTTGTTTGGCCCGCGTTAATTTCTGTAATGGAAGAGCGCGAGAAAAAAATTGCAGATGGTTTGCAGGCAGCAGAAAAAGCCGACAAAGATCTGGAGTTAGCCAAGAAAAAAGCGACAGAGCAATTGCATGACGCGAAAGAGCAGGCAGCAACTATTGTTGACCAAGCTAATAAGCGTGCAGCTCAAATTGTTGATGAAGCAAAAGAGCAGGCAAAAGCTGAAGCGGACCGTTTAAAGGCTGCTGCACAAGCAGACATTGAACAAGAAGCGAATCGCGCAAAAGAAGCACTACGTGGTCAAGTGGCAACACTTGCTTTAGCCGGTGCAGAAAAGATCTTGGAAAAATCAATCGATGCCAAAGCGCATAACGAATTGGTTAACAAGTTAGCAGCAGATCTTTAACAGGCGATAATTATGGCTGAATTAACAACATTAGCACGCCCATACGCAAAAGCAGCGTTTGAGTATGCTCGCGAAGCCAAAGATCTTGATGGCTGGTCATCTGCATTAGCAGTTGCCGCGGCGGTTTCTCAGGAAACATCCGTTGCCAAATTGCTTGATTCTCCTACCTTAACGGCGGAGCAAAAAGCAGCGGTGTTAACCGATGTCTGTGGCGATCAGTTAAGTGTAAAAGTGAAATCATTTATCTCTGGTTTGGCAGAGAACAAGCGTTTAAGTTTGATCTCAGCTATCCGTGATTTATTTGAAGATCTAAAAGCACAGCAAGAGAAATTTGCCGATGTGCAAGTTGTCTCTGCATTTGCGCTCGACAGTGGCGTAGAAAAAGCATTGGCAGAAAAATTGAAAACTGTATTGATCAGTGATGTATCACTGAATACCGAAGTTGATTCTTCGTTAATTGGCGGCGTCGTTGTACGTGCCGGTGATACGGTAATCGATGGTTCTGTCAAAGGCCGTTTGAACAAGTTAGCAGAAACGTTTGGCCTTTAAAGGCGAACGTAAAATCATTTTTATTTAAAACTTTAATGCCCAGTAGGGAATTGAGGAACAGAGCATGCAGCAGCTGAATCCTTCAGAAATTAGCGAAATTATTAAGAACCGCATCGATTCACTTGATGTCGGCAGCGAAGCCCAAAACGAAGGTACTGTCGTTTCCGTAACGGACGGTATTATTCGTATTCACGGTCTAGCCGATGTTATGTACGGTGAGATGATTGAGTTTGAAGGGGGTGTCTACGGTATGGCACTTAACCTTGAGCGTGACTCAGTCGGTGCCGTTATCTTGGGTGACTATAAAAGTGTTGCCGAAGGTCAGACCTGTAAATGTACTAGCCGTATTCTGGAAGTACCTGTTGGCCCTGAATTACAAGGCCGCGTTGTTGATGCTTTGGGAAATCCTATCGATGGTAAAGGTCCTGTTAACGCAAAAGAAACCGATGCGATTGAAAAAATTGCACCGGGTGTAATTGCTCGTCAGTCAGTTGATCAGCCCGTTCAATTAGGTTTAAAAGCAATCGATGCCATGGTTCCAGTAGGTCGTGGTCAGCGCGAGTTGATTATTGGTGACCGCCAAACCGGTAAAACAGCGATTGCGGTTGATGCGATTATCAACCAAAAAGGTAAAGGCATTAAGTGTATTTATGTTGCGGTTGGCCAGAAAGCATCTTCAGTTGCTTCGGTTGTTCGTAAATTAGAAGAACACGGCGCAATGGAACATACCATTGTGGTTGCAGCAACAGCATCTGATCCAGCGGCGATGCAGTTCTTAGCACCATTCGCAGGTTGTTCAATGGGTGAGTACTACCGTGACCGCGGTGAAGACGCCTTAATTATTTATGATGATTTGACCAAACAAGCGTGGGCTTATCGTCAAATCTCATTATTGCTTCGTCGTCCACCGGGTCGTGAAGCCTATCCTGGTGATGTTTTCTATTTGCATTCACGTCTACTAGAGCGCGCCTCTCGTGTTAGTGCAAAATATGTTGAAGACTTCACTGGCGGAAAAGTTAAAGGTCAAACAGGTTCACTAACAGCATTACCTGTTATTGAAACGCAAGCGGGTGACGTATCTGCATTCGTACCGACTAACGTAATTTCGATTACCGATGGCCAGATCTTCTTAGAAACTGACTTATTCAGCTCGGGTATTCGCCCAGCGATGAATGCGGGTGTATCGGTTTCTCGTGTAGGTGGTGCAGCCCAGACTAAGATTGTTAAGAAACTGTCTGGTGGTATTCGTACCGCATTGGCGCAGTATCGTGAATTGGCGGCATTCGCACAGTTTGCATCTGATCTTGATGATGCAACCAAAGCCCAGCTAGATCACGGTGAGCGTGTTACCGAGCTGATGAAGCAAAAACAATATACACCATTGTCTATTTCTGAAATGGGTATTGTTCTTTATGCGGCTAACGAAGGTCACTTAAACGACGTTGAAGTTGCCAAGATCGGCGATTTTGAATCAGCATTATTGTCTTACATGGGCAGTGAGCACGGTGAATTGATGAATGAAATCAATGAAAGCGGTGCTTATACAGACGAGATTGAAAGTACATTTAAATCAGCTATTGAAGCATTTAAATCTACACAGACTTGGTAAGAGCAGAACAGCAGGGGAGAGCTCCCCTAAACTGAGCGGAAAACATTATGGCAGTCGGCAAAGAAATACGCACACAGATTTCGAGTATTAAAAGTACGCAGAAAATTACTAATGCAATGCAAATGGTTGCAGCCAGTAAAATGCGTAAAGCTCAAGATCGTATGGAATTAGGTAAGCCCTATGCCCAGCGTATCCGCAATGTTGTTGGTCATATTGCTAACGCTAACCCTGAATACAAGCATTTATATTTACAAGAACGTGAAGAAGTTAAGCGTGTAGGCTTTATTGTTATTTCTACCGATAGAGGTTTGTGTGGCGGTTTAAATATCAATGCATTTAAAGCAGCCGTTAAATCGATGCAGGGTTGGTCTGAGCAAGAAGTTGATATCGATCTTTGCTTGATCGGTGCAAAAGGCGCAGCTTTTTTCAATAGTTACGGTGGTAACGTTGAAGCAGCCGTTCGTGATATTGGTGAAGCACCCACAGTGGCTGATTTAATCGGTACGGTAAAAGTCATGCTTGATGCCTATAGCGAAGGCAAAATTGATAAATTGTTTTTGGTGGGTAACGAGTTTATCAATACCATGACACAAAAGCCTTTTGTGGATCAATTGCTGCCTTTACAAGCTGATGACGATGAACAACTCAAGCAGCATCAGTGGGATTATTTATATGAGCCCGATGCAAAAGAAATTTTAGATGGTCTATTGATTCGTTATATTGAATCACAAGTCTATCAAGCTGTTGTTGAAAACGCAGCCTGTGAACAAGCAGCGCGTATGATCGCGATGAAAAGTGCAACCGATAATGCCGGTGACATTATTAACGATCTACAGTTGGTGTATAACAAAGCCCGTCAGGCAGCGATTACACAAGAATTATCAGAAATTGTCAGTGGTGCAGCAGCGGTATAACGCTCACACCATTTGCAAAAAATATATTTAACAAACATCTAAGTAAATTTTAGAGGACTCGGAAATGAGTAGCGGACGTATCGTACAAATCATTGGTGCCGTAATCGATGTGGAATTTCCACGAGATACAGTACCCAAGGTCTATGACGCTCTAACGGTTAGTGAAAAAGGTCTGACCTTGGAAGTTCAACAACAACTCGGTGACGGTGTTGTTCGCGCAATTGCGATGGGTTCTTCTGAAGGCGTTAGCCGTGGACTGGAAGTATCCAATACTGGCGCACCAGTTTCTGTACCCGTTGGGACTGAAACCTTGGGCCGTATTATGGATGTACTCGGTAACCCAATTGATGAGTGTGGTGAGATTGGTGAAAAAGAGCGTATGCCTATTCATCGTAAAGCACCGGCTTATGACGAGTTAGCCGCTTCTGAAGAGTTGTTGGAAACCGGTATTAAAGTAATCGACTTGGTTTGCCCCTTTGCTAAAGGTGGTAAAGTCGGTTTATTCGGTGGTGCCGGTGTTGGTAAAACCGTAAACATGATGGAATTAATTAACAACATCGCCATTCAGCACAGTGGTTTGTCAGTATTTGCGGG
>JBOEHG010000041.1:0-41453 GCA_050633825.1 Cellvibrionaceae bacterium | reverse complement strand
ATTAGTGAAATGAATGAAGCTTGTTCTGCGGCTTGATTATATTAAGAAAATAGTTATTCGTTTAAAAGGTTAACTATTTTTTAACAATATATTCTTTGGTTTGTGAAGAATTTTGAGGATAAAAAAATGAGTAATCTTAAGGCTGCAGTCGTCCAAGCAGCAACTATTTCTGGAAATACACCTGAAACAGTGAAAAAAGTTGTCGACCTAATTGGTGAGTGTGCTGCTCAAGATGTACAGCTTGCCGTTTTTCCCGAGGCGTTTGTGGGAGGGTACCCAAAAGGAGCAACCTTTGGTGCCAATATAGGTGTTCGAAGCGTAGAAGGTAGAGATGAGTATCGTGCTTATTATGATCATGCTATCAATGTTCCTGGCCCTGAGACACAACGTATTGGTAAAGCAGCCTGTGATGCACATATGTTTGTAGTAATTGGTGTAATGGAAAGGGATGGCGGTACTTTGTATTGCACCGCGCTTTACTTTGGGCCTGATGGTTCATTATTAGGTAAGCATCGCAAGCTAATGCCAACAGGGACAGAGCGTCTTTGTTGGGGATTTGGTGACGGCTCTACGTTAAAAACAGTAGAAACACCATGGGGGCCTTTAGGTTCGGTTATTTGTTGGGAAAATTATATGCCGCTACTTAGGCAGGCAATGTATTCACAAAATATAAAATTATACTGTGCGCCAACAGCAGACTCTCGCGAGACTTGGGTTCCCACTATGCGACATATTGCTATGGAGGGAAGATGCTTTGTGCTGTCCGCTTGTCAATATATGCAGCGTAAAGATTTTCAACCTGATACATATAATGCGATTACTGATGATCCTGATGATGTATTACTGTGTGGGCGAAGCTTAATAGTGGACCCTTTGGGTAATGTGCTTGCAGGCCCAGATTGTGATGGAGAGACGATACTGACTGCAACTTTGGATATGGATGAGTATGCGCGAGGTAAGTTTGACTTTGATGTTGTTGGACATTACTCACGTTCTGATATTTTAAGTCTGCATGTCAATGAAAAACCGCAAACCTCTGTTATTTGGAATAAAAAAGACGCGGTGTCTTAACTTAAAGGACATTACTTATGGTGTATGAAATTAACTACCCGCGGACTATTGATGCCCGTCGACCCGATGGGCATGAACCTAGGGCTCCGCGTTATCGATTAACGTGGGATAAGCCTATTAGCGGGCTTGCCTGTGCTTATTTTGGAATGCAGGGTAGAGCGAGTGATGAATCGATTGATCAGCAAGCTGAGAAGTGCTTTTTAGATACTTTTGATGACTTTTTTACTCAAGCTGGCGGTGTAAAGACGACAGAAAGATTACGTTGTGTTGATAGCTTTGGATATGCCAATACAATTATCGTCGCTTATTGGTCGGATATGTCAAAATTTGCTTGTTGGCTAGAGGACTCAGGTTTTCGTGTTTGGTTCAATCAACAAGCACTTTTATCCGATGGATATGGTTATTGGTTCGAACCAATTGTGAGTCATTTTGATCGACACGAAACGATCTACTCAGAGTCGAGCTATAAAATTGGTATGGCACGATTGCCGGAAACACAAATAACATCGATGACAATGAATGGTTATTTTGGCGCTGCCCGAGATCGGTTACCTATTTCTGCAATTGATCCACTTGATAGCCCAGTAACTACTATTAAATCAGCGAAAATTGTTGACTGTGCAAAACAAAAGCACCTGTTGGCTTTTTTGCCTCACAATTTAACAATTTTACGCTCGGGTCAATTTTGGGAAGATGCAGGTCAAGAACAGGCTGACGATTACATAGAGACGATGCAACCTAAGCTAGATCGTGGTATGGAACATCTCAAAAATAATCCGTCCGATACGGGTTGTTTGAGTTTGCGAATCGCTACCAATATTGATAACGAAGGTAAGGAGCGTGCCGAAACATCAACCATTGCAGCTTTTCAGTCTCTTGAATTACTCGAAAAATGGGCTGCTTCTCATGAAACTCATTTAGCAATTTATCACCATGCAATTAAAATGAATCGGCATTATGGCAAAGATCGAGAAGTTGTAACATGGCATGAGTTATTCGTATTGCAGCATGGTTCAACTTTTGAGTATATTCATTGTCACCCTGAAACAGGTATGTTGCCTTATACAGAGGTTATGGTAGTGGCATCTAAATAAATGTAATTGTCAAATTTTAATAATAATTTATTTTCTGTAAAGCGGTACTCTCTTATGAAGACATTTACTTTTAAAACTAAAATATTGCTATTAGTTATTATACCTCTAGTGTTAGTAAGTTTTGCTTTGACTTTGTTGGCTGTCTATCAAGCTAAAAAATTAGGTCAGCAAAACGTTAAAAATTTTTCAGAAATGATATTTGAACTTCGTCGTGGAGAACTTAAAAATTATACTGAACTAGCTATATCTGCAGTAAAGCACGTTTATGATAACCCCAATAATAATGATTTGATATCTCAGGGAGAAGCAAAAAATATTTTACGTAATTTAGAATTCGGTGAAGATGGTTATTTTTTTGTAAATGATTTTAAAGGAACTATGCTGGCGCATGCTAAGAAGCCTGGATTAGAGGGTAAGAATATTTGGGACTTGCAAGACCCAAATGGAGTTTATGTTGCCCGGTCGTTGATTAATCAAGCAAAGATTCCGGGAGGAGGGTATACCGAGTATGTTTGGGATAAGCCTTCTAAAGGGCGTGAAGTCGGTAAAATTAGCTATAGTATGGGGCTTAGTAATTGGCAGTGGATGATTGGTACAGGGCTTTATATAGATGATCTTGAAGAAGCTATTGATACAATTGAAAAAGAGGTCAGTGAAAATATCAGAGGAACATTACTTCTTATTGCTGGCCTTGCATTGTTGTGCACATTGCTAGTAGGCCTTATTGGAGCTCGCTTTACAATATCTGAAGGCAGGCTTGCTGACGAAAAACTACAGCAATTATCGAGAAAAGCTGTTGAAGGTCAAGAAGAGGAGCGTAGTCGAGTTGCACGTGATCTCCAAAAAGGGATCAATAAAGCACTTTATGCTTCTCGTACAAAATTAAAGGAAGTCGCTAAAGTAAGTAGTTTGGGAAGTGATTCTGCCCGGCAAGACTTTGTATCTGCAGTTTCTATTTTAGATAAAACAATTAAAGAGGTTTATCGTATTTCTGGTGAGTTGCGCCCAGAGATTCTTGATAATTTAGGGCTTTATGCTGCTGTTGATTCTCTGGTTAAAAAAATATCTGAAGAAAATAATATTGAGATTGCTTTTAAAAAAATAGAAATGGAAAAAAGACTGCCTAAAGATTTAGAAACAGCAGTTTATCGTATTGTTCAAGAAGCAATAAATAATGTTGTGAGTCATTCAAGCGCATCATCAGCCATTGTAAGAATTAGACAAGCTAAGAGTTCGATTAATATTACTATACAAGATGACGGTTCTGGTTTTGATACTAAGCGCATACTTGGAAAAAATGGTAAGGCTTCAATTGGTTTTACTGATATGAGAGTTCGTGCTGAAGCTTTAGGTGGAAGTTTTAATGTTTTTTCATCAGAGGACCTTGGGACAGTTATTAAAGTTGATATTCCTCTGTAAAAAATAATTTTTGTGTCAAAAAAAACCGACAATTTCAAGGTATTTTTTTAATTTTTTTTGAAAATTTTCGTGTCATTGCTATATTTAATCTGACAACGTTAAATTATTTCAAATAAATGTCGAGGAAAATAAACACATGAAAATTAAAACAAAGCTTATTTTCGGAACATTGTTGTTAGTGTTTTTTGCTGTAGGCATTGTTAGTGTTGTAGCTAACAATATGTCAAAAGAAAATGCAGAAGAAACTGTCAGTCAATTGTCACGTGCAAAACTGTCTTCAACATTAGAGGCTAAAAAAACACATATAGAGCAATACCTGAATAACTTACGCAATCAAGTTCAATTGATGGCTCTTGAACAGAATACTGACTCTTCGCATTATCATTTCTCATCTATGTTTGATGTCTTTGCTATGTCTTCTAAATTAACACTGGATATGAAAAATACAGTAAAGGAGTATTATCAAAAAGAATTTTTGTTACCTTATAATCGAAAAAATGTACAAACAGGCCTTTCTAAGGAAGCTTATTTTCGAAATTTTACTGAAAAACAATGGTTGCTCCAATATTATTATATTAGTACTAATCCTTATTCTATAGGTGAAAAGTATAAGCTAAACATGCCAGAAAAGGAATATTCCACTTATAGCTCTGGGCATCAAGGTTATCACGAAGTTTTTCAGCGTTATGCAGAAAAGCTGGGGTATGGTGATGTTTATCTCATTAATCTTAATGGTGAAGTGGTTTATTCAATGAACAAAGGTTTTGAATTAGCAACTTCAGTAGTGAACGGTCCTTTTGCAGATTCAGGGCTTGCTCGTGTATTTAAATCGGCACTGAAGCTTGGAAAAGGTGAGGTTGTGATTGAAGATTTTAGTCAATATGCTCCTTTGCTTGGTGCACCAGCTGCTTTTTTAGCATCACCGCTAGTCAACGATGAAGGTGTTGTTGGTGTATTTGTAGTGCAATTACCTATTGATGTTGTTGACAGTATCATGACTAATAATAACCAATGGAAGAAGGTTGGTTTGGGTAATACAGGTGAAACTTACTTAGTCGGGTCTGATTTTACGCTTCGGAATACGAGTCGTTTACAATTTGAGGAGCCTCAGCGTTATATCGAAACACTGAAAGAATTTAACGATTCTCACCCTCAACCAATAGGGGATATTATTGCCAGTGGAACTAGCATTGGGTTACAAAAAATTGTCACGGCGTCTACCAAAAAAGCTCTCTCTGGGAACAGTGGTTTTCATGTGATACAGCAGTATGATGGTCGGTCGGTTCTTTCTGCTTATTCTCCAATTAATGCAAAAGGCTTTAATTGGGCAGTTATCAGTGAAATTGATCATGCAGAAGCATTTGAAAGTGCTGAAAGTTTTTCAAGTCACCTTAGTGCTTCTTTAGCGATGATCGCTGTAGGTATAATAGTTATAGCTATAGGTGTGATCGTATTTTTAGCTCAAATTATCTTTAAGCCATTAAATATGATTACACACCGTATGCATGAAATTGCTAGTGGTGACGGTAGTCTAAAAAATCGTTTGGATGATTCGGGCGCGGATGAAATTGCGGACTTCGCTAAAGGCTTTAACTCTTTTGTATCGAAACTTGATTATATTGTTGAACAGGTTGCAAGTACCTCTTCACTACTTTTAAGTCAAAGTGCCAATTTATCAAGTTTGTCAAAGAAAGGTAAAGACAAATCTCTTCAACAGCAGGATAGTATGAAACAAATTGTTTCATCTATTCGAGATATTACTTTTAATATTAATCAAAATACTGAATATGCAAATTCTACATCAGATGCGGCGGTTGTTGCTAATGAAAAAGCTAATGCAGGTAAGGATGCTACAGATGAGGCGGTATCTGCAATAGAGACTGTTTCAACCGAGGTGAATGCTACCTCTGAGGCGTTAAAAGAATTAGAGTCTGATTCAAATAATATTGCAGAAGTTCTATCGGTTATCAATGATATTTCAAACCAGACTAATTTGTTAGCTTTGAATGCTGCTATTGAAGCTGCTCGTGCTGGAGAAAATGGTCGTGGTTTTGCAGTAGTTGCAGATGAAGTAAGAAGCCTATCCCATAGAATACAAACAGAAACTCATACAATATCGGAAACAATTAGTAACTTGCAAACAGGAACTATTGATGCCGTAACAATAATGCAGCAAAGTGCAGTAAAAAGCAAAAGCGGCGTTGATTTGGCTTTAGAGGCGGGAAAAACTCTAGATATGGTCGTTAAAAGTAGCCGTGAAATTAATAAGATGAATGAAAAAATTGCTAATGCGACACAGGAGCAAAAAATAATAATAGAATCGATTAATAGTAATATTGGGCATGCAAATGAGATTGCAGAAGAATCAGCGAACTCATCTTTGGCAATTGATGATATTGGTTCAAAAATATCGTCTCTTGCTAATGAAATGCAAGGTTTAGTTTCTCAATTTTCTGAAGAAAGAATACCTAAGGGTTAATATTAAATTTATAGAGTGTTTTTGAGTTATCTGGGATATAAAATAAATTGAGTGCATGTAAATTTGGCCATTATTTTTTTTGATTTGGCACAATGAACAATAGATTCCCATATTTGCGTACTTTTACCTGAGTGTATGCACTTTGCTGTACAGTAAATCAAACCTTCTTTAACTGTAGACATAAAATTCGATTTCAGTTCGATAGTTGTGAAACTACTGGCGCCCTCTGGTAAGTTTGCCATACAGCCGCTTCCTGCTGCCGTATCTGCAAGCGTTATGACAGCGCCTGCATGTAGGTATCCATTTACTGCTAAGTGTTTTTTTTCTACGGTTAATTCAGCTTTTGCACTATTTTTTTCTATTTCCGTAATTTTCAAACCTAGAAGGCCAGGTAAGCCACAAGCATCTTTTGTATTGAAGTATTCCGGTTTCATCTTAATAATAAGCCATAAAATATATTTTTTTAGGTTATCATTTTTAGTAATTATTTAACAGATTTTTCAATGTTAAATCTATATTTTTTTTCTATAACATATCTATTGGCTGCATAACGCCGGTATCGTAAAACACTTCCAGCTGTTTTAGGTACGGCGCGATATCAAAGCCATTAGTGGCTAGCCAGTCGTTATTATAATAAGAGTGCAAATATTTTTCCCCACCATCACAAATCATAGATACAAGACTGGCGGGTTTGTTTTGTAAACGCAATTCTGACATTAATTGAAAGGTTGCGTAAACATTTGTCCCGGTAGAGCCACCACAGCGCCGATTCAGTATTTTTTCTAAAAAGTGCATAGTGGCATAAGAGGCAACATCGGGTACTTTAATCATTTTATCGATAACGGAAGCGATAAACGAAGGCTCAACTCTAGGCCTGCCAATACCCTCAATGCGAGAGCCACAGTCAATACGTAACTCCTGATTGCCGCTTTGATAATAATCGTAAAAAACAGAATTTTCTGGGTCAGCCACACACAATTGTGTCTGCTGACATTTGTAACGAATAAAACGGCCAATGGTTGCCGATGTTCCTCCAGTACCTGCACTGACAACAATCCAGTTAGGTATAGGAGTGGGCTCTAACGACATTTGTGAAAAAATAGATTCAGCAATATTGTTATTACCTCGCCAATCGGTCGCACGTTCGGCATTGGTAAATTGATCCATATAATGACCGTTTAGCTCATGAGCGAGTTTAGCGGCTTCGGAATAAATATCTTTCGGCTCAACGTAATGACATTGACCGTTGTAATAGGTAATTTGATCAATCTTTTCCTGAGACGTTCCTTTCGGAACCACCGCGATAAAAGGTAAGCCGAGCAGACGAGCAAAATAAGCCTCTGAAATAGCCGTGTTACCTGAAGAGGACTCAATAATCGTTGTCCCTCCATGAATGTAACCATTACACAGGCCATATAAGAATAGAGACCGCGCTAAACGGTGTTTTAAACTCCCGGTTGGGTGCGTAGATTCATCTTTTAAATAAAGCGCAATATCATCGAATGCCGGTAAATTCACTTTCAATAGATGCGTATCAGATGAACGTTGAAAATCAGCTTCAATTTTATAAATTGCCTGTTCTACCCACTGCTTATTGGTCATTTCTATTACCTTATATCTAGCCTCTAATATTTCTTACCCGAAAGGAGCGCCCTTTGAGCTTTCCGGTTTCCAATTTATGTAAGGCATCAGCAACAACTTTGCGACTTACCGCTACATAAGCACACTGATCGAAAATATGAATTTTGCCGACTTGCTTACCTTCGATACCGTTTTTGCCCGTGAGTGCACCCAAAATATCCCCCGGACGGACTTTTTGTTTTTTACCACCATCAATTTGTAAGGTAGTCATGGGCGGCTTATAGCCGGGAGTTTTCAATAATGTTTCCGCTGGAAGTGCAATTGTAGTAATGCTTTGCTGAAGAAAATCTTCTAGGGCTTTTAGTTTGTAGCTTTCTTTTTCGCTGACCAAGGTATAGGCCGTGCCTTGATTGCCTGCTCGTCCCGTGCGGCCAATACGGTGAGTATGTACATCCAGCTCCCGTGCGATTTGATAATTGATAACGGCATCCAATGCTTCGATATCCAAACCGCGAGCAGCAACATCTGTTGCGACAAGAATAGAAGTACTTTTATTGGCAAAGCGAACCAAAATTTGATCACGCATTTTTTGTTCTAGATCACCATGTAATGCAAGGGCACTAAAACCCGATTGCTTGAGTTCATCGGCAATCTCTTGCGTCTCCCGTTTGGTATTACAAAAAATAACGGTTGAATCCGGTCGATGTTCTAACAGTAATAATTTTAATGCAGTGATTTTTTCAATTGCTTGCCCAACGTTATAGAAAATTTGTGCAATACTGTTGTTATCATGGTTTGACTCTACTTTAACCATTTGCGGGTCAATCATAATTCGCTTGGCAATATTTTTTATTTCTTCAGGGTAGGTTGCACTGAATAATAAGGTCTGACGTTGGTGGGGCACGTATTCCATAATTGCATCAATTGTTACCTGAAAACCCATGTCCAGCATACGGTCAGCTTCATCCAACACCAAGGTGTTAATATCATCTAGCTTAAGAGTGTCTTTACGTAAATGCTCTTCAATTCTTCCGGGTGTGCCGACAATAATATGCGCCCCGTGTTCTAATGAGCCAATTTGTGGTCCAAAAGGCATACCCCCACATAAAGTAAGCACTTTAATATTATGAATAGCACGAGCCAGCTTACGAATTTCTTTTGCAACCTGATCAGCTAATTCCCGAGTAGGGCAGAGCACCAGCGACTGTACCCGGTAACGTTTGACATCCAAATTGTGTAACAAGCCTAAGCCAAAGGCAGCGGTTTTACCGGAGCCGGTTTTGGCTTGAGCAATAATATCCTTACCTTCCAATACAATAGGTAAACTCATCGCCTGGATTGGCGTCATGGAATCATAACCAAGACTGGACAGGTTTTTTAATAGGTCTGGGTGTAATGCCAGTGATGAAAAATTACTTGGCTTCAAAGGAGTATCCACATTATTTAAAATCGGCGTAGTGTAGCATTAATCCTATTTATGAGGATGCTTATTAAAGTACTCATTGGGTGCGACGCCCATGGCTTTTTTAAACATCGTAATAAAAGCGCTAGGGTTAGCATAACCAAGGTCCATAGCAATATGTGTAATCGACTTTTTTTCTGACATCATTACGATTGACTTCATCAATAGCAATTGTTGTTTCCATTGTTGCAAACTCATTTTGAGCTCTGATTGTAATATTCTTACCAAGGTTCGTTGTGACAGTCCCGCCTGTTGGCAGATGACTTGAATATCAATATGCAATTCGGCTTGTGCCTGCATTAGCTGGCAGGCAAATAAGGCTCGGCTGTCTTCAGGTAGTGGTAGGTATAAACGTTCTCGCGGCGCCGAAACAATTTTATCAATAGTGACCTGTGACAGCCTTGCCTCTTGGTGATTATCAGGCCATTCATTGCCCTGTTGAATAACCCCTTCGATAAGCTCTCGTAATAAAGGGGATACCTGTATAACGGTTGTCTCGATGGGCAGGCCAGAATAGTGCGTTTGATCAACATAGAGAATGCGCAAACTGACTCTTTGTTTACTGCTACTGTGGTGAACAACCCCTTGAGGTATCCATACTGCTCGATGAGGAGCGACAAACCATATACCCGATGAAATCTTCACCTCTATTGAACCTGCGACACAATAGTAAAGTTGGCCATAGTCGTGTGAGTGGGGTTCAGACCTAAGGTTGGGGTAGTTTTCGGAGAGGCCTACCAAGGGCACCGCTTGGTTTTCTGGAATCAGAATAGGGCTGTTATTGTTGAGTTTGTTTTTGTCCATTTTTCGATATATATCAGCAAAATATCGAAAGTTAAGCATAATCTATTTGTTTATTCTAGCCCCTCTAACTCATTATTCTCTGGAGGATCAACAATGAACAAACACTATAGCGCTTATTGGCTTTCTATCATCTTACTATGTCTAGTAGCGGGGCCCGCTTACGCGGGTAAACTGAATGTCTTTACCAGTGATGCAAAAGGTTTTGATACACATACATTTTGGTACGACGATGGAAAAGAGATCACTGTGATTGATACCCAGTTTGTGCCTCAACTAGCAAGCTTGGCAATTGACGATATTAAACGCAAAAGCAAAAACCCTATAACAAGAGTAATTATTACACACCCCAATCCGGACAAGTTTAATGGCCTATCGGCATTGCATTCCATTGGTGCTGTCTCAATTGCTAGCGAGGCGACGGCAAAGGCAATGCCTGCGGTGCATCAATACAAAAAATACTTCTTTGTTAATATTGCCAAAAAGTTTACCAATAAAACCTACCCAAGTTTTGAGCCAATACAAAAAACCTTTAAACAACAGCAAACAATTCAATTAAAATCCGGAGAAACCATTAGCTTGTTTGAGCTTAAAAATCCCGGTATCTCCAGCACGCAAACTGTTGTGCGTATCGATGCAACAGGTGACTTGCTTGTCGGTGATCTAATTCATCATAATGCTCACCCATGGCTTGAAGGAGGCATTGTGAATGGCAAAGCCCAGCCAAATTTAAGAAGCTGGCGGCAATCCCTTGATGAGCTTCTCGCAATTGATAATGTCAAAACAGTTTACGGAGGACGAGGGGAGTTTACGGATATTCGTAAAGCCGTAAAAGCGCAACAGCAATACCTGACAACCATTGGAACGATTACTAATAATTATATTGCCAACCTTGGTGAAAAACGGGAACAACTTTTTGATCCCAACTATGCAGGAAAACACCACAAAGCATTACAGGCCTTGGCGGTAAAATCGTACCCAGAGTATAAACTGCCGTATATGATCAAATACGGTATTTATGGCTTAGTCCAGCAGATAGCGGATAATTATTGATAGAGCATCGATACTATTTTATTTTTACGATAAATACAAAAGCCTGCTTAACGTAGGCTTTTGTGTATATAGCTGAGAGAGAAAGGGATTGACTCGTCGTATCCTGCTCCTCGGGTTTCGCCCAGACTTCATCTGCCCAAAAATGCTTCCGGCATTTTTGTCGAACCGAGAGATTTGTTAAATTTCTCCTACTGTAGATATAAAAAAAGCCCGCCTAATAGGCGAGCTTGTTTTATATGGCGGTGAGGGAGGGATTCGAACCCTCGGTACCGTGAGGTACACACACTTTCCAGGCGTGCTCTTTCGACCACTCAGACACCTCACCGGAAGTTTTAACCTATTGATTTTGCAATAAATTTTGGTTGAAACTCAGTTTTGAGAGATGCGCATTATACACAATCTGGTTTTTCCTGCATCTGTTTTTAGGGCTGGGTGTCCAGTTTGTTTCTGCGAAAAAAGAAAATCTAAAGAAATGCCTTATTACTAGTCTACATCTAAATCAAATTCTATTTTCTCTATAGCGCGTGTTTACCTACTGCGTTTCAATCAAAAATATGCCTTAAGTTTGATCATAAAACTTAAGAACTACTGCCCGTTGACACTGAGTGCACAGTTATTATCGGTTGGTCCGTCGATATTAAGCAACTTTCGCTTCTTGCCACCTACAACTATTTCATCACCTGTCGCCAACAATTCATTTAGACTGCCATCACCTTTGACGAGAAAAATTGCTTCTCCACACAAAACTAGTGCCGTCTGGTCCTGCTGTCTCGTTATGGCGACCATGAATGAACAGCATACCATTCTTGTTGGAGTATAGGCTGTTCATGCCGGTATCTCATCGGGCGGAGTGTCAGCAGTGTTGACAAGCTCATTGTGAGTACGAAAGCCATGGACATGTACACGTGTATTTTGGGTGATTAGGGTGGTTTGCCAAAGGCTCTATGTCTGGGTACATAAAACCCATAAATAAACGGTGCAGGAGGGTATAAAAAATGATTAGTTGGGGATCAAAGAGTCAGGCGCTTTGATTTTTTATCAAATTTAGAAATTATTATGATTAAAAAAATATTGTTAGCCAAATTTATTTGACTATGGATTGCTGGAGTATTTGGGTTTGATATAACTACTAAAGCAAAAGTTGTCCAGATCGATGAGTGGGATACGGGTTATATAAAAGTAATTATCGATAAGCCTACTTTGTGTGGGGGCCAAAGGGTCAGATACATTGGCCTATCTTTCTTTTTTATCAGGCAACTAACTCTTTAACTCAAATATTGATTTTTTAAGTTTTTCCATGATAAGCTGATGCTCAGTATTTTCACGACTTATGCAACCTTGATTGGTTGTTTAACTAAAATAAAGAGTTCCCAATTGTCCTCGCTAGTTTGGCTAGAGTTAAAAAAATAAATAGCTGATTTCCCTATATTAAATTATGAATAAAGAAAAAATCATTGATAAGCGGGTTATTATTGATCGCCGATTCATTCTATATTTAGCTATTGCTGCAGCTATAGTTGGACTTTCATTCTTCTTCTATCTCAGTGAACCATTACTGTACGTGCATGCTATATTTGAAGATAGTGTGATTGAATATCTTACAAGTACATTATACTTTTCTTCATCTGCTCTATTGCTCGTCTTTATTTATTCTCGAAAATCACGCAGTTTTGGTTACTACTTGCTGCTGGTATGTTTCTTGTTCATGGCTCTGGAAGAAATTAGTTGGGGGCAGCGTATATTTGGTTTGTCAACACCGGAGTCTCTTGCAAAAGTTAATTTCCAAAAAGAACTCAATATTCATAATGTGATTGATATTAACCCTCATTTGAAAACTCTTGGGGTTCTGGTGCTGTTGTGGTCTGCTTTTTCCTCCCTTTTATTAAAAATACAGCTCTTTCGAAGAATAGATGAATCTATCGGTATACCATTCCCCTTTTTAAATCAATTGCCCATTTTTTTGGTGGTTGCAATTTTCTTGCATCAACGTCCTTTTCTATATGGTACTGAGTTATCGGAATTCATTTTATCTGTTGTCTTCTTTTTCTATGTCGTAGAACTTTTGATTTATGCGGAAATTAAATGGTTTAAAAAAACTGTCATTTCTGCTTCCTTCGCTATATTTTTAGCGGTTTTTTTGAGCTATTTTTTCCCCGGAGGGAAAAGTCCAGAAATTGATGATCGTTGGATGCGTGAATCCCGCCTAGCTAAAAACTATGCAAAATCCCGATTATGTACCCAAGCGGAGGTCATGTATCGTCAAATACTAAAAACTCGAAACGACCGTAATAATATTCGTTTTCCCATACACGAAGCTAATTTGAACTTTACAAGACTGTTAAGTTTTACGGGAAGAGAAAATGAAGCGCAACAATTATTGGAGCAATACCTTGAAAAATATCTAGCATCCGCAAGTTCTCCTTTAACAGGAGCAGATATGGAAAAACTCGGAGATATTTACCTGCATCTGAAAAAGAAAGAGCTTGCTAAACAATATTATAGAAATGCACTTAATACTCATTTAGAGCAGTTACCGCCTGCTAAGGGTGAAGTATGGAAATATGCAGTCTACTATTTAAAACCTATTCGTTTGGCTACGAAAATGGAAGATTTTTCTGCGGCAGAATCTTATTCTCAAAAGATAAAAGGGTTATCCTTGAATAAGTATCAAGAAAAAAGAGTGAAGAAAGGAATTAAAGAATTTAATCGTGTACTTGAAATAGGGTACTATCCTACAGAGCTTGTTACATTAGAGCGTAAAGATTGGGGTAAGTTCGGTTTAGATCCTGTAGGGACCTGTAAGCCATATGAATATATACTTTTTCCTAGAGCAGGCCTTACACCTGATGTGACAGTTAGCCTTTAATCAGTATTATGTCTATATTCTCGCTAATAGTGACCCAGTGTATATGCGTGACAACTACCACAAGGTAAGTGGCTCGATAGCTTAAAAATTATAAGATGCGTAACAAAGCTTTAGTGTCATTTGAATCGAAGGACGAAGCCGGATAAAGACGATTTTAATTTTTAAACTCTTTAAAAAAACCTAGATACAGGGAAATCAGCGCATTTCATTCTTCCTATATATTAAAAGGCATGAGCGTTTTCACGCTTATTTGCGCAATATGAATCTTAGCTTGCTATTTTCGTCTTAAAGTGGCTAAGGGCATCATTCAATAAGCCTACATTTTTGTTCAGTTCTTCGGATATATTTGAACTCTGTTTAGCTGAGTTAACACTGTTTTTAGTCACAACATCAATTTCACTGACACTTTTGCTAATTTCTTCCGATGCAATAGCTTGCTCATTGCAAGCCTGTGCTATTAAAGCGACTAAGTTAGACATTTCATTAATACTGTCGAAAATTTCTTGTAGCGATTCCGCTGTTTGATTTGCAATTGAACTTCCATATTCAGTTTTTTCAGTCGATTTCTCGATTAATTGTGCAGTTTCTTGTGCAGTTGTAGCACTTCGGGCTGCAAGGCTTCTGACTTCGTCCGCGACTACAGCAAAGCCTCGTCCTTGCTCTCCGGCGCGTGCCGCTTCAATTGCGGCGTTTAGCGCTAGCAAATTTGTTTGTGCTGCAATCTCGTCGATGGTTTTAATAAAGCTAACAATTTCTTGCCCCGAACTGTTAATTTCATTCATAGCTGTAACCATCCCTTCCATTTGTAGCTGGCCCTTTTTAGCAGAATCTTGGACTTGTGTAGCAAGGTTATGCGCGCTACCCGCATTTTCGGAATTAATACTTACTTGCGAGGTTAATTCAGTTAAGGATGTTGAAATTGTTTCTAAACTAATGGATTGTTGATTAGAACCTTCAAATAAATCTTTACTCGACATAGATACTTGACGGCTCCCAGAGGAAATAGTGCCGCTCGTTGCCTGAATTTGATTGATTAATTTATTTAGGTTGTCAATCATTTCAAGAAAAGCATAACCTAGAACATCTTTTTCTGAAGCCAATTCAACAGTAGTATCCAAATCACCATCTGCAATTTTTCTGGCTACATCAGATTTATGTTTTAAGTTATCGACCATATTAATGATTTCAGCAAAGGCACCGGTGTTTTCCCCATTTCCTCTATTTAAAGAAAAGTTCAAGTCTCCTTGAGCAACATTTTTCGCAATGTCGGCGATATAAGATGGTTCGCCTCCCAGCTGTTGCATAATGTTTTTAGTTACCCATATTGCGGCGAGCAACCCTATAATACAAGCGATCAAGGTGCCAAATATAGTGGTAGCAATAACCATGCTGGATGTGCTGTCAAGATTAGAAATACGGTCAGCCATTAGTGCTTCTTCCCTTTCTTTGAAAGTTTTTATTTGCTGACGAAATGTATCAAAAAAAATCTTACCCTTCGCTTCTGAAACAAGTACAGCCATATCATCCATGGTTTTTGACTTGCCAATATCTCTTCGCAATTCTATTTGTGGTTTAATAACGTTATTATTCCATGTATCAATAGTTGATTTTATCTCGCTGAGCAGTTTAACTTGAGCTGGGTTATCCGATACTTTTTTAGATAAAAATTCTATGGTTTGATAAAATTTTTTCTGCCCACCATTGTATGGTTCCAAGAACTCATCTTTCCCTGCCAAAAGAAAACCACGTACTCCAGTTTCCATATCAACTGCTGAAGCAAGTATGGTCTTTGCTGAATCTATGACTTCATAGGTGTGTGTCACCCAAGCATTGAGTTGTTTCAACTCATCAATATCAGTACTCAGCTGGGCTTTTTTCTGGCGTTCGACCATTAATACTTCTTCGCGTTGGATAAATGTGGCTATTTGGCTACGAAATTTATCAAAATACTTTTTCCCCTCAGCTTTCTGTATCACAGATGCCATATGGTTCATACTTTTTGCATCACCAATTTGCCTTCTGAGCTCTATATTTGGCTGCGTAACTTGAGTTTTCCACTGTTCAATCGTCCCAAGAGCTTCTGTTAGCAAAGTAACTTGCGCTGGGTTATCGCTGACTGTTTTGGATAATTCCTCTACATATTGTTGAAAGTATTCAGCACCATTATTGTAGGGTTCAAGAAACTCTTCTTTTCCAGCCAGTAGATAACCTCTCATACCTGTTTCCATATCTACTGCGGCGGCTTCAATGGTGGAGGCTTTAGCAAGTACGTTATGAGTATGGTTTACCCACTTGAAATTGCTTAGTAAAGAACTTACACCTTGATATACCGTAAATGAAATGATGGCTAGTAAGAGCAGAATAAATCCATTACTGATAAGTAACTTGGCTCTTAATGTTAGGTTGTTAAGCATAATGAAATCCAACGTTCAAATAATAGGCATATTATTTAAAGGTTAGGTGCTTTTCATGAGTGTTCAAGTTTTATTATACTTTTAGCTAAATCCCTGAAATTAAAGTAAAAAAATAGGTAAATAGCGTCAAAGACTAAAAATGAAAGGCTGTTTTTTTATCACTTTAAAACAAACGCTCACCATTACTATCTTTAAAACAAGGATAGAATTTTTCCACAAAATTTTGCATCAATTCTGCGTCCTCTTCGTTTCCCAGTATGGCTTGCCAATTGGCGGCCTCCATACAATGTTTGATCTGATCTGAGACTGCTGTTTTACAGGCTTCGTTATTACCACATTCTTCTTTTAGGTCGGATTCGACAAGCTTGCGAAAGGTGAATTCTTCTATATCGAGGTTGTACTCAGAACAGCTACTGATGAGTAATATTGAGGTGAATAATACCTTTTTCATAGTCTTTGCCTCCCTACCTTATTGCTTGTTATTTGCTTGTCTGTAACCGATAGACTGTAACATGATAGTGCGAGATCAGATAAACGTTTGGCTTGATTTTGAGTGCTTATACCTCTTTTCATTACTTGTAGTCATATCAATAAATTATTTATGCAATTAAGTATCCTTAAATAGGCTAATTAGCTTGATTTTAGTGGGCTACAGGCAATTTTCTAATCCTTTGCTAGACTTCTTGTATAACCCAATTTAGGTGTGTTTATTATGAGAAAGCAAGGCGGTATGGCCGCAGTCATGATGATGTTGGTCTTGATGGTTGCAGCGGCAGTATTTGGTTATTTTTGGTGGGAAGAAAAAGGGCAGCGGTTGGCTTTGGAAGAGGACGTGAGTCGTTTGGAGTCGAGCCTTAAGTCTCGTCGTAATGAAGTGCGTGATAAAACGGCGGCGTTAAATGAAGAACAATCAAATAACTTTCGGCTAAATCAGCAAGTGCGCAAATTAAAAACCGATACTGAGAAAAGTCAAAAAGCACTTGAGGAAGCCACTGCTGCTGCTGCTCAAGCAAAGAATCAGTTATCCAGCTTGGAGCAAAAGTCGTCATCAGCGACCGATGCGCTGAATCAGGAAAAGCAAAATTTAGCGAATGAAAAAGCAGCCCTTGTTAAAGCGCAAGATGATTTAAAGCAGCAAATTACTTCAGCCAAAGAAGCGTTTGACACTGAAAAAGCAACACTTGAAGGTGAGAATGAAACGCTGCGCTTAGAAAAAGAGGCGCTGGTAGTGGCTAAGTCCGAGCTAGAGCAGCAAGTAACAGACCTTAGCTCAGCGTTAGAGGCCTCCAACGCTTCTATTGCTCAATCCCAAAGTGATATGGATGCGATTAAGCAGCAAGCCTCTTCAGAGAAAGAGACCCTTGAGAGTGAAAAAGCCACACTGGAAAGCCAGAAGCAGGCCTTGGTTAAAGCTAAAACGGACCTTGAGCAACAAGTGAATGATTTGAATAAGGCATTAGAAGAATCAAAGGCCGCAAAAGTTAAAACACAAAATAGCTTAGATGCACTTAAGCAGCAGGTCTCTGGCGATAAGAAAACCTTTGAAAAACAAAAGTCCGTGCTTGAAAGTGATAATCAAGTTCTACTTGCTGAAAAAGAAAGTTTGCTTGTCGCCCAAGTAGACTTAGAGAAAAAGGTGAGTGAATTAAACCAAGCTATTGAGGATTTAAGTCATTCATCCAATACGGTCACGCAACAATATCAAAAGGCACGCAGCCAGTTAGACAGTGAACGCAATCGAGTGCAAACTTATAATCAACAAATAGGCACTTTGGAAGAACGTTTGACTAAAGAGCGAAGCGCTTTGCAAGTATTGCAATCAGAGTTAGGTAAGTTGAACGATACCAATGCTTCTTTGAGTCAAGCGAATGAACAGCTCAGTATCGAGAAGGATCAACTGGTTAAACAGTTTCGTGATGGCACAACGATTATTCGTTTGCCTAATCGGGTTTTATTTCCATCCGGTTCAGCGCAGCTAAATACCCGGGGTGAAGCGACCTTAAAACTGGTGGCGAAAACACTGGAGTCCTTTCCTGATCATATGATCAGTGTTGAAGGCCATAGTGATAACCGCACGATTGGGCCTGAGTTAGCGGTAAGGTATCCCAGTAATTGGGAGTTATCGTCCGCACGTTCGGCATCGGCTATTCGCTTGCTGGTTGAGCAGGGCTTACCACCGCAGCAGTTTCAGGTGGTGGGTTATGCGCATACACGGCCTTTAACTCTGGATCAGAAAAACAGTAAAAATAGCCATAATCGCCGTATTGAAATCCTTTTGTTACCGCCTTTAGAGCGCCCACAGAAGGTTTTAAGTGACAATCTTGTCGGTATTAGCGAAAGTTAAATCCCTTTTCCTTTTTGATACGAATATAACCCTTATTAGTAGAATAACTATGCCGTTAGGGGTTAATCATGTTCGAGCAGTTCCCGCCAGCTAAACAGCCCGTTTTATTATCTGACTTGAGCCAGTTCAATATACTGGATAAAGTGATTATAGAATCATTAGAGCAAGCCCTTTACCGAGTAGAGATAGAAGTTGAAGGTAATGTTTATTATGTTATTGAAGCTCGGGGTAAAAGTTTAACACGACGCAGTATTTTAGAGATTCAAGCCTTGCTGACTCCTTATACTATTGGCAAGATGTTTTTACGGCAAACCAGCGCCTATGATGAAATGATTGGCTTGGAAAGCACTGATGACAGTAATGAGCTCTTGGTACCCTTGGGTAATTATTTTGAACATATTCCTGATGTGACACGGCATTAAGCAGATTACTATAGGCTGTAGTGATTTTCTCCCCTATCTATTGTTATTATGGGTCTTTCTAAGACCTGAGATTCTTATTTGTTTGCGCATTTACCTATAATCGATATCCCCTTACTGGATACATCTATACTTTTATTTCTTGTCTTTATTGCTTTGCTGACAGGCTTTGTAAAGTCGGGTTTGCCCGCCTTGGGTGGTTTGGTTTCAGTAATGTTAGTGTCTGTTTTTCCTGCGAAAGATGCGCTTGGTATTACCTTATTTTATCTATTAGCCGGTGATGTTATAGCGGTTACTTTTTATTGGCGGCAAGTTAATGTAGTTGAATTAAAGCGGCTGTTACCCATGATTTTTGTGGGCATAGGTACAGGTATTTTGGTGCTAAGTGTTGTTAATGATCAATTGCTAGGGCTCGTTATCGGCTCAATGATTATTTTTTTGGTATTGCTTGAGCCTTTCCGTACAACGGTATCTGCTTGGGCAATGCGGCATATTGTTTGGATACGTAATATCTCTGGCTGGTTAGCGGGATTGACAACCACCGTGGGTAATGCGGCTGGGCCTATTCTGTCGCTATACTTTCTCTTGTTAAAACTTGATAAGCACAGCTTTACCGGGACGGCGGCGGTGTTTTTTTTAATCGTTAATACAGTAAAGCTGCCGCTTTACGGTAGTATTGGTATTTTTAAGGCTTATTACTTATCAAGCGTATTGTTAACGGTTCCTTTTGTATTTGTTGGTGCTTATTTTGGCCGACAGTTTTTAAAATGGATACCCCAGCAGCAATTTACACAGATCATACTGGCTTTTACCGGTTTGGCTGGATTATCTCTCATAATTCGCTATTTTATATAGAAGAATAATTGTTTTTATCATGTGTTAAGGGTTTCACTTTATGCTCAACCAACTAATTAAATCATCCTTACGATTAGCCTGCTTTTTGGTCGTTTACTTTTCGATCGTTTCGCTGGTTAATGCTGACGATGTATTGCAGCTTAAAATTATGACCCAGAAGGGGAAAGCTGAAGTATTGATCAAGCTATTACCTGAAGTTGCTCCGAAGCATATTGAGCGTATCAAGACACTTGCCAATGCAGGCGAATATGATAATGCAACTTTTCATCGTGTGATTCCCGGGTTTATGGCACAAACAGGTGATGTTGCATTTGGTAAAAAGGATAGTTACAACGATAGTAAAGCAGGTACAGGTGGTTCGAATTACGAAGATTTGTATGCAGAGTTATCAGAAATACCCTTTAAAGCCGGTGTAGTGGGTATGGCTAGGCAGCGTTATATTCACTCTGCGAATAGTCAGTTTTTTATTATGACTTCTTATCACCCTAACCTGAATGGCCGTTATACGGTGGTTGGTGTCGTACTCGAAGGTTTGGATTATATTAAACAACTAAAAGCGGGCAATCAGGATAAAGAACAAGGAAAAGTCACTAACCCTGATTATATTATTTCTGCAAAAATAATCAGCCAATCGTAAGTATTAAGACATTTTTAGTATCAAGACACTTTTATTTATTCAGTAAAAGCAATCGCACCTTTACCAATGCCTTCAAAAGCACGTACTTTATAGTTTGATTCAGGCTGTGTAATTTTTAATGCTTGCACAATATGCTCGGCAATAAATTCTACTGTAGAGTCGGTATCAATTAAATAGCAATGATTTGCGGGCAAGGTAAGCTGGAAGTCACCTTGTTGAGCTGTATATGTAAAGGTGTAGTATTCAACATTCTTTATGCGCGATACTTTAGTAAGATCTTCTTTGCTGCCAATATAAATGTCTGCCCATTGCTCACACCACTGCTGCTCTAAATGACTGTCTCGATGGTTGTCACGGTAAATTTCAATCGTTGAACGATGACCATGGGCAATTCTTTGGCAATTGCCCTGATGTTTTTTGAGCCCATGACTGTAGTGATAATAATGACTTGTAATCACTTCTGGTTCGAATGTGAGCTGGATTTTATCAATGGTATCCGGCAGGAGTGTACGCAATTGTTTAATGCACCACTGGGCGACTGATTCCGGTGAAATAACATCACTGTCAATAAGAGTGATGGCTTCAGCAGGTGATAAGCACTGAAGATTGTCTGTTGTTTCTTGTCGCTTATAGGACCAGTCCAGTTCAATTTGATTTTCAACCTCATTACACTCTAAGGCTGGCGATTGCTTAGGGACGACCAAGCAATGGTCAATAGTTTCATCAAGCCATTTTCTTAGTGTCTTTTTGACGATACCAAAATCACATACCATGCCTTGTTCATCGAGTGCTCCTTCGAGCACGATACTGGCTAACCATGTTTCGCCAACAAGCCCTCGTTCTGGGTGTAGGTAACTAAAATCAACATTAGTGAGTTTATCGACGAATAAATGCATAAAAATAGAGCGACTGATGAATACAGCGCGCATCATATAGCAGAACAGTGCATTTTTAAAACAATAGGGCTTTATTGCTGCTAATAGTGTCTTTTATCCCTGAAAGCGATATTTTTTATAGTACTTCATCACTTTACGTACATAATTCTGAGTTTCTTTATAGGGTGGTATACGGTTGCCATAGCGTTTAACGGCATTTTCTCCTGCATTGTAGGCAGCTAGTGCCAAATGGAAGTCGCCATTAAATAATTCAATTAAATAACTCAGGTAACGACTGCCACCATTGATGTTTTGCCGGGGGTTGAAAGGATCTGTCACACCAAAGCGTTCTGCTGTTGCTGGCATAAGCTGCATTAGACCTTGAGCACCTGCGTGGGAAACAGCATGGGCGTTGTAGGCAGATTCGACAGTAATAACGGCATGTAATAGGTGATAGGGGAGTCGATGTCTATCGGCTGCCTTGCGAATATAAGGCGAAAATACGCGTCGATTTTTGGGGTCGAGACTATAACGGTATTGTGGCACCCATCCGCGTTGGGTTTTTACTAGAGGAATGTAGCCTGCATGCTTGGGTGTGTCGGTCAGTACGAGGCGGCCATTGGGGTCTATATAGCGATAAATAGTGGCATAACTATTATTTGCAAAAAATACCGAAGCTATTGAAACTAGGATCAAAGACAGCAATAGGGTGGACGGGGTGGTTTTTGTTAAAAAAGAGCAATAACGGTAATTCATGGTAAAACAGGGTATTTTCAGTGACTTCTCTTTTAATACTAGTTAAATTTGGCGCATTTGTAGGCATTGCGTCAGAACATGTAGTTGTATAAACGCGGACTTACCTTGCAAGTTTGACTAAAAATCTCCATAATCCCGCCCCTCTTGCAGTGGGTCCAGTTTTATCCATTAAGTTGTATCCATTCAAGAATGCTATGGAGGACTCGGTTGGTCCCCTCGCAATGGTTAGCTGTAAACTCCGCCAGGCCCGGAAGGGAGCAACGGTAGCAGTGAAATCATGTGCCGGGGTGTGGCTGGCCGGGAACTCCACCCTTATTTATAACGTAAAAATCATCCATGATTTTTACGTTTGTCGAACGTCCAACACGGGCACAGAGGCGTGGCTCTGCTTGTATTGTTGTTCTCGCATCGCCGCTGGCGATGGGTAAGTCTTCCTTGGCTTACAGTTATTCTTGGCCATTTATTCCGCTACTCCTTTATTTCGTTATTTCTTATAGCAGTGTTCTGTACTCCGATTTTTTCCTGCATTGTGGTAAAGTTTTGCTCCTCGATTGTTCTTACCTTCGATTCGAATTTTCAGTAATTATTAGTAATGGAGTGATTGTGGACATTATCCGTAGTAAAGACTTTTCCGCTGACCGTGCTTGGGGAGCCTTGGATATTGCCAATATTCAAGGGGTAACAACCCGTTTACATTGGACCGACCAGCCTTATAAATGGCATATCAATGATGGTGCGGAAGTATTTGTTGTGCTCGATGGCACTGTCGAAATGTTCTATCGCAGTGAAGGTCAGGAGATGTCCGTCATGCTTGAAGTAGGCGATATTTTTTATGCTTCGGAAGGAACGGAGCATGTTGCACACCCAGTCGGTGAAGCACGTATCCTAGTAGTAGAGAAGGAAGGTTCGGTCTAAGCCAAATCTGTGTTATAGGCTAACGAAAATACCTATTGATTTTTTGAGTCAATCCCCGGTTCACTGTTATACTCTCCCTCCTTGTAATCCGGGTTACGCGTAATTTGGATTTAACATCACAGTAAAGACAGTAGATATTCATGAGCTATCAGGTGCTTGCCCGTAAGTGGCGGCCACGACTTTTCCGGGAAATGGTGGGACAAGAGCATGTGCTCAAGGCCTTAATCAATGCCCTCGACCATAATCGCCTTCACCATGCATATCTATTTACGGGTACCCGGGGTGTGGGTAAAACCACTATTGCTCGTATTTTGGCGAAATGCTTGAACTGTGAGACAGGGGTGAGTTCTGAACCTTGTAACCAATGTAGTTCATGTACTGAAATTAATGAGGGTCGCTTTGTTGACTTGATTGAAGTCGATGCGGCCTCACGTACTAAAGTCGAAGATACCCGAGATTTACTGGAAAATGTTCAATATGCGCCAACCCGCGGGCGTTATAAAGTTTATCTGATTGATGAAGTGCACATGCTATCCAATAGCAGTTTCAACGCTTTGTTGAAAACTTTAGAAGAGCCGCCACCTCACGTTAAGTTTTTATTGGCAACAACTGATCCCCATAAGCTACCAGTGACAGTATTGTCCCGTTGCTTGCAGTTTAGCCTTAAAAATATGAGTGCTGAGCGTATTGTCGGGCATCTAAAATACGTACTCGAAAAAGAGATGGTGCCATTTGAAGAAGGTGGTTTGTGGCACCTTGGCCGCGCAGCCGACGGCAGTATGCGTGATGCGCTTAGTTTAACGGATCAATCCATAGCATTCAGTGATGGAAAAATTACTGAAATGGATGTACGCACAATGTTGGGCACCATTGATCAGTCCTTGGTATACAAGGTGTTGAATGGTTTGATGAGTGAAAATGGCGAAACTATCTTAAATGCTGTTGCCGAACTTGCGGAACATGCGCCTGATTACAGTGGTGTACTTGCAGAATTAATCGCTGTATTGCATCGCATTGCTATTGCACAAGTATTACCTGAAGCGATCGATAATAGCGTTGGTGATCGCCAACAAATTTATGATTTTGCTCAAGCCATGGCGTCGGAAGATGTACAACTTTATTATCAAACGGCTTTGCTAGGGCGACGGGATCTGCCTTTGTCACCTGATCCGCGCAGTGGTTTTGAGATGGTGATGTTACGCATGCTAGCCTTTAAGCCTCAAGGTATTGCTGATATTCCAACTAAACCCTTACCAGCGAGCACTTCAGCTGCTTTGGCAGCGCCAGAGCCATCTACAAGCTCGAACAATGTTGAATCAAGAGAAGGTATACCGCCAGCGGTTGAGGGGGTTTCTCAACCGGTAAAAAAGCCTGAAACTGAAGTAGCAACAGATGTTCAATCTGTTGCTGTAATAAGTAACAGCAGTCAAACTGTAGAAGGCCAGCATACCTCCTCTGTGCAGGACCTGTTAGCATCTAATACGCCAGCACCCGATACTCAGCCAGTGGCAGAGATACCAATGCCTGTTGATCATCAGAACAATAGGAATGATAGCGGCAATGGGGGCGATACAGATAGTGCTAGCAGTACGGATGAAAGTATTGAAGAGGCGAATCATCGCACTCATCCAATTGAAACTGAATCGATTCAAGACTCGTTGAGTGATTACCTAAACAATACTGCACCTAATGCGCCGATAGTAGAAACACAAATACCGAAAGCTGATTCTATTCTTGATCAAGCTGTTGCCAATCAAAAAAATGAAACGCAAGCAGTACCCAAAGAACAGATTAAGCCGGCGATTGAATTGGACCAATTAAATTCCGAAAATTGGATAGAGGTATATCGTCAAATTGATACTGGCGGGCTATTGCAAAGTACAGTAGCTAATTCGGCTTATAGTCAGCGAGTTGATAATACCTTGGAGTTTATACTCGATGAAGAGCAAAGTACTTTATATGATGTCGCTCATCAGCAGCGACTTGCTGACTTATTAACAGAATACTTTAAACAAAGTGTTTTGGTGAGTATTACGGCAGGCAAGCCAAGGGTTGAAACGCCAGCGCAAATTATTTTACGCTTACAGCAAGAAAGGCAGCGTCAAGCAGAGCACGCAATACAATCTGATCCAGTTGTGCAACAACTGCAGGAAAAATTTGGGGCGGTTATTGTTGAAGACTCTATTAAACCAATTGATACTTGATACTAATATAGTGTGATCACATCTTACGTGATCAGAAATTTTTAACATATTGCAATAAATGAGAGAACATTATGAAAGGTCTCGGCGATTTAATGAAGCAGGCGCAAGCCATGCAAGAAAATATGCAAAAAATGCAAGAAGACATGGCGAATGTTGAAGTATGTGGTGAATCGGGTGCAGGAATGATCAAGATCACCATGACTGGGCGCCACGATGTAAGTAATGTTGAGCTTGACCCTTCATTACTCAATGAAGATAAAGAAATATTAGAAGACCTATTAGCAGCAGCTGTAAATGACGCTGTGCGTAAGGTAGAGGTAGCTAATAAAGACAAAATGGGTGATTTAGCGGCAGGGTTTAATTTGCCTGCCGGCTTTAAAATGCCTTTTTAATATTTTGAGGAACAATGAAATGAAAAAAATAATTCTAACTTCTTTTTTATTACTGCTTAATGCTTGCGGTATGACTGGAGGGACTAAGAGTTTCTTATTAAATTTAGGCCCTGATGCAGATCAATTTACTAGTGATATTGAATTTGTTTCTATATTTCAATCTGATAATGCGAGTGTAGTACAGGTGAGGTCTGCTTATAATATGGGTGGTTTTTCAGAAGATGATTTAAGTAACTTATCTTCTTCTATGAAATCAACGCTAGAAAATAATAATTCAAATTCAAGACCTAAAAAACGAGTTCATGTTTTTGTTCAAAAGTATCTTATGTCTTATAGTAATACTAGTGTGTCAGGTATAGCAGTTATTGATTGGTGTATAGAGGATGATAAGGGAGTATTACATCAAGAAGTTTTCTTTGTTGCTTATAACCCCAAAAATTTATTAATTAATACTTTGGGTGCAACTAAAAATACTATTAATGAATCAATAGTATCTAGGATTGCTGAAAAGAGCTTTGAAATGTCAGCAGCTAATTATTTGGCTCAACCTGTTAAATATGTGCACTATAGTCTAAGCTCTGCCCTTGATGTCATGCCTAAAAGCATTAATGGGTCCATGTTAATGCCTGCTGGCTCAGGTGTAATATCAACTCCCACTGGTTCGGTAAAAACGTTGTATCAGTCTGCTGTAGAGTACGAAAGTATAGATTGGGAAAGTTTTTTAAAAAATCAAAAATATTAATAATTTTCATACTAAGACAGATTATGTTTAGTCCCTTAATTGACGAATTGATCAGTGCTTTATGTTGTTTGCCCGGTGTTGGCCGCAAATCTGCTCAGCGTATGGCATTTCATTTGTTAGAACGGGACCCTGAAGGTGCTAGTCGCTTAGCGGGGAGTTTGAATACTGCGGTGGAAAAAGTAGGCCATTGCCAACAATGCCGCACCTTAACAGAAGAACCTCTATGTGGTGTATGTGCAAGCCCTCGACGTAATGGTGCACATTTGTGTGTTGTCGAAAACCCGGCAGATATTGTTGCCGTTGAGCAAGCAGGTACTTATCAGGGTAAATATTTTGTATTAATGGGGCACTTATCGCCTATTGATGGCATTGGCCCCAGTGAAATTGGTTTGCCTATATTGGAGCAACGTTTGCAAACAGGCGATATTGAGGAATTGATTCTTGCGACTAATCCCACGGTCGAAGGTGAAGCGACAGCGCATTATATTGCGGAGCAGGCTCGCCAGCATAATGTCACTGTATCGCGTATTGCTCACGGTGTACCACTTGGGGGTGAGTTGGAATATATTGATGGTGGCACCCTTGCTCATGCCTTTGCCAGTCGGCGGGCTTTTTAATGTCAGCTGAACTTTCTACAATCGTATTTGAATGGGTTGATAATGATCAACGTTTAGCTGAATTATCAACTCAGTGGCAACAACAAGCGGCGATTGCACTGGATACTGAGTTTATTCGTAGCCGCACTTTTTTTCCAAAAGTTGGGCTTTTGCAAATTGCCGACAGTAATGGCATTTATTTGATCGACCCTCTCGCCATTAGCGATATTAATCCCTTAAAGGATTTATTGCAGAACCCTTTGGTTACTAAAATAATTCATTCTTGTTCCGAAGACTTGGAAGTTTTTCAGCATTACCTATCAGTATTGCCAGCTCCATTATTTGACACACAAATCGCTGCGGCTTTTGCGGGTTATGGCGCTTCTATCGGTTATGCTAATTTGGTCAGTATGATCCAAGGGGATGTCATTCCGAAACAGGAAACGCGCTCTGATTGGATGCAACGACCTTTAAGTCAGTCGCAACTCGATTATGCTGCGTTAGATGTTGAACATTTGTTATTGATACACCGTACTTTGGTTGACGAGCTTGAAAAGAAAGATCGTTTGTCATGGCTGAACGCGGACTGCGAACAACTACTTGAAAAATATCGTCAATCCGATGCACATTCGGATTATTATCAGCGTGTAAAATCAGCCTGGAAACTAAAGCCTCACCAACTTGCTGTATTACAGGATCTTTGTTCATGGAGGGAAGAAGAGGCCCGTACAGTGGATATTCCCCGAAGCCACCTTGTAAAAGATATTGTGTTGTTAGAGATGGCGCGCCGGACACCTGAAAATAAAAAGCAATTAGCACGTTTACGGGAAGTCCAATCACGGTTTATTGAAACCTATGGTGATCATTGCCTCCAAATTGTTCAACAGGCATTGGAGAATGATAATCACCCTGAACATTTGCCATCACCTTTAGGCCCTGAGCAGGTAGACGTATTTAAACAACTTAAGTCACATGTAGTGACTATTGCAGATTCATTAAAAGTGCCTCCTGAGTTTCTAGCGCGTAAAAAAGATTTAGAGTTGTTAGTGCGATCTATTCAAAATGTACCATCATCACTTCCTGCTGCATTACCTGCTACATTAACCGGTTGGCGTTATGAAGTGATTGGGCAACCGTTGTTAGATTATTTATCAACTGAATTATTATCAGAGTGACAATGAAAAAAATACTTTGTAACGTTTATCGTTGTGCAAAAAAAGAAGGAATGTATGTTTATATGGCAAAACAGGATGGGCTAGATACCTTGCCGGATGCACTTAAACAGCGAACAGGGCGTATGGAGTTAGCAATGACCTTGCTAATAACACCCGATAAAAAATTGGCCAGAGCAACAGCGGAAGATGTGTTAATAGCGATTGATAATCAGGGTTTTTATTTGCAAATGCCACCATCGATGACCGATGAAATGCAATCAGTGAGTCAAGCCAATACCTTTATCAAGCGTTAGTATTATAGCTTCACGTTTTTATTCTTCTGTAAAGAGATAAGCATAATGATACCTTTTTGGGAGCAAAAAGCACTCAGTGAAATGACCTCAGAAGAGTGGGAGTCGCTATGTGATGGTTGTGGTAAGTGCTGTTTGCATAAACTGGAAGATGAAGATACAGGTGATGTTTATTATACTGACGTTGCCTGCCAGTTACTGGATACCACTACCTGCCGCTGCCAAGATTATGAACACCGTAAACGTAGAGTGCCAGAGTGCTCGGTACTAACAGAAAATGATATTGAAGCGTTTCATTGGCTACCGACAAGCTGCGCATATCGTTTGTTATTTGAGGGCAAGCCTCTGGCGTCATGGCACCCCTTGGTCTCCGGTACGCCTGAATCGGTTCATCGCTCTGGTATTTCTGTGGCAGGTCGGGTATTGTCTGAGCAATTTGTTGCTCCTGAAGACTATGAAGAGCGGGTAATTCATTGGGTTACTTAATTAATTTGCTCTGAATTTTATCCTCTAGTTTAGCGCTCAAAGTCACACTCATCGGTTTGGGGTTGGACGATTTTTCAGGCTTAAATAAATAGTTTCATTATATAAGTAAGATTATTAATAAATATGTTTAGTGCACAAGAATACATTGTTGGCTGGTTGGTTTATCTTATTGCTGTTGTAGGTTTACTGTTTATTTTTTGGCGAATGACACGACGTATTCCTTGGTTATATCTTAAGCAGTGCCTCCGTTTAATTGTGGCAACAGTATTGTTATTACCTGCCGCAGTTGATGATGCTACTCACTACTGGGCACCCGCTTGGATAAAAGGTTTTTTGCAGCTAGTCTTTGGCGAAATGGAACAGTTCTTACCTATTGCTACAAATATGCTAATAGCGGCTCTCGGAAGCATAATCGTTTATGTATTATTAGTTATTGCGATGCACTTTTTTTATAAGGAATATTATAAAAAGTACCCTAAAAAGAATCCTTCTCAAACGCCCTCTCAAGCACACTAAAAAGTACGAAACAGCCCGAAAATCGGTACTTCTGACTCGTTTTGAGCTTTTGATGCTTTATTGCTAAATCTTATATCACTGCTATACCTATAAGGTAACCGTTTTTTTAGCGGCTCCAATGATATAGGTACTAGCATAAGGCATGATCAGGGTCTTTTTACAGGTTTTATCTTCTCCACAGTCCGTGATTAGTCGGTGTCTGCTCTTATGCCTTGTTACGGCCTTTTCCGTTCAAATAGGGGCCCAAGTACCCGAAGCACCTAAGCCTTCTGATGTCCGCATTGTCATTGATATTTCTGGCAGTATGAAAAAAAATGACCCTCAGAATTTACGCCGTCCGGCTTTGGATATGTTGGTCAAATTATTACCAGAAGGCAGTAAGGCGGGGGTATGGACCTTTGGCCAGTATGTCAATATGTTGGTGAAGCATCGCCCTGTTGATAAAGGGTGGAAACAAGAAGCTGACTCAAAACAACAATCGATTAATTCGGTGGCGCAATTTACTAATATTGGGGAGGCACTGGAAAAGGCTGCTTACGATAAAAGCTACTCGACTAAGGATCAATTTCAAACCCACGTGATTTTATTGACCGATGGTATGGTAGATATTAATCGCGACCCCAATATTAATACCAAAGAACGAAATCGTATTCTCAATGATGTTTTACCTGTTTATAAAAAAGCAGGTTATACCATCCACACCATTTCTTTATCCGATAAAGCCGATAAAAAATTAATGGATCGCTTAGCCTTGGCGACCAATGGTAAGTCGACGGTTGCAAAAACTGCAGACGAATTAATGAGCGTTTTCCTACAAGTATTTGATCAGGCGGTCCCAAAAGAGGAATTGCCCTTAGAAGGTAATACCTTTGCAACAGATTCCAGTATTGAAGAATTTACCGCGTTAATTTTTAGAAAGCCAGGGTCACCAGAAACACGTTTACTCACGCCAGATCAAAAAGAATATAGCCAGTCTACAGTTGACCCTAATCTCAATTGGTATCGTACTGATAAATACGACTTAATTACTATAAAGAGACCTTTAGAAGGTGAATGGCGAGTCCTTGCAGAACTTGAACCTCAGAGTCGCATCACGGTTGTCAGTGATTTAAGTTTGGTCGTTAAGCCAATATCGGCTAATTTAATGGCTAACGATAAAGTCGATTTATCACTCGCTCTACGTGAAGATAATAAGGTTGTTAGTCGCGCGGAGTTTTTAGAGTTACTGGATATTGATGTTGATGTTAAGCATATAGAAGTAAGTAAAAAATGGAGTAAACGCCTCTCGGAAGGCTTAGTCCCCGGTAATGGTGTCTACAAAACAGACTTGGATTACTTTAGTAAAACTGGTACTTACGAAATTGCAGTCACTGTTGATGGCAAAAGTTTTAAAAGGCGTTATAAGCATCAGGTTAATGTGCGTGAGCCCTTTGCGATTGAAACCGCTACGGTTAATAAGGACGGTAAAACACTATTTAAAGTGACGGTTATTCCGCAAAATCAATCCATTGATTTTGATAAAACAGAAGTTGTCGGTAAGCTAAAAGATCCTCTGGGCAGTAGCCAGATAAAGAATTTTACTTATACTAATGAGCAAGCATGGGAACTCTTTTTGACTCCTGATGAAGAGGGAATCTATTACCTGACCTTGCGTATTACCACCACGAATGAACGGGGCGAAGCAAAAAATATTATTCCCAAGCCTTTATCATTTAAGTACCCGCAAGCTGATGGAGTTTTTGAAACCTTGGTCGATGAAGAACCAGAACCTGTTGTTATTCCTCCAGCCCCGGTTGAAGAAGAACCTAAAGAGGACGTTGTTGAAGAAGACATTCCTGAAGAAGAATTGCTAGAAGAGGAAGAGCCCGAAACGGATTACACGCAATGGATACTGTATGCAGTTCTTGGTATTGTTAATATCTTAATTATATTGGTTATTTATATCCTTTATCGTAAATTGTTTGGTGGTAGTCCAAAAATTGATGATGATGAGTCTGAAGATATGGCAGGTGAGGCGGGTGCAGGCGGTGATGCGTCTGCTCCCCCAGCTTTTGAAGAGCCGCCCATGGACGAAATGGCAATAGATGATTTAGACGATGATGATATTGATTTGGCAGAGGAGCCACCTGCCGATCCTGAACTGGACCTTTCCAGTGAAGATGAAGATCCATTGGCAGGTCTGACACCAGAAGCACTGGATGACGATGACGCTGCTGATGAAGACCCCGAATTCTCTCTGGATGATTTTGCACCCGATGCACTTGATGACGACGAAGAAGAGAAAAAATAATAAAGTACTGTAACTGTTGCTCTATTTAGTGATCCTTTGAATACTCTTCCTAAATATCCCTGTAACCTTTGAATCACTTTTCCATTTAAACGCTATAAAACTAATACCGATCAATATTGCTTGTGACACAATTAAGCACTGATTTGAGTCATAGATAAAGCCTAGGTCTGTATAAATATTGATCTCCTGCTGAATATTAAAATCACCCGTTAACATATCTACTAATCATAGCTTCAATAGGTATTGTTTTCGTATTTAAAAACCCTATACACTAGGGTCAATATCTTGTTCTACCGTATTTTTAAACGAAAGGTTAATTTATCCTAAATCGCTAAGCGACTAGGTGTTTTTCCTTATATTGTTGAGGGTATAGATAGAATCTTCTTCACCGCTATTGATACAGAGAGTTATGTTTCGTTTTTTTGAAAGTCTTATCAATCCTTTTCCTCCTGAAGAGCCTTCGCAACCACCCTCTGGTTTGTACGCTTTTTGCCGGCACTATACCCGTGGTGCGGAAAAGCATTTAATTGCTATGGCCTGTTTAACAGGTTTATTGGCTTTACTTGAAGTCTCGCTTTTTGATTTTTTAGGACGTTTGGTTGATTGGTTATCCACTAAAAACCCAGATACTTTTCTGGAAGAGGAGATGGGCACACTGTTAGTAATGGCAACCATCGTGTTAGTTGTGATACCGCTGACGGTTTTGATTCAATCGATCTTTGTTCACCAAGTTCTATTGGGTAATTACCCTATGGCGATTCGCTGGAATATGCATCGCTATTTGTTGGGGCAAAGCTACTCTTTTTATCAAAATGAGTTTGCTGGTCGAGTGGCGACAAAGGTACTCCAAACGGCCTTGGCTGTTAGAGAGTCAGTGATGAAAGTATTGGATGTGATGCTATTTGTGACGGTTTACTTTATTGGTATGTTATTCCTTGTTGCATCCTCTGATATTCGATTGACCGCTCCCTTACTTGTTTGGCTGATGGGCTACATTCTCGCGCTAAGGTATTTTATTCCTCGCTTAAGGGATATCTCGGCAAAGCAGGCCGATGCGCGTTCTGTTATGACCGGTCGTATTGTGGATAGTTATACCAATATTAGTACGGTTAAATTATTTTCCCATGCCCATAGGGAATCGTCTTATACCAAAGACGGGATGGATTCATTTTTACAAACAGTCTATCCACAAATGCGCTTAGTCACGCAATTACAGTTTACAGTTTGGTTGCTCAATTCACTGCTGATTTTTTCAATCAGCGCGCTCTCTATTTATTTGTGGTTACAGAGTGAAGTGTCAACGGGGGCAATCGCTATCGCAATTGGCTTGAATCTTCGCTTGAATGGAATGTCACAATGGATTATGTGGGAAGTGTCTGCTTTATTTGAAAACGTAGGCACGGTACAAGATGGTATTAATACCTTATCTCGCCCGCGGACAGTTCAGGATAAAGAAAATGCCTTACCACTTAAGGTGACTCAAGGAAAAATTGTATTTGATCAAGTTCGTTTCCATTATGGTAAAGACAATGGTTTATTTGAAAAGTTATCACTGACGATTAAACCCGGCGAAAAGATTGGCTTAATTGGCCGCTCTGGTGCGGGTAAATCTACGCTGGTTAATTTGCTTTTGCGCTTTCACGATATTGATTCAGGGAAAATTATTATTGATGATGACGATATCAGTACCGTAGAACAAAAAAGCCTTAGGGCGGCTATTGGTGTTGTGACACAGGATACCTCTTTATTACATCGTTCCGTGCGTGAAAACATACTTTATGGACGCCCAACAGCTAATGATGATGAATTGGAGGAAGCGGCCAGAAAAGCCCATGCCCATGAATTTATTCAAGGACTAAGCGATCCTAAAGGGCGTACAGGCTATGATGCTCAGGTAGGTGAGCGGGGTGTTAAATTATCCGGTGGTCAACGTCAGCGTATTGCCATTGCTCGAGTGCTGTTAAAGGATGCACCAATATTGGTATTGGATGAAGCAACCTCTGCATTAGATTCGGAAATTGAATCAGCAATACAGGAAAACCTCTATCGCTTGATGGAAGGTAAAACGGTTATTGCTATTGCTCACCGCCTATCGACTATTGCTGCGATGGATCGTCTGATTGTATTGGATGAGGGTAGTATTATAGAAGAGGGCACTCATGAGCAATTAATTAATTCACAAGGTGTGTATGCACAATTATGGTCCCATCAGTCAGGTGGCTTTTTGGGGAACGATTAGTCTTAATGTAGGGTAGTGATGATGAAAAAAAGTGTATTTTTGCTGTTATTTTTGGCCCCTTTTACTTATGCAGGGGAGGCTGATGTCATTAATGTTGAAGCGCGTTATAACGGTGGCAATAGCTTTCAAATTATTACCACAGTCAAGCATGCTGATACTGGTTGGAAGCACTATGCGGATGGTTGGGAAATTCTTGATGAGCAAGGCAATGTCATTGGTAAACGTGTACTTTATCATCCACATGTAAATGAGCAGCCCTTTACTCGCAGTCATACTCTGGATATCCCTAAGAGTGTTAAGCAAATTACGGTCAGGGCTTTAGACTCTGTTCACGGCCAAGGGGGTAAAGAAATGTCTATCCCTTTAAAACGATAGCGCTTTTAAAAGCACCAGCTAATCAACATAATGTTGCTGTGCGTTAATACATTTTCCCAAGCTTGAATAAAACCGGGAAGTGATAGCAGCAGCGTGCTAACAAAAATTATAAACCCTGTTAGCACGATAGCCCATGGCCTTTTGAATAAGTGCATATGTGACGGTTATTCAGTTTTTAACACTGGGTTCTCAACTGCGGGTTCAGCAGGGGCTTCTAGTTGCGCGCAATCCCATCCCCAGCCACGTTGTTTTTCTACAAAAGCAACCGCTTTAGCTTCACAATACCCTGCTTCACTTTGTGCGCTCCATAGCACTTGGCTACCTGTATTCTTTTCATAAATAACCTCACAAGGTACTGTGCTATCACTATAGGTATAGGCCACTTTTATCATTCTTTCATCGCCATTAAATAGACAGATATAGGTTGTGTCTGCATAAGCGATATGACTGCCAATAGTACTAGCAATAAGTAGCAATATATAAAGCGTTGTTTTCATTAGGAGCGCTCCTGTTAAGGTTTGTTTTCAGGTTTATTGTTGATACTGGTTTTATCGATACTAAGGGTAAAACTAAAGCCACGGTCAATTTTAGCGAGTTCTTCCGCAACATTAACAGACAGTGTAGACACTTTTTGATCTGAATAAGCCACATGTCGCATAAGTGCTTCGGCGTAGGCCTGTTTATCTTTGTATTGACTGTAAAATGTAAACATCAGTGCCGCAATACCGGTGATTGTCGTTTGTACGGTAGCCGATTTAAGCCATTCCCATTTATCTAGCTTATTTTTAAAAACAATACTGGCTGATGGCCATAGCAAAACCGATATCCCTGTGATGATAGATAGCCAAAAGAACACTTTATTTAAAATATAATAGCTTCTAGCCTTGATATAGATATCAAATAATAGCGTGTATTTTCGTTCAGCTTCTTGTTTATTTTCTGCAGATGCTTTGTCTATTTGTTGATGACCATATCTGACCAATAGAGATGCACTGGTTTGATTAGGAGAATAGATGTTTTCTGCTTTATCACTTGCACTGGCAAATGGTGAGATAATGACGATGAGTACTACACTGATGAGATAAGGCATGGCGAAAGAGCCCCTTGGTTTATCTTCTGTGTTGTTTTATTGTTATATTTAGCTCGTTTAAGGCCGAACTCACCTTAGTAAGATGTTTACTTAATCACAAGTTAACAAAGCCGTCAATCACTTCGATAAAAGCATCCCCGTAGCGTTCCATCTTCTTTTCACCAACACCGTTTAATAAGAGTAATTCATGGCTTCTTGTGGGCTTGTATTCCATCATTTCCATTAGTGTGGCATCGTGAAAAATAACATAAGGGGGAACCCCGTGTTCATCAGCCAGTGTTTTGCGGCAGTTGCGCAGGGCATCCCAAAGTGCTTTATCTTCCTCAGAAACGCCGGCTTGAGAATAACGTGGCTTTTTCCTCAATGCGACTTTTTCGAGGGTTTTATCTTCTCGTAATTGTAACTGGAATTCGCCTCGTAACAATGGACGTGCTTTTTCTGTGAGAGTGATAGCGCCGTAATGTTGATTATTAGAATAGATAAAGCCATTTACCATCAGCTGACGAGTAATGGAGCGCCAACGTTGTTGGTGAACGTCCTTACCGATACCAAAAGTACTTAGGTGTTGATGATTAAACTGTAAAACCTTTTCATTTTCTTTGCCCAGTAAAACATCGATAATATGATTGATGCCAAAACGTTGCCCGGTACGATAAATACAGCTCAATAGTTTTTGCGCTTCTATAGTGGCATCCCATGTTTTGGGTGGGGTTAAGCAAATGTCGCAGTTGCCGCAGGTATCTGTAGATTGTTCATCAAAATATTTGAGTAGTGCTTGACGACGGCATTGGGTGATTTCACACCAACCCAGTAATGCATCCAGTTTTTGTTTTTCATGACGTTTAAAGTCATCATTGGCGCTTGAGTTATCAATCATCTGGCTTAATTGCACAACGTCTTGTAAACCATAGGCCATCCACACATTAGCGGCTTCACCGTCACGACCTGCCCGGCCCGTTTCCTGATAATAAGCTTCCATACTCTTGGGAAGATCAAGATGGCAGACAAAACGAACATCCGGCTTGTCTATACCCATGCCGAAAGCAATCGTTGCAACAATAATAATACCGTCATCTCTCAAAAAGCGAGATTGGTTTTCTGCGCGTTCTTCTGCGCTTAAACCCGCGTGATAGGGTAAGGCCGTTAACCCTCGGCTACACAACCACTCTGCCATGCTTTCCACTTTCTTCCGTGACAAGCAATAGATAATACCGCTATCTTCTTTATGATTAGCTAAAAATTTAATTAACTGTTTCTTTACCTCGGTTTTGGCTTCAACCGCATAGCGAATATTGGGGCGATCAAAACTCTGTACAAACTGTTTCGGTTTGTTGAGCTTTAAGCGATGCACAATATCCGCTTGAGTTTGTTCGTTCGCTGTTGCGGTCAGTGCAACTCTGGGTGTATTTGGAAAGTACTCGTTGAGTTGGTGCAGGAGCAAATAATCCTGTCGAAAATCATGTCCCCACTGCGAGACACAATGAGCTTCGTCAATGGCAATCAGTGACAAAGGAATACCTGATAGCCAATTAAGCATATAAGGTAACATTAGCCCTTCTGGCGCAATATAAAGCAGTTGCAGTTGGCCACTGTTAATTTCTCGCCGTAGCACTATACGTTGTTCTTCCGTGAGTGTTGAATTCCAAAAGCCGGCATTGATCCCAAGTTGTTTTAAAGCCGATACCTGATCATGCATTAAGGCGATAAGGGGCGATATAACAATGCCCATACCTTCCCTGACCAATGAAGGTATTTGATAGCATAATGATTTACCACCGCCTGTTGGCATAAGCACTAGGGCATCATTACCGGTGATTACGGTTTCTATGATCTCTTGCTGTTGTCCACGAAAATTCTGGTAGCCATAGGTATGATTGAGGATTTGGTGTGCTTGGGAAAGCTTAGAGGGTATTTGCATTTGGGTATTTTAACGTAAATCTTACTGTGAGATACCAGAATATGCGCTTGTAGAGTTCCTTATCTTTGTATAACTGATAGAATGCTCGGCCTATAATCGAATATTCCTGTGTTTTCCTGTGTCAACTGTTGTTCATTCCTTATCCATTCTATTCCAGCAACTCGAAGGTGTTGCTAGTCACCATCGTCATCGACTCTTTCGAGAATATCAGCGCTTGGAGCAACAACAGGGCCAAGCAGATTTTGAAAGTCAACAACAAGCACTTCAGGAAAAAATTAATAACTCTTTAGATTCTGTAGAAAAGCGTCGAGCGGCTTTGCCGCAGATTACTTTCCCTGAGCAGTTACCTATCGCCGAAAAACGCGATGAGATAGCCGAGGCGATTCAACAGTATCAGGTTGTTGTAATTGCCGGTGAAACGGGTTCAGGTAAAACAACCCAATTACCTAAAATTTGTCTGTCTATAGGGCGGGGCGTTCAAGGCATTATTGGTCATACCCAGCCACGACGAATTGCTGCACGCAGTGTTGCCAACCGCATAGCAGAAGAGCTGAACTCTACACTGGGTGATGTAGTTGGTTATCAGGTTCGTTTTACCGACCGAGTGTCAGATATTACTGCGGTTAAATTAATGACCGACGGAATATTGCTGGCAGAAATACAACGTGATCGTTATCTGAGTCGATACGATACGATTATTATTGATGAGGCCCACGAGCGCAGTCTTAATATTGATTTTTTAATGGGTTACTTAAAACACCTATTACCCAAAAGACCGGATCTTAAAGTTATCATCACCTCGGCAACGATTGATGTCGAAAAATTTTCCCGGCATTTTAATAATGCACCAGTTATTGAGGTATCCGGCAGGACATACCCCGTTGATGTCCTTTATCGCCCCTTGTTAGATACAGGCAGTGAATCAGTTGTTGATGGTATTCTTAATGCGATTAATGAAATATCAACCATTGATACCCAAGGCGACATTCTCGTTTTTTTAAGTGGTGAGCGTGATATTCGTGAAACAGCGCTTAAATTAAGGCGTGAAAAAATCCCTCATCTAACGGTTATTCCACTTTATGCCCGCTTGAGTATTGCGGAACAAAATAAAGTTTTCCAAGCTCATAAAGGTCGGCGTGTTGTATTGGCAACCAATGTTGCTGAAACTTCACTTACTGTACCGGGAATTCGCTACGTGATTGACCCCGGTTATGCCCGTGTCAGTCGTTATAGTTTTCGGACAAAAGTGCAGCGTTTACCGATTGAAGCAATTTCGCAAGCTAGCGCTAATCAACGTAAAGGGCGTTGTGGTCGTGTCAGCGAAGGTGTTTGTATACGTTTATACAGTGAAGACGATTTTTTAAGCCGAACAGAATTTACTGACCCTGAAATTTTACGCACAAATTTAGCCGCCGTTATTTTACAAATGGCTCAGTTAAAGTTGGGTGATATTCGCGACTTTTCCTTTGTCGATATGCCAGACCATCGTTTAATTAATGATGGTTATAAACTGCTGCAAGAACTGCAAGCAATTACGGCCAAAAATACTTTAACTAAAATGGGACATTCGTTATCCCAATTACCAGTGGATCCTCGTTTTGGGCGAATGCTATTAGCAGCAGATCAGTTAAATTGTTTGCAAGAAGTCATGGTTATTGTAAGTGCATTGTCCATCCAAGATCCGCGCGAACGACCTGCCGATAAACAGCAGGCGGCAGATCAAAAGCATCGAGAGTATTGGCACGAACAGTCAGACTTTTTAGCCTATTGGCAGCTTTGGCAAACTTATGAAGCGCAGCGACAAGCCTTGTCTTCAAATCAGTTACAAAAATGGTGTAAGCAGCATTTTTTATCGTTTAACCGAATGCGTGAGTGGCGAGATATTCATATTCAACTCACTATGGCAATAAAAAGTCTATCGCTTACCAGCAACAATCAGCCGGCTAACTATGCCGCTATTCACACGGCGTTAATTACTGGGCTATTAGGGAATATTGGTTTATTTTCTAAAGAGCAGACAAAAGATTATATCGGTGCACGAAACCGGCGTTTTCATGTCTTTCCTGGCTCATCGCAGTTTAAAAAAACGCCTCAGTGGATTTTAACTGCAGAATTATTAGAAACCAGTAAACTGTATGCGCATACGGTTGCCCGTATTGAAACAGAATGGGTGCTTTCCGTTGCTCAGCACCAAATTAAACGGCAACATGTTGAGCCACATTATAATCCCCGTAGTGGGCAGGTTATGGCGTATGAGAAAATCAGCCTTTATGGTTTGGTTTTACTTGAAAAACATCCTGTTAGTTATACGCGTATTAATCGTGAAGAAAGTCGTGATATTTTTATTCGCTCTGCATTGGTTGAAAGTCGTTACGTTGAGCATAAGCGCATTAAAAATAATTTGAGAAAACATTCTTCAGAAACACATTTTTTTTGTCATCAACAGCAATTAATAAAAGAACTGCATGAACTGGAAGCAAAGTCTCGACGCCGAGATGTATTGGTTGATGATCAAATATTATTTGATTTTTATCATCATTTGATTCCGGCCGATATTACCAATCTAGATGGTTTTGAACATTGGCGTGAATCTTTAGAAGAGCAAGAGCCTAAATTATTATTTATTAGCCGTGATACCTTGATGCGGCATAATCCCAGTCATATTACGACAGCGCAATTCCCTGATAGCCTTGATATGGATGGTATCCGGGTTCCTGTTATCTATCATTTTGACCCTTCTCATCGAGATGATGGTGTTACCCTTAAGATTCCGGTGAGCACTTTACATTTATTATCTGCTGAACGTTTGCAATGGCTGGTTCCTGGCTTACTGGCAGAAAAAATTACTGCCATGATTAAGTCCTTACCTAAACAGTGGCGTAAACAATTTGCGCCTGTTCCATCAACGGTGGAAAAATTATTAATAAAATTGCCAGTTAATGATCAGTCACTTTATGAACAAGAAATTATTACTGTTATAAGTGAATCCTTATACCGTTTGACCGGGGTTCGTATTCCTGAAGATGCTTGGGACTTATCAAGTTTGGATAATTTTTATCGTTTTAATATTCATGTTCTCGATGAGTCAGGCAAAGTGCTGGATGTAGACCGTGATTTAGCGACTTTAAGGGAACGTTATCGTGATCATGTGCAAGATCATTTGCAGTCAGCGGGTAATGACTTTGAACAAACGGGCTTAAGCAGTTGGTCTTTTGGCGATTTACCCGAAAGTTATATGCTGCAACAAAACGGTTTGCAGATCCGAGCCTACCCGGGCTTAGAGGATTGCGGTGATAGTGTGAACTTAAAATTATTCGACAATCCACAAGAGGCGGTTGTAAGCAGTGTAAAAGGGATGGTGCGTCTTGCGCTATTCTCGCAACCACAAACGGTTAAGTATCTGCGTAAGAATTTACTGAAGAATCGAGATCTTGGATTAAGCATTGTTGATATTGGCGGACGTGACCAAGTGGTTGACGATATTCTCTGTGCAACAGTAAAAGAGTTATGTTTTAGTAATGGTACAAACAGTAATGGTGGATTAACAGAGTCTGTGCTTATTCGTTCTCAAAAGCTATTTACAGAAAAAATTGAACAGAGTAAATCACAGTGGGTAGGTCACGCGGAAGCAATAGCGGAGCAACTTGTTAATGCTTTAGGCATTGTTGTCGATATCAAAAAACAAGCCAAACAATCAAAAAATGCACTTGTCATTGCCTATGCAATGGCGGATATCCAGCAGCAATTGTCAGGTTTATTCTATTCAAATTTTTTATACGATACGCCGTCACAATGGTTGCGACAATATCCGCGTTATTTGAAAGCGATTCAACTGCGTTTAGAAAAAGTCCCTATGCAGGTTCAAAAAGATCGTGTCTGGATTGAAGAGTTAGAGGCTTTAAATGAGCGTTATTCAAATAAAATAACCACTGATGGTGATATTGCTAAGGCATTAAATGAGGCTTTGCATACCTATCGATGGATGCTCGAGGAACTCAGGGTTTCCTTTTTTGCGCAAACATTGGGGACGTCAATTCCCGTATCTGTGAAGCGGCTCAATAAACAGTGGGAACAGTGTTAAGTGATTACTTATGATCAG
>JBOEHG010000040.1:0-70604 GCA_050633825.1 Cellvibrionaceae bacterium | reverse complement strand
GCCCCTACATTCCCTGTATGCCTGCGATTCTATTAGCTAAGAAACTGGCTAATGGACAGTTGGTAGAGAAGGGCGCTTATCCCTGTGTTAATTTTATATCCTATGATGAATATCTTAGTGCTTTAAAAGCGCTGAATATTACATGGCAAGTCACTCAATAGTTACTAAGTAATTCCCTGATTGCTTAAAGTAAGCAAATTGTCTATAGCCTTGAGTTTATTAAAATTGCACAATGGGACATAGCCAGTAGCACATTAATATTATTAACTTTTTGAGTGGATATGAAAAAAATCGGCGAAGTTGCTCAACAGCTTGATATTAGTATTGATACCCTGCGCTACTACGAAAAAATACAATTACTCGATACCATTGAACGTACCGATAAAGGTATACGCCTTTACAGTGACACCGATATTGCTAACATTCAATTTATTCAACAAGCGCAAAAAATGGGCTTTAGTTTAGAGGAAATTGGGCAATTATTACAGTTCCGCGATTCTCCTCAAACCGCTAAACCTCAAGTAAGACAATTAGCTTTGGAAAAACTTGCTGCTATCGAATCCCATATTACAGAATTAGTGGCATTGCGTGATGAGTTAAAGGCATTGACCGAGCAATGCCAACAGAGCCAGGGGAGTTGCCCCATTTTGGAGAAGTTTGAAGGCTCAAAACATCAATAACTATTGCCTCGATTGCATATCGATCTCAAGCCAACGTTGATAAACATCATCCGGCCAATAGGTTTGGAAAGAAGCAATCGTCGCTATAATTTCCTCTTCGGACAGTACATCACCCCAAGCCGGCATTACCCCGCCCATTGGCGCACCGCCACCACGAATCACCGTTTGTAAGACCGATAGCGGGTGGTGCCACGCATGGGCCGTGCCGTTCAACGGCGGTGGTGGATAATGTCCTGTGGCTGTCGGCGTTTTCCAATCAACCGTTTCTTGCGCTTTATCACCGTGACAGGCAGCACAGTGTTTAGCAAAGAGCTGTCGCCCTTGTTGCTGTTGTGCCAAGGTGTACCAACGCCCGGTATCTGCGTCTCTAGACTGGGTATCAATCCTTATTTTGGCGGTTTTAGCGGTAGGCTGGGTCGCTTTTTGCTCTTTTTTTGAAGAGTCACACGCAGACAGTAATACCCAAAATAGAGTAAGGAGTAAACATTTTGTGATGTGGGCTGCTGTGATGTAAGTCGTCACCATGAATGATTATTTACCTTTTTAGGAAAAATGCTTGACCCTAGAGTTGACTCTAGGTGTTTAATCAAACCTATATTCATAATTTTCGACTACTTTATGAACAGTCAATTAAATACATTAGCATCAATTCACTGGGGATGTAAGCCTACATGGCGTCGTTCGGCCTACAATACCATGTGGTGTCTTATAGGTTGTGTCATTGGTGACTTTGGGACGATTTTAGCCTTTCAGTTTTGGGCACCGGATACACCCGCATTGTTGGTGATGAGCCTTGCCATTATGAACGGTTTGTTAACCAGCATTATGCTGGAAACGCTTTTATTAATACGGACGATGGTATTTAGAATTGCATTAAAGACAGCACTAGGCATGAGCTTGGTCAGTATGTTGGCAATGGAAATTGCGATGAATACAGCGGACTATTTGTTAGTGGGAAAAGCGGCTCTCACGTGGTGGTCGGTGATTCCCAGTCTGTTGGCGGGGTTTTTAACCCCGTGGCCTTATAATTATTGGCGGTTAAAAAAGTATGGCAAAGCCTGTCACTAATCCTTATCGCAATGGTCGCGGCCTATTCAAGCGAACCGCTTGGGTATTGCTGCTATTGTTTGCTTGGCAACAGGCTGCTGCCATCACAGTACAGCAATCTGCACTGGCAGACTGTTGTCCTGATGTAGCCAACACACATCAACATCATGACGATGCCATGCACACGCTGTCTGAATCAAGTCAGAGTGACTATCATAACCACTACTCACGGTGTGATCCTTCTCTGTGCAAACATTGTATAGCGGGTTGCCAAACGGTTTTTTCCCACACGCAATTATTGCCTTTGCTGTCTATTAAGCAAGCAGCACCCGTTGATTACACTTATCATTTTATTCCTTTGTCTCCCCTCTCTACTCTCTATCGTCCTCCCATTTTGGGCTAACACAGGACAAGTCCGTCTGGACGACACGCAATAGCGTGGATTTATTTTTACGACAATACGTTTACATCGTTTATTGATTAATATTAACTGCTTTAGAGAGCTGACTATGACTGCTTTGTTACATCGTTATATAAAACGGAATAGTATAAAACTGACTATTCTGACACTGTTTCTTTCGGCATTGGTTTTTGCGGATAAACCAATCGCTACTCATCAAGTGACTGTTTATAAAAGCCCTACCTGTGGTTGTTGTGCTGAATGGGTTGAGCATCTGGAAAAAGGAGGCTTTCACCCCTTAGTAAAACATCCCGATAACCTTAATGCAGTTAAGCAACAACTGGCCATTGCACCTGAATATCAATCCTGCCATACCGCTGTACATCATGACTTTATTTTTGAAGGCCATATTCCGGTAAAATTGATTCAGCAGTTTCTCAACAATCCACCCAAGGGGGCAAAGGGACTTAGCGTACCGGCGATGCCATTAGGTAGTCCGGGTATGGAAATGGGCAACCGGTTTACACCCTATACGGTCTATCAATTAAATACTGATGGAAAGCATACAATTTTTACCAGGATTTCACGTTTTGAAGATCAGTATTAATAAGTCAAATGACATCATGTATTATTGATGCAGTAATTTATATTGTATTTAAAAAATAGTTATATTAATTAATAGAGATCAACATAATGAAATTATCTATCAAGTTAGTATCGGTTATTGGTACTTTTATTAGTACCTTTATTGGTGTTTTGACCCTACCAATGCAGGGGTTTGCTCATGCACCTGAACATCATAAAAAAGAAGGGGCCGAACCACCTAATTGTGCACCCATGAAAAAAATGGATCATTCTAAAATGGATGCCAACGATCCCGTTATGCAGGCAATGATGGAACAATGTAAAGATTGGCTTCATGATGATCATGAGCCTGAACATAAAGGTGATCATCATAAGCAACCTGATGATCAACATCCATCAAATAAAAAACACCAGCGACAATAATAAGTGATAAACCCAGTGCAGGTTTACGCATGGGCTGCACTGAAGGTTACTGCTAAGAATAAAGAGAAGTTAAAATGAAAACTATTAAAATAAGTGTAGCGTTGTTGCTGATAGTACTATTACTTGGGCTGGGTTTTATTTATTCCGGCCTCTATCCCATAGGGGCAGATAATCGGCACCATCCAATGACCTTTTGGATACTAGAAACCTTACGCAAGCAATCTATTGCCCGCGCGTCAAAAGATATTGATGTTCCCTCTTTAGGTACAGCACAACAATTACTGATGGGCGGTGCTGACTATAATGATATGTGTGCTGGATGCCATTTGAAGCCCGGTGTTACTGAAAACGATATGACCATTGGCTTATACCCAGTACCCCCCAACCTAACATTACCCCCTGAAAAGCATGACCATGATCACGGGGAAGGTGGGCATGATGATCCCAAGGTTATCGCTCAACAACAATTTTGGGTCATTAAGCATGGCATTATGGCATCGGGTATGGCGGCTTTTGGCCCGACTCATAGTGATGAACGTATTTGGGCAATGATAGCATTTTTACAAAAATTGCCTGAACTTACAGAAACACAGTATCAAATTATTACGGCTAGGCAGTAATACTAGTCGTCATCATTAGGAGCAATATCATGCAAATAAAAACATACTTATATAAAATAGTTGTAGCTATAACCCTTTTGGGGCTAAGTATGCTCACTATCGCTGTAGACAATCATTATTCTGGACAGCAACATAGAGTGATTAAATCGTTAAGCGCAGAAGATATTCAAGCGTTGAAATCCGGTGCAGGCTGGGGGTTAGCAAAACCAGCAGAGCTAAATGGGATACCCGGCCCGTTTCATTTATTAGAGTTACAAAAAGAGCTTAAGCTTTCACAACAGCAAATAGACCAGATACAAGCAATATGGGTTGATATGAATCAGCAAGCCAAACAGTATGGTCATGATTACCTCGCTACTGAGCAAAAACTGGATGACTTCTTTCAATCGCAACAACATAACCCAGCGATGCTCAAGCAATTATTGGATCAATCAGCGACATATTTGGCAAAACTACGTCATATTCATCTAAGTGCTCACCTAAAAGTGCAACCATTATTAAGTGAGCAGCAAATAAAGCGGTATAGCCATTTGCGTGGATATAATAGTGTAAGCTCTAAACACTCAGGCCATATTCACCATTAATATATAGCGTATAAGGTGTCATAAAGAGTTATAGTTAGGTTTATTAAATAGATTCAATGTGTCAGTAGTAATAGAGCAATAGGAACCTTTTTTCCATGCTTTATACATCACTAAGCAGAGCCTAACAGTATCATAAGTAAATTTTTATAAGGTATCTTTTTTACTGATTTTTGACCTTACTTGATGTACTAGTCTCCAGGCAATAACTAGAGTCGCAGGAATTGCTGCTGCTGTTGCAAAGATTGCCGAGAAAGGAAGAAGGTTTGCTTTTTCTAAGGCAGAAAATAAATAAAACAATAAATCTATCGAGTAAGCTGTGATAGCAATAGATGACAGGCTTTCAACAACTCTCGCAATTAGAAGGTGTTGCTGATGACGCCTATCCATGGACTGAAGCAATGACTGGTTGGATTGGTTTATATTTATTTCTATACGGGTTCGTAATAATGTTAGTGCACGGGTTATATCATCGGTTAGTTCTTGCTGGCGGCGCTCAACACTATTAATTGTTGATTGGGCCGGTTCGAGCCGAGAGCGTAAAAAGCCGGATATAGTCTGTAAATGAGAATCGGGTGTTTCTTCCAGTGTCGTCAGGCGTGCGTCAACGATAGAAAAATAGGCATTGCTAGCGGCAAAGCGATAACGACTTTGTATTCGTTGGTTGCTTATCTGTTCTGATAATACTGATAATTTTTTAAAAATAGTATTAGGTGATAGATCGCGCGATTGTAGATTCTCCATGCAGAAGGATAAGCGCTTTAATTGTTCTTCTATATCTGTAAGTTGCTCAGCTAAGCGACGTGCCAGAGGTAAGCCAATAAGAGCCATAATGCGATAAGTTTCCACTTCTAAAAGCCTTTGAATTCGTCTTCCTAGTTCATGTGGGTCTGAACTTGGTGTAGAAACATGATATGTGACTATCCCTTGGTGATTTGCTATTAAGCTCGTTGAAACACGCATTTGTGCTTTCATTACCCCCCCTAATACTGGCTGGCATGGTTGTTCTGAGTTATGAGAGCTACTATCGCTATGGTTTATTAAAATCTGACAAATAGAAAAAACCTTAATCTTTATGTCAGAAAATAGCTTGTTTTTAAAAACCTCTAAATTTTCTTTGTTTTGCTCTTCTGTAATTAAAGTGCAAGAAGAGAATTCAGTATGCCTTTCTGTCTTTATTTTTATACCATCATAGTTCCCTATAATATGTCTTGTTCCTGGTTTTTTACTTGTGTTGGCGACACGAGAAAATAAACGAGCTAACTCTACTCTATTGCAGGTAAAGATGATATGGAATGCATAGGATGGAGGTGTTATCTGTAATGCGGGTCTTGCATGGACTTCATTGATGGTATGTATTCTATCTTTGTGAAAAGAGTATAACAGCCCAGTCTCTTTATCTTTTTTCATGTGTCTACTACTAATAAAGCATTGACGTATCACGTCCTATTAAGAAAAAGGCCAGCCTTGAAAGGCTGGCCTTTTGGTTAAGTTGAAAGATAAAAATACTAGCTTTCAACATTAGGGGGCCCGGTGCCTTTCAAAAATATAGTATATCTGTTTTCGACATTTTTCATTTTTATGTTTTTTAAAGTCGTTTTTTTTATATGTTCACATGGTGATGCGGATTGTTTTATTAATATTGCACTATTCTATTGTTTTTTTGCAAAAAAATGGCATAGATAAATACTAATTAACTGTTTTTCTGTAAATTTTTTTTCGTTGATTTATAAAAAACTACTTTAACTTTGTAGGTTTTTGCAAAAGTATACTTTTTATTTAAAAAACCAATGTAGTTTTTTGCAATAACAAAATTTTTTTTTGCAAGTCCATAAAAATTAAATCCTATCTAATACCGCTGGGGCCGTATGGCTACAGTAAATAATAATATTAATTAACTAAAAGGTTTAAATATGATGAAAGATAAAAAAATATGTCGAGTTAACACTCTGCAGGAATTTATTAAGAAGAAGGTTATTATTGTTGGTGCAGCTTCTCTCTTGATGGGTTCTCAATTGGCAAGCGCTGTTGATGTTAATATATCTGGATATGTTCGGGGAGATTTCATCTATGATGTCGATGAAGATTTGGGTGATGAGCTTGGCGGAACAGATGGCGCTCTTGATACAAGTGCTGGTGCCGATTCTGAATCACATTTTCGTGCGCATGCCCGTGAGTCTCGTTTAGCTATTAATGTGAAGCCGGATGATTCTACCAGTATTCGCCTGGAAGGTGATTTCTTTGGTAGTGGCGGTAATGAATTTGTTAGTAATTCTCGTGGTTTCCGTCTGCGCCATGCCGTAGGCACATATAAGAATATAACGGCAGGTCAAACTTGGTCAACGTTCATGGATAGAGATTTTGGCTCGTACCCTACTACCGTTGATTTTACCGGTTCGGCAGGTATTGCTTTTGTACGTCAGGCTTTATTAAGAGTTAATCTTGGTAACCTTGATCTTGCTATTGAAAACCCGCAAGTCTTTTTGCGCGGTGATGCAGGGTCATCAGGTGAAGAATCTTTACCTGATTTTGTTGCGCGTTATGCTCGTGCCTTTGATAATGCATACTTCTATGTTTCTGGTGTGGTTCAATCTACAGAAGTCAGTGGTGGTGCTGCAGATGGTGAATCTGAGAGTTATTTTGGTGCAAGTGCTGGCGGTAACTTTAAGTTGGGCGATAGTTCCACTATAAGTGCTGCTGTTATTTCGAATGCTGGTCGTTACGGCTTGTTTGGATGGGCTAATCCTACTTTTATTACGGTTAATGATAAGCTTGAAACTCTGGATTATTTTGGTTATAACCTGACATTTTCTCATAAGGTCGCTAACGGTCAGTTTAATATCACCTATGGCAATGTTGAGTTTGATGATGAGTTTGCTGGAGCAGCAGGTTCAACACTTACTTCAGCAGATGCAGAGACTATTCAGACAGTTCACGTTAACTACATTTACAATGCAAGCAAAAATGTAACGTATATGTTTGAAGTCAGTAATCTGGATCGCGAAGATTTCAGTGGTGATAGCGGTGACAATACACGTTACCAATTCGCAGCCAAGTATAGCTTCTAGATATTAAAAAATAATTTTCTATACTCTTATACCTTACCAGAACCTTGGTAAGGTATATTGCCGCTTTATACTTTCCTCAGTCTTCCTTAAGTAAGACTTTTTAGCAATTCATGCATACTTTTTTGCAAGATTGTCGCCTTTAATTACTCAATACTGGCTTTCATCGGAGTTTTTAGCGCTAGATGATGCTGATTTTTCCCTTTTGAAAAACAATAATATAAAAATGCATATTGGTTTCTACGTTGTGTCAACCATGCAAGACCTGAAATCCACTGAATAATATGCTGTTACTTTATCTGTCGTATGAGGTTTGTGGTTATGTCTGATAAAAAAATACATTTTCTGTTTTCTGTTCAAACAAAAATCATATTTATTACCGTTTTTGTGATTACCATGGTGTTAGGCGTTTATGCTGCCTATGAAATATCGAATCAAAAAGCCTCTCTTAATGCTGAAATTCATGAGCTTGCCAGAGTAACTGTAAAAAAGCTTGAGAATAACTTGAGAATACCTTTGTGGGATCTCGATACTGAGCTTGCAGCAGATACAGTTGAGGCAGAAATGCTAACACGAGACATTTCTGCCATTTTGATATTTGATAGCAATGAATCCGATCTTATTGTGGGCCGTCAACGCAGTAGTGATTGGGATGTAGTTGACAGTAAAGGCTATAGTCCTCTTGATAAGAATGAGATTAGGAAAGAGGTCATTATCAGAAATCAAAATGAACCTATTGGTAAAGCTATTGTTTATATCAGTGACCGCTTTAAATCATCAGATTTGAAATCTTCTATTATTGGTTTGTTTGTCGCATTATTATTGCTGGATGTTATTATTTTTATCGTTCTATGGATTGTAATGACAAATATACTGAGGCGGCCTATTTCTGAACTCAGCGAAGCAGCGAATCAAATTAGCAGAGGAATTTTCACTGCAGAGATTGATACTTCCAGACGGGATGAAATTGGTACAGTTGCTAATTCTATTGAACGTATGAAGGTGAGTTTAAATATGGCCATAAGCCGTTTAAGGCAGATTGATCAAAAAAGAAGAAGCCGGCAGGCACAGTAGGAGGCTAGTCATGATATTTATGAAATTTTTTTCATTTTCTCTTTTGTTTTTTATAAGCCATTCGTTGACAGCTCAAACGATTCATTTAAAAACAGAGCACTATCCTCCTTATAACTACGATTTAAAGGCAGCGGGTGAAGGTGTTGGTGTTGGTGGTGCGGCAACAGAAGTTGTTTTGGAATTAATGCGACGGTCGGGCTATTCTTATACTCTGGATCTGGTCTCGTGGAAGCGCGCTTATGGAGCAGCGAAAGATGAGCAGCATACTGGCGTCTATTGTATCGTTCGAACACCGGAGCGTGAGAAATCCTTTAAATGGGTTGGTCCGATTGCTGAAAATAATTATGTATTATTAAGTAATGGCACCAAAGATATCACGATTAATAGTCAGGAAGATTTAAAAAATTATACTGTTGGCGCTTATCGAGGTTCAGCTGGCGAGGGTTTTATCAAGGCCTTGGGTTTGCCTTTGGAGTCTGTTCGTAGTGATCACTTGAATGCGCTTAAATTACAGCGTAACCGTATAGATCTTTGGGTTGCCGGTCACTTGTATGCCCCTTACTTCGTTAAGCAGTTGGCAAAAAAGCATGAATCTCTATCAAATATGAAATTACAGCCTGTTTATACTATGCAGGAAACTAAAATGTATCTTGCATTTAGTCTTTCGACACCAGATGCAGTGATTGATAAACTTCAAGGGATTCTGGACAAGATGCAAATAGAAGGGTTTTTAGATAGTGTATACATTCGGTATAAGTAATAGTTTTTTATTCGTATATATTATAAATATGGTATTTATACAAAGGGTTGTTTTAGTATTATGATTAACCAATCATTCGCTTTATTCGTTCATACTGATATGTGGTGGATATAATCAGGTGAATACTCAATGGTAGCCAAGATGCAGCAGAACGATATTCTCGCCAGAACCAAACATTTATCCAGTAATGCCGGGTGCCATAAACATCTGCATCACCAGATTATTATAGGTATGAAGGGTGAGGCTAATTTCGAGGTTGAAGGTCTCGGCGGGAAGGTAGATGAGTATTCCGGCTGTATTGTGCCTTCTAATGAAAGCCATAGTTTTTATGGCGATCATGATAATGACATGTTTATTCTTGATATTAGCCCAGATATAAACCCGGCAGAAAATAGTAATTTCAATAGTGATATCTACTATCGCCTATTTGAGTCCCGTCGCTATTTTGCGGTTGACCAGCAAATGCATTTGACCTTGTTGTCCTTAGCAAAGGAGCTTCGTATGTGTGATTACGATGCGTCAATGCAGCCTTTGGTGGCAGAGTTAGCTTTAAGAAGTTTGTATAATCGTCTCGTTGTTAAAAAAGACAGTGATACTCAACGTTTACATGGTGATCGGCTGGATTTGAATATTGTTCAGCAATATATTCATGCGCACATAGAAGAAAAAATTCAGGTGTCAGAGCTTGCTAAGGCCTGTGACCTCAGTGTGAGTTACTTCTATCAAAAGTTTCGTGAAAAAATGGGGGTATCGCCTCATCAGTACCTTATTTATGAACGGATTAAAGTGGCTAAATTTTTACTAAACAGTACCAATAAAACACTTACGGATATCTGTTTCTCTCTCGGCTTTTCAAGCCAGAGTGCATTTACAAATACTTTTACTAAAAATGTTGGCTGTTCTCCCAGCCTGTATCGCCATAACAATCGCTAATTACCTCTTCAGCATAGTATTTTTTATTTTTCTATATCAGGTCTTTGTAGATTTTTGCAAAGACAATTCTTTTTTCTACGATAAAAACGATGTTAACACCCTAAATTGCTGATATTTTCAGCTTTTTTATTCCAAAAACTACTTTTCCTTTATACGTTTTTACAAACTGTGCATATGTTTCTGCAATATTATTGATCAGTTTTCATCAATACTGTCATTTAAAACCAAGGGTTGACCAGTATGAATATAAAACAAAACCTATTGTTTACGGATGAGTGGATTACATCTGGCTGTAGCCAGTTAGAATACGATTTATCAAATAATTATGGCATTGATGAGAGTCAATGGTTGAAGAAGTTGATTCCTCTTGCTGATCCTGTATCAGAAGAGTTACTCAATATTAATGCCGTAGCTGGCGCACTAATTGAAAAAACACGTGCCAGTGGCGAGAGCTTTCATATTGTAGATAAGCTACTGCAAGAATACAGTCTTAGTGATGAAGACGGTATTACTCTTATGTGCCTTGCCGAATCACTTTTGCGTATTCCCGATGCCGATACACGCAATGCGCTTATTAAAGACAAGTTAACAGCTGCAGACTGGAAGCAACATCTCGATAGCGATAACTCGCTTTTTGTTAACGTCTCAACCTGGGGCTTGCTGATTGCCGGTCGCTTTGTAAAAGCCGGTGAAGTGAATCATGGTGACATGTCCACTGGCCTTGGAAATTTAATTTACAAGTGCGGTGCACCTACGCTGCGAGCAGCGATGAACCGTGCGATGCAAATTATTGGTGAATATTTTGTGCTTGGTCGTACTATTCAGGAAGCACAAAAACGATCCAAGCCCTTTCAGAAAAAAGGCTACACTTATTCCTTCGATATGCTGGGTGAGGCGGCTCACACACGAGAAGATGCTGAAAAATATTTTAATAGCTATATGCAAGCCCTGAAAAATCTCTCGAAGACGAATGACAAAAGCAAACCTCATAGTTTATCGATAAAAATCTCTGCCCTTCATCCTCGTTATGAAGAGTCGCACCGAGAACTTGCTTTAAAAGAACTTTCTCAGATTGTTTCCGAATTGGTTGAGCGCGCCCGTGAATACGGTATTGGTATTACAATCGATGCTGAAGAAGCAGACAGGCTAGAGCTTTCTCTGGAATTATTTAAAAAGGTTTATCAATCGGATGTGGCCAAAGGTTGGGGGCAGTTTGGTCTGGTTGTACAAGCTTACTCCAAACGGGCGCTACATGTTTTGTGCTGGATTACTGCTTTGGCAAAAGAGCAGGGTGATGAAATTCCTGTCCGTCTGGTAAAAGGCGCGTACTGGGATACTGAAATTAAGCACTGTCAGGAAATGGGTATAGAGAACTATCCAGTATTTACACGTAAAGAAGCGACAGATACATCTTATATTGCCTGTGCGCGTTTTCTTTTGTCAGAAGCAACTCGTGGCCATGTCTATCCACAATTTGCCAGTCACAATGCTCAAACAGTCTCCAGCATTTTAGTGATGGCCGGTGATCGGAATTTTGAATTTCAACGCCTTCATGGTATGGGCGAGGGGCTTTACGATACCGTTATGGCTGATCACCCGAGTGTACAAGTTCGTATTTACGCGCCTGTTGGCAGCCATGAAGATTTGCTTCCTTATCTTGTCAGACGTTTACTTGAAAACGGAGCTAATGGATCTTTCGTGCATAAATTGCAAGACCCAACAGTATCAATTGATAGCCTGATAGCACATCCAACTAAACAGTTGTTGGCAAGGAAACAGCTTAACAATCCTTTTATTCCTCTTCCTCCCGATATCTTTTCAGATCGTGAAAACTCGGCAGGAACAAACCTAAATATTGCATCACAGAGAATTCCTTTTATGAAAGCCATTAAAGAATACAGTAACAAACAATGGTCTGCTAAACCTATGGTTGATGGTGCTGAAGAGCAACAGGGTTCGAATGCAACCGTGATTAGCCCTTACGATCATGGTGTGACGGTAGGAAAGTATCGCTTTGCTGATGAAGACGTTGCTAATCAAGCTTTGGTTTCAGCAGAACAAGGTTTTAATCGATGGTCACTCACATCTGTTGAAGAAAGAGCGATTGCTCTTGAAAAAATGGCCGGCTTGCTGGAAAAAAATCGTGATGAATTGATTGCCATGTGCCTGCATGAGGCAGGCAAGACAATGGAAGATTCTATTGATGAAATACGTGAAGCGGTTGATTTCTGCCGTTACTATGCGCAGCAAGCCAGACGTTTAATGGAGGAACCACAAATCTTGCCTGGGCCTACGGGCGAGTCTAATTTACTTGCTTTCGAAGGGCGTGGTGTGTTTGTTTGTATTAGCCCCTGGAACTTTCCTTTAGCAATTTACATTGGGCAGGTGGTTGCAGCTCTGGTTGCTGGTAACAGTGTTATCGCCAAGCCCGCAGAGCAGACATCATTGATTGCTTACAAAGCAACTGAGCTATTGTATGAAGCCGGTATTCCAAGAGATGTGCTGCATTTCTTGCCGGGGCCGGGTGCAACGCTAGGTAATATTTTAATGAAAAGCCCTGTTGTAGCTGGCGTTGCCTTTACCGGCTCCACTCAAACCGGACGTTTGATTAACCTTAATTTGGCCAACCGTACTGCGCCGATTGCTTCTTTGGTTGCTGAAACCGGTGGGTTGAATGCCATGCTGGTGGACTCTACCGCTTTGCCAGAACAGGTGGCAACTGATGTGATACGTTCTGCTTTCAGTTCTGCTGGCCAGCGATGTTCTGCTTTACGTGTTTTGTATGTGCAAGAAGACATCGCCGATAGAGTAATTGAATTAATTAAAGGTTCGATGGATGAGTTGAGTGTGGGCTTTCCTGGTGATTACTCAACTGATGTCGGCCCTGTCATTGATAAAGCATCCCAAACCAAATTGCTAAATTACATCAAAGATATGTCCACAAAGTCAAAACAGGTCTATCAGGTTCCGCTAGCTCCTGAGTGTGATAAAGGTACATTTGTACCTCCGACCTTAATTGAGATTAATTCGATTTGCGATTTGGATGATGAGCAATTTGGACCTATTTTACATATTGCCCGTTTCTCTGCTTCCAAAATGGATGAAGTGATTGATGATATCAACGGAATGCAGTTTGGCTTAACACTGGGAATTCACTCCCGGAACACAACTTCCTATGAATATATTGCCAAGCGTGTACGAGTGGGCAATGTTTATATCAACCGTAATCAGGTGGGGGCTGTTGTTGGTGTCAATCCATTTGGTGGTCGAGGTTTATCTGGAACAGGACCAAAAGCAGGTGGACCAAATTATCTGCTGCGTTTTATGACAGAAAAAACAATTTCGCTTAATACAACAGCAATTGGCGGCAATGCTAATCTTTTATCAGCCGATGGTGATATTTAGTGCCAAAAGTTGTAGGTTTTCGCAAAATATTATAGTTTTTCATAAGTCAAGAAGTTGAGTTTTGATAAACTTGTACTATCATTTTAGGCCATAAAAAACTTAAAAAGCCTGTAAATGATCGCATTTAACCAACTTACTATGTATTTGTTAAGGGTTTATACAATCAACATTAGTTCCACAGGTATATCGTAGGAAATAACAATAATTTTTTATAACGTTAATAAGGTGAAAATAATGAAAAATAGCTCTATAAAGAAAAACCTGGTATTAGCAGGCTTAGGTCTTTTAATGGCCGCAGGTCAGGCGACAGCAGATAAATTGGATGATGTTTTATCCAAAGGTGTGATTCGTTGCGGTATCGTTTTGGATTTTCCGCCAATGGGTTTCCGTGATGGCGATAACAACCCCGTTGGTATGGATGTCGATATGTGTGTTGATTTAGCTAAAGGTATGAAAATTAAACATAAAATTGTTGGACTAACTTGGGCAGAGCGTATTCCAAGTTTGGTATCTGGTAAAATTGATGTTGCTATTGCGTCATCATCTGATACTCTAGAACGAGCTCAAACAGTTGGTTTTACTATCCCTTACATGAAGTTCCAGTTTCAGGCTTTAGTTTCTAAAAAGAATGCTGGTGTAATTAAAACGTGGGCAGATTTAAAAGATAAAAACGTAGCCGCTGCAATAGGAACGACCTACGAAAGTGAATTTTTAAAATATAAAGAAGAAAATTGGAAGGATTCTAAAGGCAAATACACTTCTTTCCAAAGTGAAAACGAGTCATTTTTTGCTGTTGCCAACAATGTTGTTGATGCTGTTATCGTAACCGATACTGCAGCAGCTAATGCGATTAGCTCAGGTAAATTTGAAGGTGTTACCTTAGGCCCTGTTGCTCCTTTTGGTGCAGATATCGTTGGTATGATGACCTTACGTAAGGAGTACGGTTTGATTCGTTACCTGAATCTGTTTATCAATCGTCAGGTTCGTTCAGGTCGTTTCCAAGAGTTATATGGTAAGTGGATTGGTGGTCAGGCTCCAGACATGACTACTCCTGGTACCTATTATTAATTTGTACGCTAATTCATGGAACGGCAGTACTTTGATTCTCAAAGTACTGCCAGACTAAAAAGAATAACGAGTGTAGTCTCTTTAAAGCTTATCTCTTTATGATCGTTGGCAGAGACATTCTATCTGTCAACATTCTATTTAAATTAAGATACTGTTTGAAATAGTTATAGCTAAGAAGTTACAACTAAAAAGTTAAGACACTTTTCGTCCAAATATGTACTAGGGGGTTCCCGTGGACTATCAATTTTTATGGCGACCTGTTTTTCAGGCATTACCTCAGATTTTATCATCAGCACAGGTAACGCTCGAGGTCTCCATATTATCAATGCTTATTGGTTCTGTTATTGGGCTATTCCTTTATTTTGCACGCACATCCGTAGTGTGGCCGGTTAAATTTCTTGCTGGTATCTGGATTGAAATTGCACGTAATACGCCGGCACTGTTCCAATTGTTTTTCTTTAAGTTCGGCCTTGCTGCAATAGGTATAATTCTTGACTCTTACCTAGTTGTAGTAATGGCACTGTCATTTAATACAGCGGGTTATATGGCAGAGACATTTCGTGGAGGCTTTAATGCCATTCACCCTGCGCAGTTAAATTCGGCGCGTTCATTGGGCATGTCATTTTTCCAGGCGCAGTATTACATTATTGTTCCTCAAGTAATACGAGCCATTTATCATCCAATGAGTAATCAACTTATTTGGGTCATTCTTATGAGTTCGCTGGGGATGCTTGTAGGTCTTCGTGAGCTATCAGGTGAAACACAGTTTTTGTATTCAAAAACATTCCGTGCATTCGAATTTTTTGCAGCAACAGCCATTATTTACTACATTATCGCCAAAATTGCTCTAGGCGTGATGAAGTTAATTGCATGGCGTTTGTTTAAAGGTCAATAGGAGGTATTTCGTGAGCACAACAATTCAAGTATTTGGTGACTTGCAGCCTAAAGACCTGCTCTTTTTGGGCGAAGCTGCACTGAAAACACTGGAAATATCAGCCATCGCGATTAGTGCAGGTACAGTGTTAGGTATTATTTTTGGCTGGATGATCAACGAAGGTAATATCATTGCTAAGTGGGTTACTAATAGTATTCTCGATGTGTTTCGAAGTGTACCGTTGATAATACAGCTGATCCTATTTGATAGTTTTATTTCTATTGCAGGTTACCCGCTCCCTGCATTTTGGTCAGGTACGATTATTTTATCCATTTATACATCAGCGCTAGTTGCGCAAGCGGCGCGTAGTGGTATTGAATCAGTTCCCGGGCCTATGCGCAGGGCATCACGTTCATTAGGCATGACTTACTGGCAGGATATGCGTTGCGTCGTTTGGCCCATTGGTTTGCGTGCAGTTTTCCCATCGTGGGTGGGTATTGCGCTGAGCGTATTAAAAGACTCCGCTTTGGTTTCTGTTATCGGTTATATCGAGTTACTTAAAGCATCACAGATACTTATTACCCGTACAGCAGAAACATTTACAATCTTAGCCATCGCAGGGCTATTTTATTTTTTACTTTCATACCCTATCGCAAAAGCAGGTAGTTACATAGAGAAAAGGTGGCAGCAGTGATTAAAATTAAAAATGTTCATAAATCATTTGGCGATGTCGAGGTACTTAAGGGTATTGATTTAGAGGTTGCTGATAGTGAAGTGTTAACCATCATTGGGGCTTCCGGTTCCGGTAAATCAACATTGTTGTACTGCATCAATGGCCTGGAGCCAATTAATCAAGGAGAAATTATCGTTGATGATTTCAATGTCCATACCAAGGGTACTAACTTGAATAAGCTTAGAGAAAATATCGGCATGGTATTCCAGCAATGGAATGCATTCCCGCATTTAACGGCTTTGGAAAACGTAGCTTTGGCGCCTCAAAAAGTCAAGAGCATCAGTAAAAGTGATGCAATGGAATTAGCTGAAAAACAATTAAAGCACGTTGGTTTAGCTGATAAGTTAAGTAATTACCCGTCGGCTCTGTCAGGTGGTCAGCAGCAACGTTTGGCAATTGCCCGTGCGCTGGCAATGGAACCACGTTATATGTTATTTGATGAGGCCACTTCTGCTTTAGATCCTGAACTAGTAGGTGAAGTGTTAGACACTATGCGCTTACTTGCCAGTGACGGTATGACTATGATCGTGGTTACCCACGAAATGGGCTTTGCGCGTGATGTATCAGACAGGGTGGCTTATTTCCACCAGGGTATTATGGAAGAAGTGGGTACACCTGATGAAATTCTGAATAACCCACAAAGTGAACATACACAAAAGTTCTTGGCAAAAGTACGCTAATACCATTTGCATTCATTAGAGAAGCAGTTGTTAGCGAGACGGTCGTTTATAAGAAAAGTACTTCTAACAATATATGCAAAAATCTGAATTACATGCATTGGGTTACGGTCTAACAGCCGTACTGTTGTGGTCAACAGTTGCATCTGTTTTTAAAATTGGTCTTCAACTAACCTCCATTATCGCGCTCCTTACCGGGGCGTGTTTTTTTTCTGTTCTGGCCTTATCTCTGATATTAGTGTGTAAAAAGCAATGGGGAAAAGCTATTGCGTCACTTTGGCAGTACCGAATATTCTCAATTAAACTGGGTTTATTAAATCCTGTCGTTTATTACCTCGTTTTGTTTGAGGCCTATGACAGATTACCCGCCCAAGTCGCCCAACCCATTAATTACACTTGGGGTATTGTCCTTGGTTTGATTGCTATTCCTGTATTGGGAAAAAAAATAACACGCTATGACATTTTCGGTATGATATTAGCCTACGCCGGCGTTTTTATTATCTCCATAGCTGGAAAAAATATGACCGGTGAACTGGACTATTTCGGTGTACTGTTAGCACTGTTAAGTACTGGGATCTGGGCAGGGTACTGGTTAGTTAATATGGGAGATGATCGCCCGCCAGTCATTGCGTTATTTCATAACTTTTTATTTGCCTTGCCGGTACTTGTGATAATAGCCTCATTAACGGGGGCAACTTTTAACTACTCCTACAGTGCTATTGCCAGCATGGCCTATATTGGTTTATTTGAAATGGGTTTTACCTTTATTTTGTGGACTTTAGCCCTTCAAAAAACACAATATACTGCACGTATTAGCTCATTAATATTTCTATCTCCGGTAATCAGTTTGTTTATTATTCATAAGGTCTTGGGTGAGCCGCTACAGATATCTACATTTGTCGGTTTGAGTGTCATTATTGCGGGCCTTGCTGTGCAGCAATTAAAGGCCGTCAATAAGTAGTCAGGTGAGTTGCGACCTTTCTCTCTGTCTTTACAACGCCTCCGTGTCGACTATCATTATAGAAATACCCCTATTGCTTTATAAATCGGCATTATCATGGCTTGCATAACCTGTTGGTTGCATAAAAACCTAGTTGCAATTGCTCTCTTTGGGCTGATGAGTTTTGGTACTTATGCCAGTGATTTTGACCAGTTGACCATACTGACAGAAGAGTACCCACCTTATAACTACAAAGAGAACGGTGAATTAACGGGTATGGCCGTCGATTTGTTATTAAGAGCCAGTAAGGTGGTGGGTAGCCCCATTAAAAAGAGTCAAATCAATCTTGTTCCCTGGGCTCGCGCATTTAATACAGCTGTTGCTGGCCCAAATACCTTATTATTTAGTACCAGTCGTTCACCAGAAAGAGAAGCGTTATTTAAATGGGTCGGGCCGCTGGATGAAATCCGTATCGTTTTACTCGCTAAAAAGTCAACCATCGTTAGACCTTTTGAGAAAATGGCAGACATTACACAAACAGTCGGTGTTGTTAGAGATGATATCGGCGAGCACCTTATTCTTTCACAAAAAGTGCCCAGTCGATTACTCTTTCGTAGTTCAAAACCTTACTCCATGGCTAGAATGCTTGCTAAAGATCGAGTTACCTTTTGGGCCTATCCCGAAGATACAGCAAAAGAATTATTAGTTGAAATTGGTGAGAGCCTTGATAATTATCGTGTTGCTCATATTCTTGGTTCTACTGGACTTTATTATGCCTTCAGTAAAGACGTTGACGATAGTATTATCGCAAAGTTACAAGAGGGGCTGGATAAAATAAAACAAGAAAAAAAACCTTCTCTCTAAAATAAATTATCCAATACTTTCTACTCTTTTATAGAAATTTCCTCTCTAGCACTTGGCATATTAGCTAAATTTTCAGCTTAACAAATTCTGGCGAACCCATTTCAGTGGTTTAGTTAAAAATCAATACAAATGTCATTGCTCTTGTTAATTTTATTAGGAATATAACTGAAAAAGTGTTGATAATTTAGTATCAATTATCCTGCCTAACCGCTATTTCCGTTGCAGTATCCAGTAATAATGTTTGCTCTGTTACTTTTTTTGCAAAAATATGTTTGTACTTTTTAGCTATTGATTTAGTGATAGGGATTTTTGCTTTCATCGGGTCAACTGGGCGACCATAAATGTGTAATTCAAAATGGAGATGTGGTCCGGTAGAACGTCCACTATTACCGGATAGTGCTATAGCTTGTCCTCGGCTAATAGATTCGCCTCGGCGCACTAGTATTTTATGCAAGTGCAAATAACGGGTTTTGTATTGTCCGCCGTGTTTAATATCAATATAGTGTCCTGCAAAAGGGTGACTGCCTACACGAGTAACTACGCCGTCACCGGTGGAAAGTACCTTCGTACCGGTTGGTGTCGCAAAGTCAGTTCCGTTATGGGGTGCTATACGGCCGGTTACAGGATGAACTCGCCTTGGATTAAAAGAAGAGCTAATTCTATAGTTCTTTGCTAAAGGTGTTCGCGTAAAAGCACGCGCCAGGCTTTTCCCCTGTTTATCATAGTAGCGACCATCATCAAATAAAAAGGCTGTATGTTCATGGGCGCGTCGTTGTATTCGAGCACTATCGATTCGAGTTTGTCCCGTTGGTTGACCATCAATCATTTGCACACTGCGAACGATTTGAAATTTATCCCCTTTACGAATGGCGCGAGAAAAATCCAGTTGGTCCTGAAAAATTCTCGTAATCGCTCCTGCTTCTGTTTCTGTTAAGCCGGCGCGTTGTGCTGATAGATAAAAGGTATTTTCAACTTTTCCCTCTATTCGTTTGTTAAGCCATTCTCCTTCTTGAATGATCGTTTCATAATTAAAAACGTTATCTTCAATTCGCCGATAGATAATACGGTGGCCTGCGTGTTTATAGAGCTCCATTTCTTTTAGGTACTGTGTATTTTCTTTATAGCGAAAGTAGAGTATTTGCCCGGGACGGAGTGTTTCCAGTGCCAGTAACGATTCGTCTGCACTTAGAATATTACGTAAGGTTGTTTGCCCCAGATTATATTGATCAAATAGAAGGCTGAGAATATCACCCTGACGAATAACGACTTTATCCTCGTTTTTTTCTGGTGGCTCAACAACTTTTGTCATTGCATCTTGGGCAATGATCTTTGGGTTTGTACTGATTTGATCAATATTCTCTGTGAGGCTTAGAGGAAGATTTAAAGGGATGGCAGTTGTTGAATCTTGGGTCAGGCTAGCCGCCTGTGGTGTATAAAACCAATGAGCAATAAGGATAAAAAGTAGAGTAAGAACGAGTACTAGATGTTTATAGGGTATAAATAGGGTTTGTTTGGATGTTGGCATAGCGCTTAGAGCATTCCGATGGCTGGAGTAAGTTCTTATGAATGGTTGATAGCACAATCAGCGCAGCGACCGAATAGTGTAATTTCATGGTCGGTCAATTGAAAGCCTTGAGGCAATAATTGTTCAAGATGCCCTGGGCACCCGTGAACTTCAAACACAGATTCACATTGATGACATTTAAAGTGATGGTGATGGGCTAAATCAGAGCGTTCGTACCGGGGGCTATCACCGGGTAAGCAAACGACTTTGGCGCCGCCCTCATCGACCATTTTCTTTAAAGTACGAAACACCGTTGCGATGCCCAGTTGAGGCAATGACTGCTGTGCTTTGCTTAGCAACTCTTTGGGCAATAGAGGACGATCTGCTTGCCTTAGCATGGTTTCAATCACTTGCCTTTGCCTTGTTTGCCGTTGTTGATGCATAAGCATTCCTATATCGCTTTATTAAAGCTTGAGACGCTAATGATAGTGCATTATCATTAATGCCTCAATTATCAAAACAGGTATTTTATCAATGACACAGAAACAAACCCTGATTAAACATGCTCAGGTTGTTAATGATGGGCGTGTCATCGAAGCCGATGTGAGAATTAAAGGGCAGCGCATTGATAAGATAGATAATGATATCGCTGCTTTGCCAGACGATATTATCCTCGATGCACAAGGCCAGTGTCTATTACCTGGAATGATCGATGATCAAGTGCATTTTCGTGAGCCCGGTTTAACCCATAAAGGTAGCATTGCCAGCGAATCTCGTGCTGCTGTTGCCGGTGGTATCACCAGCTATATGGAAATGCCGAATGTTAACCCAGCCACTACCTCTATTGAGGCCTTAGAAAAAAAATACGCTATTGCCGAGCACTGCTCAATGGCGAACTATGGGTTTTATTTGGGGGCAACGGAAGATAATCTTGAGCAAATACAATTATTAGACCCTAAAAAGCATTGCGGAGTAAAAGTTTTTATGGGGGCCTCTACGGGTGACCTGTTAGTTGAAAACCCTCAGGCCTTAGATGCCATTTTTCGCGAAAGTCCTGTGTTAATTGTCACCCATTGCGAAAGTGGCCCGGTTATCGCAAGTAATCTCAAAAAAGTACGGGCTTTAAGGCAGCCAACTATAGATGACCACCCAGTTATACGCGATACTGAAGCGTGTTTTACCTCCTCATCCTATGCTGTTAATTTAGCTAAAAAGTATCGCAGTCAATTGCATGTATTACATATCACTACTGAAAAAGAACTGAATTTATTTGAAGCTGGACCAATAGAAAATAAAAACATTACTGCAGAGGCCTGTGTTCACCACCTTTGGTTTAGTGACCAAGACTATTCTCAGCTGGGAAATTTTATCAAATGTAATCCAGCTATTAAGTCGGTAACTGATCGTGATGCCTTGATACAAGCGTTACATACAAATCAAATTGATATTATTGCCACCGACCATGCGCCCCATACCTTGGAGGAAAAGCAAGTTGACTACAATCAGGCACCTGCTGGTTTGCCTTTGGTTGAGCATGCTTTATTAAGCTTACTGGACCATGTTAAGCACAAGCGTCTTAGCTTGGAAAAGGTCGTTGAAAAAACGGCTCATAACCCTGCTATTCGTTATGCGGTAAATGAACGTGGCTATATTCGCGAGGGTTATTATGCCGACTTGGTGTTAGTCGATTTAAATCAAACGACAGACGTCAGCCATAGTAATACTCATTACTATTGTGCCTGGACCCCTTTTCATAATCATCAATTTTCTTCGCGTATACAAAGTACATGGGTTAATGGCCAACAAGTCTTTGATGGTCAGAAGGTTGTTGATTCTTCACTTCTCTCATCGTTACCTGCACAGCGATTGCTCTTTAATCGTTAGTTAAATAACATAGACATTTATGCGCATCGCATAAGGAGTAAAGCATGACAGCATCAGTAATTCCTCAAAATTATGAAGAATGGCGACACTGTATTATTGTTGAGTGTGGGCTTGAATTAACGCCTAGTTTTATAGAAAAACGTATAGCCTCTATGCAAAATGAAAGTGAGCACTACACAAAACAATTTATTCGCTTATATGGCCAACAGTATCATCAAACAGTGCTTGGGTGGTTTATGCAGGCACAATCGAGATTATCAAAAATTTAATGACTCCCAATATTATTTCTGCTGTTCCTACTACTATTATTACTGGCTTTTTAGGTGCCGGGAAAAGCACGGCTATTTTACATCTGCTTCAAAATAAGCCCAGCGATGAACGTTGGGCAATATTAGTTAACGAGTTTGGTGAAATTGGCATAGATGGCAGTTTTTTTCAGGGGCAGCACGCTCAAAAGCAGGACGTTTTTATTCGAGAGGTACCCGGTGGGTGTATGTGTTGTACTGCGGGCTTGCCTATGCAGGTGGCGTTGAATCAGTTATTAAAAGTAGCAAAGCCTAATCGCTTGCTTATTGAGCCTACAGGCTTAGGACACCCAAAAGAAGTATTGCAGTCTCTTACGGTAGATTCTTATCGTGATGTTATCGACCTACAAAAAATTGTCACTTTAGTGGATGCACGACAATTATCGGATAATCGTTACACAGAGCATGATACTTTTAATGAACAAATTTCCATTGCTGATATCGTGGTAGGTAATAAGCAAGACCTGTATCAAGGTGATGAGCGATCTAAATTAGAAGCTTATGTAAAGCAGTATGGATTTTCTGGTGCTCAGGTTTTATTTACAGAAAATGGTGATATTACCGCTATAGATTTATTTGGGGAAACAGCTGCTACCACTGAAAAAAATCACCATCACCATCACCATCACCATCACCATCACTCAACCGAAGTTAAACCATTATTGTCTGAAGTTGTTATTCCTGAGTGTGGTTATATTAAAGCCCTTAACGAAGGAGAGGGTTTTTACAGTATAGGTTGGCGTTTTTCGGATAGTCGATTATTTGATTATGAAAAATTATCTTCATTCTTAAATAAAATAAGCGCGGAAAGAATGAAAGCGGTATTTATGACCGAGAAAGGAGCGTTTAGCTATAACCTGACACCTGATGCGTTAACAGAGAATGTGCTAGATAACTGCACAGAAAGCCGCATAGAAATTATCTCTCTTCAAATTAACGACGATTGGGAAGAGCAACTAATGGCCTGTATTACCTCTGATCATTAATGCCCGTGTTAACCCGCCAAGTTTTTGTTTAAGTACGATAAAAGCCATTTGGACCTATGATGAGATGTTGTTGACCATTGATAGTCCTGAGATAGTCTCGAAGTTGAATGATTCAGGGACGGTTGTTTACTAATGACCGCAGGCTCTAGGTTTTCCTTTCACTAAAGCTACCCAGTCGACGTACTTTACATATAAGGTTAGTTGCGACAAACAGAAATGCACTGACACAAACGATTGTCGGTCCAGTGGGAGTATCCATTAAATAAGAAGTCTGCACACCAGACAGGCCACACATGACCCCCAAGCAAGCCGCAATAATGGCCATGATTTCAGGGGTGCTGCTAAAAGCGCGAGCCGTAGCAGCGGGCACAATCAACATGGCTGCAATCAACAGAACACCGACCACTTTGATAGCAACGGCCACTACAATTGCTAACGCAATGGTTAAAATCAATTGCTCCTGCTTAGGTTTAAAGCCACTGGCAAGTGCCAAGTCAGTGTTTAGTGTTGATAACAAAAGACCGGACCAGCGCCATGCGATGAGTCCTAGAACAAGTAAGGCTCCGCCCCATATCACCATAAGATCGGTATAACCAACGGCCAAAATATCACCAAACAAATAGGACATCAGGTCAATACGTATACCAGAAAGAAAAGACACCGCTACCAAACCAATGGCTAATGACGAATGAGAGGCAACACCAAGCATCGTATCCATGGCAAACCCTCGTCCAGTTAAACTGGACACCATAATGGCCATGAATAAACAGGCCACTAGTACACCTGCAAATATCGGTGTTGATAGTGCCAATGACAGGGCGATACCAAGCACGGCTGCATGAGCTGTTGCATCGCCAAAATAAGCCATTCGTCGCCAAATAACAAAGCAGCCTAAAGGTGCTGCTGCCAATGCAAGCCCAACACTGGCCAACATGGCGCGTATTAAAAAATCATCGAACATGGGAAATATGTTTGGTGTGCGTATGGGGGTGATGACCTTGGTGAAGATAAAGTGCTGCTTCACTCTCCTTATCGAGTCCAAATAGGGCATGGTATTCCGGTGAGTCACTGACTGTTTCGGGTTTACCTTGGCAACAGATATGCCCATTCAGGCAAATCACCCGGTCAGTTTGGCGCATCACTACATGAAGTTCGTGGCTGATCATTACAATAGCGCAGCCGAGATTTTCTCTTACACTGGCAATTTGCCTATAAAAATCTGCTGATCCTCGATGATCTAAACCCTGAGTGGCTTCATCAAGTAATAATAGATCCGGGTTGCCTAATAGGGCTCGAGCCAGTAATACACGTTGAAATTGGCCGCCAGACAAATCCATAATTTGTTGCTTATCAAGTCTGGGTACACCAGCATGAGCGAGAGCATCAGCGACTGTACTACGCGAGTGGCCACTAGGTAAATTCATAAAACGCTTGACTGTCATTGGCAGTGTTTCATCAATATGTAATCGTTGGGGTACGTAGCCAATCTTTAATCCTGTCTTTTTTTTCAATACGCCGGAGCTGGGTTGCAGTGCGCCAATCAAGGTTCTAAATAGCGTGGTTTTACCCGAACCATTGGGGCCAAGAATCGTCACAATCTCTTGCGGGTTGACCGACAAATTGATATTGCTGAGAACGTTCCTCTTCCCTAGATGAACCGACAAACTGTCGCATTCAATTAACATATGCATACCTAACTTAACTTTTTAAAGAATAGCGATAAATTCGTAATGGAATTTTCTATTTGCTGAGTAAAACGCGTTATGTTATAACATAACTATTATATATTCTATTCAAAAATTCTTTGATATCAGCATTTTATCATTTATAGGAGCACCCAATGCGTCATAAGTTAGTCGCCTACGCAGTTTTCATGCTTGGCTTGTTTATCAACACAATCAATGCTCATGCAGCCCCACCTTCGGTTGCAGTTGATATTGCTCCCTTACATTCTCTGGTTAGTCAGGTGATGGAAGGCGTAAGTCAACCCGAGCTATTAATTCCAGCTGAAGCATCACCTCATCACTACACACTGCGTCCTTCGGAAGCTAAAGCATTGGCGGATGCGGAGTTGGTTTTCTGGATGGGCGAGAGCTATACACCTTGGTTGGAAAAAGCCTTGAATAATGTTGCTGGTGAGGCACAGAAAGTGGAAGTATTAGCTCTTGAGGGTACGATCGCTCACGGTTATCGAGAAGGTGCGACTTTCGAATCACATGATCATGGGGAAGAAGAGGGGCGTGATGAAAAGGATCATGGAGAAAGCGAAAAGCATCGCAAGGATGAACACCATGATAAGCACGAAAAAGAAGAGCATGCAGACCACCATGACCATGAAGGTAGCGATCCCCATGCTTGGTTAGACCCTGAAAATGCTAAAATTTGGATCAAGCATATCAGTGATATTTTATCAAAGCGCGATCCTAAAAATGCATCTGTCTATAACCGTAACGCCACAAAAGTAACTGCTTCACTGGATGCACTTATACAGTCTACAGCTACTAAGATCGACGCACTCGGTAAGCCTAAATTTATTGTGTTTCATGATGCTTATCAGTATTTTGAGAAGCGATTCGATATTTCTGCAACGGGATCTATTGCATTAGGTCACGCACAAGACCCCAGTCCAGCGCGTATCAAAGAAATTCGCGATACCGTTAAAAAATTGGGTGTAACCTGTGTGTTTACTGAACCCCAATATAACCCGGGTATCGTTAAAAATGTATTTGAAGGTACAACAGTTTTAACCATCGGTGTTATGGATCCTTTAGGGGCTAGTTTGTTGACAGGCAGTGACCACTATCAAAAATTGATTAAAGGAATGGTTAACAGCCTGAGTCAGTGTCAATAAGTTATTTGGTTCCGGTGTGTTAGTTCATAACTAATAATTAGAAACTAGTAAAAGGTAACACTGAAAAACTCAATTTTAGCGTTACTGTTTATATTTATAGATTTTTATCTTATTGTTTTTCACCTTACTATTTTTAATTAGTATTCATTGTTTTGCTGGTTTATTTTTAATGGAAAATGCTTACTTTAAGTCGCTCGAAGAATTTGCTCTGGGGCATACGGTCTCTTTGGCAGAAGTGTTAGGCCATCTCCAATTTAATCAGCAAGGGGTGATACCTGTTATTACCCAGCAACATGCTTCTGGTGAGGTATTGATGTTAGCTTGGATGAATCGGGAAGCATTAGAAGAAACCTTACAAAAAGGTCAAATGTGCTATTGGTCTCGCTCCCGTCAAGCGCTCTGGTATAAGGGAGAAAGTTCGGGCAATATTCAAAGGCTTATTGAAATGCGAATCGATTGTGATGGAGACACCGTATTGTGTTTAGTGGACCAAACTGGCCCAGCGTGCCACACAAACCGTCCTAATTGTTTTTATTTGCGTGTTGATGATAAGCAAGTTGCTATTAATAGCGAACCCGTTAGCATCTAACACATACTATTAATCCTGTGTAAGCTTATGCTGGGTTAACAGTCATGGGTGTTGATAAACGCTAGCTTTTATAGTGGTTTTCCTTAAGTTCGCTAACGGCTTTTACATCTGCACAGTATTCGGCGGTGGGTCTTGCCAAAAGTCGCGGAATACCAATTGGCTCACCAGACTCCAAACAGTAACCATAATCACCCGAGCGAATACGCTCCAGTGATTGTCGAATTTTTGGCAATAATTTTTGTTCTCGTTCGACAATTCGAAGAGCAATACTCGATTGCTCCTCCCAAGAAGCTCTATCATTTGCGTCGCTAAAATCCAGAGGGTTAGCCATTTGATCTTTTACCTCTTGAATTCGTGTGACTGTTGATTCGTAGAGTTCTAGTAATTTATTTTTAAAAAAAGCAAGTTGTTCCTCATTCATATAATTTTCTTCGGGTGCTTTTTTAATTTGTTCTTCAGACAGTTGGTCAAGTTTTGATGAATTCATGGTTTTACCTCATAATAGCCTTTTTATTGAAGTGTATGGAATGTTCAAGTATTGTGTGAGTGAGCATATGTGTGAAAGGGTAAAAAATAAGTAGTAGAGGTGATTTGAATAGTTGCCGAACAGTTAGGTTTATTGAGTTTGTCATTTAAGTTTATGTAATCACTATCCAGTATTCGTTTGAATTAAGAAACACTGTTTACAAGTACCATTAAGCTCTAGTTGAGGTTTATTTAAATGAAAACCTGTTTTATCAATAAGTGCTTGTAAGTTTTTAAGCGCTGATGAATCGATATTTATCTCTTCAACACATTGGCATTGATCGCAAATTAAAAATTGTGAAAGTTTATGCTTATGGCCACAAGCTATATGAGAACATGCTACATATTTATTCGCTAAATCTAACCTGTGTGCTAACCCTTGAGTTTGTAAAAAGTCTAATATACGGTAAATAGACATCACCGGTATTATTTCATTGAAATGTTGTTTACAGTAATCGGCTAGCTCGTAAGCGGATATCGCTTTTTTTGACTCCAAAAGTGCTAGTAATATTGTTTTTCTTTTTTTTGTGAGTTTTTCGCCTTTTTCTTGGCATTCTTTTTCAGCAAGACTAATAATTTTACTGGAGGTTTTCATACGATTTATCGTTTTTATAATTATTAAGAAAAGTCTAATGTAAGTAATAAACGAGCTTGCCCGTCGGATAAAGAGGGCGAACGGTGTACCAGCCCATAATCTTCATTGCCCAACCAACCGCTTCCCTTTAATAAGGCAACGTGTTGTGAGCTTAGTTGTTGTATTGTTTTATCTGCTTGGAGGATACCTGATTCATGGTCTGGTAAGCCATTAGCTCCTTTTCCCAAACGGTTGCGATCTACATTTCCTTCTAATAGCCACTCTGTTCCTAAGCCACCATAAGTTGTTATTAAACGACAGGGGATATTATCAACATGAAATTTAGGACACATTGCTTTTTTTAAGGGGGTTAAGCGTAAGCCGACTTCTTTGGTGTCAAATAAGCAGGCGAACATATCAACAAGCAATACGATATCTTGCTGAAATTTATTTTTGTGGTGCAAGTCAGGAAGTAATTTCTCTAATTGCTCATTAGCTTTTTCCACAGATAGCAATAAGCGCGGTGTATGAGAAGGGCAGTGGTTAATCCATTCTTCAGCGTAAGCATCAAGCATTTGCTGATGTTGTCGTTGCCAAATAGCAATATTAACTTTGTCTGCATAAATTGATGTCAATATCGACGGGTCATGGCCTGCTTCAGGTGCAGGCCAGTTATGATCGGAGATGATATTATTAAGCTGCATTATTTTCTTGCCATGCGGGAAATGGATCAGCTAAGGTTTGCCAAAATTGTTTGCCTTGGAGTAATTCTTCCCCAGATAATAAGCAGTTATCCAAGGCTTCTATGATTTGATTTTTATCCAAGCCTTGACCAATAAATACAAGCTCCTGTCGCATATCTCCAAAGGGTTCTACCCAATTTTCTTGAATGGACTCTAAATAGGTTTCATCCGTTGGCCAATTTTCTTTGGGTACTGATTTCCAGAACATGCCACCGAAACCATAGCGAGCAATGCCGCCGGCCTGACTCCATTGGCCTGCGAACTCAGGCCGCGTTGCTAACCAAAAGTAACCTTTAGAGCGGATGAGTTTGCCGTATTGTTGAGTGTTATGCAGGAATTGATAAAACTTTTCTGGATGGAAAGGTTTCCTCGCAATATAACTAAAGCTACCAATGCCATATTCTTCTGTTTCTGGAACATGTTCGCCCCGCATTTCCTTAAGCCATCCCGGTGCTTGCTGTGCTTTTTCAAAATCAAATAAACCTGTATTCAGAACATTATCAAGCTTAACTTGACCATTTTGAATGGGAGTAATGACAGCAGAGGTGTTGAGGGTTTTTAATATGGCGATTAAGCGTTCCAATGCGGGTGTGTCGATTAAATCTGTTTTACTGATTAAGATGACATCGGCAAATTCTACTTGATCAACTAATAGGTCTGCGACACTGCGTTCATCCTCATCGCCCAAGTGCTCTCCTTTATCTTTTAAAGATTGAGCCTCATCATAGTCAGTAAGAAAGTTCACAGCATCAACCACAGTGACCATTGTATCCAAAGTAGATACATCGGATAAGGAAACCCCATTTTCATCCGCAAAAGTAAAGGTTTCTGCTACAGGTAAAGGCTCGGAAATCCCGGTGGATTCGATGACCAGATAATCAAAACGTTTTTCTTTGGCGAGTTTTTCTACTTCTAGAAGTAAGTCCTCACGCAAAGTACAGCAAATACAGCCATTGCTCATCTCCACAATCTTTTCTTCACTGTGATTTAGCGAAACTTCATTTTGCACAATGGCGGAATCAATATTGATTTCACTCATATCGTTAACAATAACCGCTACCTTGCGGCCTTCACGATTATTTAAGATATGGCTTAATACAGTGGTCTTTCCAGCGCCAAGAAACCCAGAAAGAACTGTGACAGGTAGTTTACTTGTCTCGGTTATATTCATTTAGAAGTGCTCACGTGTCTATATTTGTGTGTGGGAGGTTAGGTATTTACACTTGATTTTTAATCAAAATATTATGTTATAACATAACGTTTTAAAATGAAACCTCAACCTTCTTTTTGTTATTTAACGTTCAATACTTGGGCCATTTGAGCTGGCTATCAACGAGTCGCTAATTGAAGTTTAAAAATAGGCATTAAGCTTAGCTTGATCATTGGTATCAGTGAAAAAACTCTTTTAAATTCAATATTTTATGGCTTGAGTTATGCTGGGGGAGTTTTCCATTTTTATGAGCTAAGTGGGTTTTTTTGAGCTTTCTTCATTTGGAGTGGAATATTACAGTTTTTGGCAAATCCATTGCTTCATAGCTCAACCTAGCGCACTCAGAGCAAGTCAAGTGTGGTTGCTTAGGTGAAGCTCAATTTACAAGATACCGGCTAAGTATGGCTCTTTAAGGTGGGCTTAAGGTAGAAAAGGTATAGTTACTTTCAAGGAGTGGAGGCTGGGTGCAACAAGGCAAACACAAAGTTAGTTTAGTTGCTATAGGTTAATCCTCTATTCTTTTTCAATCAATTTACCTATTTTCTGAGGGCCACTTATCATGACAACTAAATTGCCGCAACAAAACCAAGCGCTTCCTCAAGTAAAAGAAACTAAGGCAAAATTTAAAGAAAACCCAGCACAGAAAATGTTGAAAAGGGCAACTGAAGGCGGTAGAAAATATAGCCTCATCAGTGACGCGCCTAATAAATAGCACATTATAACTTTGGGATAGCTGTTAGTATCGGCTTTCGGCCATCTGGCGTAAGTAATTTCACGAAGGCTTGTATGCGACTACTGATAGTGGAAGATAATAAGATTATCGGTGATGGCTTATTGATAGCAATGAAACTTGAAAGCTATGCGGTAGATTGGGTTGAAAGTAGCAAGTCTGCAAGTCAAGCCCTTGCAGCTCATCACTATGACATGCTTTTGCTAGATATTGGTTTGCCGGATGGTTCTGGGCTCGATTTACTTACTGAAGTTAGAGCAAAAAGAAACGATATACCTATTCTTATACTCACGGCTTATGACGATATATGCGATAAGATCAAGGGCTTGGATACAGGCGCTGATGATTATCTGACAAAACCTTTCGATCTCGACGAATTAAAAGCGAGAGTACGAGCATTGCATCGTCGCAGAGACGGACATGCAAGTGTACAGCTAGTGGTTGGTGCAATCACACTGGATACCTCTAACCGAATAGTAACGGTCAAGGATAAACCTATTCATCTTGGATCGAAGGAGTTTGCGCTACTGCAAATACTCATGGAAAAACCCGGTAAAGTATTTTCGAAACGAGTGTTGGAGGATAGCCTTTATGGATGGGGTATGGAGGTTGAGAGCAATACAATAGAAGTTCATATCTCACATCTTCGTAAAAAATTGGGAAAAAAAACCATCGAAACAATTAAATATGTCGGCTATCGAATCATGATTGCGACACCGTAAGAGGCTTAATGATTGGGCGGTAAACGGTTACATGCGTGAAACAGATAAGGCTTTATTAGATATTGAGAAGCGGATACTGGAAGTACTTAAGTCAATTGATAAGAGTAATGTATCCAAAGAAACTCAATCACTTATCAATGCTATTGAATGCTTAACAGACTACTTTGGTCATCGCTCTAAATTTGAGCAAGAGTTTTCTGCCAATGTTTCACATGAATTACGCACACCACTTGCGGGCATTCGTTTGCAAACAGAGCTGGCTATGAGCAGCCAAGATTATACTTTACAGGAAAAAGCACATAAAAATATTTTAACAGCAGTTGCACACAGTGAAAGACTTATTGAACAACTACTTATTCTTTCACGGTTATCTATTGATCCGGTTGATCTTATCAAATCTAAGGTGAATATCGGTCAATTATCCGCTCGAGTAGTGGGTGAGCTAGTGGATGTGGCTGAAGGCAAAGGGGTAATACTGGCTATGAACCCCTGGAGAGATTGTTTTTTGCAAGCCGATGAGGGTAGTTTATCAATACTTCTGCATAACCTGATTCGTAATGCGATACATTATAGTCCTCAAGGGGAAAAGGTAACCACGCAAGTAAAGAATAGAAAGAACAATATCTCATTATCGATAATCGATAATGGGCCAGGTATTCCTCCCGATCAATACGACTTGGTTTTGGAGCGTTTTAAAAAAGTGAGCTGTGATACCAAATCAGGAAGTGGTCTTGGCCTGTCTATCGCTAAGCGAATTTGTGATTTACATGACGCTACACTAACTTTTTCAAGAACGTCGAAAACAAGTGGGTTTGAAGTTACAGTAACCTTTTTAAAGTAAGTGCAAATGAATATCCAAAATCTAAAAAGTGAGATTAAAGATGAGTAAAGAAAGAAATAGTAACAAAGAAAACAAAAAGAAACCTTTAATGACGCAAAAAGAAAAAAAGGCAAAAAAGAAAGCCAAAAAAGAAATAGGTAATACTTTTGTAGAAAAAGCGTTGAGTTAATTGATCTGATAGTTTGATTGTTAAAGATAGAATGAATATAGAAGGTGTTAATATGAGTAAAAATGACGAGGCCTTAATGATGAGGCATGGGATTACTGATGAAAAAAAAGTTATCTATTCTTATAAATCATTTAGGTATGACAATTTGAATGATGCGGTTCGCTATGCTGAGCTTGATGAAAAACGGAAAACCACTGACAAAAAATTACCGGAATGACACCTAAAGAACTCGCCGCTCATGCGCATAATCATTACGGAAACCCTTCTGAAAGCCTCTATGTTATTGGTGTTACGGGAACCAATGGAAAAACAACTGTTACCTATTTGATTGGCGAAGTTTTAAAAGCCGCTGGATTTAAGCCCTTTGTTTTGGGTACATTTAATTCTGGTAGTAATGATTTGTCGACTCCAGAGTCGGTTGATATCTTACGGCTTATGCGTACACACCTGGATCAAGGTGGTACACATTTTGTTATGGAGGTAACATCTGAAGGCATTGATCAATCTCGAGTGGCAGGGATTGATTTTGATATAAAATTGCTCACTAATATCACTCAGGATCACTTAGACTACCACAAGACCTTTGAAAATTACCAGGCTGTTAAATTAGGTTTTATGCGTGATGGTGCTGCAAAAAAAATATACCCTAATCATTTTAAAAATGAAGTAATTGATTTCAATACGCTTTTATTGGGCTATTTTAATTTGCTAAATATTAAAGCAGCTGCAAGAATACTTCGTTATATGAGCATTAATGAAGACTGTATACAACGGGTCTTGTCATCATGCCCGCCACCCAGAGGACGTTTAGAAAAGATAGAAAAAGATCAAGACTATATGGTTATAATTGATTATGCTCATACTCCTGATGCAATGGAAAATGTTCTGGTAACAGTCAAAAGAATTGCAAGCTATCAAAATGGACGGTTACTTGTATTGTTTGGTTGTGGTGGTAATCGGGATCAAGGGAAACGCTCAAAAATGGGGAAAATTGCCAGTAATATTGCCGATTTTCTGGTTATTACTGATGACAATCCTCGTTCAGAAAATAGTCTTCTTATTATGGGTGATATCGTAAAGGGTATATCGGGTAAATTTAGAGATTTTATTTTGGTTCAAGACAGAAAGGATGCTATTAAAGAAATTATTAATCGGTCTCAACGTAATGATGTCGTTATTTTACTAGGTAAAGGTCATGAAACCTACCAAATTTTAGCGTTAGAAACGATACACTTTGATGATAGAGAGCAAGTCAGTGAAGCGATAACTGCTCGCTTAAAAAATGAAGCTACTGTTGCCAGTATATCAACAGCTAAAAATATTGATGTCTCTATTAAATAATAATTCTATTAGGTGTTAGCGCTATAAATAGTGCTAATGCTATTATTTTTATGCTGGAATTAACGGAAGTAATACCTGATCAAACCAGAGTTTTTTATGGGTAAAATAGATCAGAACTCCTTGAAGCCTTTATAACGATTGGCAAGTACTATCTTTTTTTCTATATTCTCTATCGCATTCCCAATCATTCCCCAAGTAATTAATATGTGCATTAGTTGGTATTTGGAAAATGGCACAGGTTTTATCCATTTTCTTAAATCCACGTTCACAGCTCCAATCATTTCCCAATAAATCGAGAAAGGCGTTTTTAGGAAGTTTAATGGGTGAGCAGACAGTTTTATTTTTTTTAAAACCGCGTTCACATACCCAGCTTTTTCCAAAACGCTCAAGATAAGCATTTTCTGGAATAATAATAACAATACACTTAGCGCCTACCTCCTGAAAGCCTCTATAACACTTCCATCCTTTACTATAGGACGAGTCTGTTGAATAGGCATTTTTTGGAGTAATGATACGAATACACTTTTCCTCATTTTCATGAAATCCGGGATCGCATTCCCAGCCATGGCCATAAGAAGAATGATTGAGGTGCGCATTTAAGGGTACATTAATGACAATACATTGATTTTTTATTTCTCGGTAGCCGCGATTACATTTCCAGCCCTGATCATGTGAAGCATCGGCCAGATAAGCATTGTGCGGAACCTTAATAGGTATACAAGACGCTTTCATTTTTTTAAAGCCTCGCTCGCAAACCCATCCTGTACCAGTGGAATCTAAATGAGCATTGGCAGGTGGTTGAACGGCTACACATAATTGAGACTCTTCACGATAACCTCGATTACAGGCCCAACGATTTCCATAGGCTCTCATATGTGCATTTCTAGGCATATTTTCCAAGTGCTTTTCTATACGTTTTTGCTGAGATGGTTCCGTTGTTGCTATTAATGGTGTCAGTAAAAGAATGCCCGCTATTATTTTGCTAAATTTTTTGATGGCTTGTTTATTGAACTGTTTGCTGATTTTGTAATAATAAATATATATAGATAAATGTAATATCATAACGCAACTATGCCTTGCAGCTCCATTTTGAAGCGGGCTACTGTTTACTATAACTATAAAAAGGAATAAAAATGGGTGTTGATATGTTAACCTGCATGCCTGTATGTCAAGTTAACAACAATGATAAGGTTGATAAGAAGCAATTCTTGGCAAATAGAGTACTCTTAAAAAGCGAAAATAGCGATGCTTTATTTAAATCAGTACATGAATTGCAAAAACAGCAAATAACAGATGTTTTAAGTTAACGAGGGTATGTTATTTGATGAGGTTGTCATTTTGAATAGCACTTTTACCTTTTGAAATTTTGATAACTTTGCCGCCTTTCTGTAAAAAAGTTTTTACATGAGTGTCGATTTCATTTTGAGTCAATTTTTGTTTCTCTGATTTTTTTCGACCAGTCATGGTTACATTCCTGGGTGCCAATGAGTACTCTTTTCCTTGAGTTGTGCTTGGTTAACTTTTATTTCCTTGCCTTGGAATATGGAGCCGTTCAACGCGTTAATGGCATTATCAGCATCAATGTTTTGCTTCATTTCGATAAAAGCATAGCCCTTAGATTTTCCTGTATCTTTGTCTTTAACTAATGATAAATCATTGGTCTTTCCAAACGCACTGAACAAAGTTTTAAGCTCTGCTTCGGTGGTTGAATATGGTAAACTACCGATATATATCTTCATGTTGGTTGCTCAATTGCTGTTGTTAAAACTATCTCTTTAAGGCGTGGCACTAATGCTAATTGCTTGTGAGCCTTTATTAGATTCACTAATCGCAAACGTGACTCTTTGCCCACCTTGTAGCGCTTTAAATTCAGGCCCATTAATAGATGTACGATAAGCGATTAGATCTGTACCATCCTCACAGGCAATAAAGCCAAACCCCTTTGAATCATCAAACCATTTGACGATACCTGTTGATAAATTTGGCATAAATAACCTTTGAAATAAATAATATGAGAGGGCAACTTTCTTAGTGGGGGTAAAGGCAGATTGAGTTATTAATTGCTTATCTAGCCGGTAAATTGTGAAGCCGCCTAAGTAACTCGAATGGCGATAAAATAGGGCGGCTTAATTGCCGCTCTTGTTAATAATGCTTATTTAATTAAAAATTAAACTGCCACTATATTTTCGGCTTGAGGTCCTTTTTGACCTTGAGTAACGGTAAATTGAACGGATTGACCTTCTGCTAAGGTTTTAAAACCTGTGCCTGAAATTTCGCTATGGTGAGCGAAAACATCTGGGCCAGAAGACTGCTCAATAAAACCAAAACCTTTTGATTCGTTGAACCACTTTACGGTTCCTGTAACTGAATTTGACATAAAATATCCTGAAATAGACTATTGAAAAAATACCTCAACTTAACTATTGCTTAAATAGGAGGCAAGTATTGCTTGAAATAGTAGGCTGAGACTTGAAAACGGACGGGACGCGAAAAGATTGTTCAACGAACGGTATGAGAAAAGTAAGAGTCTTTTTCTAGCTGTGCTCGAGGATAGTTAGAGTTTGTTGAAATGTCCAGTAGTTTTATGATTTAGAAAAGATATTATCTTCTATTTATGGCCACTGATGGCACGATTAACCATCGTTTTAGGTGTGTGGCTGGTTTTCCAGCCAAATCCGAGAAGATCAAATAATCATTGACTGAATGTTAATCTGGTAGTCCAAGGTGCTGTTTGCCCCTTGAGCATCATATGACCCTGTTACTGGCATTGTATCCTCTGGATGAGCGGCAGCGGCAATGGTTACGTGGGTGTCTGAAACGGCCTCACCGTGAGTTGGGTCGTAAGCGTACCAACCTGCTCCCGGAAGATACACTTCGGGCCAAGCATGGAGGTGGCGTAGTTGATTTGTTGTATCACCTTTTTGATATCCGCTCACAAAGCGTGCTGCAACCCCTTCCGCACGACAACAATCGACGAACAATAACGCTAAATCTCGACAAGCACCGTGACGAGTTTGTAGCGTAAAGGCCGGTGTTTGAGGTGGGCCAGAATCGCGGTGAATCTGGTGAAACTCGTTATGCAATTGGTGATTTAATTGGTTCAAAAATGCCAAGGTCTGATGACTAACCGCTATGCTCAACTCTGCTGCAAATACGGTAACACTATCATCCATATCAATCCGTTGTAAGTAGGCTTGAACGTAGCTGTAATCGTGCTCATGTTGAATGGGCAGTAATAAAGCTTGAGGTGCTAGAAACCCCTCTAGTTTAGGTCGTGTGTGAGTGTCCACCATCATATTAACTTGGATGTCTAATTCACTCGTGACGCCATCAAACCAAACTTGTCTTACCCGATTGCCTTCCAAGTCCAAGTATTCATTACAACCGACAGGGGTAGGGGTGATTTGGATTTGGTAACTGATAACGCTCTGTAGACTGTCGCTCCTAGGATAAAAACGCAATAATTGTGGGCCCAGTTCTATGTTGTGTGAGTAGTTATAATGGGTGTGATGTTGGATTACGAAGCGCATGGGGTTGGTCTGGCTGAAATCAGCCTAGGTTGCGTTGGTACAAAAGCCTCCACTTGAACACGCTTCATCTGTGGGTAGATGGGAGGACCATACTGATTATAAATCGCAACATCAGCTGCATCGCGACCATAGCCGACGGCGACATAACCACCACCTAATTGTTCATTGACGGCATCAAAAGTATACCAGCGGCCACCCACGTAAGCTTCAAACCAAGCGTGGAGGTCCATAGGTTGAAGCTGATAAAGATAACCCACCACCATTCTAGCAGGGATACTTAAACTACGGCATAAGGCGATGCCTAAGTGGGCCAAATCACGACACACGCCATAACCATTTGAGTTTACTTCAATAGCCGAAACCGGCATGCCACTGCTTCCGGGGCAATAGCGGATATTCTCTCTCAGCCAATTGACGATGGCGGAGACTTGATTGTAACCAGCCCACTGGCCGTTGGTGATATCGCTGGCCATTTGGTGAAAGCGTTCTGATTCACAGTAACGACTGGGTAGTAAATAGCTCAACACATCATTGGGTAGGTTTTGGATTTCGACAAAGGGGGTGCCGAAGGCCTGATCGACAACATCTGCTGTCATGACCTCGGCGTTGGTGATAATGCTAAAGCCTCCTTGTGGTGCTATCAGTCGTTGGCAAAGATTGCCGTATTCATCGGTAAACTCTACTACTGGAACGCTAGGTGTGAGTTTGTATTCCTCACGAGCAATCCACTGCTGGGCGCCACTTCGTGGTCGTAGCATTAACACAAAGGGTAGCGGGGTAGCTATGTGAAATTCGAGGTCGCAACTGACTCTTAACCACATAATACCTCCTCCTCATTTGATTCACAGTAGTCTGAGCTTTAATTTTTTCCTTGTAAACCATTTTATCGAAAGTGTATCTGTAATCTGAATATCAATTTTTTATTTATAACTATTCAGATCAGGGTTATTTCTATTCTTTGTCACTTAAAATCATGCCATTTCTCTGTAAAAACGATTTCATTATCTGCATCGTTTTATGCTTTTTTTGGAATTGTTTCTTTTATTAAGTCATTAATTGGAATAAAAAAATTCATAGACTAAGGTCATTATAGATAGCTTGTTTTTGCCTCGAAGAGGCGGATAGTCTTAATTTCTATAACTGAGGAAGCCCTATATGTATTTTAACTATAAGTATGTGATTAACCTTTTTATAATGATGGTATTTTTATTCAGTTGGGGGGCTCAGGCCAGATCAATTGATGAGATTAAAAGTAGTGGGAATATAGTTGTTGCTGTAAAAGCCGATTATAAGCCTTATGGTTATAAAAATGACAAAGGTGAAAATGTTGGCCTTGAAATAGATTTGGCTAAAGATGTGGCCAAACGTTTAGGTGTTAGTGTGTCCTTTATTGATGTGACAAGCGCGACGCGTATGCCAGCATTGGTTGAAGATAAAGCAGATTTAATGATTGCAACTATGACCGATAAGCCAAAGAGAAGAGAGGTTGTTTATACCGTAGAGCCACCTTACTACTCTTCCGGAACCAATGTTCTGGCGGCTAAATCAGCTAGCTTAACAAAGTGGGGCAATATTAAAGACAAAAATATCTGCGGTAACAAAGGTGCCTATTATAATGAATTTATTGCTAATTCATTTGGCGCTAAAGTGACTGAATATGCAGGTACAAACGAGTCCCTTCAAGCATTGAAAGACGGCAAATGCATAGCTTATGTATTTGATGACTCACTTATTGCAAGTCGCTTGTCAGAGGATGAATGGTCAAAAGACTATGAAATGCCTTTTAATACAATCGATGATGCACCATGGGGTTTGGCGGTTAAATTGGGCCAACAGGACTTGTATGATTTTATGCGAAAAACAGTCATTGAATGGCATACAAGCGGTTTTATTATTGAGTTAGAGAAAAAGCATGGTATTGATCCCACACCGTTTACTAAAAAAATGAAAGATTTGTTCAAAGGATAAAAAAATAATTCTATTTTTTCGAAAAAAGGCCGGTTCATATGAACCGGCCTTTTTGTTTTATAGCGATAACTCTCAAATAATATCAATATCCAGTTAGTGAAAGGGCGGCTAATTGGTTTTTGTGCGATGGGGTATTTTTTTACTGCTATGACATAGCGTTATGCAATATTGGTATGGGCTATTCAAAATTAGCATTGGATCGATAATTTTTAAATAGATACTATAGTTTATATTATAAACAGCAACAATTAAATGGCTTATTTTTTGTTGGTGAATATAAATAATAATTTCTATAAAGAAGTAAATGAGGTGTTGTTATGAGTCAGTACAGTAGTAAAGGCGGTAAGCAGGGTGGTATCACGCTATGGCAGAAAGTACTTATTGGTATGGTGTTAGGTGTCATTGCTGGAATCCTGTTAGGGCCAAGTGCAGAAGTGCTCAAACCTATAGGTACATTATTTATTAATGCAATTAAAATGTTGATTGTTCCCTTAGTTTTTTGTTCGTTGATTGTCGGTGTTACATCAATGCAAGACACTCGAAAAATGGGTCGCATAGGATTAAAGTCGGTTGGTTTATATTTAATAACAACGGCAGTCGCTATCACTATTGGTTTAGTAGTTGCTAGTATTTTTTCTCCCGGTGCAGGCCTTAATATGACAATGGATGCGGCTGCTGGTGCGGCTAAAGAAGCCCCTCCTTTTATTCAAACACTACTGAATATTATTCCTAAAAATCCGATCAATGCATTGGCATCAGGTAATATTTTACAAATTATTTTCTTTGCTTTAGGTTTAGGGGTCGCGCTAACATTGGTAGGAGATAAAGCGAAACCTGCGATTGAAGTGTTTGAAAGCCTTGCTGAAGGGATGTACAAACTTACAGAACTGGTTATGAAGTTAGCTCCTTATGGTGTTTTTGGTTTAATGGCTTGGGTTGCTGGAAAATATGGTTTAGATATTTTATTGCCTTTAATTAAATTGATAGCCCTTGTTTATTTAGGTTGTGTGCTTCAGGTTATTGTTGTTTATAGTGGTCTTGTTAGTGTTGTTGCTGGTTTAAGCCCCATCCGTTATCTGAAAGGTGTTATTAACCCTGCGATGATTGCTTTTACAACAACGAGTAGCTCGGGTACTTTGCCGGCGACTATTAAAGCGTCTCGTGAAGAAATGGGAGTCTCAAAAGGAGTGTCAAGTTTTGTCTTGCCTCTAGGTGCAACGATCAACATGGATGGAACTGCATTATATCAAGGCGTTTGTGCTTTGTTTGTTGCGCAAGCCTTTGGTATAGACCTAAGTGCGTCTGACTATCTTTTAATTATAATGACATCCACTCTAGCCTCTATTGGTACAGCTGGAGTGCCTGGTGCGGGTTTAATTATGTTGTCATTAGTATTAACAACGGTTGGCTTGCCCATGGAAGGATTAGCGATTGTTGCCGGTATTGATCGTATTCTCGATATGGCGCGAACCAGTGTAAATGTATGTGGTGATTTAATGGTTTCAGTGTTGGTCGGGAAGAGTGAAGGAGAGTTAGATAGAGATACCTTTAATAAAAATAAAATATTAGTGTCCGATACAGAAATACGCACATAGTTTAAAAATATAAGTCCCTTGCAAGTATTACCGACTTATTTGTAAGTCGGTTTTTTTATACATAAACACTTAGCTTTATTATATTAAAGAATGTGTTGCTATCATTTTAACTATTGGTGTTATGCAAAATAAGCATTGTTTTTTAATGTTATGCATTAGATTGATAAATGTTAAGAAGATAGTATAAATATTAACAGCTGTTATTTCTTATCTTAGTAAATTAAAAAATTATTAATAATGCAAAAAATAAATACATCTATACAAAATAATAGTGATATGTCTGATTTTGTACGCCCTGATAAATTTAAAGAGTTTATATCTGAAGATCAGTCAGTGAATGCTATTTTTAACTATATAGAGTCTATTCATGATAGTTGTAAGCCTATTTTAGTTACCGGTGAAAATGGAACAGGAAAGAAATTAATTGCTAATATTTGTCACGATGTTAGTCATTCTTCAGGGACGTTGATTACAATCAATGCCGCTTATGTGGATGATAATAGTTTCACAGATACTCTTTTTGGATCTCCAAAAAGTGCGATTTTAAGTGCGAGTAACTCCACTGAGTCTTTAATGAATAAAAGTGTTCATAGTACGTTATTTGTGGAGAATATTGATGAGCTTAGTAAAACATCCCAAATTAAATTGTTACAGTGGTTGCAGGAGAGAGGGCGCTGTTCTTCAGTGGACGATTCTTCTTGTTTGTCATGTGCGAGAGTAATCGTATCTACCAGTAAAAATTTGGAAGAATATTTAAGAGAAGGGCGTTTTCGAAGAGATCTTTACTATCAGCTTGCTATTCATAAAATTAAATTACCGCCTTTACGTGCTCGTAAAAACGATATTCCATTGCTACTTGATCATTTTATAACGGCAGCGGCTAAAGAGCTGGGCAAAGAAATACCAGCTTACCCATCGGAGTTGCCAGTATTATTAGCTAATTATGAGTTCCCTGGCAATATATGCGAGTTTAAAGCCATGGTTTATGATGCTGTTAGTCAGCACCGTTCTCATAGGCTTTCATTAAAGATATTTCAAAATGCGATTGATGAAGCTTCACGTAAGTTTGTTGCTACACCAGGTCAATCTATCGCCTTTCATCCCGATTTAAGTTTGCCTTCATTGGTAGAAATGAGCAGCTTTTTAATTGAAGAAGCACTATCAAGGGCAGGAAATAATCAATCATTAGCGGCAAAAATGCTAGGTATTTCTCAGCCGGCATTAAGTATGCGATTAAAGAGAAGGCAGGGGGTATTATCGAGGAGATTACTTCTGAGAAATAAGACCGTTTAGGTAGCTTTTAACGGTCTCTGGTATTAATCGCTAACCAGTTTGCCGGCTCAGGACCGAGTCGGTTTTTTTAACGTTTGAGATGTGCCCATAGACTTTCACCCTCATTCGAGAGCCGTTGTGCTGGTCGATAAAGCATAACGTCCAAGCCCATAGACAATGAATCGCCACCAATATCGACCAAATCCCCTCTATTAAGCTCTGCCAAAATGCAAATTCTGGGTAGCCAGCATATCCCCATACCTTGCAAAGCCATGGCCTTGATTGATTCTACCATCGTGTTTTCATAAATACAGTGGAGTTCGTAATCATTGCATTCAGTATTAATGATTCTTTCAGTCATTTTCCCCATTAGACAATTGGATGAAAAGGCTAAGTAATTTAATGGATTGCTACTGTTAATATCATAAATGGGCTTTCCTTTTTTATCGACAGCGCTAACCAATATAAGTTGGTCGGTCGTTAATTTATGAGATAAAAAGTTTGAAGGGTCTAGCAAAGAAGGTATTGCTAACGTTGAATAAGACAGCATAAATTCTGCCTGATTGGACTGCAATAGCTCCACACAGTCATGAATATTGTTTGCATTCATTGTTGAACGAATAGTGGAAAAATCTCTATGGATGCCCGACATCCATTCAGCAAAATAGTTGATCGCTAAGGTATGCAGGGCCGTAAATTTGACAAAATTCTCTTTTGCTTGCTGATTTTGGCGGCATTCATCCAGTGTCCGATGGAGGCTATTAATAATCTCTTGAGATGATTGCCGAAAGTGCTCCCCCTCACTAGTTAAGGTAAGCGGGTGTACAGACCTATCTATCAGGGTCGTTCCGACCCATTGCTCCAAGGCAGAGATTCGACGACTAAATGCTGGTTGACTCCTGTTTCGGTTTTTAGCGGCCGTTGTAAAATTTTTTGTTGACGCTAATTCAAGAAAGTCAGATATCCACTCTATATCCATGCCGATTACCTCTCTTTTGTTATTTATTGATTTTGTTTTTCAAATTATAGATTTAATGGATATTTATATCAATGCAAAATTTGCATAGCTATTTTTAATTATGCATTAGAGAATTATTTTTTGAATAGATAACATAAAGAAAAGTTAGGAGGTTCTTCGTGTTAGGTGTTTTAGGTGGTATGGGCCCTTTGGCCACAGTCGACTTTTTAGGAAAGCTTGTCAATCACACGGCTGTTGATACAGATCAGCAACATATCCCCATGGTTGTGTGGTCAGTGCCTCAAATTCCTGATAGATCCAATCACATTGTGTATGGCGCTGAAAGCCCTTTTCCTGCATTAAAGAGGGGGATTCTTGCATTGCAATTAAGCGGTGCCAGTGTTGTTGCGATGCCATGTAATACCGCTCATTTTTGGTATGAAGACCTTATCAATAGTACCGGTATGGAAATATTACACATAGCAGATGCCGTTGATTATGAGGTCTCTCAGTTACCTTTTAGCGTTAATTGTGTTGGTGTTCTTGCAACAACTGGAACGGCGGACTCTTCCATATATCAGAGCAGGTTAACCAAGTCTGAGCGTAGCGTTATTCTTCCATCAGAGCATGATCAGAAGAAAGTTATGGAGGGAATAACCTTAGCTAAGTCTGGACAAGTTAATAATGCCAAGAAAGTTTTTTTAAGACAAATTGACTCCCTTAAAAAACGAGGCGCAGATGCAATAGTGCTCGGTTGTACTGAGTTACCCGCTGTTCTTGATGAGTCAGCAGACTTAATTGATAGCAACAGAGCTTTAGCTCGCCGTTGTATTAGGTGGTTTGATGCCACTTATCATGGGAAAACTGACTTGTCTGGACATAAAAAAATTAACTCGATAGCAAGATCAATAAGAATTTAATTGTAGTTTGTTCCAGCTTACTTACTTCTTCAGATAATAAGCTCGGTGCCTACGTTAAATACCCGCTTCGATTTTCGAGGCATGATTACAAATAAATATAAGATAGGAGAATCAACATGAAAAAAATCTACAAAAAAACGCGTGTTGCGGCATCGATAGCGATATTAGCGTTATCAAGTTCTGTAGCGACGGCAGAAAATAAAAACACTGTTTGGAATGAAATCATTAAGAGCGGTGAAATTACCGTTGGTGTAAAAGCTGATACTAAGCCGTGGGGTTTCTTAAGTCCTAAAGGGGAACTTATCGGTATGGAAGTTGATATGGCTAAGGATGTTGCTGATGCCATGGGCGTAAAACTAAAGCTTGTGGGTGTTCAGTCATCTAACCGTATGCAATTTTTGGAGCAAGGTAAAATTGACTTGATGATTGCAACAATGTCTGATCGTTTGGATCGTCGAAAAATAGTTGGTGTTGCTAAACCAAACTACTACAGCTCAGGTACTAATGTTTTGGCGCCTAAAGCGCTAGGCTTTAAAAATTGGAATGAACTCAAAGGGCGTAAAGTCTGTGGTAAGCAGGGTGCATTTTATAACAAAATCGTAGAAGAACGTTACGGCGCAGAAGTTGTTGCCTTTACCGGTAATGCAGAGGCTAAGCAAGCATTGCGTAATAAAAAGTGTGTTGCTTGGGTTTATGATGACAGTGTCATCGCTGCAGATTTAGCGTCTGGAAACTATAACGATTTTGAAATGCCATTTAAAACAGAAGATGATAATCCTTGGGCTTTAGCGGTTCCCATTGACGAGCAAAATGGGATTTTCGGTAACTTTATGTCAGGTGTTCAATATAACTGGCATGAATCTGGCCGACTTATTGAGCTTGAAAAGAAATGGGGCATTAAACCAAGTGCTTATTTAACTGAGCAAAATCAACGATTCAGTGACTGGTTAGGGAATAAAAAATAATTACCTAGTTATGTAGTTGTTATAAAGCTTATACCAATCGAACCGTTACGGTTCGATTGGTAATTATCTCCGGTTGTGATAGTAATATGATTGATTTAATAAGTACTTTTTTCAGGGAAATGGCAGAAGACAACCCTAAATGGAATTTTATCTTTTTTTATGAATATGATCAGTGGGAACGAGTGCTTAGTGGCTTGTCGGTGACTGTTCAGTTATCTATATTCTGTGTTTTGCTAAGTATTGTAATTGGCGTTTTTGGTGCTTGGGCCCAAGGGTCAAAATATACGAAGCTACGATTGATTACTCAGGGTTATATACAGTTTTTTCGTAATACCCCACCTCTTATTCAACTTTTATTCTTTTATTTCGCACTAGGTCAGTTCACGCCGACAATAACGGGTGCTGATGGTTGGACTGAAATCCCTATTATTAGCAATGTAGGTTGGGCGATTATTTCTCTTTCCTTATTTGCGGGTGCATTTAATGTTGAAATTTTTAGGTCAGGTATTGAAGCAGTGCCTGAAAGTACTAAAGAGGCAGCCGAGGCTTTAGGTTTTACTCATATGCAGACGTATCGCTATATCGTGTTTCCATTAGCATTGAGAATTAGTCTTCCTGCCCTTAATAACAATTTAGTGAATTTGGTAAAAACAACAACTCAAGCGGTCGTTATTGCTGTTCCAGAATTGTTATATGAAATGATATCTATTTATAACGATTATGCTTCGGCACAAAATGCTGCAATGACTTTCTTGTTTTTTGCTTATATTGGTCTTGTTGGCATTATGGTTTTTGGTATGCATAAGTGGGAAGGACAATTAAAAATACCAGGTGTGGGGAATAAGTGATGAACAAGTTGTATTTTAACAAAAAATTTCCTGTTGTTTTACCTGTGAAAACGCAGTATTACCATCAGCCTTGCTCGTTATTACTATCAAAATGGATTGCAAGTATTCCACTGCGCTACTTCCTTGTGTTTTGTGTACTTGTTTTTGCCGTGCCGAGTGTCTCTTATGCTGTTGAAAATAAAGATTCTATAAACCCTTTTGCTGTGCTAATGAAGTGGATGCCTGTACTTCTGACTAAAGGCTTTTTGATGAATATCATCATTAGCTTTTTAACCGTTTTTATAGGTACTGTATTGGGTGTTTTTCTTGGAATAGGTCAAATATCTAATGTTTACATTATTAGAAAATTTTCTGCTATTACGACTCAAGTATTTCGTAATTCACCATGGCTTGTATTACTTTTTATTGTGATGTTGTCATTTCCATTTGAGGTTGAAATAGGCTCTCTTGTAATACCTATCCCTGATTGGTTTAAAGGTGTTATTGGCTTAAGCCTGCCATTGATGGCGAATATTTCTGAAATTGTACGTGGTGCTATTCAGTCTGTCCCGACAGGTCAGTGGGAGGCATCAGAAAGTTTAGCCTTTAGTCGTCATCAAACACTATGGCGTATTGTTCTTCCTCAAACGATTAAAAGAATGATTCCACCTTGGATGAACTGGTATGCCATTATGACAATGGCAACACCGTTGGTTTCTTTGCTAGGCGTCACAGAAGTGGTAAATCTTTCACGGCAGGCAATGGAAGCAGAAAATAATGACCCTGCATTGTTGGTTCCATTTTATGGTTTCTGTTTAGTGATTTTCTTTTTATACACCTATCCAATTGCACGCTTAACGATTTCTCTTGAAAAGAAATTTGCAGTTAAGTTATAGATAAATATAAATATTTTTTAGTAGGTAAGCAGTTATGAATGATAAAGCATTGGCCCAAGGGGCACCTATTGTTATTGCAGATTCAGTCACTAAACGATTTGGTGATCTAGAAGTTTTAAAAGGAATTTCTATGGAAATAAAAAAAGGGGAGGTGATTTGTATTATAGGGCCATCGGGCTCTGGAAAATCAACCTTTATCCGATGCATAAATGGCCTTAATCCTATTGATGGCGGTTCTATCAAAGTCAAGGGTATAGAAGTTAATGATCCTAAATTAGATAAGTTAGCCCTAAGAAAAAATGTAGGGATGGTTTTTCAGCAATATAATTTATTTCCCCATAAAACAGCATTAGAAAATGTGATGATGGCACCCACTTTAGTACTGAAAAAAAATAAAGAGGATGTTGAGCAACAAGCCATGGCGTTAATTAAAAAGGTTAGATTACAAGGTAAAGAAAATAGTTACCCGGGCGAACTGTCTGGAGGTCAGCAACAGAGGGTTGCTATTGCTCGCTCGTTAGCAATGAACCCGGAGGTTATGTTGTTTGATGAGGTTACAGCAGCACTTGACCCTGAAACAGTAAAAGAAGTCTTGGTGACTATTAAAGAGTTAGCGCAAGATGGAATGACCTGTATTTTGGTCACGCATGAAATGGGTTTTGCCAGAGAAGTTGCTGATCATATCTATTTTACCGATAGAGGCGTAATTGTAGAGCATGGTTCACCAGAGGTATTTTTTGATAAAGCCGAAGATCCGAGAACAAAAGAATTTTTAGGTCAAATTTTATAAATGCTTTATCAGTGTTAATTGCTAATTTGTTATTTAATGGAGTTATATTGTGAGTGATACGCGTATTGAAAAAGACTTATTGGGAGAAGCTGCAATTCCTAGTAATGCTTATTATGGAATCCAAACATGGCGCGCAGCACAAAATTTTAAATTGACAGGGGTTCCTCTCCATCATTTTCCTAAATTAGTTCGTGCTTTGGCTATGGTTAAAATGGCTGCAGCAAAAGCTAATTATAAACTTGGGAATTTAGATGCAATAAAGACAGATGCTATCGTCAAAGCGAGTCAGGATATTATTAATGATCAATATCACGACGAATTTATTGTGGATATGATTCAAGGTGGTGCTGGAACTTCGACCAATATGAATATCAATGAGGTAATAGCTAATGTTGGTTTGAAATATATGGGGCACTCCTTAGGTTGTTATCAGAAATTGCATCCTAACAATGATGTCAATATGTCGCAGTCTACCAATGATGCTTATCCTACAGCCGTACGTTTATCTATACTGCTAAGTCATGGCGAATTAGTCGATGCGCTTCGATCTCTGTTGAATACTTTTACTGAAAAAGCAAATGACTTTTCAGATATTATCAAAATGGGGCGAACTCAATTGCAAGATGCTGTCCCGATGACGGTTGGTCAAGAATTTTCTTCTTGGTCCACAACATTGGACGAGGATGTGCTTCTTATCACCGGTTTGTCCGCCAAAATGACTGAAATCAATTTAGGAGGTACCGCTATAGGGACAGGTATCAATACCAATCCTCGATACGGGAAAATGGCAGTTGATGAGCTGTCTGAAATTTCAGGTTTTTCTTTTTCTCAATCGACAGACTTGGTTGAAGCAAGTTCGGATATGGGAGCCTTCGTTTTATTCTCTAGTATTTTAAAACGACTGGCGATAAAGCTTTCAAAAATTTCAAATGACTTACGTTTGCTCAGTATGGGGCCAAGAGCTGGGTTAAATGAAATTAACCTTCCTCCACAACAACCGGGTAGCTCTATCATGCCGGGAAAAATAAACCCTGTTATACCTGAAGCAGTGAATCAAGTGGCTTATCAGGTTGTTGGTAATGACATGGCTATCACAATGGCGGCTGAATCGGGTCAGTTGCAGCTAAATGCCATGGAGCCTTTGATTACATATAACACGCTTAATTCTATTCGTCTATTAAGCCGTGCAATGGTTATGTTGGAAGATCTTTGTATTAGCGGTATTACAGTCAATGAAGAGCATTGTCGGAATATGGTTGATAACAGTATTGGTATTATCACAGCACTTAACCCTTATATTGGTTATGAAAACTCTTCACGCATTGCAAAACAGGCACTAGAACAAAATTGCAGTGTTATTGAACTTGTTGAAAAGGAAGGCTTGTTAGATAAAAGTGAACTAGAAAAGATAATGGAGCCAAATAATATGATCGTTACTCAAATGTAAATTAATCATTCCATCTGTGTTTGTGTCTTATATGTAAGCATTGAATGCTATCACTTTCGGGTTTTAAAAATGAAAGATAATAATATTAAGTTTCTACTGTCTGTTCAGACAAAAATTATATTTATTGCGATTCTTGTTATTACTCTGGTATTGGGAGGGTACTCTATTTATGAGGTTAGTCGAAGGCAAGCATTGATGAATTCAGAAATGAATGACTTAGCAAAAATATCTGCCAGTAAGCTAGAGAATAATTTGCGTATTCCTTTATGGGATCTAGATAATGACTTGATTGCAGATGTAGTAGAGACGGAAATGTTAACGCGTGATATATCAGCCATTTTGGTGTTTGATACCGACAATTCCGGGCTTATTATAGGGAGGCAACGAGGTGCTAACTGGGGTATATTGGATGTTGATAAAAGCTATGAAGCTATTGGAAGTGATGAAATAAAGAAAGAAGTTTTTGTTGTTAACAAAAATGAAAAAATAGGGCGTGTCATTGTCTACGTTAACAAAAAGTTTAAAAAATCAGAGCTAATTGAATCCGTTAAAGGCTTGCTGGCTACATTGCTGCTATTGGATATTGCTGTTTTTATTATATTGTGGTTTGTCATGTCAGAAATATTAAGAAGACCTATATCTCAGCTAACTGATGCAGCCAATAAAGTCAGTCGTGGTAATTTTGATGTTGATATCGATATCCAAAGAAGGGACGAAATTGGGCAGGTTGCTAATGCTATTGATAGGATGAAAATTAGTTTGTCTATGGCGATACGTCGTCTTAGAGAGATAGAGAATATTAAAAAAAGAAAAAAAATAATTAAGTAATAGGTTTTTCCATGTTTAAGTATATTTTGTTTTTTATCAGTCTTCCTCTTTATGCACAAACCATTACGCTTACAACGGAGCATTATCCGCCTTACAATATAGATTTATCTTTAGATAAGTCTGGTACGGGCATTGGTGGTGCATCTACAGAGATTGTTTTGGAAATGATGCGTCGTTCAGGGTATTCCTATTCAATGAATCTTATGCCGTGGAAAAGGGCCTATGGCAATGCACAGGAAAAAAAATACACAGGTGTTTTTTCTACAACACGTACTGAAGCTCGAGAAAACCTGTTTAAGTGGGTTGGCCCTATAGCAAATAATAATTATGTTTTATTTGCTAATAGAGATAAGGCTATAGAAATAAATAATGATAGCGACTTGTCCAATTATACTGTGGGAGCATACCGTGGATCTGTTGCGGTTAGCCTGCTTCAGTCAAAGGGTATTGATGCCGAGTTAGTGCGAAGTGATCATCTCAATGTTTTAAAACTACAGAGAGGACGTATAGATTTATGGATTTCTGGCAACCTCTATGGCCCTTACCTAGCCAAACAGTATGGTGTCGATACATTGACAGAGGTATACACCGTCAGAAAGGCACAAATGTATATAGCCTTCAATATTAAAACACCTGCAACAATCGTCGATAACTTAAATAATATTCTTGAAAGTATGAGAAAAGAAGGCTTTCTAGATGAGGTTTACCAGCGATACCGCTAATTGGCAATTCTATGTAATTGCTGTGCCGTTTTCCTTTTCTTTCCATTCTCTGAGATTTATCCAAGCTCAACAATACCTTGCCACGCATTTTTACTATGTTGAAACTGTTTAATGATATTAATTTCTCTTCTCTAAGAGGTGACGTGCTGGGTGGAGCAACAGCTGCGGTTGTATCGCTGCCTATGGCCTTGGCATTTGGCGTTGCTTCAGGTGCTGGTGCAGAAGCTGGACTCTATGGTGCTATTTTGGTTGGGTTGTTTACCGCCCTTTTTGGTGGTACACCGACTTTGATATCGGAACCTACGGGTCCTATGACTGTAGTGATGACCGCTGTATTGACCACGATGATGGCCAGCAACCCGGATAATGGTTTGGCAATGGCCTTTACCGTGGTGATGATTGCAGGCGTATTTCAAATTCTATTGGGCATAATGAAGCTTGGTAAGTACATTACCTTGATGCCCTATAGTGTGATATCAGGCTTTATGTCTGGCATTGGTATTATTCTCATTATTTTGCAGATAGCACCATTTTTAGGTCAGGCTTCTCCTTCTGGTGGCGTTATCGGTACCTTGGTTGCTTTGCCTGAACTGTGGCAAAACTTCAAATTCGAAGAAACAATCTTAGCTGCAGTCGCACTTGCTATTTTATTTTTTATGCCAAAGGCTCTGGGGCGTTATATTCCTCCTCAGCTTGTAGCGCTGGTTTTAGGTAGTTTTCTCGCAAGTTTTTTATTTTCCGATATGGATATTCGCAAAATTGGTGAAATATCCTTGGGTCTGCCTACGATTACTTTGCCGACATTCACGCATGAGCAGTTAACAACGATGCTTCTTGATGGCATGGTGTTGGGTACTTTGGGGTGCATTGATTCGCTGCTGACTTCAGTTATCGCAGACAGTTTAACTCGGCAGGAACACCGTTCCGATAAAGAGCTTATTGGTCAGGGGCTTGGTAATGTGATTTCAGGCTTTCTAGGTGGCTTACCGGGTGCGGGTGCCACTATGGGTACTGTTGTGAATATACAATGTGGTGCTCGTTCTGCGATATCAGGTATCACACGGGCATTAATTTTATTGCTTATTGTCTTCGGTATAGGTCATTTGACTCAACTGATTCCATTGGCTGTACTTGCCGGAATAGCCATTAAGGTAGGTATCAACATCTTAGATTGGAGTTTTATTAAGAGGGCGCACAAGGTTTCCAGGCATGCTACGTTTATTATGTATGGCGTAATGTTATTAACGGTATTTTTGGATTTGATTGTTGCGGTAGGCTTAGGTGTACTTATCGCTAATATTCTCACCATTGAACGACTTAGTGCATTACAAACAAAAAATATTAAAGCAATTAGCGATGCAGACGATGATGTTCCCTTAAGTAATGATGAAAAGACTCTGCTTGATCGTGCAGGTAATCGTGTTCTCTTAGTGTATTTTAGTGGTCCAATGATTTTTGGTGTATCAAAAGCAATTGCTCGAGAGCATGAGACAATACAGCGTTATAAGTCGATTATAATGGATCTTAGTGATGTTCCTCTTATTGATACAACGATCTCTTTAGCTATTGAAAATACTGTACGTGATGCTGTCGATTCAGGTAAGCAGGTTTTTGTTATCAAGCCTCTTGCCCAAGCAAAAAAAAGCTTGCAGCGCCTCGGTGTATTTGAACTTATTCCAGGCGCTCAGTTATGCAATACTAAACTTGAAGCTTTAAACAAAGCGATTGCCTTATTAAATAAAAACACATCACAATTAAAAGAATAAATACAGTTCGACTATTGCTGTAAACTATCAGCACATCTTATTTAATTATTTTTTAAAGTTTTATTAAAAATAAGTTAATTATCTGGATAATTCATATTTTTAACCTATATTGAATACTTGATCAATTCTTGGAATCTTTTAGTTATGAAAGTTTTTAGAAGGAATTTGTCTTTATTAAAAAAATGTCACTATGACCTATATTGTAAGCTAAATGCTCATCACTCTAAAATGAAAGTCGAAAGATCAGTTGACAATATTGATCTACTTGTTGATGGAGAAAAGTTCTATGGCATAGATGCTAACGTAGCCTGTAGTGCTCAAGTGGATGAATTTGCTAAATCTCCAGTGCGTTATTCAATGCACTATGAAAACAATAAAAAATTTTTTTCGCGCCATCAAAGCGTTATTAATCGGCTTAATAATCTATTTGACGGTTTTATAAAGCATAAAAAACCAGATAATAAATTGAACACACTTATTGTTTTGGGTGCTGGCCTTGGTTTTCATATAGAGGATTTGTTTCAACGTTTTACTATTAAAAATATTATTCTAATAGAGCCTAGTGACGATATGTTGCTCCACTGCTTAGAATGTTTGGATTTCGCTAAAATTAAACAGAAGTGTGAGTCTCGTAATGGTTTTTTCTCAATACTTCAGCCATCTAATCTAGAGAGTTTTAGTGGGCAAATGATGTATCTCGCAAGAAGCCAAGGTTTTGGTTTAATGTCTGATATAAGTGTTTTTAGGCATTATCACACGGATTTATTAGATGATATTTTTACCAATATAGTGTCGATGCGAAATCGCTGGTTTAGTGGTTGGGGTTTTTTTGATGATGAAATCACAGGCCTGAAAAATACTTTAACCAATGTTTTACATGGTGAACAATTTTACTCAAAAGAAGAAAATTTTGGTTCACCTAAAGGCTATGCAATTATTGTTGGTAATGGGCCTTCTTTAGATGAAAATTTAGACGATATTAAAGCTGTACAGAATTATGCCACTATTGTTTCTTGTGGTACGTCTCTGGTTCCATTACTTAAGGTAGGTATTATTCCTGATATTCACGTAGAGATGGAGCGAGGAGATACTATCTTTGAAAGTTTAGAGTATTGGTTGACCCCTGAGGTAACCAATAAAACCACCTTGTTTGCACTTAATACTGTGAGTCCAAAGGAGGTGTCTATCTTTAAGAATAGCTACCTTTTTTCAAAGGCTAATGATTTGGGTGCATTAGTCTTGAAGAAGTCAAAATTGATTGATCAGCCACCTTTATACTATTGTAATCCCACTGTCACTAACTTTGCTCTATCTGCATGCATTTCTGTTGGCTGGGAAAATATTGTTTTGTTGGGTTGCGATTATGGTTGTAAGGATATAAAACGTCATCATTCATCTTATTCTGATTTTTATAACCCAAATTCAATATTGGCAAAAGTTGTACAAAATAATGAAATTTTTGTTAAAGGGAACTTTGGTGAGAATGTTTATACAAATAAAATATATAACAACGCTAGAAAAAATATAGAAAAAATTATATCTAATAATAATTCTATAAATGTATTTAATGGTTCAGATGGAGCCGCTATTGCTGGTGCTAAAGTGATTAAGTTTTCAGCTCTGTTTGATGAAATGATCAAGTTCAAGAAAAGAGAAGGTTTTTGTTTTGGTGACGGAGAGAAATGTTTTCTGCCAATTACGAGTGAACCCCTTTCTAAAGAATTCTTATTTTCACAAAAAACGATAAAGGCTTTAATTAAAGATATTAGAAGCGCTAAATCTGTTGAAGAAATCAGCAATTTTTTGAGGTTGGCAAGCTTTAATGTCGATGTAAAGGGTATTGAAGATCCTGCGTATTTTTTACTTTCAGGTGTGTTAAGAATTTTTCACGCCATGATTTCAGGGCATGTTCTTCGATTAAAGAATAGTGATAAAAATCGTTATTATATCGTATTGAAAGAAGAGGTGATTTCTTATTTTTATCATTGTAATCAGGTGTTAATTAAACTTAATCAGGAGATTTTATCATATGAAATTCAAAGTGGCAGCAGTGCTTCCCGTCGTCGCACTGGCATCAATGTCGGGGAAAGCAGTTTCGAATCAAGTTGAGGTAGAAAATTCAGAGCCCCCTGTAGGTATAGTTCAAGAAAATAATGTTTTTTCTTCTGTGCTATCTATGGATTCAAATGAGACCATAGTTTCAAATGAAACTGTAGCTACAGATGACTCATTATGTGCACAAGAGACACTTTGCACAACCCTAAGTTTACCGTTTAAAGCTGAAGAAAAATCATATGGTGTATGGTTCATACAGCGTGACTTTATAACTGATGGTGAGATAGATTCTTTTGATTCAATCTTCGAAATTTTCTGTGTCAAAGTAGATAATAAAAGTATCATTGGCCAGACCTCATCTAATACTTTTAATAATAACCCCAATTTATTGATGACAGGGAAAATCAAAAATGGTCAAAATAAGATAGCATTAACTTTCTCTAGTGATGAGTGGGGAGAGTTTGGGAAGCAGTCTAAGCTCTCTATTAACTATAGTGAGCAAGAACCACATTGGTTTGGTGAGTGGCGCATTGGTGATACAGTACAAGGAGATGTCTCTGCTATATTACGGTTAGAGTCTGATCAGTATTTTGTCGATTTCAATTGTGGCTATCAATTAGGTAATTAGCAGCTTAGTAGTACTATTGGCTCTTTGTTTAGTCATTAATACAGAGCCTTATGCAGGTAACCACTATGAAAAGTAGCGGTTACCTGGTTAGTCTCTCCATCGATACCACTTTCTATTTCCCTTCTTTATATATGTCCTTTGCCCCATTTCCTTGATTTACATTAATTACAAAATTTAGTTGCAAAACTTAATGATAATTATTATCATTCTCAAATGGGTTTTGTATCTGCTCCCTCCCAGCTACAAATTGGTATTGATTATCTAGTCCAAGGTTTAATAAATGTTGTTATTTAAGGTAAAGAAGCTCTGTCTTCTTATGGGGAGCTGTTTGTTGGCGTCACAGCTATGTGTTGCTGAGAATAAATTTGAAATGAGCAAGGTCATTGTATCGGCAAAGGCGCCAGTCGATGCCACTAAGTTCGCTGGCTCTGTTACGGTTGTGACGGGTGAGGATATTCGTGCAAGTGGTGCGACAAGTGTTACTGAAGTATTGGAAACGACTCCCGGAGTACAGTTAGTTGTAACCGGGAGTAGTTCTACTAAAGCACCTCAACTCAGAGGTCAGGATACGGATCAGGTATTAGTGTTGGTGAATGGCAAGCGCCTACCGAATACCGATCGTAATCTCCCTTTTGCACCAGCGTTTCGTTACAACTGGGTGCCTGTTGCTAATATAGAGCGGATTGAAGTGATTCGTGGGCCCGCTTCAAGCCTTTATGGTGCTGATGCGCTAGCAGGCGTAATCAATATTATTACCCGCAAAGCGGAACAGGAATGGCGTGGCAACCTTGCTCTTTATACGAAGCAAACTGATGATGCCAATGGTGGTGATGGAGAAGGTATTAGCTTGGCAGCGTCGGGATCGATAAGCCAACAGGTTGACTTGGCTTTAGCGCTTGAGTCGACGAATAGGGATGCTATTTTTGATGATGATGATCTCTTAACCCTGCAATCAGAAAAAGAAACCGAAAGCCTTCAGGCTGATCTTGGTATTGATCTTAATGAAAATAACCGGCTTCAATTTGGCCTTCTTTACGGAAATGAAGAGGGTGAAGATATCGATAATGGTTTTCGTGGTGTAGGTTCTATCCCTCTTGATGTTAAGCGTCGCCGAGGCACTATTGATTACGAAACCAGGATTGGAAAGTTTGCAACGAATATAGGTGTTGTCGCCAGTAATTCAGATGTAGAAGAAGGTACGTCTATTTGGGAAATTACAGAAAATGGTGCTTCATTTGATATTCAAGGTGAGCTAAGCCAAGCGCAATATCTCAGTGCAGGTATTCAGTACCGGGAAGAAGAAGCTGAGCGCAGGGATAGTATTATTTTTGATGATAGCATTGATGCTACAACACTATTTATTCAAGACGTTATCGACATTAATGCAAGTAATAAGCTAACACTTGGTTTGGCTTACGATAAGCACAGTAAATATGATAACGAAACCAGCCCTAAAATTAATTGGTTTTCTCAACTTTCATCGAATTGGGGTATTAAAGCTGGGTATGGTGAAAGTTATCTTGCCCCGTCTCTAAGAGAGGGTTCTTCTGCTTATATTGTGCCTGCAGGACCTACGCGGACCTATATTGGTAACGACGACTTACAGCCAGAAACGGGGCAAACAGTAGAATTAGGCCTGACTTACAATAAAGGCAATATTGTTGGCTCTGTTACCTTATTTCGTACTGAAATCGATGACTTAATTTCTTTAATCGATACTGTCGATAACACCGGCCCATTCCCTGTTACAACCGCTGAATATAATAATATTGATGAGGCCCTGATTCAGGGCTTGGAGACCGATTGGTCATTTTATAGCAAAAATAAAGAGACTAAATTCAATATTAGTTATACCTATCTTGATACTGAAAATCGTTCAGAAGAAAACAAAGGCAAGCAGTTGACTGATCGAGCTGAGCATACAGCTAAAATCAATATCCAGCATCGTTTATCTCAATGGGGTATTCGTTTAGATGCGGGTGTTCGTTATCTCAGTGACCAATATACCAATGTCGATAATACAGAAGAGATAGAGAGCTATAGCGTTGCAGATATTGGTATTTCAAAAACATTATTTGGGGATACCCAATTACGATTGGGTATCGACAATGTCGGTAACAAAACAGTCCTTGATGAAAGTGCCTTTGAGTTATTGGAAGAAGGGCGTTCATTTAAATTAACCCTGAGTAGTACATTTTAAACGGGAGATGAATATGCAATTAGCAGATTATTTTAGCCGTCCTTTTCAGGACACCGAACTAAGAAGCAGCTACAAAAAATTTATTGCCCTGTATCCAAAAACACGACAGCGTGATGTTGCCCAAGCATTATCCGTCAGTGAAGCAGCCTTAATTGACGAACAGCTAGGTTTACAAAGTATTCGATTAAAAACTGACTTTAAAGCATTAATCGAAGATCTACCCAAACTAGGGTATATCATGAATTTAACGCGTAATAATTATGCGGTTCATGAGCGTAAGGGTGAGTATCAAAATATTAACATTAATGGGCCAATGGGCCTGGTTATTGCCGATGATAAAAAAATAGACCTTAGACTTTTTTTGTCAAAATGGAAGCATGTTTATGCGGTAAGAGAAAATACTAAGCAGGGTGATCGTTATAGTCTGCAATTTTTTGATCAATCCGGTGTGGCAATACAGAAGATATTTTTACAAGAAAAGAGTAACTTTGATCATTATCGTTATTTATTAGAATCTTATGTCAGTGACCACCAAAGTGAATCTATAGTTTTTGTTGGTAAGCCATCAGATATAGCAATTGCCTCTACCGAAGTAAATGCACAGCAGCTAGTTATTGATTGGCAATCAATGACAGATGTGCATCAATTTATTCATATTTTAAAAAAGCATAAGGTTGAGCGGCAGCAAGCGTTTCGTATAGTGGGTTCTGAATATGCAGAAGATTTCTCCCCTGCAGAGCTGGAACGTATTTTAGTCAGTGCTGCAGAAATGCAGTTGCCCATTATGTGTTTTGTTGGAAATAGTGGCGGAATACAAATTTTTTCAGGAAAAATTAATAAAGTGAAAGCAATGGGTCCTTGGTTAAATATTTTAGACCCTGAATTTAATTTGCATCTTATGGAAACCGGCATTGCAGAAGCATGGTTGGTAAGGAAGCCAACCATTGATGGTATTGTGACATCGCTGGAATTTTACGATATAGATGGTAATCAAGTTGTTCAATTTTTTGGACAGCGTCAGGAAAGACACAAAGAAAATCCTTTATGGACTCAGTTGGCGGAAAGTGTGTTGGCGAATAATGTCCCTTATAAACAATCAACCGTGGCTTAAATAGCCTATTGCCGAACAGTAGCTGCAGATGATAAATCAAGAAAAAGATAACGTTCAGTGGCAGGAATGGATTTTCCGTGTGGGATGCTGGTTATTGGTTGTTGGTGTTCATCTGTGGCTACTCCTTTTTGCAGAGAGTAGTAATAGTCTGTCTTGGAAAAATCACAATAACGCTAGTAATGATAATAGTAATAGCAATGACTCTTTATCTATTAGCTTTTCAAACAAGATAAGGAATATTAGCTCAAATAATAGCGAAGGGAGTGAAAAGGGTAGTGATATTCATGCTGTTCAGGACGTTAGTCAAAAATCAATACAAAAAATAACGAACTTTCTCGCATTAAATAATAATCAAAAATTTTCTCAGTCTAAAAAAGAATTTTTTAAAAATAATAATGTACAAAAACGAGATAAAAAAATTTTTAATAAAAAAGAAGTGGTAAGCGTTGATAAAGTAGAGTCTATTGAAAATGATTTAGCGAAAAAAGAAGTAGAATATCAAAGGGATAGTGATAACCATAACCAAGATGTCAGTAATGTGGAGAATGCTATAATTTATAACCCTGCATTGGCGGCGCCGCCCGTTCCACCTAATTACCCTGAAATTGCTAGACGAAAGCGGCAACAAGGCACCGTTTGGCTTGATGTTTTCCTCGATAAGTATGGAAAACAACGAGAGTTGGCTATTCATAAAAGCTCGGGTGTGTCAGTGTTAGATAAGGCGGCACTTCATGCGGTTAAACAATGGCAGTTTTCCCAATACCAAAAAGATATACAGTCACAGTTGGTGACTATTCGAATACCCATAGAGTTTTCATTAAATTGATTATGTTAGATTTTTCATTATTATTTCAGCAGCTTGGTTTACTAAAAATCCCTTTTGTGCTTTGCTCTATTATTGCCTGTGCAGTGATTGTTGAGCGTTTTCTTATTTTACAGCGTTATACATTTACTAAAAAATTAGGTAAACAAGGCGTGTCATTACTTCATGATTATCAGGGTTATAAAAAAGATATCCGTTCTGAATTGGCTTCTTTATGGTTAGCTCAGCAAAAGAAAAAATTAGCCTCAGGTTTGCGTTTGCTTAACATCGTAGTATTAGTTGCGCCTTTATTGGGTTTGCTAGGTACAGTATTGGGATTGATGGATTCTTTTGTCAGTATTAGCCAGCAGGAAGGTCCGGTGGAAGTGTCGGTGTTGGCTGATGGTTTAGGACTGGCGATGAATACAACCGCTGTTGGCTTGTTGATTGCTATCCCGGCATTGGTTGTCGTCCACTTGTATCGTATTTGGATTGATAGGCTATTAGAGCAGGCTGAATTACAAATGAATACGATTCATTTTTCATTCAGTGATATTGATATAACTCGTGCTGCGATATGATTTCTCTCGCTAGAGATGTTCAAGTCATAAGTGTTTCATCACCGAATGGTAATGAAAATCAATCCCTTGAATTGACCCCACTGATTGATATTATTTTTATTGTTATTGTTTTTTTATTACTTACGGCGAATACGAGGCTCTTATCACTGCCAGTGACTGTGCCCGAAACAGATGAAGTTGCATCTACAACACCAGTAAATCAAGAGATCATTGCAGTCACAATCACTGAAGATAATAGAGGGTGGTTTATCGATCAGCAATATTTTGCTGAATGGTCTTTATTTCGAGAAAACTTATTACGGCAATTTAATAAAAAGGCTGAAGTTACTGTTAGTATTGCCGCTGATCAACAAGCGGATGTTCAACGTTTTGTAAAAGTATTAACCTTATTACAAAAACAACAGATTGTTAATACTCATATTATTCTCAAAGAAAAATAGAAGGAAAAATAGCCGGAAGGCTAAAAAGAAGAATAATATGAGTATGTATTAAGGGTTAAATTCAGGTTAGCCTTCAGCGTTACTTATTTGGCTTTGTAAGTAGTTCTCAATGCCTATTTTTTCGATAAGACCAAGTTGAGTTTCCAACCAATCCACATGTTCTTCTTCGTTGTCCAGTATTTCGCTGAAAAGATCGCGACTGACATAGTCCTTAACGCTTTCACAATAGGCTACGGCTTCGCGTAATAGGGGGATGGCTTGGTGCTCCAATTTAAGATCGCACTCAAGCATTTCTTTGGTATTTTCGCCAATATAGAGCTTGCCGAGATCTTGTAAATTAGGCAAACCCTCTAAAAATAAAATGCGCTCCGTAAGCTTGTCGGCATGTTTCATTTCATCAATAGATTCGTGATATTCGTAATCTCCTAGGGCATCGAGCCCCCAATCTTTGTACATTTTTGCATGTAGAAAGTATTGGTTAATCGCAACCAGTTCATTGCCTAACGCTTTATTTAAAAATTCAATAACCTTAGGGTCACCTTTCATATGTTCAACTCCAGCCCAAAATTTGTGTGTATGATTTTGGACTTATTTACGTACAAGTCAACCTTTAAGATCACATAAGTCTATGATTTTATTAGTGATTATGAATGGTAATAATTGTTGTTTAGGTTTGCGTTTCGGCGGGGAAGAAGAGAGCGGGTGAAAATAGGGGGGATGACTGTTCTTTGCTAGACAATGCATCATTAACAATAGAACGAACTTCAGGCAGGCATTTACAGCATTGGGTAGCAGCACCCAAATCACGACGCACGTCCCTTAGGCTATCAGCGCCATCTTTTATGGATTGTTTGATTTGGGTATCAGTAATACCTTTGCAAAGGCAGACAAACATGTATGTAAAGCTTTCTCGTTAATGATGGTTAAATAATAGTGCAAATGAGAATCACTGTCAATTGCATTTAGCTCTTTAAGGACTATTTTCTACTAATAAAGAGGGTTGAAAATGTTCCGATTTGTGGAAGTAGTGCCCGCCAATACCATAAACGGATAATAGGTGCTCTCTTTGTAGAACTTCATTTGCTGGACCATGGGTAATAATTTCTCCTCCAGAGAGCAGGATAAGCTGGTTCGCAAAGCTGGCAGCTAAGGATAAATCATGAACAACAGCCAATACACCAATATTGCGTTTAGTGAGCTGTTTGGCGAGAGATAAGACGTTATATTGATGAAAAATATCCAAGCTGGAGGTAGGTTCATCGAGGAAGAGGTAACGTGCTTCATTGTGTGAGTAAGGCTCCCATAGTTGAGCCAGTACCCGTGCAAGTTGCGTGCGCTGTTGTTCGCCCCCGGATAGCGTAGAAAAATGGCGATTAGCCAAGGCTTCAATATTCATAAACTGCATTACTTCATGAATAATCGCCTGTTGTTTTTGTTGGTAAAGTACATCTTCATAAACAAAGCAACCCATGTTTACAATTTCACGCACAGTGAAACTAAAACTCATTCTGTATTCTTGCGTCATTACTGCACGTAATGATGATAGTGTTTTTGCAGAGTAATCATGTATATCACGCTGATTTAATTTGATTGATCCAGATACAGGCCTAAGGTCACCTGCACACACTTTTAATAATGTTGACTTACCTGCGCCATTAGGGCCAATAAGAACCGTCAGTTCACCCGGTGAAATATTACAATTAATATTGTTCAGTAGTGGCTTGTTATTAATTGTAAGAGATACAGAGTCTAGTTTTATACACATGGTTTAAACCGATAGAGAAGATGTTTGTTTATAAAGTACAAAAAGAAAGAAGGGGCCACCGATGGCACTGGTAATTAAGCCAATAGGTAATTCAGCAGGAATAATAGCGACCCGTGCAATAATATCTGCAAACGTCAGTAAGCTAGCCCCAAGTAACATGCTTGCGGGTAATAAAAAGCGATGGTCGGGCCCTATGATCAACCGAACTATATGAGGGACAACAAAACCGATAAAACCAATCATGCCACTAATAGAGACAGCCGCACCTACAGCGAGTGCCGTAAAAAAGAAAAGCCGTTTTTTTAATTGTGTGACTTGTATGCCTAAATGATGCGCTTGTGACTCGCCTAAAAGATAAATATTAAGTGGTTTTGCCAGCCGTAATATACCAGTGAGGCTTATCCCTATACAGAATAATACGGGTAAAGTAAGTTTCCAATGGTTGCCACCTAAGTTACCCATCGTCCAAAAAGTCAATTCTCTTAATTCGCTGTCGTCGCTAATTAATGTGAGTAAGCCAATAACAGAACCCACAATGGCATTAACAGCAATGCCCGCTAGAAGTAATGTCATAATAGTAAATTCACCTTGGCGTTGACTGAGGCGATAAATAATGGCACACACACTTAAGCAGCCCAGCATTGCGCCCATTGGCAAAGCATAAATGCCAATAGTCTGGGTGAAGCTTTCGAAAAATGAATTACCTAATACGATAATGATTACAGCACCAAGTGCGCCACCACCCGCGACGCCAATTAAGCCCGGATCAGCTAAAGGGTTACGAAAAAGTGCCTGCATTGCTGCGCCACAGGCACCTAAGCCAGCACCGACAAAAATAGATAAAATGATTCTCGGCAGCCTGATTTCAACTAATACTGTTGTTGCAAGCGATGGGCCTGTCGTGATTGCGCTAGAAAAAATATCAATCAATGATATAGATACTGCACCTGTCATTAGTGCAGCAGTACTTACTAGGATTAATAATAAAACATTAACGGGGATAGATAAGCTTTGTTTATTGTGCCCTTGTATTAGGGTTGTCAGTAAATTAAGCATCAGTGACCTGCTGTATTGATGCCGGCATTATTGGGATAGCGTAATTTGTAGCCTTCGGGTAATGGAAAATTAGGATGAATCATTGTGCCTAGTTCAACAATAGCCTGCGGTGTACGTGGACCAAAGCCAAGTAAGTAATTGCCATCTATAGTAAAGACAGCATTGTGCTTTACCGCATTGCTGTATTTGAAGTGAGGTAAATTCTTTAATTCAGTTAAAATATTATCTCCTCGATTCATAACAACGATAACATCAGGGTTAAGTGAAAAAGCTGCTTCGGGGGATAATTTTTCCCAGCCTTGGAATTGAGCTAACACATTAATACCACCCGCTTCTACTATAGCTGTGTGAGCAGATGTGGTATTGCCAGCAGCAATAGGCGAGCCATTGCTGGCACTTAGTAAAAATAAAACACGAGGAGCGGTTTTAATTTTTTTACGTGCATATTGTAATGCTGAAAGATCGATAAGAATGTCATCTAACAGCAGCTCTCCTTTGGCTTCGACCTGTAAGAGTTGAGAGACTAAGCGAATTTTTTTATTGATTGCGCTAAGCGTATCATCTTCTTCAATGATAACAGTATTAATACCGGCGGCTTTAATTTGGTTAAGGATTTTCGTTGGACCAGTATCCTTTTCACCAATAAGTAAATCAGGTTTGAGGGATAAAACCCCTTCGACAGAAACATTTCTGACATAACCCAATAAGGGGTGCTGTTTGGCTTCTGAGGGAAATTGACTTGTAGAATCAACGCCAACAATACGGTGTTGTTCGTTTAATCGATAAATAATCTCTGTTATTGATCCACCAGCAACCGCTATACGTTCAGTTTTATCTGCTGCAAAAACAAGGTGAGCTGGAGATATAAATAAAAGGGTGAATATGACCGCTATAAAGGAGTATGGTTGTTTCATATTAGTTACCTATTAGCGCAAACGCTAAAGCCAGTTTTGCTTCGAAAAGTCTATTAATACTGAGAAAAATAGCCTGGCTGGTTGAGGTAACTCACTACTAAATAAATTAATAGTGTAAATAAAAAGTACCGTATATGGCTTGGCTTAAAAGGCTTAAATCATTTTGTCAGAATTAATTTATGACTACGAGTGATTCGCAACTCATATTCAGAACCGGCATGATCAATAATGATAGTTTTATCACCCGCTAGTAAATCACTGGACTTCACTCGACGAGGGGTAATATCGGTCGATGATTTTTCAGTCATATCTATAGTGGTGCTCATATTAATAATGCCTATTTGAGTAAAGTGCAAAAACTCGGTCTAATTTAATTCCTAAGATGATAATCAAATGATTGATAACGCTATTTCCCTGAAATCGATAATGGGCTGGAAGCTGGATATAATTCAGACAGATTCCCAGGGAGGTAATGACGCTAAAACAGCCTGTGTCTGATCCAGCCGAGTTGAATAGTAGTGTTAACTTGATTGAATGTCAATAGTATTGATAATCATTATCATTTAAAAAAAGAAAAAAGAGATCAGCCTCTTTTTAAATGCCTAAGGAAAGCATGGGAGTATATGCGTAATGGTATTAGATTTTAGAGTGAGCTTTTTGAGTTGGTATTTATAGAGGTGAGGGGGAAGGGCCTTAAGCTTGTTTAGCTTCCGTCTCTCTGTCGAAGGCAAACTCCAAGCCTCGTCGCAGTAATTCAGCTTGCCTAATATTTTTGGCATTTTTAGGGACTTCCGGTTGGATTTCTTCCGGATCAGCCCAAGTTCCCTTTACGAGGCGCAGGGTATAACCTGAACTCTTTTCTCTAATTGTTTTGTTATCAACAAAAAACCATTCCAAAGTATTTCTCCTACTGATTTTGTCACTCTGAGTAGTATAGCCAAGACAGGTTACCGTTGTATGTGAGACATCGACCATAGCTGAGGTACGTTTTCTCCAGTAAAACCGCTGTCTGTAGCGTAATAGTTAAAGCATAGACTACTCAGAGGATTGCATCATAATGTAGTTGCTATATAGCGCCTATAGCCACAATTAGGTATTCTTTTTGTTAGACTAAAGGCTAAAAATAATTGTTTGAGCGAGCGCTCGCTCTATGTTAGCATGAAGTTGTTTCAGAGGTAGATCTACCTAAGTCCCGTTCAGCTGCTGAGTCAATCGTAGACGGGGTGCTTGATAATAAAGAATAAAGAAGCCGAAATATGAAAAAAGCCATCATTACTTTGTGTTGTATCGTTGCGACCCCCTTGGCTTACTCCGGGGGTTATCGTGTATCCGTTCAAGGACAAAAAGCATTAGGTATGGGGCACGCGGGTGTTGCTATGACCAATAGTGCAGAAGCTGTCTTTTTTAATCCTGGTGCTCTAACAGAATTAAAAGAAGATTTTCAACTAGTGTCGGGGCTGACGTTAATCGATACAAAAAACCGCTACCAAAATGTTGATACAGGTTCATCCGCTGAAACTGATACTCCCTTGGGTACGCCGGTGAATTTCTACTTAGCTAAGCGCTATTCAGACAAAATGAGTTTTGGTTTTGGTCTCTACACCCCTTACGGTAGTGTCGTAGAGTGGGAAAAGGACTGGGTTGGTTCGCATTTAATTAATGAAATTGATTTACAGTCGATTTTTTTGCAGCCAACGATTGCTTACAAAATTAATGACAAAGTCAGCATTGGTGGTGGCCCCATTGTAACTATCAGTGCGGTTGAATTGAACAGAAATCTCAATACCTCCTTGCAAGACAGTAATGGTAATCGATCCAATGTTCAGCTAGAGGATTCGAATATTATTGATTTTGGTTTTAACTTAGGCGCGTTCTTTGATGTGTCCGAAAAAGTTAACGTCGGTGTTAATTACCGTTCTGAAATTATTGTAAAGTCAGAAGGTGATGCCGACTTTAGAGATGTCCCCGGTCCTTTTCAGTCAGTGTTTGTTGATGGCGGTTATACGGCTGAGCTACCGTTGCCAGCAGAGTTGACCTTAGGTTTAACCTATCAAGTCAATGACCGCTTATTATTAGCGGCTGATTATAATTACACCTTTTGGGATGTTTACGAAGACTTAACATTCGAATTCGATAGCGTTACTGACCCAGATCGTGCCGTTAGTGTGAATCCACGTAATTATAAAAATAGTAGTACCTATCGATTTGGAATGGAATATGCCAAATCGGATAAGTTAACGTTTCGTACCGGTTTTTACTATGATCAGACGCCTATTCGTGACGGGTATTTTGCACCAGAAACCCCGAGAGCAGATTCTTTAGGTTTTACTGGTGGTATCACTTACAAAGTATCTAAAAAATTAGCTCTGGATTTCTCAGCACTCTATTTATATTTTGATGAGGAAGATAACTCCTACGATTTTAATGATGCAGGTGTTTTTGAAGGTTCCTATAAGGTTAGAGCTTATGCTCTTGGTTTCGGTCTCACTTACAATTTTTAGAATGAACGCTATGAATAATTCAATAATAAAGTATGTTTCGCTCTCTGTTTTTTCAACGCTTATTCTTGTTTCCTGTGGTAGTGGAGGAGTAGGTAGTAATGATTTTGATGATCCTGTAGGTAACCAAACCTTTAGTGCTGGTGATCTAGATGTAACACGCTATGTTGCATTAGGCGATTCACTCACCGCTGGTTTTAAAGACCGATCGCTTTACCTTGATGGTCAACTGGATTCAATGCCTAATATTTTGTCTCAAGCTTTTGCAGAAGTAGGCGGGGGTGAGTTTACTCAGCCTTTGGCTAAAGATAACCTTGGTGGTTTGTTATTGATGGGTAACCCTATCTCTTCCGCGCCCACTAGACTGGTGTTGGTTGAAAACCCTAACTATGATCCTAGTAGTCCGGTGAGTCAGCAGTTTTTACCATCGAATCAATCGGGTACTCCGACTACCGAGATTGGTATTCCACTTACCGGTGCATTTAATAATTTAGGTGTTCCGGGCGCAAAGTCCTTTCATTTAGCGGCTCCAAGCTATGGTGATGTCGCAGGGCTATTGACGACACCTGCAACCGCCAACCCTTTCTTTGTGTATTTTGCCAGCTCTACAACAACAACGGTGTTGTCAGATGCTCTTACTCAGAGCCCGACATTTTTTACTTTATGGATTGGTAATAACGATATTTTAGGGTATGGCACTACCGGTGGTGATGGCTCTGACCCTATTACACCGCCAGCAAATGATATGGCGAATAGTTTTCCTGTTAACTTTGAAGATACCTACAACGGAATTGTTGGTGCTTTAACCGCTAGTGGCACAAACAGTGTTCAAGGGGCATTAATTAATATACCCAGTATTACCAGTATCCCTTTTTTTACCGCTATTCGCTACGACATCATTTATATGAGTCAGGCACAAGCGGATGCGGCTAACCTTGCTTATACCGCATATAACAATGGTTTGGATACCGCTGTTGGCTTAATTGCTAATGCTGCAGTGTTTTCTCAGGTGGAAGCCGACAGCCGCAAAATTAGCTTCTCTGCAGGTTTTAATCCGGCGGTTATTCTTGATGAAGGCCTAACAGATTTACCTGCAATTAATGGTGCTCTTTCAGCTTTGTTGCAATGGCGTCAAACAACCCCAAATGATTTTATTTTATTGACGGCTCCAGTAGGTCAGGAAAGAGTTGCTGGTGATCCCACAACAGTTGCCGGTGTTGGTTCGGCATTGAACGATGACGAGGTATTATTGGAAGCAGAAGCAGCTGAAATTGAAGCAGCCCGACAAGCTTATAATGCGACTATTCTGGCAGCAGCAAATGCGAACCCGAATTTAGTTCATGTTGACGTTTCGACATTATTGGCAGATGTTGCTGATAGTGATGGATTTAATTACGGTACTGGTACAGTAACGTCTGTCTTTGGCACTGGCGGAGCCTTTTCTTTAGATGGAGTACATCCTACAGCTAGAGGCTATGCTATTGTTTCCAACCTTGTTGTTGATACATTAAATGATGCCTTTAATGCAGAACTGCCTAGAACCGACCCAGCGACCTATACAGAGACCTTCTTCGAGTTTCCAGCAGGTTTTGATTTTTCCCCTTAAATTATGAAGGCTATTAGTGAAAAAGGCCGCTAGAGATAGCGGCCTTTTTTAATGTCTTGTTATCTTGCCTCTGTAGCTTCCAGTTCTTCAGTAATTTGGGGTTTCTGTACTTATCTGTCTCTATGTTAAAATGGCTGTCCCACATAAGAGATGTCATTTATGTCCGTTGTTGAAAAAAGCACCGAACAGGTTCCACCACAAATGGATAAAACCCGTGAGTTAGTCAATGCTCACTTGGTGAATGCTGTAAAACAGGATTATTCCCCTGAAGAAGCAGCAGCGCACAAAGCAACAATCAAACGTCTGTTGAAAGAACAGAATGCTGCGATTGTGGCTCATTACTACACAGACCCTGCTATTCAGGCCTTGGCCGAAGAAACCGGTGGTTGCGTCTCCGATTCACTGGAAATGGCGCGTTTCGGTAATGAACACCCAGCCGATACACTTATCGTTGCCGGTGTTAAGTTTATGGGTGAAACCGCTAAAATCCTCACCCCGGAAAAACGTATTCTAATGCCGACTCTGGAGGCAACGTGTTCTCTGGATTTAGGTTGTCCTATCGACGACTTTTCTGCATTTTGTGATCAACATCCTGACCGGGAAGTCGTGGTCTATGCCAATACCTCGGCTGCGGTTAAAGCGCGTGCAGATTGGGTGGTGACATCCAGTATTGCTTTACAGGTTGTTGATTATCTCGATAGTGAAGGTAAAAAAATTATTTGGGCACCAGATAAGCATTTAGGTGATTATGTTCAGCGAGAAACGGGTGCTGATATGTTACTTTGGGATGGTGCTTGTATTGTTCATGAAGAGTTTAAAGCTAAGGGTATTGAGGATTTAAAAGCGGTCTACCCCGATGCTGCTGTATTGGTTCATCCAGAATCGCCTCAGTCCGTGATTGAGATCGCTGATGTGGTGGGCTCAACCTCTCAGCTGATTAACGCCTCTAAAGATTTACCCAATAAGCAACTGATTGTTGCAACGGATGAAGGCATTTTTTATAAGATGCAGCAGAAAAATCCGGATAAAGAATTTCTTATCGCTCCCACAGCAGGTAGCGGTGCCACCTGCCGTAGTTGTGCGAACTGTCCTTGGATGGCCATGAATGATTTGGAAAAAATTATTCATGCATTAGAATCGGGTAAAGATGAAATTTTTGTCGATCCAGAACTAGGTAAAAAAGCAATGAAACCATTGCAGCGGATGCTTGATTTTAAGGCGGCCGAATTATAGTTATCCCAATCTAAAAAAATACTTTTCAAGTGCAATATTTTGTGGGAAAGTGCGCTCCTTTTTGACTATTATTATATTTAAATTGGAGCCTCTATTCGTTGAAAAGTATCCCTGTCAATAGCTGGACAAAACAGCACGCTGAAGAGTTATACGGCATTCGTAACTGGAGTGGCAATTACTTCTCTATATCTGAAAAAGGAGAGGTGGTCATTTCGGCCCCAATGGGTAATGAATGTGTTCAGGTTTCTCTTGTGGACGTGATTGCCGCTATGCGTGAGCGTGATTTTGATATGCCGGTGTTATTGCGTATAGAGAATCTGCTCGATCATCGTATTACTTGCCTGAATAAAGCATTTTCATCAGCCATTAGTGATGCGGGTTATCAGAATGTTTATCGCGGCGTCTTTCCAATAAAAGTTAACCAGCAAAATCATGTTATTAAAGAAGTCAGTTATTTTGGTGCCCAATATAACCATGGTTTAGAAGCTGGCAGTAAAGCCGAGTTGATTATTGCTCTTTCACATATTGGTGATAATGATGCTTATATTATCTGTAATGGCTATAAAGATGCTGAATTTATTGATCTGGGTTTACATGCAATAAAACTTGGTGTGAATTGTTTTTTTGTTATTGAAACGCCATCAGAATTACCAATTATTATCCAGCGTAGTCAAGCTTTGGGGGTGAAGCCTAAATTAGGTGTACGTTTAAAACTTGCATCGAAGGTTGATGGTCATTGGAGTGAAGACAGTGGCGACCGAAGTATTTTTGGTCTTAATACCATTCAATTGATGGATTTAATCGAGCAATTAAAACAGGCTGAAATGTTAGATTGCTTACAATTAATGCACTTTCATCTCGGCTCACAAATTCCTAATATCCGCAATATTCGCAGCGGCATGATAGAGGCCTGTCGCTACTATGTTGAGCTAGTAAAAGAAGGTGTTCCACTCCAATATATGGATTTGGGTGGCGGCCTAGCGGTCGATTACGATGGTAGCAGTAGTAGCGGTAAGCACAGTATGAATTACCAGCTCAGTGAATATTGCACCGATGTGGTTGAATCTATTATGGAAGCCCTTGACCCTCTGGATATTCCACACCCTGTTATTATTACGGAATCGGGGCGATCAACGATTGCCTATTCATCCATACTATTATTTAATATTTTGGATGTGAGTCATTTTGATCCGCGACCATTACCCGAAAACCTACCTAATACAATGCATGAAATTGTAATTAATTTACTGAATGTTGCCGAAGGTATTCAGTTAAATAAGCTACAAGAAGCTTATAATGATGCAATATATTATCGTGATGAACTCCGAGAACTCTTTCGTCGTGGGCAAGTAGCCTTGCGTGAGCGAGCGTTGGGTGAAAATATTTTTCTAGTCATTATGCAAAAAATTGTTAATCAATTGCCACAGCTTGAAAGAATTCCACAAGAATTAGAAAATTTAGGTGAAGAATTAGCTGATATTTATTACGGCAATTTCAGTGTTTTTCAATCGTTGCCAGATATCTGGGC
>JBOEHG010000039.1:0-19565 GCA_050633825.1 Cellvibrionaceae bacterium | reverse complement strand
TGACAGGCCGGTATTCTAACCAGCTGAACTACCACTCCGTCATAACTATGGTGGGTGCTGAGGGATTCGAACCCCCGACATCCGCCTTGTAAGGGCGACGCTCTACCAGCTGAGCTAAGCACCCCAAAAGGCGCGCTAGTTTACGGCATCCTTCAAGCCTTTGCCAGCCTTGAAACTTGGTACTTTGGAAGCCTTAATTTGAATAGTCTCGCCAGTGCGAGGATTGCGGCCCTGACGTGCATTTCGTTGCTTCACTTGGAAGGTTCCAAAACCCACTAATGAGACCGTGTCACCGCTCTTAAGAGCCGATGTGATGGAATCAATTACAGCATCTAATGCTCTCGCACCATCTGCTTTTGAAAGACTTGCCGCATCTGCTACGGCTTCTGCTAGTTCCGATTTATTCATTGAGCCAAGCTCCCCTATATAGGTTAGTACAACCGGTTGAGATCGTACGTTGAATTAAGAATAAAAAAACAAGTGTTCGCTAACCTCTGTTTACCACACGAGATTGCTAGAAAGGCCATTGTTGGTCGCTGTATTTTGATGATCGCGTAGTGTTTAGATCATTGAACGCAAGTGTTATACCAAGCGCCTCCGAAGCAAGTCAACTAAGGATAGCCCTTTATTTACAACAAATTTCCCTTATTAGGCCTGTTTAATGCGCTTGAACAGGCTTGTTTTTTGCTGTTGTCTTCTTGCCTTTGGTTTGAATTCCATCCACTGTATCCGCATCATCAAGTGGTTCTGGCATCTTAACCAGTGCTACTTGAAGTACTTCATCAATCCACTGAACTGGAATGATTTCAAGCTTTTGCTTGATGTTGTTAGGAATCTCAGTTAGATCTTTTTCATTTTCTTTTGGAATCAGCACGGTCTTAATTTCACCACGGTGAGCGGCTAAAAGTTTCTCTTTTAAACCTCCGATGGGCAGCACTTCACCACGCAAAGTTATTTCTCCGGTCATCGCCACATCAGCGCGTACAGGGATCTTTGTGAGTGATGAAACGATGGCTGTGGTCATGCCCACACCGGCACTTGGACCGTCTTTTTTCACTGCACCTTCTGGCACGTGAATGTGAATATCAGCCTTTTCATAGAAATCTGGCTTAATGCCCAACACGGAGGCTCGGCTACGCACTACGGTGTGGGCGACCTGAATAGACTCCTGCATGACATCTTCTAACTGACCGGTGCGACTGGTTTTACCTTTACCTGGCACTACTACGGCTTCGATGGTTAATAATTCACCACCTACTTCTGTCCAGGCTAAACCTGTAACTTGACCGATTTGATCATTTTCTTCTGCCAAGCCATAACGGAAGCGTTTAACGCCTAGATATTTCTCTAAACTGCGCGTGGTAATGGAAACCTTGGAAGTGTTCTTGTCTTTGCCTTTCTTGAGCACGATAGATTTCACAACTTTTCGGCACACTTTTGAAATTTCGCGCTCCAGGTTACGTACACCGGCTTCACGTGTGTAATAACGAATAATATCGCGCACTGCGGTATCGGCTATATGAAACTCTTTATCTTTAAGGCCATTAGCTTTCATTGCCTTCGGTACAAGATATTTAATAGCAATGTTTTTCTTTTCGTCTTCGGTGTAACCCGGCAACCGAATAACTTCCATACGATCTAATAACGGACCCGGAATGTTTAATGTGTTTGCTGTGGCTACAAACATTACATCAGATAGATCGTAATCCACTTCTAAGTAGTGATCAGCAAAGGTATGGTTTTGTTCTGGATCGAGCACTTCCAACATGGCTGATGCAGGATCGCCACGGAAGTCCGCAGCCATTTTATCGATTTCGTCTAACAAAAATAATGGATTGCGTACTTCTACTTTTGACAAGTTCTGAATAATTTTGCCTGGCAATGAACCGATATAGGTTCGGCGATGACCACGAATCTCGGCCTCATCTCGTACCCCACCTAGCGCCATACGCGAAAACTTACGATTGGTCGCACGGGCAATGGATTTACCAATTGAGGTTTTACCCACACCAGGAGGACCTACCAAACATAGTATTGGACCCTTGGATTTTTTAACGCGTTGTTGCACGGCTAAATACTCAAGGATACGTTCTTTAACTTTATCTAAGCCATAGTGATCTTCTTCTAAGATGTCTTCTGCTGCGGCTAGATCATTGCGTACCTTAGATTTTTTCTTCCAAGGAACACCCACCAACCAATCAATGTAGTTACGCACTACGGTTGCTTCCGCAGACATAGGCGACATCATCTTTAATTTATTTAATTCTGAATCGGCTTTTTCTTTCGCTTCTTTCGACATGCCCGCTTTTTCAATTTTTTCGGCAAGCTCATCCACTTCGTTAGGTGCATCTTCAATTTCACCTAGCTCTTTCTGAATGGCTTTCATTTGCTCATTCAAATAGTACTCACGCTGGCTTTTTTCCATTTGCTTTTTAACGCGACCACGAATACGTTTTTCCATCTGATGAACATCGATTTCCGTTTCCATAAAATCAAGTAAATGCTCAAGACGTGCTCTTTCACTTGGCATTTCAAGAATTTCTTGCTTTTGCTCAAGCTGAAGAGACATATGGGCTGCAATTGTATCAGCTAAGCGACCGGGCTCTTCGATGCCCGTCAGCGAGGTCATCACCTCAGCGGGCACCTTCTTGCTTAAATTAACGTATTGTTCGAATTGCTCCAGTACTGTGGTAATTAACTGACCGGCATCTTCTTCAGGCAGGATTTCCCCATCAACCGGTTCAACGGTGACACTCACATAATTATCAATATCTTCAAGAGTCTCGATATGAGCACGATAGCCGCCTTCTACTAATACCTTAACGGTGCCATCCGGGAGTTTGAGTAATTGTAATATAGAGGCAACAGTGCCTACAGGATACATATCATCCTGAGTCGGGTCGTCTTGGGTCGGATCTCGTTGGGCAACCAATAACACTTGTTTACTGGTATTCATGGCGACATCGAGTGCTTTAATAGACTTTTCACGACCGACAAATAGAGGAATAACCATATGCGGGTATACCACTACATCGCGAAGTGGGAGTAATGGAAAATCAGTGCGAGCTTTTTCGTCAGTGTCGTGCACAGTATTACCTCTTAACAATACTATTTATTTCTGGGAACTGCTTATTTATGAAAATCACTTATCTCTGGAAACTACTTTATTTTTGAAACGCTTTCTATGAGTAAATCTTGGGGGCAATAGATGCCAATTACAAGTCAAATAAGAAAAAGCAAAGCCCCTAAAAACAAAACGGCCTATACCCTGATTTGAGGAATAGACCGTTTATTATCACACAACATGCGTTTTATTCGTCTGGTGCGACTTTTTGAACCTCAACATTGTCGTAAACCAATAGGGGCTCGGATTCAGCATTAATCACTCCCTCATCGACAATCACTTTAACAACGTTTTCTTCTGATGGAATACGGTACATAGTTTCCAAAAGCACAGCTTCCATAATAGATCGCAGCCCACGAGCACCTGTTTTGCGCTCCATGGCTTTACGCGCTACAGCACTTAAAGCATCCGGACGGAAATCTATTTCAACACCTTCCATATCAAACAATTTGCCATATTGCTTGGTCAAAGAGTTTTTAGGCTCAGTAAGAATTTGAATCAAGGCTTCTTCATCAAGCTCACTCAATGTGGCAATCATGGGTAATCGACCAACAAACTCGGGGATAAGACCATAAGTTACCAAGTCTTCAGACTCTAGTTCTTTTAATGCTTCACCAACGTTTTTACTGTCATCTTTACTCTTAACCGCCGCACTGAAACCAATGCCGCCTTTTTCAGAGCGATTTTGAATGACTTTATCAAGGCCAGCAAAAGCACCGCCACAAATAAACAGGATATTGGAAGTATCAACTTGCAAAAACTCCTGCTGTGGGTGCTTACGACCCCCTTGAGGAGGCACTGAAGCCACAGTACCTTCAATTAACTTCAATAAGGCTTGCTGCACACCTTCACCGGAAACGTCACGTGTAATTGACGGGTTGTCACTCTTACGAGAAATTTTGTCAATTTCATCGATATAGACAATACCCTGTTGTGCTTTTTCTACATCGTAGTCACATTTTTGAAGCAATTTCTGGATAATATTCTCAACGTCCTCACCCACATAACCCGCTTCAGTCAGCGTTGTTGCATCGGCAATAGTGAAAGGGACGTTCAATAAGCGAGCCAAGGTTTCAGCCAGTAAGGTTTTACCACTACCGGTAGGGCCCACTAGCAAGATATTACTCTTACCTAACTCAACTTCGTCTTTTTCTTTGCTACGATTTTCACCAAAACGTAAACGCTTGTAGTGATTGTAAACGGCAACAGCTAAAACGCGCTTGGCGCGAGCCTGTCCGATAACATACTCGTCAAGAATTTCAGTGATTTCATGGGGCGTAGGCAACTTATCAGAGCTACCTTCAGAACCACTCGCTTCCTGAATTTCCTCGCGAATAATGTCATTACATAAATCAACGCATTCATCGCATATAAATACTGACGGCCCGGCAATTAACTTACGTACTTCGTGCTGGCTTTTACCGCAAAAAGAACAGTAGAGTAATTTACCGTTGTCGTCGCTTCCGTCTTTACCGTTATCGGCCATTTTCTTACCTTGTTGCTACAATCTATATCTAAATATTATGACTTATTGACACTTGTTAAGGGCCAAAAGTCAATTTAAGGGTTAAATATCTCTGGTTTAACTGAAAAATACAAGTTCTACCGGTACTTTTCAGTGCACTTATTAACAATACTAGCCTTTTATGAGGTTATACGTAGGCATTTTAAAGACCTATTTTCCATTTAAAGACTTTTTTTATAAATAAATCGTTTTTTAAGTGCCTGAATAGCCATAATACTGGCTTATTCTACAAATCTACGCGTCGAGTCAGCACATCGTCAATTAATCCATAGTCTTTTGACTCCTGAGCGCTCATAAAATTATCACGTTCAGTATCGCGAGCGATATCTTCAACATTGCGCCCAGAATGCTCTGCCATAATCTCATTAAGACGCTTTCTGATCTGAACAATTTCCTCGGCATGAATCAATATATCAGTGGCCTGTCCTTGTGCGCCGCCACTTGGCTGATGAATCATAGTACGGGCATTAGGAAGACAAAAACGTTTACCTGCCGCACCTGCATTGAGCAAGAAAGCGCCCATACTACAAGCTTGCCCAATGCACATAGTGCTTACATCAGGTTTAATAAACTGCATAGTATCGTAAATAGACAGGCCCGCTGTCACTGAACCACCAGGGGAATTGATATAAAGATGGATATCTTTGTCAGGGTTTTCAGCTTCAAGGAACAATAATTGAGCCACAACCAAATTAGCCATATGGTCTTCAACCTGGCCCACAAGGAAGATAACGCGCTCTTTTAAAAGGCGTGAATATATATCATACGAACGTTCACCACGAGAAGTCTGCTCGACTACCATAGGGACAAGGCCACTATTCAGAACGTCAGGAGTCATGTCCCCTACTGGAGACCCATACAAATCAAACTTTGCCATAGCAATGGTATTCCTGTAATCAACAAGATGGAGTTAAGTAAATGTAGTCGGAATTCGGGTAAAGTGCCTGTTTTTTTTAGCAAAATAGGCCATAAAACAAACCCGTTATCTTATCTATTTTTATTCAGCTTAACCCGTGAATCGGGAGTATGCCAGTCTTTGCCGTAAATAAACAAAAAATGCATAATCTTTAACCAAAAACTGGCTAAAACATCAACAAATTGAATGGTTTATAGATAATTAACGAATAAAAAATTGAAAGAGAATATCACCCGACTAAAGCAAAAAATGATAAATATAAACAGCTTAAGAAGCTTTGTTAATGGGATTTGAAATAGACTTAAAAAGGAGGGGTAATTAAATTCAGCGAGCAAACACTTTCGTCTGCCCGCTGACAAGAATGAATATGAGCTAAGGATTAATTTGTCGCTATTGCTTCATCATAGCCAACCGTTTCATCGGTGACTTTGGCTTGCTCAACGATGGCATCCACAACCATATCTTCAAGAACAACAGACTCAACACCAGATAGCATTTGCTGATTTTGATAATAATAGTTAACCACTTCTTCAGGTTTTTCATAGCTTGATGCAGTTTCTTCGATGTAAGCTCTTACCTTATCTGCATCCGCTTTAAAGTCATTAGTCTTAACAACTTCGCCAAGAATAAGGCCCAAAGAAACACGACGTTCAGCCTGTTCAGTAAACATATCATCAGGCAGTAGTGATTTTAAATCAAGGTTCTGATTTTGCTGCATGCCGCCAAATTGCTGCATCATTTGCTCGCGTAAGGTCTCTATTTCAGAGCTGATTAGCGCTTGTGGCAATTCAACTTTGTGATTTTCAACAAGCTTATCCATAACGCTCGCTTTCAATTTACTCTGCACAGCACGCTTAAGCTCACGCTCCATGTTTTTCTTAATTTCTTCACGGAATGTGTCCATGGTATCGCTACCAAAATGCTTCATAAAGTCTTCATCGACTTCTGGAAGCGTCTTTTCCTCTACCTTATGTAGAGTAATAGCAAAGTCTGCTGCTGCACCTTTCAAATCATCAACCTGATAATCTTCAGGGAAGGTCAATGACAAGGTTTTTTGATCACCCGCTGACATTCCTTCAATACCGCCCTCAAATCCCGGAATCATTGAATTAGAACCTAGAGTCAGCTTAAAGTCATCGCCTTTACCGCCCTGAAATTCTTCGCCGTCTTTAGTCCCTAGGAAATCAATAGTCACTTGATCACCATTAGCCGCAGCTCGTTTTGCTTCAGCAAAACTTGCTTGCTGCTCACGAAGACTTTCAATTGCTTTATCAACATCCGCATCATTGATATCCGCATCTAAACGGGTAATTTCGTAGTCGGTAAATTCACCCACGGTTACTTCAGGGTAAACTTCAATAGTGGCCACATATTCAAGATCTTTACCCGGCTCCATCGTGTTAACTTCAATTTTGGGGTAACCAGCAGGTCGAACAGATTCTTGCTCAATAGCCTTCATATAAGAGGAATTGATGATGTCACTAGCAACTTCTTGTCTTGCGGCTTGACCATATTGCTGTTGAACCACTTTTAATGGCACTTTACCTTTACGAAAGCCATTGATCTTAGCTGTCTTAGCAACTTCAGCTAGCTTTTCATTCACTTTGTCATCAATATCTGCTGCAGGAACAGCGATTGTTAAGCGTCGCTCAAGGCCGGTAGTGGTTTCTACAGAAACTTGCATCTTAATCCTCTGTGTAAATCTTTAATAAGAAATGATGGGGTTCATTAAGGCTACAGAGTAAAGGCCAGCTAATTGCTACCAAAACTAATGTAAAAGAACCTATTTATAAGAACCTATACTAGTTGTAAATAATTGAATGGTGCGGACGGAGAGACTCGAACTCTCACACCTTGCGGCACCAGAACCTAAATCTGGCGTGTCTACCAATTTCACCACGTCCGCTTTATACGTTATTCGTATGCCCCAGAGTTATGTTTGCTACTAACTATTCAGCGTTAGGCGCTTCCAAAATCAAAGCAGTTATGGCTAACTTATTGATTTTATTAACATTTGACTCAATTTACTGCCTAGGCATCTCTGAGGGGTGGCAATTTTGCCACAGGGTAAAGATGGGTTCAACAAATTTAACAAAAATATTCCATGTAGGATAAAGCTCAAGCCTAAAAGTTAAGTCTCTCAGGTCGACTTAGTACTTACCTAATGAGCAATTGCCTACTAAATAGATGAAGGTATTATTTTACCGCTACAGGCTTAAGGCTAAAGCCTTTCTAATATAGTGGCAATTCCCTGCCCTAAACCGATACACATTGTCGACATACCAATGTTTACATCACGGTCATTCATCACACTTAAAAGGGTTCCAGTAATACGCGTCCCCGAACAACCAAAGGGGTGCCCCAATGCAATAGCGCCACCATAAAGGTTAGCCTTGTCATCCATAGTGGATAATAGACCCATGGATTTCATCACCGCTAAAGATTGAGCAGCGAAGGCCTCATTCAACTCAACAGCCTGAATATCATCTAATGTCATCCCCGCTGTAGCGAGTGCTTTTTCACATGCAGGTACTGGCCCCATTCCCATAATCGATGGGTCAAGGCCCGCTAAACCAGTAGACACAATTTTAGCAATAGGTGTTAAACCTAGCTCTTGTGCTTTAGCCGCAGAAACAACCAGCATAGAACTAGCCCCATCGGTCACCTGAGAAGAACTGCCTGCCGTAACAGTTCCGCCCTTAGGGTTGAATACGGGCCTCAGTCCAGCCAAGGCTTCCAATGTGGTTTCAGGTCGTATGGTTTCATCTTCGGTAATAAGGCAAGGAGCACCCTCTGCATCATGACCCAATATAGGAATAATTTCATGGGCAAACTTACCGGCTTGCGTTGCTGCCGCAGCGAGCTGATGGGAACGCAAAGAAAATGCATCTTGGTCCTCTCTGGAGATCTGATGCAGTACCGCTAAATACTCTGCAGTTAAACCCATTGAACCTGCAGCCTTAGCGACTGATAAGCTCAACAAAGGGTTGGGATCAACCTCTTTATTCATATCGATGTGGCCCATGTGCTCGACACCACCCACCAAATAAATATCACCCATTCCTGCGGCTATTTGGGCTGCTGCTGTATGCAAAGCTGACATAGAAGAACCACACAAACGATTAACCGTTTGTGCCGGTAAGGTATGAGGTAAACCCGCTCGAAGAACAATATTACGAGCAACATTAAAACCCTGCTCGCCACGTTGCATCACGCAACCCCAAATCATATCGTCTATTACTGCAGCATCAATGGCACTATTTCTCGCTAACAAACCATTAATTAAATCTGCACTGATATCATCTGCACGACGGTGACGAAAGCAGCCATTCTTAGAGCGCCCCATTGGCGTACGCGCATAATCGACAATAACCGCTTCTCTTGCATCTAATGACATTATTTATTCCTCTGTTTGTTCTTCTCTTTATACTTTTCTAAGCAAAGCATTGAAGGTATTACAGTACTGAAGTATTGAAATAGAAAATAGTAAAAGTACGATTAAAACACTCACACCGGGAATGGATAGTAAACACCATTATCGGCAGCAATAGCTTTCATACCCTCAGTGACTTGATAAAGCTCACCTAAGGATTCGTACGCTTTAGCTTTTTCACAAAATGCTTTCACACCCAGACTATCCAACCAACGGAACACACCACCCCTAAAAGGAGGGAAACCTAAGCCATAAATCAGTGCCATATCCGCTTCGCCTGCTGAGGCGACAATGCCCTCTTCCAAACAACGTGCTATCTCTGTCACCATGGGAATCATCATCCGAAAAATAATATCGTCTTCCGAAAACTCTTTTGTCTCTGCCACATGAGGCTTAAGTAATGAATAGCTTTCATCGGTAACGACTTTTGCAGGTTTACCTTTTTTATCAGGTTGGTAATCATAAAAGCCTTGGCTATTTTTTTGCCCGTAGCGCTTGGCTTCAAATAAAATATCCGTTGCTGATTTAAAATCCCTACCCATACGTGAAGGAAAACCTTCCGCCATTACTTTTTCAGCATGAACACCGGTATCAATACCGACAACATCCAATAAGTAAGCAGGACCCATTGGCCAACCCCAACGTTCCATCACCTTATCAACGTGTTGAAAATCTGCACCATCTCGCAACAACATTGCAAAGCCCGCAAAATAAGGAAACAACACACGATTCACTAAAAACCCTGGGCAGTCACCTACAACAATTGCTTTTTTACCCATTGCAGAAGCGTAAGCAACTGTCCGGGCTATCGCAGAGTCTGAAGACTGACTTCCGCGAATTACTTCGACCAGTGGCATTGCATGCACTGGATTAAAAAAATGCATGCCACAAAAATTTTTCGGGCGCTTTAATGCTTGCGCTAAATAATCAACAGAAATAGTAGAAGTGTTGGTTGCAATAATCGTATCGTCTGTAACATATTGTTCTACTTCTGACAAAACAGCATGTTTCACCTTAGGGTTTTCAACAACGGCCTCAACGACAATATCAATATCCTTAAAACCGTCATAGCTTAATGTGGGTTCAATTCGATTGAGAACCTCACCCATCTTGCTTGCACTCATACGGCCGCGCTCGACACGCTTATTCAGTAATTTATTCGCCTCAGATAAACCTAAGTCAATACCTTCTTGAGCAATATCTTTCATTTTGATTGGAACATCGCGCAATGCCGATTGATAAGCAATACCACCACCCATAATACCCGCACCTAAAACGGCAGCTCGCGTAATTGATTTATCGGCAGACTTGGCAAGGGTTTTGGCTTTTTTAGCAATCATTTGATCGCTGATAAATAAACCGGATAACGATAAAGCAACTGGCGTTTGCGCCATGGCAATAAACGTTTTGGTTTCAATCGCAAGTGCACCTTCGCGATCACAATTCACCGCCTTTTCCATTGCATCAATAGCAGCGATGGGGGCTGGATAATGTTTTCCTACTTGCGCTGCGACAAATGCTTTTGAGGTGGTAAACGCCATCGTTAATTCTGTTTTATTATGACGAAGTGGTGATTGTTTTTGCTGGCGCCGCTCGCGATAATCCAAGCTACCGTCAATACACCGCTGCAATGTTATTAACGCTGCTTTATGTAATTTTTCTTGATCGCCTTTACATTCAATAACGGCATCAAGCACACCTGCCTTTAAGGCTGCATCTGCTTTATTTTCTTTTGCGCCGGCAATCCACTCAACGGCGGTTTCAATACCAGCAATTCGGGGCAAACGCACCGTACCACCCCAACCGGGAATAATACCTAAACGCGTTTCCGGCAAACCGATACGCGTTGTTTCAGTCCCGATACGATAATCACAAGCAAGGCAAATTTCACAACCACCGCCTAAAGCAAAACCATTAATGGCAACAACAACAGGAAAAGGCAAATCTTCTAAGCGATTAAAATTATGGTTACTGATATCAAGAATGGCGGCAATACTCTCTTCGCCTTGAACAAATGTTGGCCCAAATTCACCAATGTCGGCTCCTGCAATAAATGCAGCTTTGCCACTGGTAATAAGTAAGCCTTTAATATTATCTGTTGCTTCAAGTGCATCTAAAGCCGATGCCAACTCCGTCGCTGTTTGACGATTAAAAATATTGACCGAACTATTACTCACATCAAAACATAATTCAGCGCACTGATTATCAAGTACAGATACAGATAGGTTTTTACCCTGATATAGCATAAAGGCCTCACAATGAATGGAAGGTATGAAAGTGGCTACACAAACACAAAGATAGTGCGCTTGCTATACCGTTTCCATTGACCGGTTTAATGTCGAATTACAACTGATTATTATTTGTTCTAAACGATGATGAAACCATCTGTTTTTATTAGCCAACGCTTTATTAGCCAAACTCTTGATTAGCTAAGCTATGCTTATTAGCGATGTAATAAGCACTGATAGAATTGGATAGGAGGAAGTGTAGTACAAGAAGCACAACTATGTAATAGCTTAATATACGAAAGTCGTATCAGCAGGCGTCGCTAATTATTATTGGATGTGTATTTAGCTCAGCCTTAGGATGGTGGATTATGATTACTAATCACTACAATCGTTTTTTCATCCGATATATTGCGGAGGCGATAAGGAAACAGCACATCAACAAAAAAACCGTCGCCGGGTTCAAGCTGAACACATTCATTGTTGATAGTGACCTCTAAAGAGCCCTGAACAACAAAGCCACTGCATTCCTCTTTGGCTATTAGCATCGACTCACCGGTATCACTACCGGGGCTATAGACCTGATAGATCAATGCCGTTTGCTTATTGGGTTTATCTTGAGCAAGGCGGTAAGAATCAATCCCGTCTTCACTGCTTTGATACATCTCAAAACTGCGATAAAAATTATTGCTTTGATTATCGAGATCAAGGTTAAAGAAATCCCGAATAGTCATCGGGATCCCTTTAAGCAACTTTTCTAAAGAGCTAATGGAAGGGCTGACACGCCCTTGCTCTATCATAGAGACACTACTGTTAGTAACACCGGCTCTCTTAGCCAGCTCCCGTTGAGACAAGCCATACATTTGGCGGACTTGTTGTAGTCGGGTTGCAATTTCGTCGGACATGAATGCGGCAACAATGGTTAATTTATTGATGCAAGCAGTCGTTTTACGACCCTAAAACGGCACCGAAAACGATTGCATTTGCGTTAAATCATATCTTTGTAAAGGTTTTCTTTCGTTAAGTCAATGGATTCACCATAACCGGGGACAGATATCTTATGTTCGTCAATCTCCACATCCTGTTCATCGAGCATATTTTGACCAAACCGGTAAATCACTTGGTAATTACCTTGCAAAAATTGCTGATGATAATCATTTGCCTGCTCTTCGGTTTTCTCGCGCCGAGATTGGTATTGAGACATCGCCTCTTTGCCATAGCGTTTGCTCAACATAGCCTCAGTAATTGCAGGCGACAAAATAGATGCCGTTGCATTGTTACCACCAAAACCTTTTGAATTCAAAAAAGCCACATCCATGGGAGTATCGAGATGACGATCTTGCGTATCAATGGATAAACGTTGTTGATGAACATCATCCGCCACTTTATCAATGGTCTTAATCCCAGGAAAAATACCCTGTGCAAAAATACCTAAGCTGTTGATCAATTGATCACCACTAGCGGGTGCTAATGAGTGCCCTAAATAAGATTTAACTGCTGTTGTCGCCCAATCACTAATACCGAATGCTGATGCCACTCGATCAAGAATTGCAGACTCCGTTGTTCGATTCTGAGGAGTACTTGAACCATGAGCCTGAACAAAGCTTCTCTGCCGAAGCGCATCATCACCAAGCAATGAACGAGCAGAGGCAACGGCTTTAGCAAAGGTTAAATAATTACCTGGCCCTGGTGCAGAAATAGATTTTTTAAAACCATCACCATTCACAAACACATCACTGACCGCACCATGGATACTTGCACCTAATGCTAGTGCCAACTCATCATCCATTAAAACAACATGCTGCGTTGATTCAGCAATAACAAAACCACAATTTTCGCCAAAGGGACGGCTCGGACGACGTAAATCAGGGCTATCGGTACCGTCTAATTTACACAACTTATCAAACGTCGCTAAAGCCCCCATAGTGGCATAACCATCGATAATTTCTGGGGTAATGGGTGCTTCACTGCCACTCACGATCACCACTCGGCGGCGGCCGGACTGAATATCATCTAAACCTGCCCGCAGGTTGTAAAGAAAACTGGCACAAGCCCCAGCAATGCTTCCCGTAGACCCCAAGTTACCAAGCACATAAGCATTCACAAAATCAGAGGTCATAGATCCCATGCCCAAAGCCAATTGCTTGGTGGATACCCGCTCGCCTTTTAAACGTGCCTGCAATAGACCACCGTAACCATTACCGTCTAATTGACTCATAACACTGGAGGAATAGGCGCCTATCTGATCAGGGGCAACATGCTGTAAGACTGTTTCCCACTTAATGCCCATGGAGTTGATCGCATCAGACGCACCAATAATGGCCAACTGCAATGCTCTGGGGTGAAAGCGCGAAGCATAGAGGTTTGCGGGGTCAAAGCCGTCGGGTAACTGCCCTGCCGATTTCACCAAAGAAGGGTAATGGGAGTTAATGGCAATTTCTGCCTCTTCAGCAACATTGACGCGAACATAACGCTCATCAACATCGGTAATTTGCCAATGTGTTGGTAGCTCTTGCGGAAGATGCCGCTTAGGCAAATCAAACTGAAGTGCACCGTGCTCAGTTTTAGATAGAGGTACTTTTTGTCGTGAAGGAACACGTTCGGTATCAAAGTAAGACTCGCTGATAGGGCGTATAAGCGTATTGTCGCGGATATCCTGCCCCAATTGGCTCTCAATATCAGCCAAGCTTAAAGACTGGTTATTATGATCGGTATATCCGCCATCGCCAGCCTTAACACGCTGCATCATGACAGCCAGTCCAGCCAAAGTCTCTTGCCGCTGCGAAGCATCGAGGCTTTCAAGCACGGTTCGACGATAAGATTGATGAAAAGAACTTCTTCCGGCAGCATTAAAACCACCAAAGCCAACAATAACAGGTAAGCGGGCCATAACCATCCAAATAAGTAAACAAATTAGAAAATCACTACTAAGTCTATTTTAAGCTGGTTTTTGGCAACAAAATACGATAAAAAGGACAAAATTAATTAATAAAAGGACAAAAATGCCTTCTATTGCCTTTGTATTGACTGAGCATATGCTGGCCACCAGTAGCACTTGGCCATCTGACATGGTGGCAGCAGCCAATCAAGCAGCAAAACGTTTTTGCCCCGACCTGCCCCGCTTTTCCATGGTCACTGTTGCCAGTGAAGAAAAACCAATCCGCTGCCACACCGGAATCAAGCTCTATCCCGACCATGCAATAAGCTCACTCAGCAAAGTCGACATCATCTACCTACCTGCTTTATGGCGAAACCCTCGTCCAGTGATAAACAAACAACCTGAACTCATTGACTGGTTACAACAGCAATATGAAAACGGCGCGATTATTTGTGGCGTAGGTACAGGTTGTTGCTTTATGGCTGAAACAGGTTTACTTAATCAAAAACCGGCAACAACACACTGGTATTACTTTGATCAATTTCAAAAAAACTATCCGCAAGTACAACTTAAACGCCAACACTTTATTACCCAAGCGGGTCGATTATATTGCGCCGCAAGCATTAACTCACTGGCTGATTTAACCATTCATTTTATTCAACGTTTTTTTAATCAAGATGTTGCTCAACATGTGCAGCGACATTTTTCACATGAAGTCCGCAAAGCTTATGAAACCGTGAGTTATTTTGAGGATGACAACACCAACCACCCCGATGAAGATATTTTTCAGACGCAATTATGGATGCAAAATAATATAGAAAAAATAGCAAACGTTGCCGATATGGCAGAACAATTTGGCATGAGTGTACGCAACTTTAGTCGGCGCTTTAAACGTGCTATTGGTAAAACACCCATGCAATACCTACAAGAGCTGCGTTTAAATACCGCACGTGATTTATTGCAGTCCAGCAATTTAACGATCAGTGAAATTGCTGATAAGGTAGGCTATCAAGATGTGAGCCATTTTTCACAAATTTTTCGTAAACAAATGTCAATCACACCACGCAATTACAGAACAACTGTGCGGGCAAAACTATTTAATACAAAAACGGTTTAAAAATAAAAAAGCCGGGAAACCCCGGCTTTTTAAGGATAAAAAGTAAAATTATTTATCGCTCAGTAATTTTCCCGAGCCAATTTCAATTTTCTTAGGCTTCATTGCTTCAGGGATTTCACGAATCAAATCAACATGCAACAAACCATTTTCAAGTTGTGCATTTTCAACTCGTACATGATCCGCTAATTGGAAGCGGCGCTCAAAACCTCGCTCAGCAATTCCCTGATACAAAAATTCTTTTGCCTCAGTAGTAGCAGACTTTTTACCCGAAACAGTTAACAAGTTTTGTTCAACTTGTAAATCCAGATCGGCTTCTGCAAAGCCAGCGACGGCCATTGTAATTCGGTAAGTATCATCACCCGTCAATTCGATATTGTAGGGCGGATACGCGGGTTGTTTTGTTTCAGATTGGGACATGGCATCCAATAGGTTTGCCATACGGTCAAAACCAATCGCAGAACGGTATAAAGGGGAAAAATCAAGTGTACGCATTGTAACTATCCTCATAATAAGCAATAGAATCATTAAAAGTGCCTGTCAAAGACCAAGCGTTTATGTGCTCCTCATCACAACAAGCGAGCACAATGACTATATGGAGACACCCAAACCATTTTCAAGTTATTATTTTTTAATCAACTATAGAATTTAATGCCATAAACAACACCTTTTTGAATCCAATAATGAATTAAAAATACAGTAAATAGGTGCTTTTATAGGGGAAGAGATATCAGTATTTACGGGGTCTACAAAGACGAGATGTTTAAAAAAGCGACAGAATTTCACGCTTTTGTAAAACATTAACATGCTCAAACCATGCCATAAAAAATAGTTGAAATCCTCTCTAAATGGGCAGATAGTAAGTACATGGTTGATAGAAAAAGCAATACACCTCTCTTATCTGCTCTAAGTGAAATCCTCTCCCGGATTAAACTTTCAATATCACAGTGTTTTTCCATACAAAGTGTTTCCCTACAAGATTTTTACCGCCCCTCACCTGTATTGATCCCAATAGACAATAAGGTGAAGAGCATTCCCGTGTGCAAGTCACACGATAACTTCAGGAGGACTACTCTATGACAATGGCTAATCAGGTTACCTATCGCGATCTGGACACTTCTCAAGCGCTCAATGCAATTATTGAAAAGCGCCTACAGAAGCTGGAGCGTTATTCGAGTGACATTCAACACAGCCGTGTTGTGCTCGAATCACCTCACAACCACAAGCACAAAGGCAAGCAGTATCGCGCAACCGTTGAAATTGACATCAAAGGTAGCCCCATTACCGTCAGTCAAAATGACCCCTCTATTCACGTAGCCGTGAGAGACGCATTTAATGTCGCTGAGCGAAAATTAAAATCCCACTCTGATCAACTACAATCTCGTCGTAATAGCAGTCGAAGAGAAGCCACTGATTTTGACGATTTTGATGCCATGACAGGCTAGCACCTTAGTCAGTCTGCATCTAAACAGGGCGGCATTTAGCCGCCCTTTTCCTTTCTGCAAAATCAACTCACCCTTCCTTTATCTCACCACAAAAACACTTATACCCCTGCTCTCAATTCAAGCTATCACCAACACTGTATAAATAGACTGTTTATTGTCTAGAATTCTATATTTTGGGCCGCGTATACTCCCACCGCATGCCGAATATTCTTCCGGTGAAAAATAATATAGCTTTTAAATCAGAGACTTATAAAAAATTAAAGAAAAATAATAGGCGCGCACAGGAAGAATAACGCGCATGCGCGTTTACATACCGAGCTATTACTGGTAAAAAGTGCAATAAATTAAATAAAAACAGTGGGTTGAAGCGTTTTTCTCAAAAGGTTAGTGGAAGAATATTGCGCATGCTCACTATTAAAATGTTATGAGCCAAAACGAAATTATGCAATGCGATAAAGTTAAAGAATACAAAGCCTGGTTTACTTCAGGCTTTGAGTTGCCTGAAATCGCTGAAAAGTTTAGAGCCATCGGGCTAATAACAGAATTCGATACTGATTACGAAAATGTCTATGAGTGGTTTGTTGGTAAAACAGAAAACCAACAAATTGAGTTAAATGTTTCTCGCAAACACTGTAATTTCGAAGACTTCGAAGAAGAGCCAATTCATATAATGCTTATGTATGCGGTCGCAGAACCCGAAAATACTAAAATCGATGCTGTTGCACAATCTATATGTGAAGCTCTTAAACTAGATGTAAATGTTGGTTTCATAGATTATATTGAGGGTGATAATTTTGAATATCGCAGCATGTCCATACACAGCTCATAACAAGGCTGTCAATCGGACATTTTTTGCTTCGTTCCGTTTTGGGGTGGCTACGCCACTTTACCCCAAAACTCCACTACACAAAAAATACCTATTACAGCGGCGTTAACTACCTGTAATAATTGGAAAACAAATAATGCAAGAGTTTTCTCTAGAAAGCATTTCAGAGCAAATCCATTACGGAAAAACAAAAGGATACTTTCAAGAAGTATTATCCTCGTACAGTAACGGTAACTACAGATCCTCTGTCGTTATGCTTTGGTCAGTTGCAATATGCGACATCGTCTACAAACTTCAAAATTTGGTAGATTTATACGACGATGCTGCAGCGAAGGAAATTCTTCAAGAAGTTACCATTATCCAAAATGAAGACTACAAGTCATCAGCATGGGAAATAAAACTACTTGACGATGTTCATGAAAAGACTTTCTTGCTGGATTCTTCAGAGTATGAGGATCTACGCTATCTTCAGAAACAAAGGCATCTTTCAGCACATCCAGTACTAAACTCTGAGAGGGAACTTCATTCCCCAAATAAAGAAACTGTGCGCTCTCTTCTTAGAAATACATTGGAAGGCTTGCTCATTAAGCCTCCATTTTACACGCAGCGAATCATGAAAGAACTGTTGGAAGATCTCGCGGAGTCTGCTGATGTTCTAAATAGTAGAAAAAAAGTAAAAAAATACATTGAAAGTAGGTATCTGAGCAGAACTACGTCACCAGTTGAAATAAACATATTTAGATCTTTATGGAAGTTGGTTTTTAAGCTAGATAACGAAGAATGCGAAAAAAATCGAACAATAAATTTGCATGCCTTAGAGGTGCTTTCTAATCGGAACATTGCTTCAATCCTAAATACGGTCACAGGCGACAATGACTATTACAGCAATATAGCTTCAACAGGAAATCCGCTATCTTTCTTAGTGTTTTATCTTTCAAAAAACCCTCAGATTTATCCATCGCTAAGCGATGATGCACGTCTGAAAGTGGATCATTGTATCAATACCGACAATGTAGGCAAAACCATGGGCTGGTTTATAAAAGCAGACTTAGACACTCATGGAAATGACATCGAAGAATGGATAAAGGGTGATGATCATCCTACGCTTACTACAGGTCAATTTGACGCGCTACTGGAAATATCAGATACAGAAGAATGGCAGAAAATGTTCTGTCGCATAGTGACTACATACTATTCAGTTAGCTATAGCTTTGATCAAGCTGACACTAGGTTCCAGATCGCAATTCCAAAATATATAGCTCTATTCGATCGTGACTCGCTTATTCATTTAGCTGAACAAATAGAGAATAATGGACAATGTTATGCGCGCGGTAGGGCAAGAGAAGACTATGTAGTGATTAAAGCTCGCATAGACGAATTGTTTGGCGATGATTTCAATTATGAAGAAGTATCTTCTTTCGAACATAAAGTGGTAACGGCGGAGTAATGCAGTTAACAAGGCTGTTAATTGGACATTTTTTGCTTCGCTCCGTTTTGCGATGGCTTCGCCATTTTACCGCAAAACTCCACTACACAAAAAATGCTCATTACAGCAGCGTTATACATAAAGAGGAAGTATGGATACTATCGTAATACCAGTGCCTAGAAGACTCACTCTCGAAACTACCGTTCAATTTGCTTGTCACTTACGAGACGCTCCAGAGTCAGAATCATACATTTTAGATTTTTCTAGTGTTGGAAGAATAGAGCCTTTTGCTCTTTTGTTCTTAAGTAGTGAATTGCAGAGGTTTACTTCAAAAAAAAATGCCAAAGAATTTGGTGCAGCAAATTTTGAGCACTGTAGCTACGCAGGGCATATGGGGTTTTTCAAATCTTTTGGTCTTGACTTCGGAAAAGGTGCAGGAGAGGCAAGGGGAAGTGGTACCTATATTCCAATTACTATCTATGACGCCCAGCTAATTAGACAAGCCGCAGCTGATAACTATGAAGAAGTTGGTGTCTTCATTGAAAGACAGGCCGAAGAAATGTCTTCGATTTTAACTCGATCAGACTCCGGAGATCTTTTTGATACACTAACTTATTCTATTCGCGAGATGAATTAAAGGGGTCGGTGTGAAC
>JBOEHG010000038.1:0-51528 GCA_050633825.1 Cellvibrionaceae bacterium | reverse complement strand
AAGCATTGTTGGATGAAGAAGCTGGAGCAACTGCAGATGCAATTAAAGCAGCTTTCGGTAAGTTAGAAAAACAAACTGTTCGTCAAAGTGTTGTTGCGGGTAACCCTCGTATCGATGGCCGTGATAATACAACCGTTCGCTCTATTGATGTTGAAGTCGGTGTGTTGGATAAAGCACATGGCTCAGCTTTATTTACTCGTGGTGAAACCCAGGCAATTGTTGTTGCTACATTAGGCAACGCACGTGATGCGCAAATTATTGATGCCCTTGAAGGTGAGCGTAAAGATAACTTTATGCTGCACTACAACTTCCCTCCTTATTCTGTTGGTGAGTGTGGTCGTATGGGTGGTACAGGCCGTCGTGAAATTGGTCATGGTCGTTTGGCTCGTCGTGGTATTGCTGCGGTTCTTCCAAATGAAGACGCGTTTCCGTATACCATTCGTATCGTCAGTGAAATCACAGAATCTAATGGCTCAAGCTCAATGGCTTCGGTTTGCGGTTCTAGCTTGGCAATGATGGATGCCGGTGTTCCTTTAAAAGCACCTGTTGCCGGTATCGCTATGGGCTTGGTGAAAGAAGACAACGGTTTTGCAGTATTGACTGATATCTTGGGTGACGAAGATCACTTGGGTGATATGGACTTTAAAGTTGCAGGTACTGCCAGTGGTATTAATGCCTTGCAAATGGATATCAAAATCGAAGGCATCACCGAAGAGATTATGGAAATCGCTTTAGAGCAGGCATTACAAGCACGTTTACATATTCTTGCAGAAATGAATAAAGTGATTGATAAGTCTCGTGAGGAAGTATCCAATAATGCACCTCGCTTTGAAACAATCAAAGTTGATCCAGATAAAATTCGTGACATTATCGGTAAAGGCGGTGCAACCATTCGTTCTATTACAGAAGAAACGGGCGCATCTGTTGATATTGATGATAATGGTACAGTTAAAGTTTATGCTGATGATGGTGAAGCGCTACAAGCAGCGTTAGATAAAATTGGTGAAATTACTGCAGAAGCTGAAATTGGCGCTATCTATGAAGGTAAGGTTGTACGCATTGTTGATTTTGGTGCGTTTGTTAACTTCTTACCGGGTAAAGATGGCCTTGTTCATATCTCGCAAATTGCAGAAGAGCGTGTTAATACCGTGACTGATTACCTTGAAGAAGGTCAAATGGTAAAAGTGAAATGCCTAGATGTTGATCAGCGTGGTCGTATCAAACTTTCTATTAAAGAAGCCAATCCAAAAGCTGCTGAAGAAGCGCCTGCAGAAACGACATCTGAAGCGGTTGCCGAAGCGTCAGAAGAGACAGCAGAGCCTAAGTCAGAAGCGTAAATGTTGACTATATTTGCATGAATCAAAAAGCCAGACTATGTCTGGCTTTTTTTTGGAAAAAATAAACGTCATAGATGACTAACTATAAGTAGTGATCAAATCACCGTTGTCGTGTGAATTTATTGCCTATGAATTCCGCTTCTTGTTAAAATTGACAGGTTACCTTGGCGTTAAACGAATAAAAATAGATTGCTGTTATTCAATGCCATACTAAAGCAAGATTAGCTGTTCTTAATTTTAATAACTCTGTTTTAAGATCACTATATTTTAAGAACACTATTTTAATAATAATGAAAAGGATCAAATCATGGCTGCTTTAAACCGTCTTGTTACCCGTATACTTATCTTTTTCTTTCAAAATACCCGCGCCCTTGTTTTGCTGTTTTTACTTCTTCTTGTATTAATGTTTATTGCATTGGCGATTGGTAAGACGTATCAGCATTGGGATAATGATCCAGAGCGTGGTGCTATAGGCATCAGCGATGGTTCGTTTGATGAGAGTTATGAAACGCCTGTGTACGTTGAGCAGGGGTGGGGAAATTCGGATAGTCTCTGGTTTTACAATACAACTCAAGGCTCAAATTTAATGCCCTATGATCTGTTTGTTGAGTTGGAGCAAGCTGATTCAGAAGAGTTATTTCGGTCTGCCAGCAATATGGATTACTTCCGCTACTTGCCACAAAAGCCTACTTTTTTTAATCCTGATGGTCTGCCAATAGGCTTCGCGAAAGATGGTTACGATGGTAAGGAATACATTGGCTATACTTGTGCGGCTTGTCATACAGGTCAAGTTAATTATCAGGGTAAGGGTATTCGCATTGATGGTGGTGCTGCGATGGCGGATATGGATGGTTTTTTATCCGGGCTTGAAACTGCCTTGACTGCTACCTTGAACGATACTGAAAAGAAAAAGCGTTTAGTTGAAAATGTATTAGCAAGAAATGATTTTTGGCGAATTTTTAAAGGTGGGCGTGATTATAAAACAGAGCAAGATGTTTTAAGCGACTTAAAAGAGTGGGCAAATCGTATCCAAGTTTACAATACATTAAACGAAAGTAGTGTGGACTATGGCTATGCTCGCCTTGATGCTTTTGGGCGTATTTATAATCGAGTGTTAGAGCATGTTCTTGATAAAGGTCAGATTGCGAATAAAATGGCTTTTGTGTTTTATGAAGATGGAACTCGAGTTATTAACGATGCGCAAATTGAGAATGTTCTTGATGGTTTAGATAGTCTCATTCTTGGGCAAAAAGGCTTTGAAGAAATTCTTAAACGCTTGCAAAAAAATCAATCAGGTTATCCAGCTTTAGATGAAAAAGGTATCGCGCTGGTTCGCCAAGAATTATTTAATGAAGCTAATGCTCCGGTAAGTTACCCCTTTTTATGGGATATAGCACAATCAGATTATGTGCAATGGAATGGTTTGGCTGCTAATGCAGGGGTTGGTCCTTTAGGTCGAAATACGGGTGAAGTTATCGGTGTATTCGCGACACTTGATTGGAGAGAAGATAAGCAGGAGTGGTGGGAATTTTGGGAGATGGGCCGCCGTTTTAGTTTATCTGCATTGATTAGCGGGCAATCTAAAAAGCGTAAGCATATTGATTTTCAATCTTCTATTGATAAAGTTAATTTAAACCGTTTGGAATCGCATCTCAAAAGTTTGAAGTCACCACAATGGAGTGATGTTAAATTTGCAGATGGGAGCGGTTTACCACCGATTAATCCTGATTTAGCAGAAAGAGGTGAGGCCGTTTACGCTAAGTATTGCTTGTCCTGCCATGAGATTATCGACAGAAATGATTGGGATCGGCGTATTATCGGTAAAATGATGAGTGTCGAAAAAGCGGGTACAGATCCAGTGATGGCAATGAATAGTGTCACTTACAAAGGGAGCTCTGGAAATTTTAAACATATCTATCAGGATACCGATGCAGGTCCTGTAATTGTCGAAGAGACTGCTCCGGTAGTACAAATACTAACAGCAGCCACACGCGGTGTTATCGCAACTCCCGATCATGATAAATGGGTAATTCGTCGTTGGTTGGATTGGTTGTACACGTTAGGCTCATCTTTTTTTCAAAACGATATTAAGCCAAGTATAAAAAATGGTGATTACGAGCCTGACTCAACAGCGAACCCTTATGCTTCTTTGCAGGCTTACAAGGCGAGACCATTAAACGGTATATGGGCAACAGCGCCGTATTTGCACAATGGTTCTGTACCGACCTTGTACGATTTATTGTTGCCCAAGAAGCGCCCGGGAGATCCTGATGATGGAGAATATCGACCGAATAATTTTCAGGTTGGTTGCCGTGAGTTAGATGTTATAAAAATGGGCTTGTTATGCAGTGGTACTAATGGAACTGCATTTGATACTGAAGAAAAAGGAAACTCCAATGCAGGTCATGAATATGCTGCAGGGTTTACTGCACCTTTAGGTAAGAATAAGCCTTTGCCTAGAATTAATAAGCAAGATCGAATGGCGCTTATTGAATTTATTAAAACATTATAAGGAGTTAGTCAGATGACAAGTAAAAAAAATGAAAAGGATTATTTGGCTGAATATGATGCCGCTGCTGAAGCAGATAAATATCCACTGGTTCAAAAATGGATGAAGCAAGAGCCGTTACCGTTTTTTAAGCAACTTAGAAAAGAGCGGCCAGTGTTAGTCACGCCCGAATGCACCTTGTTGGCATTGTTTACTGATATTCGTGATGCTTTACAGATGCCAAAAATATTTACCGTTGATTTATACAAGCCTAAAATGGGTGTTACCAAAGAAGATGTTGGTTATCTTATGGCCCATGATGATGATGCTTTGCACTATCGCGAAAAATCACTCATGCAAGGGTTTTTAAATCGTGATGATATTCCTCGCGTGCGAGAGTTGGTGAATAAGGCAGCCAAAAAAATCCTTAATCAGGCTAAAGGTAATATCGAAATAGTGAATGAATATTGCCGCGTTGTACCGACGGTAATGGTCCAAGATTATTTTGGTTTAGATGGAATCGATAAGAAGGAGTTGATTCGTTGGTCGTTTTGGAATCAGTACGATGCCTTTCATAATCAGCCTTTTGATTTAAACTCTCAAGAAAAATACCAACATATTGTTGATGAACACAATAAAGTCACTGAAGAGTTAGAGGCTTATATCAAAGCATTGATGGTCAGAAAGATAGCCTCCGTTAGAATTGGTGGTATGTTTACTGGTATCTTTCGCTTTATTAGTAGTTTCTTACGGAAAAAGCAATCAAAAGACGATATGGTAAAGCGAATGCTTCGCTCCAGTATGGCTAACGAAGTCGATTTTTCATTAATTAGAGTGGGTGTCAATGCAGGCGGTTTATTGATTGGTTCTGTCGAGACAACCTCGCAGGCAGTTTCTCAAGTGATTAAATTTTTCCTTGATCGACCTGAATTATTGCTGAAAGCAAAGGTTGCAGCGAAGAAAGAAGATACTGGGGATTTTGACGATATGGTGTGGGAGGCATTACGCTTTGTTCCCATTAGCCCTTATATGTTCCGCCAAACTGCAGAAGACTATACCATTGCCAAAGGAACAGACCGACAAACAACGATCCCTAAAGGCACAAATGTCTTAACGTTGACACAATCGGCTATGTTTGATGATTATTCATTTGAAAATCCGGATGACTTTAATCCCAATCGCAATTGGTATCACCATTTTAATTTTGGGTTTGCCAGTCATGAATGTTTGGGTAAGTATGTGGGTATGGTAATGATTCCCGAAATGGTACGACAGGTTATCTTGCGTGACGATGTTAGAGCAACTGCTGAAATGGATTATAAAGAAGGTCCATTTCCAGAGGATTATCCATTAGCGTGGAATTAAAGAGCGCGAGAGCTAACTTACTTTAAACCGCTTGGTTAATATTTTTAAGGACTGTGATAACTCTAATAATAATGCACCTGATCGAGCGGCTTCTTTGGAGTCGCTTGCTGCGCCATGACTTGCTTCAAGGATGTTATTAAGGTTACTACTAATTTCATCTATCATTCTTGTTTGTTCGCTGGAAGCTTTTGCGATTCTTGCATTCATTCCATTAATTTTGCTGATCGTCTCGCTCGTTTGTTCCATTAGAGAAAGTGAGCCCTCTGTATTCTCTACACAGTCGTCTGCTAATTCCTTGCTGGATTTAATATCGGCAACCGCTGACTCACTACCCATTTGCAAGGTGGTAATCATGCTGTCAATTTTTTCTGTTGCTTCTTGTGCTTTTTGGGCGAGTGTACGAACCTCATCTGCAACAACAGCAAATCCTCTGCCTTGTTCTCCTGCCCGTGCAGCTTCAATGGCAGCATTCAGTGCTAATAAGTTAGTTTGTTCGGCAACAGCTCTAATGACTTCCAGTACTGAACCAATGCCTTTGCTTTGTTCATGAAGCGATTCAATCGTTTCTGATGCTTGGTGAACTTGTACCGATAAACGTTTGATTAATTCCTGGGTATGATGGCTAACAGTGGTTGCCTCCGCAGCATTATTATTCATCTTGTCTGCAGACTCTGCTGCAGTATCGGCATGTTGTGAAATATCCTGCACGATATGTGATATCTCAGTAACAGCAGATGCAATAAGACCGGTTTCCCTTTCCTGTACTTGAGATGAGAACTCCATTTTTTCTGTCACCTGAGCGAGGCTTTTACCATTGCTGGATAACTTTTCTGCGGCACTATGGACTTGTTGGGCTAATTGTTCTATTTCTATTGTAAATCCATCAAAACGTTGAAGGAGTACGGTATTACCTGAAGAGCGAAGGGTTAAATCAATATGCTTTTCTGAAATAATATTATCAGTTAAAAGTATCATTTCTTTTGACTGTAAATAATCTTTTTTCAGGTTTAATGAAAACCATATTAGTAGAGCGCTTTCAGCAACAACATACCCAGCATGCATAAAAATAACCCACCAACCATTATCCGTTGACTGTAATAACCATACCTGAGAGCCATTGGTTTGCCAGTAAAAGAAGAGTAAATGTTGGGTCAGTGTAATGCTTGCCGCGATAGTGATGGGTAGCCAGTCTTTATAATAAAGAAGGATAGCGAGCAACACAAAAACGCCAAAGTGAACTTCTATCATTCCATGGGATTGGTGGATGTGGAGGCTTGTCATGACCATAAAGCCTGTTGCCATTGCGATTCTCGAAATAAGACTCCCTTTTATTAGCAAGAAAATACTTGTAAGTGCAACAGCTGTTGTTAAGCCTATGATAAGTGCCTCTGCCCATGTGTTATACCAGCTTGATAACAGCAAGGCATATAGGACCAAACTATAGTTGATCATTAACATTATTTTGTCGGACTTAATATAATGTGCTTTCAGGACATTATTTTGGTTAATCATCATGCTAGCTCGTTGTTGGCCATTGGCAGAAGCAACCAACGGCTTCATTGTTAATCCATTCTGGGTTACTCCCTTGTTCTAAAGCCCTTAATGTCATGGCAGTGAAATCATCCCCTTGGCCACAGATGTTTCCACCACTATAGGGACCAACATAGGCAAGATCACCCTGCTTATCCCAGATAGCAACAGCCGGACTTGCGGGAACGCTGACCTTCGAATATTTCATGCTGATGTCTTCAAACCGTTTAAAATCAATAGTGCCCGAAAAGTTTGATTCCAGTGTATTGATATGGGGCTTTGCAAAGCGGCTGCAGGGACAGTTAGCATCAATAAAATGAACTACCAGCGCATTTCCGGTTTCAGGCTTAAGCTGAATTTGTCTCAAGTCGGAACCGTTAAAGCTTGCCCAGTAGTCATTGAATTGGCTGATATGCCTATACTGAAACCACCATAATGTAATAGCAGAGAGAGCTATCCAAAGCGTTAGTAGCACTAAAGCCAGCGTTTGGCGAAGGCTGCCTCTCATCTTTGTGACCACTTTCTGCTATAGGTGTATTTTAGTATAGAAAGTCTGGAAGAGTTTACCAGTGCCTCAAGAGCTTATTGGTGTTGGTTGTATCTCTTTTGAGGAGTGATGAAGTTTGATACTCAATAGTACGTGTCTTTTGTTTATATATTTAGGTATTTGATATAAGGGTAGTTTAAATACTCTCGGCCCATAAATCATGCTCATCTGCGTGAGTAATCTTTACTGTAACAATATCCCCAGCTTGATGCTCAAGTTCATCATTTAAGTAAACCATTCCGTCAATCTCGGGTGCATCAGCCTGGCTTCGACCAATAGCGCCTTCTTCATCGACTTCATCTATGATGATATCCATAGTTTTGCCAATTTTCTGTTGGAGGCGGCTAGCGCTAATTTTTGCTTGTGTTGTCATAAAGCGTTCGAGTCGCTGTTCTTTAATATCATCGGGCACTGGGTCGGCGAGTTCATTGGCTGTAGCCCCTTCGACAGGAGAATAGGTAAAGGCGCCAACTCGATCTAATTGTGCTTCTTCAATAAAATCTAAGAGCAATTGAAAATCTTCTTCTGTTTCTCCCGGGAAGCCAACAATAAAAGTACTACGAATGGTTAACTCTGGACAAATTTCTCGCCATTTTTTTATGCGTTCCAACGTATTGTCAATTGAACCCGGGCGTTTCATGGCTTTAAGAATTTTGGGGCTACCGTGTTGAAAGGGTATGTCCAAATAGGGCAAAACTTTTCCTTCAGCCATAAGTGGTATGACATCATCTACATGGGGGTAGGGATAAACATAATGTAAGCGGACCCAAACACCCATATCACCAAGTGCTTGACATAGGTCTAGCATTTTTGTTTTGACTGGGCGACCATCGTGAAATTCAGTTTTGTATTTTCTATCGACACCATAAGCGCTGGTATCTTGAGAAATGACTAATAATTCTTTAACGCCTGCGCGTACTAAACCTTCGGCCTCGGCTAGTACATCATTGGCCGGACGACTCACGAGGTCGCCTCGCATGGATGGAATAATGCAGAAAGTACAGCGATGATTGCAGCCTTCCGATATTTTTAAATAGGCGTAGTGGCGTGGCGTTAACTTGACGCCTTGTTCCGGGACCAAATCAATAAAAGGGTTGTGTTCTTTTTGGGGTGGAACATGCTCATGAACCGCATTAACTACTTGCTCATAGGCATGAGGGCCGGAAACGGCAAGCACATTAGGGTGTGTGTCAGTAATGTCTTTTGCATTGGCACCCATACAGCCAGTGACAATTACCTTACCATTTTCATTTAGTGCTTCACCGATGGTATCCAGTGATTCCTGTTTAGCTGAATCAATAAACCCGCAGGTATTAACGACAACCACATCCGCTTCTTCATAGGTGGGTACAACATCATACCCATCTTTACGTAATTCAGTGAGGATGCGTTCAGAATCGACAAGGGCCTTGGGACAACCAAGGCTAATAAAACCAACTTTTTGAGACATGATAATGGACTATTCAATGCGGGAGGGCGATTATACAGCTAAGTTAATGTTTATTAAATACTCAATATCTGATGTTGCATTCCTTTTGTCATCTCGCGTTAAAAAAGTGTCATCTTAAGTTCATTCAATATTCACAAAACTACAACTCGGAAGAAAAGAATGATGTTTACAGTAATTCTGCCTTGGGTTGTGGGCGCTTATTTACTTACGGGAGATAACAATTATGTTTCAAAAAGCAATAATGAGTATTTTTATAATCGGCACTTCTTTTTTGTGTTTGTCTACAACAGTCAGTGCAGATGACAAGGATCGATGGGTTGAACGGTATTATCAATCATATAACTATGCGCATAATAAATACTGGAAAAGACAGTATCATCAATTGAAAAAGCGCCATTGGCGACTAAAAAATAAATTGCGTAAAGCGCGGCAGCAGCCTGTTCAGTTGGGGCCGCGTCCCTTCTTTTTAGTTGATGATATGGATGAGGGTAAATTAAAGCGTCGTTTGCAACAGTGTGCTAATGGACCATTCTATGCCTCCAAGTTTTCTATTGGTCACCGAGGTGCGCCTATGCAGTTTCCAGAGCATACAAAAGAATCCTATGTTGCTGCAGCAAAAATGGGTGCTGGTATTTTAGAATGTGATGTCACATTTACCAAAGACCGTGAATTGGTTTGCCGTCACTCACAATGTGACCTACATACAACAACTAATATTTTGGCAACACCACTGGCAGATAAATGTTCAGTAAAGCCTGAATTTGATAGTGAAGGTAAGCTTCTTAATGGATCGGAAATTCAGTGCTGTACGAGTGATATTACCGTTGCTGAATTTAAAACCTTACAAGGTAAAATGGATGCAGCAGATAAAACGGCAACGACAATTGAAAGCTATATGAATGCAACAGCTAACTGGCGTACCGATCTGTATTCAGGTCGTGGTACGTTGTTGACCCATGCTGAAAGTATCCAGCTATTTGACGATCTCGGCGTTGATTTTACACCTGAACTAAAATCACCAGCAGTTACCATGCCTTTTGAAGGTTCTTATACTCAAGAGCAATACGCGACGCAATTAATTGAAGAGTACCAGAAGGCTGGTATTGATCCTGCTAGAGTTTGGGTTCAGTCGTTTAGTTATGGTGATGTTATCCATTGGATTAATGATCATCCAGCATTTGGCGAGCAAGCCGTTTTTTTAGATGGCGTATATAATTTAGATGTTAGTCTTTCTGAAATGGAGTCCTGGGTTGCCGACGGAGTCAATGTGCTCGCTCCACCTATGTGGATGTTACTCGATGTGAATCAGTATAAAGAAATTGTCCCTTCTCAATATGCAGTCAATGCCAAAAGCGCTGGATTGCAACTAATTACCTGGACTATCGAACGTTCTGGTTTATTAAAAGATAATGGTGGTTGGTACTATCAAACAACCAATGGTGATCGTGGTGGCATTGATGTTATTGATAATGATGGCGATATGCTTGAGGTGTTAGATGTGCTTGCCAAAGACGTTGGTATTATTGGTATCTTTTCTGATTGGCCAGCGACAGTTACTTATTATGCGAATTGCATGAATCTTAAGTAGCCTTATTCTTCTCATATAAAAATAACCCCCTAAAGTTGACCTTTAGGGGGTTAACAAAATATAAACCATTAGAGGGAGCTCGTTAGACTAATTCTGTTATAGGGAGGATAAGGTAATATACTCCACTCGCACACTCCTTGTGCAGAGTAGATTCCGTGTAGGGCCAAGATGGCATCCCTAATAACGAACGAATAGTTAACGATTTACACGGTAATCCAATATGTGTCACTGAATTCATCTATGAACTGCTATTAATACTAGTAGGTCGTCGCCATTTTCACCATACCTAGAAATAGTGATATTCTTCAATATAGCTAAAATAGATCACTTTATATAATTCTATAGTTTTTTCTGTGGCCCCGATTCGGGGAACACTGATACTGGAATAGATAAAATGACACTGCAGCCATGGTCATTGGATGGTTTTATCTCTATCTGTGCGGATATTTGCTCTGCCCGCCATGTCATATTTTGAATCCCTTGGCCATGGCAGTTTTCGCTATCGATGAAATGGCCATTGTCCTCAATGTGGATGATGATGCGTTCATTTTCCTGATAGGCATGAAATTGAATTTTTGTTGCCTTCGCATGTTTCAGGGTATTAGTGAATGATTCTTGTAGTATCCGTAAGATGTTTAAACCCTGTTGGGGTTGTAAATGGATACCATCGATGACATCTTCTACTACCCATACTAAACGAATATCCATGCTATCAAGGCGTTTACTCATTCTGTATTTAAAATCTGCCAACAATGCAGATAGCGTATTGGCGCTAGTGCTGAGTGAATTAATAATGAGTCGTAGGTCGTCTATGCAATGTTTTAAGATCTCTGTAATGGTTTCTTTTATTAAGGAGTCTTTCTCATTTTCAACTAAGGCTAAAGAAGCAATTAACTGGCCGCCAATACCATCATGCATATCTTTCATAATGCGAGACCTCTCATCGAGAATCGCTTTAGAGCGTTCTAGATTGATTGCCACTTTTCGAGTTCTATCAAGCTCATGGTTTTTCTCTGACAATTCTTCGATAGTTTCATTTAATGAGCGTGTGGCCGTTTTTACTTTTTCTTGTAGATATTTTTCATTCAGTTGAATGGATTCAACCATATTGTTAAATACTTGCTGAATTTTTAATAACTCCCCAGACCCATTTTCTATGCAGCGTTGATCTAATTGTTTCTTTTCGATAAGAGATGCTGTTTCTTTTAATGATTTTAATGCGAGTAGTAGTTTTCTACTAAATAAGTAGGTGATTAAAAGTCCGCCGACTATTGCCAATAGTGCAGTAATTAAAATTTGCTTATAAATTTTTTGTTTTTTTGACAATGTTTCACGATTCGATAAACCTAGGGTGATATAGCCTAATATCTCAGGTGGAGATAAATTTGATTCTTTATCTGAGTAATCTTCTATGATTGTATCTTTGTTGTATACGATAGTTTCAAATACTTTTGAGTCTTTGTAGCTGTCTTTTTTTAAGTGTACGAAAGCATTGTAAGACTTATCCGAAAAGCGAATAAAATCAACATTTTCACTTTTCATTATCAATCTTGCAATATTTAATATTTCATCGTTGTTTCCGGTATAAAAATAAAACTCAGAAAGTAGTAAGGTTTGCTCAGAAAGATAGTTGCCCTTTTGATTTATGTCGCGATCAGCACTATCAAGAGAGTCAGATAGAAAGAAAAGCGATATGGACAGTATAATAAAAATAAGAGGAGCTGTTGTGATGAAGAAGAGCTGGTTGCTCATTTTTTTAAATATCATTCTCAGCCTCCTTTTTTTCTTCTAAAGTATCAGGATTAAATTTTAATGCAGCGGCAATATTTTTATTTACTTTTAACGTGTGTTTAGGGTAAATAACACTTTCTCGTTGTAGCTCTTGTGTTCTTATCCATTGTTCGGTCGACTTTATAGTTTGAGTGATGATATCTTCGTTTGAAGAATAAATTGATATCATCGCTCCTGCTTTTAAAAAAGCTTGGGAGTAACCAATGACGGGCACCTGATAGTTGTAAGCTTGTCGAAGCATCCATGATGCGTTTTTTCTAGACCATACATGATCGTCTCTGATGGCTACTAAGGCGGCGGCATTAAATAGGTGTTTTTCAATAGCTTTTGCTGCAACTTCATCATCTTTTATCTTTACAACGATAATTTCACCTTTGTCGAGTGGTTTTAAATCACTGATTTGATCTAAAATGCCAGTGTTGGATTCAGATACGCTGATGATGATTTTGTTTTTATAATTATTTTTAACCGTTTTGCTTGCTTTATTAATAATTATTTGTAATGGCTGATCTAAGACAATAGATATAAAATTATTTTGGCGACGCTCTTTTTTTAATGTTTCATGGTTTTGAAGCGTTGAAAATATATGTATGATTGGCTGATTTAAAATGCCTTCTTGTGTTAGCCTTTTTTCATCGTTTCCAAGTTGAATGACAAGAGATTTTTTGGTGTTTATTCTTTCTTTGATGGTGCTTGATTTATGAGTTTCAATAGAGAAGTTCTGCCCTTTAACGACTTTGTTTTTTCCTAATTTCTCTTCTATTGTGTTTGCTATATCTTTATAGCTGGCTTTATCGTCAGGGTACGAAATGTAGATTTTTCCCTGCTCTGCATAGCTAAAGCAGGAGAGGGTGAAGAGTAGTAGCAGTAGAATCCCTTTCATTTATTGTTTTGAAAATGAGAGGGTGATGTAATATCTTTTTTCAAAAAAAACATCATCATTAAATTGGGCGTCTTTGTCTCCTAGGTTTTGTGCGCCGATAGTTACATTAAGTTTGTTTTGTGGATCTAATCGAAAGTTTTTACTAATAGATGCGTTAACTTGGGTGTAGCTTCCTACAGCGTCGCCTGTGCTTAGCCATTGCACTCTGGAGGTATGGTAAACAGCTGTATTGAATTGCCAGTCATTAATGTCAATGCTAGCCAATAAACCATGGCTTTTTCTTGGTGAATTTTTTTCGCCAGTACGTATGTCTGTTGGGTTTATTCCCTCTAATTGCTCTGTTGAGCTGTGGCCTCGATTAAAATGAAAGCGAAGGAAGAAATTTTTTCTGGGTCGATAGGTAATCGTGCCTTCAGCACCGTAGGTTTTATGAAAAAGTCCATTTTGGACTAAGCGTGAATTATTGCCGACGGGGTCAGGTGCATTTTTGTCTTCAGGAAAGCTAATGATATCAATAATTTTATCCTTATATAATTTAAAGTCCCAACTTAGAGGTGCCTGCGACAATTTTCCAATATAGCCTAGGTCATAACTATTGATTTGTTCTGGCCTTATATTATCAGCTGATAAAAAACGATCGTCGATAACCAATCCGTTCGCGAATACTGTTCGACTTTTGAAGTTTCTATCCAGTACTGAAGGGAAACGATAGCCTCTAGATGCGCCAATACGAATTGACTGGTTATCCAATAACTCCCAGTTTAAGCTACCTCTATAAGATACTCTTGAGGTAAAGTTGGTCACGTGTTCAAGGATCGCGCCTGCATTTGCTGTTACATTATGTGATAAGGGTTGTTGTCCGTTAGCAAACAATCTGTAAGTGCTATCTGATTGTGTGCCACGTTCTCTAAAGTAAGACGGGCTGTTTAAGGTGTCACGGCGCACGCCAGCACCAATCACATAGCGTAAGCCTTTAGTCGTCGAAGCAATATATTGTATTTCGGCATCTGTTTTTGTGGAATCATTGGTTTCTGATCCTTCCACTGTTGTTTGGTCCGGCGTGCCAAAAAAAGCTTCGAATGTCGCAGGGTCTGTCCCCAGCAGCTCTGACCAAGGCAAAGTGTTTGCTAGGTCATCCACTTCATCACTATTATGATAAAGGCTCCATTTAATATCTTCATTGTCGGTGAGTATATGTTTGCCTTTGATGTGGGCAGACCATGAGGTCACTTCTCTGTCTCGCTCTTCCAGTTCAGCCTCATTAATGCTCGTGCCCGTTTCGCCATCACTGTAAGCTAGATAAATATCAATCGGGTTATTGGATTCAGGTTGAATGCGGCCGTGAAAAGAGAAATGATTAAAATCCCGAAAGTCGGTAATGTCATCATAACCATCACTTTCATGATGACTGACAGTGAAGCGGTAGTACATATTACCAATAGCATCACTATGGCGTATGAGCTGCTCTCTTTCTCCCTTATTACCCGAGCGCTGATGAATATACAAGGAATCATCCAGTTCAGGGGCCGTGGTAATGATGTTAATGGCGGCGGTAAATGAATTGGATCCGTAGGCTGAAGCGGATGACCCACGAACAATTTCAATACGTTCAATATCTTTGATATGAACGCCTAGTAAATCCCAATCGACAGTCGATAAGGTTGGTGTATAGGTCGAGCGTCCATTGACCAACACTTGTAAGTAATTACCAATTTCTGAACCATAGCCATGGTAAGAAGCCGCAAAGCGCCTCCCATCAATATGGGCGACTTGAAAACCGGGTACTAATCGCAGCAAGTCGACAAAGTCAGTAAAGCCAGAAGCTTCTATCATCGCTTTATCAATGACGGTGACGCCGGCTGGACTGGTAAGGACCGATTGATTTAAACGGGTTGCGCTAATCACAACCGGTAAATCATCTTCGAATAGATCATCGTCGGAGATGGCATGATTGCTGTGATATAACGACAATGGTAAGGCGACGAGGAGTAATAGATTCTTCATGGCATGGGTAGACTCATTGAATATGGGTATTGCGAGCCTGATTGACCGGGAGCTTTATCGTTATTTTGGTTTCGGTCTTAAGGCTTGCACCTGAATCCACATTATACCGTGTTGTTTGCCATTTATTGAAAAACACTCCAGTAAACCTCCTTATGCTGTACGATTAATGCTCAAGTGCTAGATGATCCCTTTTTTGGTAGCCTCGAATATCGCTTCGGTCTTATTACTAACAGATAGCTTTTTGTAAATGTTTTTGACATGTGCATTAACAGTATGGAATGAGATATCCAGCATCACACCAATTTCTTTGGCTGTGTAGCCCTTGCTGACGAGAATCAACATTTCGTGTTCTCGATTACTGAGGATTTTTTCACCGTGATCTTCTTCGATACTGGCAGATGTTTTTAGGCTGAGTTCAGACAGTAAGTAGCGAGCAATACTGGGGCTAATAGGTGAGCCGCCATCCAGCATTTGTTTGATGGCATTATTGATTTCGATGAAGTTGTCATCTTTTAATAAATAACCTGAGGCGCCGGCTTTTAAGGCGCTAATGACGTGATCTTCGTCACCAAAAATAGTAATGACAATGGCTAGTTTGGTGCTAATGTTTGGTTCATGTAAACGTTTAATAAGGTCAATGCCGTTACCATCGGGTAAGTCTAAATCCGTTAGTAAGATATCGGGTTTTTTTTCCTCCAACAACTTGGAGCCTAAGCTAAAAGAGCCAGCTGAGCCGACCAGTTCAAAGCTATTACCTTCGGTGATGGCGGATTCCAGCCTTTCTCGTGTTGCTGTTGTATCTTCAACGATAATCAATGTTGGTTTCATAGAGGGCACTAACTTTCTATTTTTGAGGTCGCAGTATCTCTAAATAATGGATGCCCATCAATGACTAATACTAGTTACATTCATTATTTAGAGTGATGATTTTAAAGAAGTTTTCTTTTTGTGATGTTATCCCATCGATGAGAATGCAAGAAGGCCCTGTTTAATTAAGTGAGCCTATCTTTTCTCCCATTCTTACCGGTGATTGGGCGCTTAGTTCAGCTTCCCATGAAGCGACATCTTTTCCTAACAGCACAATCGCAGTGGATCCCAACTTAAATCGGCCGATTTCATCGCCTTTTTCAAAGGTGTGGGGGGCATCACTGCTGCCGTAATTCCAGGTTCTTATTTGCTTTTTGATGGGGGTTACCAAACCTGCCCATGGGGTTTCGATGCTGGCGACAATCATGGCGCCAACCAAAATGACCGCCATGGGGCCCGCTTCGGTAGAAAAGAAACAGGCAACTCGTTCATTGCGTGAAAATAGGCGGGGCACGTGTTCAGCAGTGGATTCGTTAACTGAAAAAAGATCGCCGGGGATATGCACCATGCTTTGTAGTGTACCTGTAAGAGGGATATGCACTCGATGGTAGTCCTTGGGTGATAAGTATACGGTAGCGAAGTGACCCTCTTTGAATGCTTCGCTCCATTTTTTATCGCCACCGACTAATTCTAACAAGCTGTATTCTTGGCCTTTAGCTTGAAATATTCTCCCATGATTGATTTTCCCCAATTGGCTTATACAGCCGTCGGCTGGACAAGCAATGCTATTTGCATCTTGAGTGATGGGCCGTTGGCCTTCGGCCAGTGGTCGGGTAAAAAAATCATTAAAGTGTTTGTAGCTGCTTGGGTTGGCATCGGCTGCAATACTCATATCAACATTGTAGCGCTTGATAAACCCTCTGATTAAACGGTCTTTTATCCAGCTGGCTTTGCATTCTGCCAGTGCGCCGGCAAGTTTTGAGAGTAGTTTTTGAGGAACAATATACTGAATGATAATAAATAAAGCTGTCTTCATAAATAAATGTCAATGTTGGCTGAAAGTAAACAAATATGTTCTGTGGGTGACATTGTAACTCAAAAATATGAATAGCGTTTAACTTTGTCTGAAAGCAAACAAATATAACTGATAATTATTTGTTTGTTGAAGTAATTGATAGTTTTTTTAAAAGCTTTTTTTTTAAAAATAAAGATATAAAAATTAAAAATTGTCTTAAATAAAACAAATATATTATAAAGAATAAGTGATCGATAAATTGTTTTAAGAAATGAAAGTTAATGTGAATAAGTTCCGACAAAAAATAATAAAAAAATATAGTTTTTTGTTTTCAGTTGTTTGGTTTATTTTATTCCGTTAGGGTGAAAAATTAAAACTATAGGCTAAATAATAATGCACAGGCTTGTGTTTTTTTACACAGACTTTTCAGCCTGTTTATGCGGTATATAAATAATATAAGGATTTATTGTGTTTGATCATCTTTTCCTGCTTCGCATTTTTGTATTGCTGTTGATCAGCTTTTTGGTTGCCTGTGGTGGTGATGTTACTTCAAGTGATAGTAATGTTGCTTCAAATGATGGCGCTCCAAGTAATGACACACCTACTTCTCAGACACCAGATAATACAGGTCCACCGGGCTCTCCAGTTGTGCCAGACGATGAAGTGTTATCGGAAAGTGCCCGTCAAGGAAAGTTGCTTTACGAATCTGCCACACAAGGTTGTTTGAGTTGCCATGGAGCTGATGGGCAAGCAACGATCTTTAAGGTGATTGATTTGACCGTTGATACTTATGGTCACTCTAGTGTTCCGGGAATCTCTTACTCGCTAGAAGAGTACATAGAATTATGGATGCCTGTCGGTACGCCTTCTCTATGTACGGGGAATTGTGCGCGTGATATAGCTGCTTTTATCCGCTCCCTTTCTGTGCCGACGAATACTCCTGTGCAGGTGCCTCCTGTTGCTGATGCTACAGCGAGTCAAAACTTGCAGGGTTTCGCGCCTTTAATCGTTTCTTTTAATGGTAGCCGTTCTACGGATGCAGATGGAACATTGGTAGCGTATGAATGGGATTTTGGTGATGGCCAACAAAGTGCCGGCATAGAGCAGTCTTATCAATATGATGCCCCCGGAACGTATCAGGTTGAACTCGTAGTAAGGGATAATGATGGAAATACTGATGCCGATAACTTAACTGTTGTTGTGCAAGAAAATGCAGCTCCCGTCGCCGTTATTACTTCATCAGCAGTAACTGGACTTGCACCATTAACGATTCAGTTTGACGCAGGAAATTCTTCTGATGATCAAGGTATTGTTAATTATCAATGGACTATCTTAGGTGTAAGCACCAATGGTGATGCAACGACTTATACTTTTAATGAACCGGGTACTTATGATGTTCAGTTGCAGGTGGAAGATGGTGCAGGCTTACTTGGTACGACTACTCAAACCATAACGGTTGCTAGCCCGGATAATAATATTGCGCCTGTTGCTAATGCTGCTAACTCAACAAACTTGTCAGGACCTTCTCCCCTAAGTGTTAATTTTGATGCATCAGCCTCCGCGGATGACCGTAATCAAATCGCTCGATATATGTGGGATTTTGGCGGCGGCCAAGTGGTGGAAGGCATTACTGTTACACGAGAGTTTACTGCGGTAGGCGATTACACTGTACGTTTAACGGTTGAAGATGTTCAAGGTCTACGTTCACAGGTAGAGCTTGTTGTCAGTGTTATTAATCAAACACCTCAAGCAGTGATTGATCCTCCCGGCTCTACCATTGCACTTGCGCCATATCGTGTTGATTTTTCAAGTGCTAACTCATCAGATGATTTTGGTATCACTCGTCGAGAGTGGTATCTCGATGGGGATAATATTGTCGATAGTACGGAGCTTGAGCCTAGCTTTACTTATCAGCAGGCCGGTGGCTATAACGTTCGCTTAACGGTGTTTGATGAGCAGGGAGCAAGTGACACTGCTGATTTATCAATACAAGTCCTTGATGCTGATGTTTTTGCAGCAGACCGTTATAGCGAAAACTGTAGCTTTTGTCATGGGGCTAATGGTGAAGGTGGGCAGGGACCAACTTTAATTAAAGAGTGGACATTGGCTGAGCTGACACCCAATGTTCAAAATATGATGGGCTTATATGGAAACTGTCAGGGTATTAACCAAAGCGACTGTGTTGATGCGATGACGACCTATATTATCGATCAGTTTTCACGTATCCCTGAAGAGCCACCCATTAACGCTTGTTTAAACACCGATGTACATCTTATTAGCTCGCCTGTAAAAGCATTAACCCAAGGGGAATTCTATAACACAATAGAAGACGTTTTTTCGATCACGTTTACGGATGATGAAAAATTACAATTTAACTTGCCTTTAGATAGTAGCGCTACTCGTTATAGTACTGACAGTTCTCTTAGAGTTTTGCGTGGCTTAAGTGCAGACCCCAATGCTATAGATGATCTTTATCCTGCGCTCAGCGCTATTGTGACTCGTTTGAGTGATGAGTTGACCAGTGTTGCGCTTCCTCTTAATCAATATGGCTTAGGGAATTGTTCTTTCGGTAATGAGTCCTGTCGTACAGCTTATCGTTCAGCGATATTAAGCAAGGCTTTTAGGCGTAATGTTGTGGAAACGGATGCGGCTTTTGAAAATGCTGTTCTCGCTTATAATATTTTTATTAATGATGGCTTAAGTGAGAGCGATGCATTTATTCATTCGATTGTCAGCTACACATTATTCTCTCCAGAATTTATCTTCCATAGTTATCGTGGTGAACTGGCCGATAATGGTTATCGATTAACTAATCAAGAGCTGGCTCAAAAAATTGCGTATCTAGTATGGGGCGCGCCTGCTGATAGTGCATTGCTGTCATTGGATTGGCATCGCCTGCTGGCGGGTGAAAATGATTCGCTTTTGGATGCCGAGCTAGTACGTTTGTTTTCAGATCCGCGAGCGAAACACTTTGTTGATACATTTTTACAACAATGGTTGCGTTTGGAAACGGATGTGGCGCAACAGTTAAGTTTTACCAGCGATAATAATAGAGCCGTTGAGTTTGCTAATGCTGTTAAATCTGAGAGTGAGCATTTTATTCGTTATCTCATTACACAAAATGAAAGTATCAATAGTGTTATTAATGCAAATTATACGTTTATGAATTCATCGCTGGCAGATTTTTATGGGGTGAATATTCCCGGGCTCAGTAACGATTTTTCTCGGGTGGAGTTGGATGCAGTTGAAGCACTCAATAATCGACAAGGTCTGCTGACCCAAGCCCGGTTTTTGACAACCGGTTCCAAGAGCGATCGTCCGGGTAGTGTGCATCGCGGCGTTACTGTTTTAAAAGAATTGATGTGTCATACGATTGGGCCGCCTTCCGGTGAAGCGCCGGATATTGGAGATGTTGATCGTACCATGCATACGGAATCGGCGTTATTTCGAATGGTAACGGAAACCCCCGGTTCTGCGTGTGAAGGTTGCCATCAGACCATTAACCCTGTCAGTTTTCCCTTTGAGGCTTTCGACCGATTTGGTCGGCACCCTTGGGCCTTGCGTAATCAACAAGGTAGTTTGCCTGAATATGCTGTATACGAAACGATTGGCGTTGAAGGTAATCCTGATGCCAATGGCCCTGTGCAAAAAGTGGATACTTTTTATTTAAATGAGCGCCAAGGCTTTATCGATTTTGATACTCATCATGGACACAGAATTACAGGAGGTTTTAACGATCATCAAGGTTTGATCAACCTTTTGGGTGAAGGTCCTGCATTTGGTGAGTGTCTCAATGATAACCTTTATGACTACATCATAGGCACCAATGCAGAGCGGGGGCTTAATGCCTCTAGTTCCGGAAATGAAACGCAACACTTATCTCAAACCTGTAGCAAACAGTTGGCTATTGATGGCGTTAGTGGAATAAGAACGCTGATTGCCAATCTTATTAAGCGACCTGAGTTCAGAACTATCAGGAGAGATTAACGATGTTTTTATTTAAATTTTTTTCTAATAACAAAGAAAGTATCACCTTTAGCGATAATTTTATTTGCCGCACTAATCAGGGAGAAGTGAATCATGACCTCATCTAAATTAACCCGAAGAGAACTTATCAGTGGGATGATGAAGGGCGCTTTTTCAATTCCCTTTGCTTTATCGCCAATGGGGCAGTTTGCCCGTGCGCAACCATCAAGCACTAATGCGCCCTTACGTTTTATTACCATTACTTTGCCATATTCTCCCCGTACAGAAACGAACGATGGTTCTAATGGTGATGATAATTTTATTCGGATTATGTGGGATCAATTCCCAGAAAGTGTAAGGCCTTATACGCGGTTTTTTTCAAACTTTAGTTACAATATTACCGATACGGGAAATTGGCATGGTTTTGGTGGCTTTAGTCATCTTTTTACGTGTAACCCACTATCATCTGATCGTGCCAATCCGTGGGACCAGCCCCGTACTGTTTCAATGGATTATGAAATTGCATCATTAATGGGTGACCACTTTTCGCCTTACGCTAATATGCAGACATCAGCTGGTGGACCTATTCAAAATCGTACCATGCCAATGACGCTCTTATCTCACAAGCCCTATTGGGGTGAATATACGGGCAGTGATACGATTTATTACGCACCTACGACTGGTGCGGGTGTGTTTGACGCTAACACTAATTTTGGTTGTTATCTCACTTATCGTCCGGACGGAACTGTACAGAATCCGTTGTACCCCAATAGTGCTAATGCTTATTCCTCTATTTTTGGTGTGCAAACCGGCAATGGTGAAGTGCTGCCGGAAACGGGACTTGAGCAAGTGCTTCGTATTATTCATGATTCTGATATTGCTAATTTTATTAGCGATAAGCAAATACAGTCCACGGAACAAAGCCACGAAAAAATACTCGATTTACAAACCCGAATACAACGGCATCAAGACTTTTTGGCAGCCCAACAAAACCCGCCATCACAAAATGCTTGTAGTGAAGCTACAAGCGTTTGGCCGGGCGTGAATGCGCATCATAATGAACGTAATGCGTATAATTTTGAAGCAATCAAACACATGATTAATTGCGATCTTCATCGAGTGATTAACTTTTCGTTTACTGATGCCGATGCAGCCGGTATGGAGCCTATGGATGCAAATGGACTTAACAATACTAACATCCCGGGGCACAGTAATATTGAATTTCACAACGCGACACATCGAGAAGTCGGTGGTATCCAATTAAATAATGAACGGATGAAATCTATTTATGATTATTACTATGGGCAAGTAGGTAGTTTGCTGAATGATCTTCAGCAAATGGAAGACCCTTTAGCGCCTTCAGGTTCCGGGCAGAGTGTATTGGATAACACCATTATTTACATTACCGGAACTACAGGTTTTCCCGATGTTCATTCAGCCAATGATATGGCTATCGCTGTAGTGGGTGGCGGCAGACAATTGGATAACGGTTCCCATTTATTACCTTTGCTGGACTTTAATGGTAACGGTGATTACAGCGCGCATGTTTTTGATGGAGAAGGTGCTTATGCTAACTCGTCAATTGCAAGTGATTTTGGTCAAGATAAAGTAGCTAATCTTCAGCTATCGATATTACGTTTGTTTGGTTCTACTCGAACAAGCTGGGGGACAGAGGCTGGATTACATTATAGTGGTGAAAATAGAACCAGAAATGATGCGCGCTCCAATCAAGATAATGATTTAATTGATTTTTCTTCACCCGGGAGATATGAACAATATCGAAGTTGATATTGTTTCATGCATTTACGTTTTTTATTTTAAGTGATGAATAATTTAACTGTGGCATTGTTTCAGTGTTTGTGTGAGTTGTTTGCCAATACTTTTGAATTGTTGATGGCGTTGCTCATTCCAGTCTTTGTGATCACACAATACGATCGCATAAGGCTTTCCTTCATGAAACAGCGACATTAATCCACACGGTCTGGGTTGCCAGTATAGTGTCAGTACTGGTGGTAATTGTTCTTCTATGCGGGAGAGTTGTGAGGAGTCAACAGATAATGCCATTGGTTTTTTGAGTAAGCCTTGGAGTAATTGCCCACAGTCTTTGAAATCGATATCTAACGATTCAAGTCCTTTGTCATCAAATCCATAACTCAGAGGGATTTGTAATCGGTTTTCTGAAAATTTTAAAATGACACAATGTTGTACTTGAGCACCTTCTGTCAGCGCTTCCAGTGTTAATTGTAAGCAGTTACGTATATTTTCAGTCTCACGCAATTGTTGTAAATATTGTTTGATAATTTCAATATTATTACTGGATTGGCTTTCCGGTAATTCTTTATGTAGACCTCTGAAGCGGTAAAGGGGCGAGAACTGCCCGGATAAATAAGCGGGCAAGGTAATATGGGTTGCTATTTCGGCGATTTTTGCATTTAACTCGTCGACATCTATCGTAAGGTATTTACTGAGTATATTTGTCCAGCGCTTGATATGTTTGCCATCCCAATCAAGGTAAATGGCTAATACAAAATGGTTAATCAGGTGTAAGCCCATCTCTGCTGAATAAAAATGTTGCTTGGCTGTTTTATCTTTCTCTAACCATAACTTGAGTTCTTCATCAGGCATCCTTTTCACTTTTGCCCAAAATGCCATGTCATGATGAAAATCGATCTCCAGTGCTTTGAGGGTTGTGGTCGGTAATGGCAGAAATACTTGGGTTTGTTCCAGTAAAGAATGCAAAGAAAAGCCAAGGTTTTTTTTACACAGAGGCTCAAGTGGTCGTTTTTTTTGGCTTACTTGTGTCTGCCCGTGTTGCATCACTTTAGGGGCTGCGCTCCACATTAACCATAGTGGTGCATTGAACAGAAGTGAGGGCAAAAAAAAGCGCTCTCCACGTGTCCCTAATTTGGGTGGTAGTAAGTGGTTGGCTAAATGTGCCGAAAATAAGCTGGCAGAAAATAGTTCTCTTTGCCCATCACAGGGCATTTTCTGTTTTTTTGCTTGTTTAATGATTGTGCTAATGGCATCTAAGCCGAGTAGGCCAATAAGGTGAACGAGGCCTTGAATATCCCCCTCTCTCTCTTTTAATTGGCGGTTACCTTTAAGGTATAGTTTTAGGCAGAGTACAGGGTCTTGCTGAATTAACTTGGCCAGCTTTTCAGATGTGGAATCAGGGTCATTAATTTCAATGCTGACTTTACGGGCAACCTGTTCATTGAGTGGTAGCGTGTGCTTCGGTAATTTTGAAAGCCACAGCATAAGCCGTGAGCCATTGGCTTGCTTTTGTTTATTGACTTGAGGTTGGCCTGGTTTTGGCGCGGGCATTTGTGCATTCATCATTAAAATATAGATCAGAACGCAGATTTATGCCTCTTGTATGGGCTGTATTGTGGCCCTAAATGTCCTATTGAGTACTATTTCTCAGCTCTTCAAAGCTGGACATGCGGTACTCACTGATTTCACCGGCTTCGTAGGCTTGGATAATCGCACAGCCGGGCTCTTGTTTATGTTGGCAGTCCCTGAATTTGCAATGCCCAATAAATGGTCGAAATTCGATAAAGCCTTCGATAATCTCTTCGCTTTTCATATGCCATAGGCCGAGTTCACGGATACCCGGTGAGTCAATCAGATGACCCCCTTGAGGAAAATGAAAAAGTTGAGCTGTTGTTGTGGTATGCACGCCCTTTTGATTAGCCTCTGAAATAGCGCCAACCTGAAGGTTAAGGTCAGGGATAAGCATATTTATAAGTGAGGACTTGCCAACCCCGGACTGCCCGACAAATACACTAGTATAGTTTTGTAAAAATGTTTCTAGAGGACTTAACCCTAAACCACCCTTTGTTGATGCTTGAATAACCTCATAACCAAGACCGCTATAAAGCGTTACAAAGTTTTCGATAACTGCTGTGTTATCTTCATTTACAAGATCCATCTTATTGATAATGATGACAGGCGTAATGCCGAGAGTTTCAGCTGCGACCAAATAGCGATCCACAAGTTGGGTATGAGGTTTAGGTATCGGTGCGATAACGACTAACAGACGATCGATGTTGGCTGCCACAGTTTTCATGTCGCCGTAAGGGTCTGGGCGAGAGAGCTCGGAGCTGCGGGGCTGTACTGCAACTACAACACCATAGGGTTCAGCATCGCGCCAAATAACCTTGTCACCGGTGACCAGTGAGCCGAGATTACTACGAAAGTGGCAGCGCTTTCGGGTGATGAGAGAACCGTCACTTTGGCTGCTAGGCTCTACTTCGACCTGTGTGCCGTAATGGGCAATGATCAAACCTTCCTGTTCTGGGCCAAGGGCACTGTCTGAAGTGTTGCTGTTGTCTGGTTCGGCGTTGAGTTGGCCGTCCAAATCTGAGTCGCGTTTAGCTGCACGGGCAGCCCTTTCCTGTTGAATTTTATCAATTCGCCAAGCTTGTCGTTTGGTTAGTTTACGTTTACTCACGTGATAATATTCGCTGGGTTGAGAGCATTGTTATTTCCATGGTTAGCTTAAGTGATTGAAACGTCATTATTTAAAGCTCAGTTAAAAGTCGCTATAAGGCATTTACTGGTGATCATTTCGGGGTAGAATACAGCAAAATTTGGAAGCCAGTAACATGAATGCCAGTAAAATAAACGATAGTAACCTGATTTGGATTGATCTCGAGATGACAGGCCTAAGCCCTGAGAATGATGTCATTATCGAAATAGCAACAATAGTCACGGATAGTGAGCTCAAGACCTTAGCGGAAGGGCCGGTATATGCAATACACCAGCCTGACGAGCGCCTTGATGGTATGGATGAGTGGAATACGAATCAGCATGGTAAGTCGGGCTTGACTGAGCGTGTGCGTAATAGTGAGGTATCGGCCGCACAAGCAGAGTCGGATACGATCGCATTTTTAGAACAGTGGGTGCCTGCGGGTAAGTCACCCATGGCAGGTAATTCTATTTGTCAGGACCGCCGTTTTTTAGCGAACTATATGCCTGATTTAGAGCGCTACTTTCATTATCGCAACTTGGATGTGAGCACCATTAAAGAGTTGGCAAAGCGTTGGCAGCCTGAGGTGTTAGAGGGCGTTAAAAAATCAGGCGCTCACCTCGCGTTAGACGATATAAAAGATTCTATTGAAGAATTAAAACACTATCGACAAACATTCTTTCGGGAGTATTAATGAGCATTCTCTATGCCCTTATGTTTGTCGTCGTTAGCTTGGTTATTGTGAGCCATATAGCGTTTATGCTGATGGAAGTGGTTTTTTGGACCCACCCAAGGGTGCGTAAAATTTTCGCTATGAGTGAGGAAAAAGCAATCGATTCAAAAGTACTGGCTTCTAATGTTGGCTTGTATAACGGTTGCTTGGCTGCGGGCCTTATCTGGGGGCTATGGGAAGGTTCATCCGAATTATTAATCTTCTTCTTGGGCAGTATATTTATTGCAGGCTGTTATGGTGGGTTCACTGCGAAGCGGTCTATTTTATATATCCAAGCATTGCCTGCGGCTATAGCCCTTATTTTAGTCTGGTTATCTCTTTGATGGGTGGGATCATCTCAAATTTGCTTCTGTGCGAACAAAGCGGTGTATTCGCTGTCCGAAGGGGTTAGGGTGCGAATACTGCATTATCATATTGTTACAGTATGTTTTATTGATTTAACTCGCTTATGAGCTATTTTACAGACCTTTTGACCACATTTTTAATGAACCTTTTATTACTTTTTAGGAGCTAAACTATGAAACGATTATTGGCTACAGCACTATTAATTCTTTCACCCTCTCTTTTTGCAGCAGATTATGAATTTGATAAAGTTCATACACAAATCACCTTCAGTGTTAGCCACTTAGGCTTTAGTACATCAACAGGTTCTTTTGTTGATTTTGATGGTAGCTTTAGTTTTGATGAGAGCGATTTCAGTAAATCCAATGTAGAAGTGACAATTAAAACAAAAAGTATCGATCTTAATGATAAAACTTGGAACTCTCATATGAGAGGAGAAAAGTGGTTTGACGTTAAGAAATTTCCTACCATGGTCTTCAAAAGTACCTCGGTTAAAAAAACCGGTGATAAAACCATGGATGTCATGGGTAACTTGACCTTAAAAGGAGTGACCAAGCCTGCAACACTTAATGTAACGTTTAATAAAGCGGGTAAAGCCTTTGGTAAAGAAAAGGCAGGTTTTAGTGCGGTCACTACAATTGATCGCGCAGAGTTTGGTTTTACAAAAGGAATTCCTGGCGTTGGTGGTAAAATTCCAGTTCGTATTGAAGTTGAAGGCGCGAAAAAATAATTAATGATCAATAAGCCAGCCTGCTAGAGCATCAGAAAATACGGGTTGGCTTTGTTTGGTTTGTGGATGTTTGTTTGCGGGTATTTTTTATGGACAGTAACCAATGAAGCTTAATAACTCGTCTCAATCATGGGGCTTTGTCAGTCAGTCATTTCACTGGTTAATCGCGTTATTAATTTTTGTCGCGCTTGTTCTAGGGTATCTTGCTCATGAAATGGATACTTCTCCTGCAAAAATAAAATTATTTATCCTGCATAAGTCAATTGGCATAACAATACTCGCGTTAGTGATATTACGTTTTGCATGGAAAATGATGAGTCGCCAACCCTCTGCTGCAACACACATCAGCGATACCAATGAAAAATTAGCCAACTTGGGCCAGCTCGCTCTTTATGGTTTTATGTTTGCGATACCGTTTACGGGGTGGGTTGTAAATACGGCAGCCAATATTCCGTTTAAATGGATGAACTTATTTGCCGTGCCTAACTTGCCATTGATTCAGCCAACTTGGGAATATTCGGCATCACTGGCGCATTGGTATTTATCATTGTTGTTGGTTGCAGCGCTTGTGGGTCATATCGGAATGGCTGTCCTTCATCATATAAAGCATGGCAGTAATGTGTTGTTGCGAATGTTGCCAAGTATCAAGCCGTTTACATTCTTTTTGATTTTTATCGTATTGTTTGTTGCTGCTGTCGGTACATCGTTACAAAGTATTACTTCTTCGGCGACCGTTGCCAAAACCTCCGCTATTACCCCAAGCGATAATCAATTGAAGTCTAATGATTTGGCTCAATTATTGAAAAAAAATAGTGCTCACACTGATCAACAATGGCTAGTTATGCCTGAAGAGAGCAAGTTGGCTTTTGTTGGCGCCTATGATGGTGTTCCTTTTGATGGCGTATTTAAACGTTTTAAAGCGGACATGTATTTTGACGTCGCTGCACCGGAGAAAGGGCATTTTAATGTTGAGATCGATACGGGGTCTATTACCACCTATAGTGATGATTGGGACGGATCGCTACCGGATGAAGACTGGTTTTTTATCTCTACTTACCCTAAGGCGACTTATCAGGCCAATGTATTTAGTAAAATTGATAATGGCTACCGAGCCCATGGTGTACTTTCCCTTAAAGGGATAAGTAAACCCGTTGCCCTTGATTTTGTTTGGTCAGAAGATAACAGTGGGATCGCCCAGTTTACGGGCGCCGCTATCGTAAATCGAACTCACTTTAATATTGGCGCTGGAGAGTGGGCTGCGGATGATACGATTGCTTTTAATGTTGATATTAACGTGAATTTAAAATTAAAAATAATTGATAAGCAGTAATCCTTCCCGCCCCATTTTCTCCCTTAGGGCGTTTAAATTCGATGGGCTAATATAAAAAACTGGTATTACCATTAACCCAATCTGTATGGGCGTGTGTTAGTGTGTTAACGCAATAACATGCGGAAATACAATTCTATGGAAATGCTGATTAATACACTTTTTCCTGTATTTGGAATTATCTTACTGGGTTATGTTGCCAGTAAACTTCATCTCCTTTCTCCATCCGAGAGCGCAATTCTCAATAAGTTTGTCTACTTTATTGCTTTTCCTTCATTGCTTTTTGTGGTGATGGCGACAGCACCGATGGAGAAAATTTTTTATTGGGAGTTTCTCGGCGCTTGGGGATTGGGTTTGGGCATTACATTTTTATTAACTACTGTGGTGTCTCTTTATATATGGAGGGACCCACTACCAACATTATCAATCAATAGTCTAAATACAACATGCTCTAGTACGGCCTTTATGGGAGTGCCGCTTTTGCTGGTTGCCTTTGGGCAGGATGCAGCGCTAGCTGCCATTGTTGCCACCACATTTTTAGTGGCAATTGTGATTAGCTTATCTATTTTTTTGATTGAATTAAAGCAGGTCGATAATAGTGTCCTTTTAATTCTTAAGAAAATTATTGTTTCTTTAAGTCATAATCCGTTAATGATTGGTGCAGTACTAGGAATTTTAGTATCGGCAAGTGTTCAATTGCCTGAGTCGGTCAGTAGTTTATTCGATTTATTAGGTAAAGCAGCGATTCCGATTTCTTTATTTTCAATCGGCCTTTTTATAGCTGGGCAATCAGTAGAGCAAATCAAAGAAGGCCTGTTCAAAGTTCATGTTTTGACATTTATTAAGCTTTTTCTTCATCCTGCGATTACGTGGATTTTGATTGAGTTATTTTTTGATCTTAATGCTGAGTGGACTGCTATCACGGTATTGCTCGCCGGCCTGCCGCCAGCCACTACATGTTTTGTTCTGGCACAACGTTACGAGGTGGGTGTATCTACCACTGCCTCTATGACGGTCATTTCCACCATTTATTCTTTATTTACGATTTCTGTTTTATTGTTGTTATTTTCAAGTTAAGAAAAGTAAAGTAGATGATAGAAAATCACCTACTTCCTTTAGCATAATTATTCATTATTTATTCTTGCTACAGTACAGCGTGTACCAAAATATTTATCGCTTGGATTAAGAGTTAACCTTACCGGTGTTTGTGACATATAGGCTGCTATGGCAAAGCTAATCAAGTGCTCGCGATCTTCTCCAGTTCTAATGGCTGCATAAGTAAGGTCGCACCCCTCCGTTGCCAAGCCCCCTTCGATTTGTAGTTGAACTATATTTGTATGATTTGGATCGTCGGGCCCCGCAAACCACATTTTTATAATTTTCCCGTCTGCAAAACAATTTGTTGCTAGTAATGTCATTATTGCCATTGTTATAAAACCATACTTTTTCATTTGTGATGTCCTCAATATCAATGTTTACTAAATTCCCTTGTTGTGCTGTAAAAAGTAAGAGAAAGTGTTAAATATTTGAACGTAGGGTAAGGCTAATGTCAATCGCTTTGTCGTCTTCTAATTTTACGCTTGCGTTTTTTAGGATTAAGCTGCTGTTGTAACGCCCATTCGACATGTTCTTTTACTATTGAGGATGGATGATCTTTCCGGTTAGTAAGAGCCGTTATAATTTCTTCAGAAGGCGCAGCATTGCCTAAGCCAATAGCAAGATTTCTTAGCCAGCGTTCGTAACCAATACGGCGAATAGCAGATCCTTCAGTATTTTTTAGGTACTGCTCTTCTGTCCATAAAAACAAGTCAATTAGTTTGGCATCATCCAGTTGATGTCTTGGAGAGAAGTCTTTCTCTTCGCTGGGTTTTGCAAATTTATTCCATGGGCAAATCAATTGACAGTCATCGCAGCCAAAAACACGGTTGCCCATAGGCTCGCGAAATTCTTCCGGGATTGAACCTTTTAATTCTATGGTCAAATAAGATATGCAGCGTGTAGCATCCAGTTGATAGGGTGCGATAAATGCATCCGTGGGGCAAATTTTAAGGCAGGCTTCACAACTACCGCAGCGGTTGTCGGTCTGAAGAGTATCGGTAGGCAGTGGGATATTGGTAATCAGTTCACCTAAAAAAAACCAGCTGCCAGCCGATTCATTTAACAGTACAGTGTGCTTTCCAATCCAGCCCAGTCCGGCTTTTTCAGCAAAAGCTTTTTCTAGTACGGGTGCGCTATCGACAAAAGGGCGTTGACTGATAGGCATGTCACAATCGTTGTCTTTCACATACTGTTCTATTTTCTTGCCCAGCTGTGCCAGTCGTTTACGAATCAGTTTATGGTAATCTCTGCCTAGTGCGTAACGTGAGATGTAGGCTTTTTCCGATTGTTTGAGTATTTTAATTTGTTCGGTATTTTCAGGAAGATAGTCCATGCGAGCTGAAATTACTCTGGCGGCTGCCGTCACCAGCATATCGGGGTTATTGCGCTGAGGCTGGTGTGCTCTTATCCATTCCATTTCTCCCTGATAACCATTATTTAACCATTCTTCTAAATAGTCCTTGTGTTGCCCAAGGTCGATATCAGTAATACCCACTTGTTGGAAACCTAGTTCACGTCCCCATTGTTTAATCAGGCCCGCCAGTGTTTGCCATGCAGCGGTAGAGGGCATTTGATCTGAATTAATGGTAGACACCTTATCCTATGTCACAAAAATGAAAATAGTTCAGCAGAACGATATTAGACGCTATTGGTTTAGTGTATTCTAAATTTCACCGTCCGAATATATAGATGGCCGGTTTAAAATAAAATAAATGAAAAAGGAGAAATATATGACTGAAATATACAAGGCCCCTGAATCTGAATTAGTACGCGATACTGAAAATACCTCTGGTATGGGTAAAGGCGTTGAGTTGCCTGAGGGTGTGAAAGGTTGGAGCTGGGGCGCTTTTATGCTGAATTGGATTTGGGCTATTGGTAATAAAACCTGGATTGGTTTGCTAGCCTTTGTTCCTTATGTTGGCTTTATTATGGCGATTGTACTTGGCGTGAAAGGTCGGGAATGGGCATGGCAAAATAAGCAGTGGGATAGTATTGAGCATTTTAATAGGGTTCAGCGACGCTGGTCTTTTTGGGGGCTTATTATCTTTGGTATCGCTATTGTAGGTATTGTTGCGTCGGTTGCCATTCCTCTTATGGCCAGTTAAACCCTACTCAATTAAAGGAGATCTGGTGTGTTTACTCGGTCTCTTTTACTCCCTACCGCTTTCCTTGACACTCTTTTTTCAGTCCTTTTTTCAGCCCTTTTTTTAGTTCCCTCCTCGCTCATTATTCTAGGTCTATATAATTTTTTATATTTTTATTAAAAATATTATCTTTTTTTGCATCCAAACCTTCACTTCGCTTCGTCTTAGTTAATATAAGTCAATTAACTTGCTTATGGACCTTAACTTAACTGGAGAAAAACTGTGAAAAAACTAACTCAATCTCTTATGCTGGTTGCAGCAACAACATTTTTAGCCTCTGCAACTGCTTATGCGGGTGGCCAGACATTAACTAATAAAGCTGGTATGACTTTATATACTTTTGATAAGGATAAAGACGGCGTGTCGGTCTGTTATGGGCCATGTGCTGAAAAATGGCCACCTTTTATCGCTGCGGCTGATGCCAAGGTTAAAAAGGGTTGGGGAGTTACTGCCCGTAAAGATGGCTCTAAGCAATGGACTTTTAATAATCAGCCACTGTATACCTGGGTTGGGGATACTAAAGCGGGTGATAAAAATGGTGATGGTGTTGGTGGTGTTTGGCATGTGGCTGAAAAAATGAAAGCAAAATCAGCCAGTAAAAAAGGTGGCTATGGAAAGTCTTACTACTCCAGTAGCACTGATTACTAAGGTGATCAGGTGTCTTAAGGGGGGGGATAATGGCTTTCCCCTCCCAATTATTTTTTAAATGAAATAAGGATCTATCGATGTAGGTGTTGTAAATAGGGTATGTTATTTGTGAGAATAGTACCGAATAACAAACTAATTCACACAAGTCGAGATTGTATTATTGGATATTGAATGGAGTGCCCAAGTAGATCAATTACTGTATCGCATTCAGCGACGGGATAAACTCGCGCTTAAAGCTTTGTATGATATCGCCGGTACTAAGTTGTTGGCCATTGTGGGCCGTATTGTGCGGGATGTTCATGAGGCGGAAGATGTATTGCAAGATGTCTTCGTCAAAATATGGCAACAATCTGAAAAGTACAGCGGTGCAGGGAGTGCATGGGGATGGCTTTGTGCATTAACGCGGAATGCCGCCTTAGATCGTTTACGAAGTTTGAGTGCGCACCCCCATATTTCAACAGATGAAGAGAGCCATATTTTACAGGGCTTATTTGCGGAGCAAAATCTTTCGGATTCGCATTCAATTAAACGTTGTTTGTCGGGTCTCAAAGAACAGCCACGAAAAACCATTTTGCTGTCATTTGTTTATGGTTATACCCATGGCGAATTGGTTGAACAAATGGCGACACCATTAGGGACTATCAAGGCTTGGATTCGTCGTGGTTTGCAGGAGTTGAAGCAATGTCTAAGTTCATAAATGCTGGTTCTTTGAGATACCGTAAGCCTGAAGTTTGCGAACATCTTGCTGGGCAATATGTGGCGGGAAGTATGACGCCGCGGGTTCGCTCACGTATGGAACACTTAATTGCAGTAACCCCTGAGTTAAATCGTGCAGTGACATTTTGGGCAGACCAATTCTCGGATTTACAGTATCAATTGCCGGAGCAAACACCATCTGCTGATCTTTGGTCATCTATTGATAAACGGGTAAATATTGCAGAAGCACATTCTGAAAAAACGGCCAATAAACAATTAGATGCTAAACAAAAATCGCCTTGGGGTGAATTATTATTTTGGCGAATTACCGGCGTTGCTGGTTTTGTTAGCTCGGTCTTACTGGCTTTTTTTGTGGTATTTACTTCTACAAATGTACCGATAGTAACTGACCCGGCATCACTTGCTACCATTCGCTCGGCACCAAGCTATATGGCGGCTATGTCACAGCATAATGGTGATGATGATATTCGCTTTGTGATTAATGCTTATAGTAAAGCAGAAGGCGTGCCTTCACGTCTATTTGTGCAATGGTCGCAACGACATCCGAGAGCTGATATGGCCCCTCTTCACTTATGGGCAGAGGATAAAGATACTGGTGAGTTAAGCTATATTGGTGTTGAGCCCGACAAGGGTGAATTATGGAATCTAACTAAGCCTACATGGACCGCTATTAGTAATAGTAGCCGCTTATTGATGACGGCAAACGCGCAGTTACCAGATCAAAATAACCTTGTGTTTTCTGGTCCTTGTGTGCAGTTGGCTGATTGGAATAAGCAGGCTATTTAATAAATAGTTTGAATGTGCTTTTTGAATGTAATGTAAGTAAAATGAAATTAACCGTGGATATTAGTAACGCAAAAAAAAGCCATGCGCCAGATTTGGCTTGCCTGATTAATATGGCCGGTGAGGGGATGCCGGAATATTTATGGGAAAGTATGGCGGAAGGAAATGAAAAACCGCTTGAGCGCGGCGCTAAACGTGCTGCCAGAGAAGAAGGTGAATTCAGTTATAAGCATGCTCGGGTATCAATGCAAGCAGATCAGATTGCGGGTATGCTGATCGCTTATCAGCAGCCAAACCCCTATGACACCAGCGATATAGATGAATACCCGGATTTTATTCGCCCCCTTGTGTTGTTAGAAGCTCAAGTGCCGGGAAGCTGGTATATCAATGCCTTGGCTGTGTACGAATCTTTTCAGCGGCAGGGCATTGCCCGTCAATTATTGTTGGATACAGAAAAGCGAGCACTTGCAAAAGGCTGTAGTGAGATGAGTATTATCGTTGCCTCAACTAATGTTGATGCGAAATCGTTGTATAACAGCCTGGGCTTTGTTGATAAAAGCGCACTGCCGGTTATCCCAATTAATGAAAATTTTCATCGCGGAGATTGGGTTTTAATGACAAAAGGTATTGGTCATTCTGCGTAAGCAATCACTTAAGCTGACGTTTCTTTTTTAAGAATCTCGATTAATCTGTCACTATCTACATGAAAGTGGTTATACACTACTCTTCCTCTTGGATCGATTACAACAAACCAAGGTGTTCCGCCGGTGCGATAGGACAGCATGGTTTTGGGCATACGTTTACGATCACCGTGGGCTGCAGATGCGTCGCCTTCATCGTGACCGAAAGGAATTGATAGTTCATAGCGTCGCTGGTTTTTTAACAAGGCATCTTGGTTGTTTGTAGAGAAACCCTCAAAAGTAGTTTGGATGGCTGCAATCGCCACTTTGTCATTATTTTCAAGTGCCGCCGTAATTTTTTGTAAGCCGGGAAATCCAAGCGAGTGACAGCCGGGGCACCAATTTTGAAAGCATTTTAAAATGACCCATTTGCCTTTATTGCTTGCGATTGAAAAAGCACTGGTTTCTTTGCCTTCTCCGTCAATCCAGTAAGGAACCGCTAATTCTGGTGCAGCTTGTCCAGTAATGCCTTTGGGGGCTTGTGCCAATAGGGGTAAAGGGTTGCCCAAGGCGCTAAGCCCTGCGGTGCCAATGGCGCCGGCTTTTAATAAATCTCGGCGAGACAGGGGTTGGTTAAACATGGGGCACTCCACAAAATAATCGAATCAATGTGCCAACTGTGACTCGTAAATGAAGGCTTAGTTCATCACGTTTTACCCTGATTTTTTGTGATTACCTGGTGGTTATAGGGGTGCTAACGCCACTTAATTGAGCAGCCCATGCTCGGGTGCTGTGTATCTGGTCCTTGCCCGCTTTGTGCAATTTGTTTCATGGCGATCACGAGCTCTTCGACACGATTACTGGGGTCTCCCATTTGAGCATCATCGAGTCGCCCTCGGTATTGCAGCTCATTGTTTGCATTAAAGCCAAAAAAGTCAGGGGTACATACAGCGTCATAAGTACGTGCGACTGATTGATCCTCATCAACGAGATAAGGGAAAGAGAAGTTAAATTTTTCTGCAAAGCGTAGCATCATCTCGGGACTGTCTTCGGGTACAAAGTTATAGTCATTGGCGTTAATGGCAATGACCTTGATACCTTCAGTGTTTAATGTCTCGGCGTCTTTTGCGAAGCGCTCGGCAATGGCTTTTACATAGGGGCAGTGGTTGCAGATAAAGGCAATCAATGTTCCTTTTTCCCCTTGTAACTCTTCTAGTGAATAATGCTTTCCATCCGCAGTGGCTAATTGAAAAGGGGCGGCTTGCCAACCGCGTTCAATTTTGGGTGTATCGAGTAGCATAAAAATGACCTGTTGTTTTACTATTGTTTTGCTGAGTTTAAAAACCTTCCAAGACTATTTTGCCGACAGTTTTTCCTGTTTCAATATCGGCATGTGCCCGTTTTAAATTCTTAGCATTAATGTTGCCATAATTTTCCCCTAAAGTGGTTTTGATTAACCCACTATCGATGAGTTCTGCCAGCTCATTGAGTAAGTTGTGCTGCTCAATCATATCTTCGGTAGCAAACATGGAGCGAGTAAACATAAACTCCCAGTGCAGAGAGATAGATTTACGCTTCAGCTGCATAATATCGAGCGGTACTTTGGGGTCGTCAATTAAAGCGAGCTTGCCTTGCGGTGCAAGCATTTCGACGATGGCAGGGTAATGCTGGTCGGTATGTGTCAGGCTGATAACGTGAGTTACATTCTCCATATTGATACGCGCCAACTCTTCAGTCAGTGCTTTGCTATGATCAAGTACATGGTCAGCACCTAAGCCTTTGACCCAATCTTGAGTTGTCGCCCGTGATGCTGTGCCAATAACAGTAGCATTGGTTAGTTTCACTGCGAGTTGTGTCAATATAGAGCCTACACCACCGGCTGCTCCGATAATAAGCAGGCGTTCGTTATTGGATTTGTTGGGTGAGGACACTTTTTCTAATCCTAGGCGATCAAACAGAAGTTCCCAGGCAGTAATCGCTGTTAATGGAACCGCAGCGGCTTCGGCTTTAGAAATGGAGTTTGGCTTTTTGCCAACAATACGCTCATCAACCAAGTGATATTCAGCGTTGGTCCCAGAACGTGTTAAATCGCCTGCATACCAAACTGTATCGCCAATGGTGAAGAGTTCGCTATCTTCCCCTGTCGCAATGACCTCGCCAACCGCATCCCAACCAAGAATTTTGTATTGCCCATCTTCTGGGGCAACATTCTTGCGTATTTTGGTATCCACAGGATTAACGGAAACGGCGTCAATCTTAACAAGCAGGTCACGGCCTGTAGGCTTGGGTTGCTGAAGGTCTATATCAACCAATGAATCCGGGTGTGAAATATCATGGGATGCCGTATAGCCGATTGCTTTCATTGATGTGTCTCCAGTAAATAAGTATGTAGGCTATTATCCAATAGACAGAGTCAATTAAAAACAGGATAATCGTTTAAATATTTTCAAAAATAATTTGATAATGAATGTTGAAGATTTGGCGCTTTTTGTCAGAACCAGCGATACCAATAGCATTACTGCATCGGCTGAGCAGCTAGGTTTATCACCGGCTACGGCCAGCGCGGCCTTGAAGCGTCTGGAAAAACAGCTGGGAGCCCCTCTTTTTATCCGTTCGACCCGGCAATTGCGTATTACTGCAGAAGGTGAGCGCTTTCTTATCCATTGTCGCCAGTCACTGGCTGCATTGGAGGAGGGCAAGGCGTCTTTAAATACCATGGCGAATAAAGTTGCTGGCGAGTTGCGCTTATCGGTATCGTCAGATTTGGGGCGCAATGTGGTTTTACCTTGGTTGGATGACATAATGAATGATTATCCTGACCTTTCCTTGTGTTTAACGGTAGGCGATTCATTATCGGATTTTTATGCTGATAAGGTGGACGTTGCCCTCCGTTATGGTTCGATTAATGATTCCTCGATGGTTGCCTTTGAAATAGCTGAAGTCGATCGAGTGGTATGTGCATCACCTGATTATATAAAACGCTGTGGTGAGCCTGCCCACCCCCATGACCTAAAAGATCATAATTGTTTGCTCTACTGGCTGGGTAGTCGGGTTTTTAGTCAGTGGGACTTTTCAGATAAGAAGGGTCACTATAGAGTGAAAGTTAATGGTGATCGCAATAGTAATGATGCGGATATTGTACGCCGTTGGGCTTTGGCGGGACATGGCATTATTTTTAAGTCGCGCGTTGATATGGCGGATGATCTGGCGGCTGGTCGTGTGGTGGAGTTGCTAGTAAATTATGAATCACCTCCATTAAGAGCACAGCTGTTGTGTCCTTCGAGAAAGCAGGTAACACCTGCAGTACTCATTTTAAGAGAGTTATTGCGCACCAAGTTTGCCACGTTGACATCGATGACAAAAAGTTTAGGCAAAGGAGTTTAGCTCAGAAGCATGGATTACCCTATAATGCACCCGTTTCCTACAAGAAGAGAGCTTTATGTTGTTATCTGATGCACTTTACTCTGCGAATCAGGTGCGTGAGTTAGACCGCTGTGCTATTGAAGAGTATGACGTACCCGGTATCGTTTTGATGAAGCGGGCGGGTCGATCCGCCTTTAAGGTTTTGTTAGAACACTGGCCACAAGTAAATGCTCTTCAAATCTTTTGTGGTGGCGGCAATAACGGTGGTGATGGCTATGTTATTGCAGCATTGGCTGCGCAAAAAGGTTTGCCGGTGACTGTTTGGCAATTGTCTGACGAATTAAAAGGTGATGCTAAGTTAGCTCATGATTTCGCACTACAGGAAGGTGTTTCCATCTCTTCTTTTCAGCATGATATTTTTCAGTCTTATCTGGATAATACTCACTCCCCCGGAGTGATAGTCGATGCATTATTAGGTATCGGTTGCATTGGTGACTTGCGTTCACCATACGCTGAAGTGATCGGCAGTATTAATCAAAGTGGATGGCCAGTACTGTCTATTGATGTTCCGTCTGGTGTTAATAGCGATAATGGTGTCGTGAGCTCTGTTGCTGTTAAGGCTTATGCAACGATTAGTTTTATTGGGCAAAAGCTTGGTAATCTTATTGGTCAGGGCAGGATTTGCAGTGGTCAACGCTTCTTTGATGATCTCGATGTCTCTGTTGATGTGTATTTTAAATTTCAGCAAAAAGAAGGCCCACAAGAAACCTCTGCTGCTTCCAAGCTTAATCTATCCGCTCTGCTTGAGCGTTTGCCTATCCGGTCACTGGATGCTCATAAAGGTGACAGTGGTCACTTATTGGTTGTGGGTGGTGATTATGGCTTTGGTGGTGCGCCTTTAATGGCTGCTGAAATGGCTGCTCGTGCAGGAGCAGGTTTAGTGGGCGTTGTTACTCAGCCAGTAAATACTACAGCGATTATTGCTCGCCGTCCGGAGTTGATGGCCGTTGGCGTTTCCTCTGGTCAGGAGTTTTTACCTTTGCTGGATAAGCCTTCTGTGTTGGTGGTTGGGCCTGGCCTAGGTCAGTCAGCTTGGTCTGAACAGCTTTTTTATCATTGTCTCCATGCTGATAAGCCTATGGTGCTCGATGCTGATGCGCTTAATTTGTTGGCCAGTGGTCGATTGGTTTTACCTACAACATCACAACATATTTCAACACCCCATCCGGGCGAGGCAGCGCGTCTATTATCCATGTCTATTGAACAGGTTCAGTCGGATCGAATTGCTGCGGTGACTGCACTGCAAGAGCGCTTAGGCGGCGCTGTTGTGCTGAAGGGCGCAGGCAGTTTAGTGATGACTTCAGCGAAGCAGCTGTTTGTATGTGATGCGGGTAACCCGGCAATGGCATCTGGTGGTATGGGGGATGTTTTGAGTGGTTTATTGGGCGCTTTGTTAGCGCAAGGTATGTCGATTGATGAGGCAGCCTGTTTGGGGGTGATATTACACTCAACAGCGGCTGATATTGCGGTCGCTGAAACGCAGATGTCCGGCTTGCTAGCCACAGACCTAATTGATTATGTGCGTTTGCTGCTGGGCGGAGAGTTAGGTGGAGAGCTGGGCGGAGAATATGTCAGTGATGGCTGGGCAGACATTGATGGCTAATAATAAGCATACCCTATGGTTGGCAGATGAAGCTGCAACGGTGGCCTCAGGTAATCAGTTAGGCCTTTGTCTATCGAAAATAGGGCAGTATGGTTTTACACTTTTTTTGGAAGGTCAGTTAGGCGCAGGTAAAACCACGTTGACGCGGGGTGTATTGCAGGCATTGGGTCATTCAGGTTCAGTTAAGAGTCCGACCTATACATTAGTTGAGCCTTATGAAGACCTTAAGACTAGTGTTTATCATTTTGACCTTTATCGCTTGGGTGATCCAGAAGAATTGGCTTATATGGGGATTCGAGATTATTTTGATGAAGGGAGTATATGCTTGGTCGAATGGCCCGAAAAAGGTGCTGGCTTTTTACCTGAGCCGGATATACGGTTAGAATTGATGCCAGCGCAAGCAGAGGATGGTGCTATGGGGCGTAATTTAATAATAACAGTCATGTCGGACAGAGCTGGGAGTGTGTTAACGCACTGGTTGTAATGAGTTTATTTTTGTGTAGAAAAATTGGTAAGAAAGCCGATAAAAAGTCAGCACTGTATATTGCTAGGTATTTATGTGTGTTGATGTTTTGTGGGGGCATATCGTTATCTGCTTTTGCTGCGGATATTGATGGTGTGCGCCTATGGCGCGCGCCAGACCATACACGAGTCGTATTTGATCTTGCAGGACCGGTGACCCATCAAATTTTTCAGTTGGAACAACCTTCTCGCCTAGTGATTGATATTGATAATGCGCGTAATAAGGCATCGCTATCGGCGATTGATCTAACAAAGACGCCAATTAAGCGTATTCGCAGTGCGACTCGAGATCAAAATGATTTACGCTTTGTTTTTGATTTGACTTCAGGCATTAAACCGAGAAGTTTCTTCCTTAAAAAACATGGAGGTAAGCCTGCCCGTTTGGTGGTTGATTTATACGATAAAAATCACGTGACAACAAAAACCATTGATAAGGTGTCTGAAGCGGCGTCTGTATCGACTCGACGTGATATTTTAATCGTGATTGATGCTGGTCATGGTGGTGAAGACCCTGGAGCAATTGGCCCAAGGCGCGTAAAAGAAAAAGATGTTGTGCTGGATATTGCAAAAAGACTGGCCAGTAAAATTAATCAGACCAAGGGGTATAAAGCCAAGCTAACCCGCACTAATGATTATTATATTCCTTTAAGAAAGCGAAGAGATTTTGCTCGCAAGCACCGAGCAGATTTATTTGTTTCCGTCCATGCGGATGCATTTAAAACACCTGATGCTAAAGGTGCTTCGGTGTTTGCCCTTTCTCGTCGGGGTGCTACCAGTGAAACTGCTCGCTTTCTTGCCAAAAGAGAAAATGATGCTGATCTTATTGGTGGTGTGGGTGATGTGACTTTAGATGATAAAGATAAAGTCTTAAAGGGAGTTTTGGTAGATTTATCAATGACGGCAACTTTGGGTTCGAGCCTAGATGCTGGTCAGCACGTATTAAAACAGATGGGGGGCATTGCCCGTTTACATAAGCGTAATGTTGAGCAGGCAGGGTTTTTGGTGTTGAAGTCACCTGATGTGCCTTCTATTTTGGTTGAGACGGGTTTTATTTCTAATCCCACTGAGGCTAAACGTCTATCCACAAAAAGCTATCGGCAGAAGATGGCGGCTTCTATTTTTACTGGTATCCGCGGGTATTTTGAAAAAAGCCCGCCGGCCGGCACTTATATTGCCTGGAAGCAGGGTGGTGGCAAGGAGGTTACTGTGAGTCGTTATACCGTAGCAAAAGGTGATACATTGTCGGCCATTGCTGCGCGCTTTCGCTTGAGTATTCGTGAGCTTAAGTCGCTCAATAATATGAAAGGTAATACTATCCGCATCGGTCAACAATTGGCCGTAAGAAAACCTGAGCCTACACCTAAGCCGGTGTCGCAGACCTTAGTGCATAAGGTGAGCAGCGGAGAAACATTGTCAGGTATTGCGCTTCGATACAGTAGTTCTGTTACTGCAATTCGTAAACGCAATAAGCTTAGTACCAGTTCAATCCGTATCGGTCAGAAACTCGTTATTCCAACCGTTGATGGCTAACGCTTGCGCACAATAAAATTTATAGGTTGTTGGTGGAAGCTCCTGTTCTCAAGAATGGGGTCGAGATTTTTTTACTAATCAAGTACGATCACTTAAATAAGAAATACAATAACTCAATCAATAAGTAATGAGCCACTAACTTTCTGTCAAGGGGGAAATATGAGCGATAAAGATTACAAAGGTAAAAAAGGTGCTGATGGCGATGACTATAAGCCATTAAAATTTTATCAGAAGAGAATTGCCGGAACTGAAAATGGATTTGATACCTTTAGTGAGGGGGGTGAACATTATTTTACTTACAATATCGATGGTGAAGTAATCCTTATCAGTGAAGGTTATGCTTCAGAAAAAGGCAGGGATAATGGAGTTGCTTCTGTTGATAAAAATAGATTGATCGATAAACGTTATCGCCGTGATACTTTGGAAGAATCTGGTAAACACTTTTTTAACCTTGTGGCGGGTAATCATCAAGAAATTGCAACCAGCGCTTGGTTCGATTCTGACGTGGCTATGGAGGCTGCCATAGCGCGTTTAATGGGGATAAGTTCAGCGCCATTGGCTTCGGTCATGAGCGCAGTGGCGCCTGTTGCTGCTGCTAAAATAGTAGATGACATACCACCAAAGCAAGAGAAAAAAGAAGAGGAAGATGAGGGTTGTGGCTGCGCTTGGTTGTGGTGGCTATTACCATTATTACTAGCGTTATTAGTATGGTATTTATTTTCTCAGTGCTGCCAAAAGCCCAGTGAAATTGTTCCTGCAGTAGTACCAGCTGCTCCTGAGGTTGTTAAGCCTGTAGAGGTGAAGCCAGAGCTAAAAGTTGAGGCGCCACCAGCGGTGTCAGGTAATGATATCAGTTTGGGTGACTTCTTTATGAGTAAATTGCCCAGCGGAACTGACTTAAATATCCCTGAGTTTGGTATTGAAAATAAACTGATTCAGTTTATTGAAGATGACAGTAGGCCTATCGATAAAACAACATGGTTTAGTTTTGATCGTATTGGTTTCGATACTTCGAAAGCGGATTTAACTCTGGATTCTCGTGAGCAGATCAGAAATATTGCTGAGATTATGCGTGCTTACCCTAATGTGAAATTAAAAATTGGTGGTTACACCGATAACACTGGTAGTTTGGCGTTTAATCAGACACTATCGGACGAGCGTGCAAAATCTGTTATGAATTCACTTATTAGTCAGGGTGTGACTCAAGACCGCTTGAGTGCAGAAGGTTATGGCCCACAATTTCCTGTTGCAAGTAATGAAACAGAAGAAGGGCGTGCTAAAAATAGGCGTATTGATATCCGTGTAACAGAAAAATAAATGGATAGGGGTGGGTTCTTGGGAACCCGCTCTACTATTTTAAGTTGTTTTTTTAAATCATATATTGGAAGTCAGGATATGGTGTACAAGGGCTCCTGTCACTGCGGTGGTGTTACTTTTGAAGTAAAGGCCTCGGGTCGCTTGACAATAGAAGACTGTAACTGCTCGGTTTGTATGAAAACTGGTTTTCTTCACCTTATCGTTCCGAAAAGTCGTTTTACTTTACTGACGGGCGAAGCCTTGTTAAGTCTTTATCAGTTTAATAGCCGTATTGCTAAACACTATTTTTGCAAAGAGTGTGGTATTAAACCTTTTTATATTCCTCGATCTAATCCTGATGGTGTAGATGTTAATATCCGCTGTTTAGACCCTTTTCCTGACAATATTGATGTTGTGCCGTTCGATGGGCAAAACTGGGAACAGAATGCACATCAGTTAGCGCATAAGTCACAGGAGTAATTAAAGGCTTCTGTAAGTTTAACGAGGCTGGTTATTTTTTTCTTCTATAAGATAGTACGAAAATGCTTCTCTGTTCATCGGTTTGGCATATAGGTAACCTTGTGCGCTATGTGCGCCTAAGCCTTCGAAGAATTTTTCTTGTTCCTTGTCTTCTATTCCTTCCACTACAACGTGCATGTTCAATGATCTTGCTAGGTTGACAATGGCTGCCGCAATTTTTTTGTCTGCAGAGTTTTTCATCGCATTCACAACAAATTTTCTATCAATTTTTAATGTATCAGCTAATAAATCCTTTAAATAAGAAAGTGATGAATAGCCAGTACCAAAATCATCTATTGCTACTCTTACGCCAAGATTATGTATGATTTTCAATGCTTTTTTTGTTTGTTCATGGTTGCTAATTAAGTGATTTTCTGTTATTTCAATTTCAATTAAGTTGGGGTCGACGCTATATTTTTTTAATGCAGACCTTAGTATTTTTACTATTTTCTCATCTTCTAATAACTTCCCGGAAATGTTAATCGATATTGGTACAAGTGGAATGTTGGATTTCTTCCATAACTGAACTTGTGCAAGTGCAGAATTAATGACCCAGGTGTCAATGTTTTCAATAAATCCTGATGACTCGGCGATATTAATGATTTTTTGGGGGAGGCAAATTTCATTGTTCTTGTTCCAGCGGAGTAAGGCTTCAGCGCCTACAGTTTTTTTGCTAGAAAAATCTATTTTAGGTTGGTAGTAGAGTAAAAATTCATCTTTTTGAATAGCGTTGCGAATTTGAGTGCCTAATATGACGCGGTCATTCGTCTCTTGAGTCAAACTTTTTGAGTAAAATTGATAACAGTTTCTACCACTGCTTTTTGCCTTATACATAGCAACATCTGTATTTTTTACTAGTGTCGTTGGGTCTGTTCCATGTTCGGGAAATATACCAATGCCAATGCTTCCGCCAGAAAATATTTGATTGCTTTCTATATCAAAAGGCTTGCTCAGTTCTGCTAGTATTTTCTTTGCAACATTTTCAGTGCCGCTCTTGGTTTTATGGGGGTTTAAAATAATAGCAAATTCATCGCCGCCTAGGCGAGCAACAAGGTCTGTTTCTCTTACGGTTTTTGTTAGACGACCGGCTACATATTGTATTAATTTGTCTCCAATAGGGTGGCCAAAAGTATCGTTGGTATCTTTGAATTGATCTAGGTCGATATAAAGAAGGGCAATGGAGGTTTCCGTTCTTTGGCAAGATTTAATGAATGAATTCAGGGATTTTTCAAAATGCCTGCGGTTAGGAAGTTGAGTTAAAACATCATTGTTTGCCATCGATTCGAGCTTTTCTCGCTGCTCCTCTAATGTGTGAGTCATGACATTAAATGCTTCGCTGAGGTCTGCAAGTTCATCGCTACCATGTACCGGCATTTTTACGCTAAGGTCACCTTTGGCAACTTTTTGACTCAATCTTGTTAGTTGGTCGATAGGTGAAACAATTCGTTTTGAAATGAAAAATGCTATAAAAAAACCAATAAAAATAATTGTAGATAAAATCAGAAGTGTGATTGAGATAAGATTTTTAAGTCGTTCTCTTTTTGCTTCAGGCGATAATGCGACTGCGGTTTTAATTATATATTGAATGGAGTCTCGATTTAGCTGTTCGGATGCGTAAATTGATAATTCTTCAGGCTTTTCTTCTCCTTCATAAAGGTAAGGGTAGGGGTCGATGGCTGATGCTTCGTTAATAGAATAAATGGTTCTGCCGTCATGAGTGAATAGCCAAACAATGGAGTTGCCAAATACCTTAAAGTTATTAAGGTATTCGATATGTTGATCAAGAGTAAAGGTGATGATAACAGCTCCACCAAAGCCGCCGATGTCTGGATCTTCTTTGGCGATACCAACAAAAAAATAATTTTCTGTTTCTTCGAATACAGGGTCACCAAAAAAAATGGTTCCCGGCTCTCTATTTTTTAAGCGTAAAAATAAATCTCTAATGGATACACTAGATTCTGTTTCGTCAGCAGCGATAACGGTGGAATGCTTTCGCACCCTTTTATTGTTTGTTATTATCGCAAGCTCACTGCCTGTGCTATCTACAAGTCGAATGGATTTGTAGAGTCCTTCTCTGTTTTTTGAAAAAGATAAAAATAATTTTTCAACATTAAGTTGATGAATTAAGTAATCGTTAATTCTGCTTCCTAGCAGGTTGTTTATTTCTGTTGATAGGTTTAGTAGGTTGAGATCGTAACGAAGTTCTTCGGAATAATTTTTTTCTAAGTGCTCGGTGGCTAAGCGCAAAGAAGATTTCATTTGTTGCTCTATAGAGTCTTCGATTATCTTTGCGGTATAAATATAGTGGCCGGCGGTAGATGTTAAAGCGGCAACAATGCTTGCGCCTGCAATAATTAAGATAAGCTGAGTTGAAATAGATCTGCGAAAAATCCCAAGCATAGAGAGTAGTTACTTGTTCTTTAGTGCAAGCGCTTCATCTATCCATGATTCTATTTTTTCCCTGTTTTTAATTTTTTCATAGACGCCGAGCATTTTTGCTCGTTCCTTGTTGACTACGTAGTCTCCATATTTAGGTGCTGTTACTGCGATTGTGCTCGGCTTTTCACCTTTCATAATTCTTATGGCAATGTTCATTGCTTGGTATCCTTGGCGTACACCAGAGTCGCTGACCGCTGCTAGCATGCCCTCAATGATAAAGTGTTCTTCATCACTAATTTCTGGTTTTTTTATGTTGCGTAGATACCAGGCGCCTATTTCCATACTGTTGACAGGTTTGCCATTTTTATCTTTGAGGGTGTTGTGGTTGAGCATATAAAAAGCATCGGTATAAGATGCTGCATGCAGAGCTTGTTCTTTCCAGCTCTCTAGGTTGTTTGATGTGATAGTTGTAACCACTTGTATGGGCAATTCTCCGGAATAGCTGAGTCGAGTTATTTTTTTTACTTTTGCCCTGCTGGTGACTGACTCATCAGCAAGGATGGTCATGGTTTTAATTTCAGGTAATAGGTATTTTAGAAATAACACGCTTTCTTTGATGTAGCCTGCCTGGTACACGCCGGTGACATTTCTTCCTGGCTCAATGAGTGAGTCGAGTAAGCCGTATTTCATGGGGTTGCCATTGACGCCCCAAAAAACAAGGGGGGTTTCCGAATCTACATAATAATTGCCAATATAGTTAGTGGCATTGTCGTCACCAGTTAAGACAATGTCTGGGTCGAACCCTTCGAGATCATTGACAATACGTGTAATTTCTCTCTGTATCTCTGGAAGAGTATTTTTTCTTTTGCTGTCCATCCACCATTTTTTGAGTACTACTTTGTCAGTTTCTAAATAGTCGTTTTGAGTGTATTTGTCTGCTTCCTCTTGGTTGTTCAGGTAGCCTTGTTCTAGCAGTGAATTAATGACGCCCTGATTGGTTTCGCTGGTCCAGAGAAACTCGGGATGATAACTGCTAACAATGGCTATTCTGCGTGCTTGATTTGCATTGGTTTGGCAGGCAATTATGAGCAGCAAAATGCTGATTGCTATCTTTGAGTTTGTCATTGTCCGCCTATTGCTGCTTTGTTGTTGTATGTTTTAACAAGGCCTCTTGCTCATTGTGGTAAGAGGCGCCGGTATAAGTCATTGAAATATAGGTAATCTTGCCGAATAATGTGGCGTTGATGTCTATATGAATCCTATTAATAACTGTATTGATAAAAGTATAGACGAATATTATTTTGCTGAAAGTTTACCCATCTTGAGTGGGTTGGACCTATTTATCTTATGTCTCCCACGGGATTGTTATTAGTTAATACAGACGCTATCGTTGCTAATTGGCAGTTGATTAGCGATCGTTTGCGCTTGTCTAATCCTGCGGGCATGTCCGCAGCTGTTGTGAAGGCGAATGCTTATGGCTTGGGTGTCCACGCTGTTGGTGATGCCCTGAATAAAGCGGGGTGTCAGCATTTTTTTGTAGCCACTTTGCAAGAGGCCGTTGAGCTTAGAGAGATTGTGGGGCGCTTGCCTGAGATATTTGTTTTAGGTGGTTTATCTCATGGTTGTGGAGATGAGTGGCTCAAATACGGTTTTATCCCTGTTTTGTTTGATGTCGGTCATGTGGGCCTTTGGCTTGCCTATTGTCAGCGTGTTGAGCAACGGCTCCCCTGTGTTTTGAAAGTTGATACAGGTATGCATCGTTTGGGGCTTGATCCTCATGACTTAAATGGTTTGCTTGAAAAAAGCCAGGGGCTGGATTCTCTTAATCTCCGTTACTTGATGAGTCATCTGGCCTGTGCTGATGAGGCGGCTCACCCCTTGAATCAGCAGCAGCTATCTGCGTTTTCTTCGTGTGTTTCTAAGATAAAGGCCGTGTTTCCTGATGTTATTTGTAGTTTTGCTAATTCATCGGGTGTATTTTTGGGGTCTAACTTTCACTTTGATTTGGCGCGGCCCGGTTCGGCGCTTTACGGGGTTAACCCTGTTCCGCTGGAGTCGAATCCTATGCGTTCGGTTGTGAAGTTAGTTCTACCGGTGATGCAGGTTCGCACTATCTCTAAAGCGGAGTCTGTTGGCTATGGTGCCAGTTTTCATGTGCAGAGAGAAAGTCGTATTGCTGTTGTCTTCGGTGGTTATGCGGATGGCTTGTTGAGGGGTTTGAGTAATAGAGGGTTTGGTTATTGCCGGGGGCAGCGTGTGCCTATTGTGGGTCGTGTGTCCATGGATTCGCTAGCCCTTGATATTACTGATTTGGATTTTTTGCCGGATACGGTTGAATTGTTAAATGATGTGCAGGGGGTAGATGCCCTTGCGGCAAGTGCACGTACGATTGGTTATGAAATTTTAACGAGTCTAGGTGCGCGCTATAAGCGGCATTACGTCTCAACTTTTGAGGGTGTATAGGGCGGTATGGCTGGTTTTGAGCGACTGATTGGCTTGTTGGCGGATGGTTCTTTTCATTCGGGTGAAGAAATTGGGCAGCAGCTTCAAGTGTCTAGGGCTGCTGTGTGGAAGCAGCTCCAAAAGCTATCAGAATTGGGTTTGTCTGTGGAGTCGCTTAAAGGTAAGGGTTATCGGCTGGCTAAAAGAATTGAATTGTTAGATCGTGAGCTTATCGAGTCTGAGTTGGCGGCACCGGTAGCTAGTCATTTGAGACCACTGGATATTGCTTTTGATATTGACTCGACCAGTGGGCGAGCATTGTCAAGGTTGTCTCTTGCTGAAGTTGGTAAGGGTTATGTGTGCCTTGCGGAGCGTCAAACTGGTGGTCGCGGGCGTCGTGGCCGGCAGTGGGTTAGCCCTTTTGGTTGTAATTTATATTTATCACTAGTGTGGGAGTTTGAAAGTGGTGCCGCAGCGCTTGAGGGCTTAAGTTTGTTGGTTGGTATTGCGACTGTTCGCACGCTTATCGGGTTTGGGTTTGAATCCGTTAAGTTGAAGTGGCCCAACGATATCTTGCTGGATGGTAAAAAATTAGGTGGTATTTTGTTGGAAATGACTGGAGATCCCTCCGGTCGTTGCCATGTTGTTGTGGGTATAGGGCTTAATGTTGATATGTCCACAGAGGGTGGTGCTATTGATCAACCTTGGGCCGCCCTTTCTCAGTTTAAGCCGGTGATCTCTCGTAATCGCCTTGCGGCGGCGTTACTGAATGAGTTGGTGCCGCTATTGGCGACTTATTCATCGACAGGGTTTGCAGTTTATGTTGATGAGTGGCGCGGATTGGATGCCTACCTAAATTGCCCGGTAAAGGTTATGTCGGGTGATAAGCAAGTCGTCGGTATTTCCCGTGGCGTTGCTGATAATGGCGCTCTATTGCTGGCGGTAGATGGGCAGGAGCAGCGTGTTTATGGGGGTGAATTATCGCTAAGGCTGCATGATGATTCTTGAGGTTGACATGGGAAACTCCTCCCTTAAGTGGCGATTGCGTGACGGTGCTGTAGGTGCTGTAGGTGATGTTGTGAGTGTGCCGGTGAGTGCGCAAGGCTATGATTATAATGCTATCTTTGAAGATTTGGTGGATTCTCCAGTAGAGATTCGGGTTGCTTGTGTTGTGCCGGCATTGCGGCAAGCGTTCTCTGATTGGTCAATAAAGGTTTGGCAGCTGGAGCCCTGTTATGCGGTGGTGTCGCGAGAAGCTGCGGGTGTTCTTAACGGTTATAGCGATGTGTCGCAGATGGGGGTTGATCGCTGGGTGGCAATGCTAGCCGCTTATTCGGCTTGCCAAAATGCCTGCTTGGTTGTTGATGCTGGGACGGCAATGACGGTTGATCTGGTCTTATTATCAGGGCAGCATCGCGGTGGTTATATTACGCCTGGTCTGGGATTGATGGATGATGTTTTGTTTGATCAAACAGGGATTCGTGAAGTTCATCGTGTTAAGCACGTCGCAATTAGCTATGATGGCGCTCTTGGGGCTGGCTCTTCGACCCAGTCAGCTGTTCTGTCAGGCTTGTACTCCATGCAGTTAGGTTTGCTATTGCTCGCTCTTGATGAGCTCTGTATTCAGTGTGAGGGGCCTCCTGATGTGGTTTTTTCTGGTGGTGCGGGTTCAGCTTTGGCCGAAATGTTCAGAAAATGCCTGTTGGCTCGTGAAGAGGTAAAAAAAGTGCGAGAAATTATGTATAGTCCTGCGCTGGTTCTCGATGGTTTGTCATTATCCGTTAATCACAATAATACAAAGATAAAGGGTTAGGTAATCGCATGCGTTGGATTGTGGCAAGTCTTGTTGCCGTGAATATATTGGTTTTTATCTACTTTCAATTGTTTTCGAATGTTGCGCCTTCATCGGTAAGTTCGTCGAGGGAAGCTGCAGCTTTGGTAAATTCTGGTTCCCCTTCGGTTGTGTTGTTGTCTGAGCAGTCACGTAATCAGTCCGTTGCTTCTGTTCGGGTTAAGCCAAAAGAAAAGCAGTTAGTGCCCCCTGTTCAGCCATTGTGTACATTGGTGGGTTCTTTTAAGCGTCTGTTGAAGGCGGAATACTTTGCGGAGCGTTTGGTGGCGCTTGGTCTTGTTGCTGAGATAAAAAACCTAGTGGTGGCAAGTGAGCCGGGTTATTGGCTGCATTTGCCTCCAGAGGTGTCACGTAAAGAAGCTTTACGTCGTTTGAGTGAGTTGCAGGGTCGTGGCATTGATAGTTATGTGATTCCTTCAGGTAATTTGGCTAATGGCATCTCTCTAGGGATGTTTTCCAAGCAAGATCGCGCCCAAGCGATGCAAGAGCGAATTAAAAAACAGGGGTATAAGCCGCAAATTACCAATGTTCCCCGTGAGCAAAAAGAAATTTGGGTCTTTCTTCCTCAGGGAGAAGCAGCAAAATTGAGCGCTGAACGCTGGGCTGAGCTACTTTCTTCAGAAGATTACCTACAAAAACGGCAAAATTTGTGCGCAGATGTTGCGTCCGCGTAAAACTTTCTCTAGAATCGCGCCTCCAGTTTGCAGAGGACTTATTTTAATAAGTGCGTTTTTCTGTAAATAGTGAGTTGCTGGCGTAGCTCAGTTGGTAGAGCAGCTGACTTGTAATCAGCCGGTCGGGGGTTCGACTCCTCTCGCCAGCTCCATTTTTCTGTTGATAATCCATTTTTCAACTATCGTTTGTAAGTCTGTGATTTATAAAACAAATAGTTGACATGGCTTGTTAATGGGCGGAGAATACTCCGCCTTTGCGCAGGGGTTCCCGAGTGGCCAAAGGGATCAGACTGTAAATCTGACGCGCGAGCTTCGGTGGTTCGAATCCACCCCCCTGCACCAAACAGAATGACTATGCAGACTTTGTTTGGCGTAAAACGGTTTGCGGTCAGAGAGATAGCCCGGAAGAAATGTCCGCGGGTATAGTTTAATGGTAGAACCTCAGCCTTCCAAGCTGATGATGCGGGTTCGATTCCCGCTACCCGCTCCAGATTGAAGTGCTATTGGTTTAGTTGGTATAGGGGTTCTAGCCGACTGTGGACAATGAGGTTTATTGCTCATGTAGCTCAGTTGGTAGAGCACACCCTTGGTAAGGGTGAGGTCGGCAGTTCAAATCTGCTCATGAGCTCCAGATAGTAAAGTCCGGACAGTAAAGGTTAGTACGCTTATATTTGTTGTTGCTTAACCAGTGCTAAAAGGTAGAAGTAAAAGGTTAAACATTTCAGTCTTTATGGCTGGGGTGTTTTTTTGTATTTCAGTTTTGTTGGTTGTTTGAGGTTTCCTTTTTTAGGTGGGTTCAGGCAATAGCAAAGTAAACAAACAATAACTCAACGTGACTAGTGCATAAATAGCGCACTACATGAACATAGGAGACGCTTACAATGGCGAAAGAAAAGTTTGAACG
>JBOEHG010000037.1:0-13632 GCA_050633825.1 Cellvibrionaceae bacterium | reverse complement strand
GCATGGGGTTGGAGTCTAGCGCTTCTTGAATTTCATTTTGTAAATCAAGGGTGGAAAGCTGCAATAGCCGTATAGCCTGTTGCAGTTGAGGGGTCATTGTTAAGCTTTGGCCAAGCTTGAGTTGCAGAGATTGCTTCATTAACACCTACTTCAATTGTTTAGATTCGTTGCTGTGTGCATGCATTAATTACTGTTAACTGATTGGGTCGTAATCAATTCAGCAGCGAATAAAGCTCTTATCAACAATTCTAGTCAGGTGTGGGGGTGGGCGCAAGTAATATTTAAGCAATCTTTATGCCTAAATCGAAGGGGGATTGGGGAAATGTCTATAAAATAATATAAAAATGTGAAATACCTCGGAAAATAAGTGCTTACCCGCCGAGGTATGGTGCCAATGTAGCGAATTTTACCTATTTAGGCAAGATTACTGAATCGATAACATGGATAACGCCATTGCTCGCTTCAATATCAGTGCTAATGACCTGAGCACCGTCAACAAATACCTTACCATCTTTGACTTTGATGCCAATATTTTGACCTTGAACAGTGGTTGCGCTACTTAGTTTTACGACATCCGCAGCCATCACTTTACCCGCAACAACGTGATAGGTGAGTACATTACTGAGAGCCGCTTTATCCCCTAGAAGAGCGTTTAGCGTGTCGCCAGGTACTTTGCCAAAGGCATCATTAGTGGGAGCGAATACAGTAAAGGGGCCTTCGCCTTTGAGTGTTTCAACCAGCTCCGCCGCGCTAACAGCTGTGACTAAGGTGGAAAAATCATCATTGCTTGCAGCTATATCAACGATATCTTTTTTTGCTGCATAGCTGCCAGCTACAACAGAAGTAATAAGTGCTAGTGATAGACTTACGCTGAGTAAAATTTTATTGATTAGTTTCATAATGGGTCTCTTTGATGGTGTTGTTAAAAATGTTATTAAATATAGTGTTAAGTGAATATGCTCATTCACTTCATGAGCTCACAGGCATTTACGTGAATAAAAATAATTGGATGATGATTTTTTTAGAAAAGAGCAAAAAATGTGAAAGAATAAGTAGTTTTTATAAAAATTTTTAAAAAATAAAACCATTTTTAATATTATTACGAATAACTGCGCGGAGGCTTGTATCAGTCGTTTTTGTATCTATTTAAAAAGATAAAAATCGCCAAAGGGATGTGTAAAGAAAGCGTGATTTTTTTGATGTTTATGAAAGTTATGTGAGAGCTGTATAAAATGATTGTGAGGACGGAGTAAAATTTTTTACTAAGCCGTTAAAAAACGAATTGAAATAATGCTTGACGAACTTTCGTGACAATATAAAACGGAAGACCTAAAGCGAAAAATCATGACCTAAATAAACATCACGAACAGCATCATTATTCATAATGATATCTGCACTACCTTGAGCAATAATGTGACCTTCGCTGACAATATAAGCAGTTTCACAAATAGCTAGTGTTTCCCGAACATTATGATCGGTAATAAGTACACCGATACCACGGTTTTTAAGGTGGGTAATGATTTGCTTAATATCATTAACGGAAATGGGATCAACGCCAGCAAAGGGCTCGTCTAATAAAATAAATTCAGGTTCGGTGGCCAGCGCTCTTGCAATTTCAACGCGTCGTCGCTCACCACCCGATAATGCCATGCCCAATGAGTCTTTAATGTGCGTGATGTGAAACTCTTGTAATAATTGATCTAGTTTTTCGAAGCGCTGCTTACGAGATAAATCGCGCCGCGTTTCTAAAATAGCTAAAATATTATTGCTAACAGAAAGTTTACGAAAAACAGATGCTTCTTGTGGTAAGTAGCCAATGCCTGCTTTGGCTCGGCCATGCATGGGTAGCAGGGTGATGTCTTCTTCATCAATGGCTACAGCGCCTTTATCTGCATTGACTAGCCCAGCTATCATATAAAAACAGGTGGTTTTGCCTGCACCATTAGGGCCCAGCAAGCCAACGATTTGCCCGCTGGATACAGAGAGAGAAACATCGATTACAACAGGACGTTTCTTATAACTTTTGGCAAGGTGCTTGGCATAAAGGGTTGGCATAATAAAAGTGGGTATAATTATTTTTTTTCAGAAGAGGATGAAGAGGAGGGTGTTTTTGCAGGAATAACGACTTCAACTCTATCGGATTCTGTGCTGTCAGCTTCAACACGTGCGGCGTTAATATCATAGTTAATAATGTTGCCAGTAATGGTAGAGCCTTGTTGGTCTAGCGATGCATTTTTAGTGAGAGTGATAATTTTTTTTGCGACACGGTATTCAATAGTTAAGGCTTTAGCCAATACATCTTCTTGATCAGGCTCAGGTTTTTGCTTGAAGCGGGCTGGTTTGCCTTCCGCAATAATTGTTGTGACCTCTTCATTCTCAATATAAATAGTGACCTTGTCTGCTTTGATATTGAGAGAGCCCTGATTCATATCAACATCGCCTTCATAGACGGTAAAACCATTTTTGTTATCTTTGATGGCAGAGTCAGAAGTGATTCGAATCGGCTGTTGGCTATCTTCTGGTAATGCTTGTACTGCCGTAAAGGCGGTTACCAGGATTGCGAGAAGAGATAATTTAACTAAATAGTGTTTCATTGCATTCTTTTGTCATGATTGCCGCTGGTTTAGCGTGGCTTATAGTCGCCTATTGTATTTGATAATAATTCAATACGCTCATCATCAAAAAAGACTTTCACGCCGGTAGAGCGGACAGTGCCAGTTCGGTCTTTGATAATAACAGGTTTGTCTGTTTCCGCGTATCGGCGGTTTGGCTTTATTGTGAGCTCGTTCGTCTCAAGTCGGGTTTTATTACCATTTGTTAATGTTTGTTCAATAACGACATTGCCTATTAAGATTAATTCATCTTTTTTTTCACTGCCTTCCGCTGTACTGGACTCAATCTCCCAAGGTTCTTTATCGCTGCCCTTTTTGAAGAGGGTGATATTGGGTTGGTCTAGCGTCATTTCAGGTTGGGATTCGTTTTCTACATCGAAATAGCGCATGACATCAGCTTCTAAAATATAGCTCAGCCGGCCTTCCTCATCGAATTGTTTGATGCGCGCACCTATTAGATAAGTTTCAGGGTGGCTAGGTGTTTGTTGAGGGCTTGACAACAAATCGCTGAGCTCTTTGGGAGGGGATTGCCACAGTAGAAACCCAAGAACAACAGCAAAGAATATTGTTAACAGGATTCTCCAAAAACTAGGCATACCGTGATCTCTTAGCTTACTGTAGGTATGAATCTAGCTGAATTTGGAAGGTATCTTGGGCGAGCATAATAAGATCACATGCTTCGCGAACGGCGCCATCACCGCCTACATATTGGCTCTGCCAATCTGCATGTTCTTTTATGGCCCAATGCCCATTAGCAACGGTCATCCCTAGACCGGCATTGCGGATAATAGGTAAATCCGGGTAATCATCACCCATGTGGGCAATTTCAGCATACTCAAAGGGCAGCTGTTGTCGGAGTTCCTCTAGTGCCGAGAGTTTATCTATTCGTCCTTGTATTAAATACTGAATGCCCAATGAAGCCGCGCGCTTCTCTACAATATGGCTGGTGCGACCAGTAATAATAGCAACTGTAACGCCACTCTTTTGAAGCATTTTAATACCGTGACCATCCAAAGAGTTAAAGGCTTTTATTTCATCACCACTGTTAGTGAAGTAAAGCTTGCCGTCAGTTAACACGCCATCAACATCCAGCACTAATAATTTAATGCGACGGGCACATTCTATAATTTCGGGGTCAAAATCAGATAGCTTCACTAGACGATTCCTGCTCGTAAAATATCATGTAGATGAATAACACCAATGGGGTGGTTCTCGTCATCGGCAATGACCAAGGAGGTGATAGATTTCTTTTCCATTAGCCCTAAAGCTTCGGCTGCCAGCATATTTTTATTAATGCAGCTAGGGTTGGGCGACATAACATCGCTAATAAGTGATTGATTAATGTCGACTTTGTTGTCAACGCTACGACGTAGATCACCATCGGTAAAAATGCCGCAAAGTTTGTTATTGTGATCCAGAACGGTGGTCATTCCCAGCCCTTTCTGGCTCATTTCAATTAGGGCTTCACTGAGTGAGGCCGTTGCCGATACCGTGGGCAATGTTTGCTCAGCATGCATAATGTCAGCAACTTTTAATAATAAGCGCCGCCCCAGTGTGCCGCCGGGATGAGAAAATGCAAAATCCTCAGCAGTAAAGCCGCGTGCTTCAAGCAGTGCTACCGCTAACGCATCGCCCATCACTAATGTTGCTGTGGTGCTGGATGTGGGTGCCAAATCTAAGGGGCAGGCTTCGCACTTAACGCTAATGTCCAGGTTAACATTGGCCTGTTGCGCCAGCGGTGAAGTCTCATTGCCGGTCATGCTAATCAGTGGAATGCCAAGGCGTTTTAATAAGGGTAATAAAGTTACTATCTCTGCTGAGTTGCCGGAGCTTGAGATAGCAATCACCACATCGTCTGCGGTAATCATCCCCAAATCACCATGACTGGCTTCGCCGGGGTGTACAAAAAACGATGGAGTACCGGTGCTGGCAAGTGTTGCGGCAATTTTATTAGCAATATGACCTGATTTGCCCATACCCGTGACAATGGTCCTGCCCTTACAAGCTAAAATGATCTCACAGGCTTGAATAAAGCGATCATCGATGCGTTCGGTGAGTTCGCTGATTGCATCCATTTCCATCGTAATGGTGCGCTTGCCTGCCTTCAGTAAAGTTTCACTATTGGCTGTATTGTCAGTTTTTGTCATGGGCTCTGTTGCTGTGCCTGTTGTAGATTATTGTGCCGTTGGCGAGTAAGTGTTGTGCTACTTGCCATTGACTATAAATAGTTGCTATTCATAAGTTTCTACTCATCAAAAGAGAAGAGCATCTAATCTTATGAAAATAATAGAATATAGTAAGCTACATACAATAGTAACAAGACTAGGCCTATCAGTCTGCCTAGTTGTCCATGGCTTCTATCACTTCTAAGATAACTGACCAACATAGTGATGCCCAGTACCAAAGTAATACCAACCATGGCTAAAAAGTCTCGTGAAAATACTTCAGGCCCCATTGCCAGTGGCGCAATAGCGGGTGCTATTCCCATAACCAGTAATAGGTTAAACATATTAGAGCCGATAACATTACCAATAGCGATATCGTGATGACCTTTTAATGCGCTTGCGACTGATGCCGCCAGCTCTGGCAGACTAGTGCCTACCGCGACGACAGTTAAGCCTATAACGAGTGGGCTAACACCAAAATTAGTGGCGGTGATTTTAGCGCCCCAGACCAATATTTCAGCGCTGACAATCAGTGTGGTTAAACCTACAAGAAACCAAAATACCCCGGCCTTCATGGTCAGTTCGTGGATATCTTCCTCTTCTTCTGGGTGCTGTTTTTTAGAATAAGCGATCCAAGTTAGCAATGGCAGTAATGAGGCCATTAAAACAATGCCTTCCCAAAATTGAAGCTGCCCATCCCATAAAAACCAGCCCGCTAAAGCCATCACGCCCATCATAATGACATACTCCTGTTTGAGAATATGTCCTTTAATAGGGAGAGGCGCGATCAAAGCGGTAATACCTAACACGAGACCAATATTGGCAAGGTTTGAACCGAGAGCATTGCCTACGGCTAACTCACCTGCCCCTTTGAGCGATGAGCTGATGGAGACAATGGCCTCCGGCGCAGAGGTGCCAAAGGCAACGACCGTTAAACCAATGATGAGCTTTGATACACCCAAGCGGCCAGCAATGGTTGCACTACCATCGACAAAACGGTCCGCGCTCCACATCAAACCGCCAAATCCAGCCAATATGGCAATCCATGGTAATAAAGTATCTAGCATTAATTCAGTCTCTGTTCATCTATATGTTGTTAAGGTCTATGTGGTTTTTGAGCGGGAGCAACTATATTGATCCGATCTGCGATCAATTCCACAAAAGGGTGTTTGAGAGCAGGGGTGCAGATGGTATAGTTTGCGCCGTCCAATGTCAGCAAAAACTGTGTGCAAATGTTGTTTAGCGTTGCCTATAGTGGAATAAGCACCAATTGCTGATCTTGCTGTCTGAAATATTATCTATCATTACTTTATAACCCTTTATTTATCGTTTTTTGGAGAAACTCATGTTCAAGCGATCCACCCCATTTGTTTTAGCGGTCATTTTTTTAAGTCTGATCAGTTTGCAGGCTCACGCTGAAGTAAAAGTCGTTGAGCAGAAGTTTGATTCCGAGCCTCACCGTGTCGTGCAAGACACTACACTGAAAGTACTTAAGGCCTTAGATGGTGGCTTGGATCCTGTTAAAGAGCCTGAAAAATTTGTGGGTCAGTTATCAGCTATTCTGGATCCAATTGTAGCTTTTGATTATATTGCCAAGGGCGTTATGGGAAATTATGCCAAACAGGTTAGTAAAGAGCAGGTGAAACAGTTTGCCAGTGCGTTTAAGTTGGGCTTAGTGAATACTTACGGTAAAGGTATGGCTAACTTCAGTGATTTAGAAGTCGCTGTATTAGCGCCCGCCAAACCTCTAGGAGAGCAGCGTCGAATTGCCGTTGTGCAAGAAATTCGAGGCGCCTCCGGGACAAATCAGGTGTCTTATTCCATGGCACAAAATCGCCAAGGCCAATGGAAAATGATTAACGTTGTTTTGAACGGCATTAACCTAGGTCAAACCTTCCGTGGCCAATTTGCCGCTGCTGTTCAAAAGAACAAAGGTGATGTGACCAAGACCATTAATGAGTGGGGTAAGAGCTAAACTCTTCATTTATACTTATTCCTCAAAAGGGTCAGGCTCGGTTGTACTCAAAAGGTACAATTGAGGCTGGCCTTTTTAGTTTCTGGTGATTGACATTTTAAGCGCCATTCTTTAGATTACTGTCCACATGCTCATGGCAATAAAAATGAGCTAATGGATGATATTCAATAAAAATGGCGCTTTTTTAGGATGTTTTTATCATGGTAGGTATGACGTATCTTCGGGAGAACGCCCTGTTTCTCCTAATGTTCATAGTAGTCAACTTGAACAATGGCGATAATTTTTCAGGCCGCTTGTCGCCAAAATCCTCTTTTTCTTCTTTGATAATTCATTAATATACAGTAATAAACCTTACCCTCTGATGGATTAAGATAAAGTCAAACATCCGGTCATGGGGGCAGTTTTGGAGTAAAAAATGCGAATTGCAATTAAATATGGATTAACCCGGGCTATCTTGCTGCTTTCTATTGGTTTCTCCTGGACGCTAAGTGCTGCGGTAGTACCCCTCGATTCAGGTGTTGAAGTAACACTGGCGGAAACAAGTAATATCGATGTGTTAAAAATCAACCCGCCGAATGCCTCAGGTATTTCAGTGAATAGATTCTCGGATTTTTCAGTATCCAATCGGGAATTGCATATCCTGAATATCCCCAAAACAGTTAATGGCCTTACCGGTGAGCAGACAGTAGATGCAGCTGAACTTACCGTTATTATTGCTGATACCATTTCGTTAAATAATACGGTAAAACTGATTGGTCCTGCAGCGAATATTCTGTTTGTTACAAGCAGTCCCAATGGCAACATTAGTTGTTATGTCTGCCGTTTTGAAAACTTTCTTCGTGTAAGTCTGACAACCGCTCACACCAATGCGATTACTGAATCTTCAAATACTATTGGTGAATTAATACCCGGCGATAGTTCTTCAATCAACATCAATCACCTATTCGCTCCCGGAACAGTTGATTTGGATATTCTGACAAACAGTTTGTCATTAAGTGGTACCGTCGAAACTCACCAGAGAGCAGCAGTAGATGCAGATGGTGGTTATGTTACTGATGTAAACGGCAATCGTACCATTGGCTCCGGTAGTACTAATTTATTACTGGGACCGATAACTTGGGATTATGATCAGCATCAAATTGCTTCGGTAAACCCTACTACCATCACCAATACCATTGGCGGACTTATCCGTTCCAGTGCTGTTAAGGTTTCAGCAGCGGGACATTTAGTGGTTAATAGTAGAACGACAACAAGCGCTAACCTTTTGTCTTCCACAACTTACCGTGATTCAGTTTATATTCCTCAAGAAGGTGTTGATATACAAACCTTTGCTAACGGTAATCTCACTGTTTCTGGCGATCAAAGCTCTGAAGGTACGATTACCTTAAAAGCGACCGGTGATTTATCTATTTCATCTGCCCAAACAGATATTAATTCTCCACAAACAAAATTAATTGCTGGAGGAACTCTATCCAATGTAGGCCGTTTCGAAGGTGCTTATATTGAAATGGCAGCGGACCGATTGATTAATCAGGGTGAACTAAAGGCTGATCTTGAAATTAATCTTTGGGCACAAAAGCAATTGGCGAATCAGTATGGTGGCTCAATTAAAGCCAATACCGTGCGTTTGCAGTCAGTGACACAGGCTATTCGTAATGGTTCACGCACACCTTATATGTCACAGGATGCGGAAACCGATTACCTGTTTAATATGGAAGATTACGTCAATCAGTTAGACCCCACAAAACTAGGAACATTTTATTCGCTGGAAGAAGTGGATATTAATAATGGCTCTTATGTGATGGCAGCTGATAACTCAGCGCATATCGTGGCAAATCGGATTGAGATTCAAGGGCAGGCGTTTGAAAATATTAATCCGTATTATGAGAAAGTGGAAAGTTATTATATTCCAAGACTAACAGATATTCTTGATATGAATTATGTGGATCAGGTGTCTGTATCAGCTGAGAATTATTTAGGGATTGCCGCTACTAATTATATTGTTAACTCGTCTGCCAAAATTTTAGTCAATAAAGAAGAAGGTTTGTTTGAAGCTAATACAACTTTGCTTACTAATGAACGTTATCGTTCGGTAACAGAGTTTAAATATTCTGAAAGTAATTCTACAGGGGAGCCTTTTTGTTACTTTAGTTGCCCTGACTATTTTACTATAGATACGCAGAACGCTACTACCAAGTTGTCAAGCGTGTCTCCTCCTGGTGTTATGTTCAGTTTTGGAGATGTGAATATTTCTTCAAGTCAGGCAATTGTAAATAATATGTCATACTTTGAGATTTTTGGTGACGCTAGTTTTTATACGCCTGTTGTAAATGATATTGGTTATGAAGAAAGAGAGAATTTATCTAAAAATGTTAAAAAAAATTATTGGATACAACTCGAAGGCACCAAGCATGAAAATGTTATTACGTCTACCAGTACTACTATTAATTTAACTAGCAATATTCTTGGTCTTGGTACAGTTGATTCTTTATTTTTTATTCATGGTAATCTTGAAGCAAGTGCATCACTTGGTTGGTTTAAAAATCATGAACCGCTTGATTTTTACATACAGCAAGCCATTAATAATGTTGTAGAAAATCATTACCCAGGCATTACTGATGTGTCAGGCGTATCGATATCCTCAGTGAGTGAATCAAAAGCAACAGGCATCATACATATAGGTAATGATGAATACTCTTTGTTTAATGAGTTGGCGATATTGTTTGATAGTTTGGTTGATTCTGTTACAAATTTTTTCGCTGAGCTGGATTGGTGGAACTGATGAGTAAGATAAGAGAAAATAATATTATGGAAACAAAAGCACATACTAAACGAAAAAAACACTCATTGTTTAAGCGTTTGACTGTTTATATTGTTAGTTTTACTTTGCTTTATCAGCCTTTAGTACCAGCTATTAGCTCTGCGCTGACAGATGCATACATACAAGATCGGTTAAATAGTTTTGCAGCCTTTGAGTTGTCGACTTCTTCGGAATACCAATATCAAACTCCAAGCTATCTCGAAGAATCTACCCCTTCTGCTATGGAGTTAGAGAGCTTTCGGCAATATTTAGAAGTAAATCATCGGCACGTATTAGATAAACCTCAGTATATACCTATTGGAATTGGTGATATAACAACAATTATTCCTGTATATAAAAAAGATAAAATTGTCGGTACACCATTGGTTCAGAGTCGTTATATTCGTAGTCAAATCCATGAAGCTCTTGGTAGAAATTTAATTAATGTTGAAGATCATGCATATGCTACTGAAACGGTCCAGCTTAATACATTATATGCTAATGCACTGAAATATATTAATGCAGTTCCTGGGATAACCTACGGTGATAAGCTTTCATTTAGACGCGATTATTTGGGTATAGGGATAGCGCCGTCGGCTTGGGCACCATATGATATGGTGTGGCCGGAGCTTCGTGAAATTAATGGTGAGAAAGTTATAGTTCCTCTTGTTTATTTGTCTTATTCAACATTACAAAGCCAAGCGGTTACCAGCAATGTCACTGAGTTATTATCCAATATCACCTTGGATGCATTAACAATTGATCAAGTCGATGTGCAGTTTGGGCGTGACACCTTTTTAAATGTTGCCAATGATTTATTAAATAATCAAGGCTCAATTAATAGTGAGGGTGAACTGGAGATTGTGGCTGGAGGCAATGTCACTAATCTCTCAGGGCTAATTCAATCTAAAGGTGATTTACGCATAGCTGCACATAGTGTCGAGAACCAAACCGTTGTACATCGTTACAACAGATATAATAACAATCGACGTGATCAAGGTACTCGCTATGGCGAAATAGCCGGTATTAATTCCAACGATGGTAGCGTTACTCTTCGTAGTTATAGCGATATTGTTTTTCAAGGAGCACAATCTTTCTCTGGAAGTAGCTTAACGCTTGCAGCTAATGGCAATATCTATATAGGTAGCCAACAAGCTCAAAGTGCTGTTAACGGCTATAAATATAATGGCTCTTCCATCTCTTATCTCCAGTCAAGCTTAACAGCTGAAGAAAGTATTCAGTTGGTTGCTAATGGCGAAATTCTTATCGATGCTGCTGAGATCGTCAGTGACCAGGGCCATATAGAAATTCTTGCTGGCCTAGGTGTAACTATTGAGGATGATTTAACGCAATCGCAGTTCGTGCGTAAGTTTAAAGGTGGTCAGGAGTCCGCCTACAAAACAGTAGCAATGCGTGCACTTCTTGATGCAGGTAAGGATATTCGTATTCATTCAGAATTTGGTGATATTACTTTGCGCGCTACTAATATTACTAGCACAGAAGGCACCAGCGTTAAAGCCGCTAATGGTGGTGTTAATTTGTTGATGACTGTGGAAAATGATCACTATAGTTATCATTCTGAAAGAAAGAATGCTTTTACTGTTAGAACTACTAACCGCGGGCATGATATTGAAACTGGAGTACCCAATTCAATTGTGGGTGGTCTGGTTGTTGAATCGGCCAATGGTTTAAAAGTCGAGTACGAAGGTAATCCTGATTTTACTCTTGATGAGCAAATTGCCGAGCTATCCAAGTTTGAAGGTTTGGAATGGATGGCTGATGTTCGAGCTAATACTTCCGATGCCGATTGGCATGGTATTGAGCTAAAGTACGAAGAGTGGAATGAAACTACTACTAGCTTATCGCCCGCTTTTGCTGCCGTTATATCTATAAGTGTTGCGATAGTGACAAGTGGAGCGGCTTCTGGTTTTGCTGAAGTTGTTGCGGGTTCTTCCACGGGTGTTATTGGAACCGCTGTTGCAGCAGGTGCCAGTGCATTTATCAGTCAGGCAACACTGGCTCTAGCAAACGGTGTCGTCGATGGTGATATTGGCGCTGCACTTGAGCAATTGGCATCGAGTGATACCTTAAAATCACTGGCTATTGCGATGGTGACGGCGGGTGCGATTGAAGCTGTTGATGCGGAGTTTTTTCAGGTTAGTGGTAATGGTGTTGATGCTGATTCAATACTGATTGATCCAAATAGCGCCCAGCAAGTTGTTGATGCTACAACAGGTCAATTAACTACCCAGTACACTTTAAGCTTTACGGGGCAGGCAGTTCAAGCAGTAACCCATGCGACTGTGCAAGCCGGTGTGCAAAATATTATTTCTGGTGGAGATTTTGAGGATTCGTTTGTTCAGTCATTGGGGCAACAGGGTGTTAATGCCATTGGCGAATATATGGCAACTGAAATTGGTAATGCTGCCAATGTTGGAGATATAAATAAAGCTATTCAGTATATAGCTCATGCTGGAGCGGGCTGTTTAGTTGGTCTGGGCTCAGCAGCTGTAAGTGATGGTATCGATGATAATACCGCATGCGTATCAGGTGCTGGAGGAGCCGTCATTGGTGAATTTGTTGGTGAGCTATATGAGTCTAAATTAAAGGATGACCTGCAAGAATGGGCTGATGGTATTTTGGATACCACTAAGGTACCGCCTACTGCGAGAGAGATACAAGTTCAAATAAATGTATTAAAAGCAAAAGGCGCTGATATTAGTAAGCTTGCAGGTGCACTAGCTGCTTTTACATCTGGGTATGATGTTAATACTGCTTCATCTACTGCCCATACAACTGCTTTATTTAATGCTTTGAGTAAAACTAATGAAGCTGGGATTAAATATTATAAGTGGGTTGATCCAGAAACCGGTAAAGTTGTTTACGGCGATAGACCTCCTAGTTTGTCAGGGGTGTATCTGGTCAATCAGAGTGCAACAGGTATTGTTGAAACTAGCCTTGATGAATTAAATCAACAAGAGTTAGATAGAAAGAAGGCTCGTACTGAATATGATGCATGGGCTTTGAAAGTTGAAGTTAATTGTCGTTTCTACGAAATACAATCTGAGTGCGATAAGCTTAACACGGCCTGGACCTCTACAGATAATTCTGGTGATAGGCTTAGCAGTGGAGTATTTGACGAGAATTCCCCTGGTAGAGATGCTTTAGAAACGGCATTACAATCACTGGAGAATGGTGGAGAAATAATAAGTGATGTTGGCGAAATAACTTGCGAACTTCATGGCGCTTGTTCGGTAGGTTTAGAAATAGTTCGAATAAAAGATGGTGAGGCTACAGTTGTATCAGCTGTCTTGACTATATTGGGAATAAAAGGGGTTTCAACTATTCGACGGACTGATGAGTTTGTTACTACCAAAAGCCCCGGCGTGATTATAAAAGATGAGTTAGGTGGAAGTTTAATTCGGCATGAAAATTTTGGAGGACATACAATTCAAAGGCACGTCGGTAAAAGTGACGCTCAATTAATCGATAGGTTTTCCTTGGAGCCTCATATTCCCAGCTCTTCAACATTCACTGATCTAGAAACAGCTACGAGAGCAATAGGTGATGTCGTTGTAGTAAATAAGAATAAGATTGAATCATGGTTTCAAAGTTCTGACTCTGAATTACCCTTAAGAATGGATGTTAATTATAAAGTTGGTCGTACCATAGAGAGTGGATCAATGGCCATTCAGGAAAGCCAAAAAGTTTTCGTTTTAATAAGGCGAGATCCGCTGATGCCCAAGGGGTATAGAATACATACGGCGTATCCTGAGTAAATTATTATGGATCGAGAAGTTCTAACTTATTTTTTTAGTTGTTATTTTCATCAAGATTGGTTTTTGGATTATGGATCTTATGATCAAGCGGTGATTAATTTTTGTAATAGCGAAGATCAAGCTAAAGTAGAAAATTTAGTTCAATCTATAAATGAATTGCTTTTAAGTAACGAATATACAGAAAAAACTCCATTAGAGTATGGTGGATATATAAAGGTAAGTGCTTTTGATTTGTCAGTTTCTGAATGGTTGAATAAAATTTTAGAAGTGATTGATAGTAATGAATCAATAGGGTCAGACT
>JBOEHG010000036.1:30406-30576 GCA_050633825.1 Cellvibrionaceae bacterium | reverse complement strand
CCTTCAACTTCATCAGCTAAAGTAATGACTGCCGCTTTAGCGTCGACTTCCTTAACAACACCTTTAACGATAGAACCTTTATCGTTCGCAGTAGTATAGCCAGAGAAGCTATCTTCAACTAATTGCTTAACGCCTAGAGAGATACGCTCTCTCTCTGGATCAACAGCAAG
>JBOEHG010000036.1:0-30394 GCA_050633825.1 Cellvibrionaceae bacterium | reverse complement strand
AAATACGACGACGCTCTTCGTCGATTTCTAGTACCATGACTTCAACTTCGTCACCTAGCTGTACAACTTTAGATGGGTGAATGTTCTTATTGGTCCAATCCATTTCAGATACGTGAACCAAACCTTCAACACCTTCTTCAATCTCAGCAAAACAACCGTAATCAGTAAGGTTAGTAACAACAGCCTTAGCTTTTGCACCTTCTGGGTAACGGTTTTTGATTTCGACCCAAGGATCTTCGCCAGTTTGCTTAAGACCAAGGGAAACACGGTTACGCTCACGGTCAAACTTAAGAACTTTAACGTCGATCTCATCACCGATATTAACAATCTCGCTAGGATGCTTAATACGCTTCCACGCCATATCAGTAATATGTAGCAGGCCATCAACACCACCCAAGTCAACAAAGGCACCGTAATCAGTAAGATTTTTAACGATACCTTTCGCCATTGAACCCTCTTCAAGGTTAGCCAATAGCTCTTCACGCTCAGCTGAGTTAACCGATTCCATAACGGCACGACGTGAAACAACAACATTGTTGCGCTTTTGATCCAACTTGATGACTTTAAATTCAAGCTCTTTATTTTCCAAGTGAGCGGTATCGCGTACAGGGCGTACATCAACCAACGAACCTGGGAGGAAGGCACGAATACTAGCGATATCAACGGTGAAACCACCTTTGACCTTACCAGTAATCACACCTGTAATAACTTCTTCAGAAGCATGCGCTGCTTCCAATACTTTCCAAGATTCCGCACGCTTCGCTTTTTCACGCGACAAACGTGTTTCACCAAAACCATCTTCAACAGTTTCAAGTGCAACTTGGACTTCATCACCAATACTTAGGCCAACTTCGCCATTTTCATCAGTAAATTGTGAGGCGGGAATAACGCCTTCAGATTTAAGACCTGCGTGAACTGTCACCCAGTCTTTATCGATATCGATTACAACACCTGTCACAATGGAGCCAGGGATCATATCAACGGTTTTTAAACTTTCTTCAAAGAGTTCTGCGAAATTTTCGCTCATGAGGAGGGACCTACATTTTCAGCATAAACCCAACAAGTCGATGTGATGACGGCTAAATAGCTATCAATAGCGCACACGTTAGATTCACTCTCCGCACCATCAGGTGTACGGGCCGGTTAATTATCACACTGTAATGGATCCTGATTAGTGTATGCATTTAACGGTTTACGTTAGAGCTAAAGGCATACCAACATTACACTGCATCTAAAAACTGAAAAATACTGACAAAGACCTAGACTTTTTATACAGTTAACTACAAACGTTCATGTACTACTTTAAGTATAGTATCCAGCACTGCCTGTATAGGCATAGATGTACTGTCTATTTCAATAGCATCCTTCGCAGGCCGCAAAGGTGATGTTGAACGCTGCATATCACGGGCATCTCTAGCCTGTATATCTTCCAGCAGGGCGCGGAGATTAGCAGATTCTCCCCTATCAATCAACTGCTTATAACGACGATTAGCCCGCTCTTCAGCGCTCGCTGTTAGGTACACTTTTATTTCCGCATTGGGGAAAACAGTTGTACCCATATCACGACCATCTGCAATCAAACCCGGAGCCATCTGAAAAGCCTTTTGCCTATCAAGCAAAGCTTCTCTAACTAAAGGGTGTGCAGCAACCGTTGATGCGCCCATCCCCGCTCCTTCCAAGCGAATATCCCGGCTCACATCACGCGAACCCAAAAAAGCCAACACACCATTCGGACCCGCTTTAAAACTAACATCCAAGTTGCGGGCAATATCAGCTACTGCGTGTTCATTTTCAAGTTCAAGTCCTTTTTCAGATGCTGCAACGGCGGTTAACCGATATAAGGCCCCACTATCCAACAAGTGAAAACCTAAAAATTCTGCCAGCTTTTGGCATATAGTGCCTTTGCCCGAACCACTCGGGCCATCAACAGTAATAACTGGATATGGACTTACTGACATTATTGGCTTCCAGAATATAAGCTATGGTAAATGGCTTCACACGCTTTAGCAGGATCTTTTGCTCGAGTAATAGGCCGCCCTATCACCAAGTAATCGCTACCATTGGCTAAAGCCTGTTGGGGCGTGACAATTCTGGATTGATCATCTGAAGAGGAACCTTCGGGCCTTATACCTGGAGTTACAAGGCAAAAATCTTTACCAATACGAGATTTCAACAGCTTTGCTTCTTCAGCAGAACACACGACGCCGTCTAAACCAACATTGCGCGTCAATTCCGCCAAACGGATAACATGGTCTTTAGGCTCCACATCCAACCCAATGCTTTGAAGGTCTTGACGCGTCATGCTCGTTAACACTGTTACAGCAATCAATAATGGCTTCTTATTACCAGTGTACTGCTCAAGTGCATTTTTAGCCTCACTTAGCATTCTCTCTCCGCCACTTGCGTGCACATCAACCATCCACACTCCTAGCTCAGCCGCCGCCTTAACCGCCTTAGCCACAGTATTGGGGATATCGTAAAACTTTAAATCCAGAAATATCTCAAACCCCAAGCCCATTAATTCTTCTACTAAAGGTGTTCCTGTAGAGGTGAAAAGCTCTTTACCTACTTTAAGACGGCAATGCTCAGGGTTTAATTTTTTAGCTAAAGCGAGACAAGGTTCAGCCGCATCAAAATCCATAGCGACGATGAGTGGTGGTGGTGATTTGTTAAGTGAAGAGTCTATAGTCATAAATGCCTCAATAATTTGGGGCGCATGATACCACAGCTTATAGACTGGAATCATTTTAGGTGACCTCTGACTACCCCATCCATGGCTCATCAGAGATCGAAGCAGCACGTCCTTATGCTACCAATAAAACGCTTTGATCATCGCTGTCTAGAGCATCGACCAAATCAGGTATAGTAGCCAACTAGAGTTTTATTCTTCCCTTATTAGCCGCTAAGGTTTTTTCACCAATACCCTTCACTTCTAAAAGCTGTGAAACCTTAGTAAAACCACCATTCTTTTTTCGCCATTCGACAATAGCTTGTGCTTTTTTAAAGCCAACGCCGCGCAAAATGTTAGCAATGGTTTCCGCATTCGCTTTATTAATACTAACCACTTGTTTCTTTTGAGCTAGCTCTACTAGTGGCTTTTTGTCGGCTGCTGCCGCATATTCAGAGACAGTAAGCACAGGCAATGCCAGCGCACAGCACATCAGTGTGGGCAAAGCCGAACGAATAGCTAATGAACGAAGAGAAAGCGAACGAAGAGATAAAGAAAGGTTATTTGTTTTCATAAGAAAACCTCCATGTATATTGATAAAATTAAGACGCTAATTATTATTCTAAAAACATCTTAATCAGCGTCCGTGCTGAGCTGCCAGTTATTGAATCCCTCTATAAGCAGGCAGTGTGTTTACTTTATAAAACCAACATTAAAATGAATGCAGGATTTTAACCTGTATCCATGTAAGAGATAGCTTACAAATACTGTGTAAACTTCTTAACAAGCCCTGCCAACTCATCCGATGTTTTTTCTGGAAAGTGCTGTTTTAACAAGGCTGCCAAATCTGCTGCAAAAGCACCGGTATCAACCTGCTGCTCAATACTATCCAATGCTTGAGTAACCATGCCGGCACCCACAGTAATATTGGTTAAGCGATCAACAATAATAAAGGCGCCCGTTGCACGATTATTATCATAAGGGTCGACAACCACAGGCTGACTTAATGCAATATCAACCAATGCAATATCATTAAGAACAACTCGCTGAATATCAAGCTGTTCCTGTGTATTAACATCAATTCGGTGTAAAAGCTTTTCTACATGACCTGTCGTTAATTTGCTGGCGAACTTAAAGAAGAATTGTTTGCCGGGCTCTAATACAGCCTCTGACATCCAAACAACATGTGCCTTTAAATGGTTAGTCGATTGTAAATTTGCGTCTGCCTTTACAATCATATCTCCACGGCTTACATCGATTTCGTCTTCAAGGGTCAATGTAACGGCCTGATCGATAAAGGCCGAAGGCAAATTGCCATCATAGGTAACAATACTTTTTACCTTACTGGTTTTAGCTGAAGGCAGTACACGAATTTCATCGCCCACAGCGACCGAACCAGAAGCAATAGTGCCACAAAATCCACGAAAATCTAAATTGGGACGATTTACATATTGAACTGGGAAGCGAAAATCCCCTGTATTTTTATCCGCAGAAATTTCAACACTTTCTAGGATTTCCATCAGTGACTGACCGCCATGAGCTGGCGCCTTATACCAAGGGGTTCTTTCACTAACATTGACAACATTGTCGCCATCCAAGGCTGACATTGGAACAAAATAAATATCTTTATCTAGACCTAATTTTTTAGCAAAAGATAAATAATCATCTTTTATTTCATTAAATTTTTCTTCACTAAAATCCAACAGGTCCATTTTATTAATGGCAACAACAATATGCTTGATACCTAATAGAGAAGCAATATAACTGTGACGACGAGTTTGTGTCTGCACACCATAGCGGGCATCAATCAAGATAACAGCAAGATCACAAGTCGACGCACCGGTAGCCATATTACGAGTATATTGTTCATGCCCCGGAGTATCAGCAATAATAAACTTGCGCTTAGATGTTGAGTAGTAACGGTAAGCAACATCAATAGTAATGCCCTGCTCCCGTTCAGCTTGTAGACCGTCAACAAGTAACGCTAAATCAATTTTTTCACCCGTCGTACCGTGTTTACTTGAGTCTGATTCGATTGCTGCCAATTGGTCTTCATAGATCATTTTAGAGTCATGGAGCAAGCGGCCAATTAAGGTGCTCTTGCCATCATCAACGCTACCACAAGTCAAAAATCGAAGGAGTTCTTTACGCTCATGCTGAGACAGGTAAGCTTCAATATCTTCAGCAATTAATTCTGATTGATGCGACATTTAGAAATACCCCTCTTGCTTTTTCTTCTCCATAGAACCAGAACTATCATGATCAATAACACGGCCTTGGCGTTCAGATGTAGTCGTTAATAACATCTCCTGAATAATCTCAGGTAATGTTGTCGCTTCAGATTCAACCGCCCCAGTAAGCGGGTAACAACCGAGCGTACGAAAACGAACCATTTTTTCTTGCACTTCCTCACCGGGCTCAAGTGGCATACGCTCATCATCCACCATAATTAAGGTACCATCGCGCTCAACAACCGGGCGCTTGGCTGACTTATAAAGAGGGACAATGGGGATATTTTCCATATGAATATATTGCCAAATATCGAGTTCGGTCCAGTTAGACAGTGGAAAAACGCGAATACTTTCCCCTTTATCAATACGACCGTTATAAATATTCCACAACTCTGGACGTTGGTTTTTCGGATCCCAACGGTGATTTTTATCACGGAAAGAATAGACACGCTCTTTAGCTCTGGACTTTTCTTCGTCTCGTCTAGCGCCACCAAATGCAGCATCAAAACCATATTTGTCCAAGGCCTGTTTAAGCGCTTGAGTTTTCATAATATCGGTATGCTTGGCACTACCATGAGTAAAAGGACCAACACCCATATCAAGCCCTTCTTGATTAGTATGCACAAGCAATTCTAGACCTAAGCGCTGAGCTAATTCATCACGAAACTTAATCATTTCCTTAAACTTCCATGTAGTATCTACATGTAACAAGGGAAAGGGTAATTTACCCGGTGCAAATGCTTTAATGGCAAGCTGCAACATAACGGCTGAATCTTTACCGATAGAATAGAGCATCACAGGATTATCAAATTCTGCTGCAACTTCACGGATAATGTGAATACTTTCAGCTTCAAGGCGCTTCAAGTGAGTTAACGAATAATCATTATTCATAGTATGTACTGTCTATATAATAAAATAAGATGACTTTGTGGCGGCATTATAATGAAATAGAGCAAAAAATCTAAACAACTTGTTCTTCTATGCTTATTCCACTTTTTTGAGCCAAACCGACAAAATTCGGGAATGACGTTGCAACATGGGCACAATTATTAATAATCACTGGGCCAGAGGCGCGCAAGGCTGCCATTGTGAATGACATAGCAATACGATGGTCATCGTGGGTTTCAACCTCCCCACCGGTTAGTTGGCCACCCTCGACGATCATTCCATCAGCGGTAGGTTCGGCATTAATACCTAAGGACTGTAAACCATCAGCCATCACTTGAATGCGGTCACTCTCTTTCACACGCAATTCCTCAGCACCAGTCAACACTGTACGCCCTTCGGCACATGCAGCGGCAACAAAAAGGACAGGGAATTCATCAATCGCCAAGGGCACAAGCGCTTCAGGAATATCGATTCCTTTTAATGATGCATAACGCACTCGAATATCAGCTACTGGCTCTCCGCCCACTTCACGTTGATTAGACAAGGTAATATCCGCACCCATTAATCTTAATATATTGATAATACCGTCTCGCGTAGGGTTAATACCCACATGCTGAAGAGTAATATCTGAGCCGGGAGCGATAGAAGCAGCCACCATATAAAATGCAGCGGATGAAATATCAGCAGGAACATCAATCGCAATAGCGGATAATTTACCCTGCCCTTGCAGGCTCACTTGATCACCATCTGTAATCACTTCATAGCCAAAGCCACGTAACATACGTTCAGTATGATCACGTGTAGGTGCAGGTTCTGTTACCGATGTTTTACCGTCGGCGTAAAGGCCAGCAAGCAACACACAAGATTTCACCTGCGCACTGGCCATTGGCATATCGTAATGAAGTGCTCGGGGCTTACCACCATGAATAGTAATAGGGGGCCGACCTTCGTTAGCCGTATCAACCACGATCCCCATATCTCTTAAGGGATTAGCAACGCGGTTCATAGGTCGTTTAGTTAATGAATTATCACCCGTCAGTGTTACAGAAAAATTTTGACCCGCCATAAGACCAGACAATAAACGCATGGCGGTGCCGGCATTACCCACATCTAGATCTGCTTGTGGCTCCTGTAAACCATTTAAACCAACGCCTTCAATCTTGACTGTGCCATTATTAGGGCCTTCGATAGTAACACCCATATCACGAAAAGCTTGCAAGGTTGCCAATGCATCTTCGCCTTCGAGAAAGCCTGTCACGGTAGTTGTTCCTTCAGCAATAGAGCCGAGCATAATAGAACGATGCGATATGGACTTATCACCAGGAACACGCAGTTCACCTGAGACACTCCCTCCCGGCTGAACAACATAGCGAATTAAAGTAGAAATTTGAGACTCCATAAAATTAAAGTTTGTATCTAAAAAGTTGAATAAAAATAATTAACAAAAATATTAAGAACAGTCTTTATCAGCTGAAGACTTATTCGTTCCAACTGGCAAAGCAGACAATGACGCAAATTCATCCCGCGCAACTTTTGCCCGATTAAATATTGTTAATAAGGCGTCACTGTTTTGATCAGCAATCGCTTGACGCATGCAGTTTAAATTTTTTTGAAAAAGATCAATCGCTTCTAGCACCGAATCACTATTTGCACACATGATGTCGTGCCACATAGTGGGGTCACTGCTGGCTATACGGGTAAAATCCCGAAAGCCACCAGCAGCATAGCGAAAAATATTTTCATTTTCAGAATCATTCGCCAATGTATCAACTAAGGAGTAAGCAATGGCATGCGGTAAATGACTGGTGGCCGCTAAAACAGCATCATGCTCTTCTACTGACATCATCAACACCTCAGCTTCCACAAGCCTCCATAAATCAGCAACACGATTTAAATGATCATGACCCGTTTCCGGTAGCGGCGTTAGGATAATTCGATGATCAACATATAAATCTGGATTAGCAGCGGTTACACCACTTTTTTCAGAACCTGCGATAGGATGACCCGGGACAAATTGTGGCGGCATAACACCATATACTTGTTTAACACCCTCAACAACACTGCCCTTTACACTTGCACCATCGGTAATAGTTACTTGATCAGATACATAACGTTTGATATCGGCCAATGTATTGGGAACACTGAGCGTGGGGACAGCAATAAAAATAATATCGCCGCTCTTCAATTCAGGGGCTACCTCTTCAAGCGATAAAAAAGCACGATCAACTAAGTTTTCTTGAAGCGCAATATCAGCCGTTTCTTGACGACGTACAATTCCAACAATCTCTCTCTTGGTATCTTTTGCATCATCTAAAATAGCCTCACGCTTTTTTAACGCAGCAGCAAGGCTTCCGCCAATTAAGCCAAGTCCAATAATAACAAGCTTTGCTGAAGAAGATTGAATCATACCGAAAATTTATAACACACCAACAGGATAAGAGCCCAAGACTTTAATTTCAGAAGCCGCACTGGCCACCTCTTTTAATGCATCTTGAATATTTTGATCGTCTTTATGCCCTTTGATATCGATGAAAAAAATATAATTCCAGACACTACTGCGAGAGGGACGCGATTGTAAGCGCGTCATATCAACACCTAAACGGTGAAACGGCTCAAGAATATCATGCAAAGCACCCGGCTTATTACGCACAGCAACCACCATTGAGGTTTTATCATCACCACTAGGAGGGATTTCTTGTGTACCAATAACAAGGAAGCGTGTGGAATTATCAGGTGAGTCTTCAATTTTTTCTGCCAAAATACGCAAATCATATAAGTCTGCAGCGGTTACACCCGCTATTGCGGCAGAACTCCACTCACCTTTGATACGTTTTGCGGCATCGGCATTACTACTTACTGGCACACGCTCTGCGTTAGGATAATTAGCATCTAACCATTTACGGCACTGAGCCAAACTTTGCGGATGTGAATAAATGCGCGTAATTTTATCGGTGTTGGTTACATCAGACACCAATAAATTTTGATGGATACGTAAAACAACCTCACCGCAAATATGAATGTTAGAATTATGAAAACTATCCAAGGTGTGAGTAACAACACCCTCTGTAGAATTTTCTACTGGAACAACACCATAATTAACAGCACCCGCTTCCACTTCACGAAAGACTTCATCAATCGCGTTCATCGAAACAGGAACAGCTGAATGACCAAAGTGCTTATTAACAGCCTGCTGTGTGAAGGTGCCTTCAGGCCCTAAAAATGCAACTTTAATCGGTTGCTCTAAAGCCAAACAAGCGGACATGACTTCTCGAAAGAGACGCGCCATTTCTTCATTAGTTAATGGACCACCGCTCTTCTCATTATGATCCATGACTTTACGCAATACCTGCGCTTCACGTTCTGGGCGATAGTAAACTGTATTGACCTCACCAGAGGCTTTTTTGACATCAGCGACTTCTTGAGCACAGCGAGCACGGGCACTGATGAGATCAGCTAAATCACCATCAATTTTATCTATTTCTTGACGTAAATCATCAAGACTTTTTTTCGTATCACTCATGCAGACATTTCAACTTTGTAAATACTTAAGGATATTTTGACTACGGCATCTACGAGCCATTTTTAATCAGTAGAAGACAATAATTACTCTTCTACTTCAACAATATCGTCTGTTTCTTCAATTCGCTCAACGCCAATCACATGTTCATCAGTTTTAACACGAATCACACGAACACCTTGTGTATTTCTACCTGACAAAGAAACCTCATCAACACGCGTACGAACTAAGGTCCCCTGATCTGAAATCAACATAATTTCATCACCATCGAACACTTGCACTGCACCTACAACAGAACCGTTACGCTCACTGCACTGCATGGCAATCATACCTTTACCCGCGCGACCTTTGGTCGGGTATTCATCAATAGATGTACGTTTACCAAATCCATTTTCGCTCACAGTTAAAACCTTGCCATCTTCTTTTGGAATAACCATAGAAATAACCGTTTGCCCATCCTCAAGGCGAATACCTCTTACGCCACGTGATGTGCGTCCCATAGCCCTGACATCTTTTTCACTAAAACGGACTGCCTTACCGGCTGATGAAAACAACATTACGTCACATTCGCCATCTGTAATTGCAGTACCGACAAGGTGATCACCCTCGGTAAGATCCAGCGCGATTAAACCAACACTACGTGGACGAGCAAATTGCGTTAATGGTGTTTTCTTAACAGTACCATTGGATGTTGACATAAATATGAAATGATCATCATCGTATTCACGCACAGGCAAGATAGAGGTAATACGCTCACCTTCATCTAAAGGTAATAAGTTTATCATTGGGCGACCACGAGACTGACGTCCAGCCAAGGGAATCTGAAATACTTTTAACCAGTAAACTTTACCCGCATTGGTAAAACACAAAATCGTATCGTGAGTACTAGCAATTAATAAATGCTCAACAAAATCTTCATCTTTTACGGCTGTGGCAGCTTTACCCATACCACCGCGACGCTGCGCCTGATAATCCGTTAGAGGCTGAGTTTTGGCATAACCCCCATGGGAGATGGTTACAACGCGGTCCTCTTCCGTAATTAAATCTTCAATTGTAAGGTCACGCTTAGAACTTTGAATATCGGTACGACGCTCATCACCGTAATTACTAAGCACATCTTCTAACTCTTCTCTAATAACCGACATTAAACGCTCGGCATTATTTAGAATTTCCAAAAACTCAGCAATAACTTCTAACTTTTCTTGGTACTCAGATAATAACTTGTCATATTCCATTCCCGTCAAGCGGTGCAAGCGCAGATCAAGTATTGCCTGTGCCTGTACTGGCGATAAATAATAATCTTGGTCGCGTAAACCAAATTCATCTGCCAAATTTTCAGGTCGACAGGCATCAGAACCTGCACGCTCTAAAAACTGTAAAACCGAACTCGCAGCCCAACCCCTCGAGAGCAAACTTTCTTTTGCTTCCGCAGGGCTTGCCGAAGCACGAATCAATTCTATCACTTCGTCAATATTAGAAATAGCAACCGCTAAGCCTTCTAAAATATGGCCGCGCTCACGGGCTTTACGCAACAAATAAACCGTACGACGTGTAACAACTTCGCGGCGATGGCGCACAAAACATTCAATTAATTCTTTTAAGTTAAGTATCTTTGGCTGACCATCGACCAGTGCTACTGTGTTAATACCAAAAACACTTTCAAGTTGTGTTTGTGCGTAGAGATTATTTAAAACAACTTCCCCTATTTCACCACGCTTTAATTCAATAACGACACGAATATCTTTTGTTGATTCATCGCGAAGCTCAGAAATACCCTCGATTTTCTTTTCTTTGACTAATTCGGCTATTTTTTCTATTAATCGACTTTTATTTAACTGATAAGGGATTTCAGTAATGATAATGGTTTCTTTATTCGCCTTATCATCGCGCTCAATATCAGCTTTGGCCCGCAAATAAATGCGCCCGCGACCGGTACGATATGCTTGAACAATTCCAGCACGACCATTAATAGTTGCCCCTGTTGGAAAATCCGGGCCAGGAATAATTTCCATTAATTCATCGATGGTTATGTCGTTATTATCAATAAAGGCCAAACAACCTTTAACCACTTCGGTTAAATTATGAGGCGGGATATTTGTCGCCATACCTACCGCAATACCCGAGGAACCATTAATCAATAAATTGGGAACGCGTGTGGGCAAGACATCCGGTATTTGCTCAGTACCATCATAATTGGGAACAAAATCAACCGTCTCTTTATCCAAATCCGCAAGAAGGTCGTGGGACAACTTTTCCATCCGAATTTCGGTATAACGCATAGCGGCTGCGCCATCACCATCGATAGAACCAAAGTTACCTTGACCATCAACCAAGGTATAACGCAGAGAAAAGTCCTGAGCCATACGAACAATGGTGTCGTACACAGCCGAATCACCATGAGGATGATATTTACCAATAACATCACCTACAACACGTGCAGACTTTTTATACGACTTGTTCCAATCGTTGTTCAGCTCATTCATCGCAAATAGCACGCGACGATGCACCGGTTTAAGACCATCCCGAACATCGGGCAAAGCACGGCCAACGATTACACTCATCGCATAATCGAGATAGGATTGTTTTAATTCATCTTCAATACTGACGGGGGAAACTTCTTGCGCCAAATCACCCATGGATTACTGCCTGTTTCACTTTATTTATGATTAATAACAACAGGGCAATACCTACACTTTCCGACTATGTCGACTAAAAGGACCTGATAGTCGACATACCCGCACTTTATATCTCCACACAATGGGGATTAATGACCAATACTATCTAAGATCCCATAGCACAGGTAACACAAAGACAGGTAGGCAAAAAGTGTAAAATAATGGCCTGATAAAAGCGCGAAATTGTACCACAAACTCACTTCAGGAAGTGGATTTTAAGCGTTCCACCCATTTAGCTGGGGCTGTCATCAGACCTGGCGAACAAAAAATAGTCAAACCATGCAATATCATCAACTCTCAGTACACATTATGAGCGGGTTGAAACTTACAAGTTAAATGATAAAGCACAGTAAGACCTTCATTCCCTACTCCTGCCTCCTCCCTATTAGGTAAGGGTGACGTAGACGCTTCCGAGCCAATAGACGCTTGCGTGAAATCTGATTGCTTTCTCGCTGAATCTCAGTAATTTTGCTACTGGATTTGTTAATCGGAACAATTTCCTCATCGATACGACGCATACCAATATCGTCTAAAAGATGATCACTTAATTTTGACAATGCATATTCAGAACGCTTTTTTTGCCTATTGGCTTTCCAACGGTGAATAAGTGTTACAAGATAAAGGTAAATCGGATTTAATAATTTAGTCAGCATCATAATGCCCTCCAGATTAGGAAGGCCGTTGACTTATCGAGGAACTGAGAAAAAGCGTTTAGACAGTGACCGCGACAAGTTCCGCGGCCAAAGATAAAAACTAATAAATACTGCTAATGGCACACGGGTGAATAGCCGACCAACGATAATGGTTCATGGTCGGTATGGAACACATCGGTTTACGGCAAGCGGCTGTAGTTACAGTCGTTTTGGCAGCAATGTTAAGGAGTGATGTGTTCATTGTGTGTAATTAACTCATAAAAATTAGAGTGAAACCCCTTCTATAAGGGAGATTGAATTATAGGGTTTTTCATACGATAAACCAAGCAATTACCAGCGCAATCCATGCTTATTATGAAACTCGTCACTTAATCGTTTGCAATATGCCTTTAAATACAAGCAAACAGAGGCTTCATGACTATTTTCTTTCGCTGTAGCGCTTTTTTTATAGCAACTCTTTAATAATTAGGTCGATAAAAAGTATAAGCCAGTCGCTATCTCAGTCACGATTGATTTAGAATAACCATAATTATTAACCAACTTAGTTTTTATATGAACGATAACTCATCAAGCAAAACAGATCAGTGTGACAAAATTATCCATGCGAAGTGGATAATTCCGGTTGTTCCAGAAAATAAAGTCTTTTCTGATTGCTCCATTATTATCAACGACGGAAAGATCACCTCAATTCTACCGACCAAAGAAGCCATTAACCGCTACCAAGCAAATGAAACCTTTGCACTATCAGAGCATATAGTCACTCCAGGGCTAATTAACGCTCATGGGCATGCAGCTATGAGCCTATTGCGCGGTTATGCTGATGATTTACCGTTAGACACCTGGCTCAATGATCATATCTGGCCTGCAGAAGGCAAGTATGTTTCTGCAAAATTTGTCAAAGAAGGCACTCAATTAGCCATTGCGGAAATGATTCGAAGTGGTACAACTTGCTTCTCTGACATGTATTTTTTCCCTGACGAAAGTGCCAGCGCTGCACATGATGCTGGCATACGCTGTCAGATCACCTTCCCAATACTGGAATTTCCCAGCGCTTGGGCTGATAACGCAGATGATTACATCAGCAAAGGTCTTGCTCTTAGAGATCATTACCGGTCTCACGATTTAATTAAAGTTAATTTTGGCCCTCATGCACCATATACCGTAAGCGATGAAACCTTTAGTCGCATTGCTGTGCTTGCCCCCGAGCTACAAGCCAATGTTCAAGTTCATTTACATGAGACCAAACATGAAATCACGCAAGCTTTGGACGATAATGGTAAGCGCCCTATTCAGCGCTTATTTGATTTAAATTTGCTAACGCCACTGACCCAGTGCGTGCATATGACCTCTCTTAATAAAATGGACTACCAACTGCTTAAACAGTCAGGTGCACACGTCATTCATTGCCCTGAGTCTAACCTAAAGTTAGCCAGTGGGTTTTGCCCTGTCGCTGAATTATTGTCCGAAGGTGTTAATGTTGCGCTAGGCACAGATGGCTGTGCCAGTAATAACAACCTCGATATGTTTGGTGAAATGCACACAGCCGCTTTACTTGGCAAGGCAGTAGCAGAAGATGCAGCAGCCTTAAATGCTCACACTGTATTGGAAATGGCAACGATTAATGCTGCTAAAGCAATGAATATTGATCAGGTCACCGGTAGTCTTGAAGCAGGCAAATCAGCTGATATTATTGCCATTAAAATTGACGCTTTAGAGCAAAATCCAATGTTTGACCCTATCTCCCAACTTATCTATACCCATAATGGCCACCGCGTCAGCCATAGCTGGATTCAAGGCAAAACCATTATGGAAGATCGAGAGCTACGCACGATGAATGAGAAGGAAATTATTAATAATACGAGTCAGTGGCAGGAAATATTAAATCAGTAGCGGCTGTAATATTTGCAATATCAATGACAATACTGGTGTACAAATTTTTCTAAACAATCCCGGTCAAATGGTTTACCCAAATGGCCGTTCATGCCAATATCATGGTAGTGCTGTATTTCATCAGGCAATACATTGGCAGTTAATGCAATGATAGGCAACTGCGTATCTGAATATTGCTCCCGAATTTTAATTGTCGCTTGCATACCATCCATTTCTGGCATTTGAATATCCATAAAAACCAAGTCGTAGTCATTAGCTTCTACTCTCGCAATGGCTTGCCTTCCATTTTCTGCTAAATCGACTTCTACTCCCATATTTTTAATAATTTCCAAAGCGATTAATTGATTGATTTCGTTATCTTCAACAAGCAATACCGATTGACCTTCTTTAATTTTTTCTTCATTTTTTTCAACATTTTCTATTTGCTGTTGATCATCTTCTTTTGAAACCAAAAAAGTGCTTTCGAGCAATTCCTTTACTTCAGTCACAATGACAGGTTTGTTAATGTGATGCATATGCTCTACATCCGTTAACTGGTGTTGCTGTTCATAATCTCCGCAAACAGATAAGCCAAAAATAATTTCTGGGCAACCAGATACCGTTCTTAATGAAGATAACGTTGATTCTCCTGAGTCACCCTTTGTACCCCAATCAATAAAAGCAAAGTCAAATGTTGTTGTTTTGGTGAAAACCATCGCTTGCTCAATATTTTTGGCTAATGATACTGTGAGACCAAGGCTTTCCAATTGACTCATCACCACTCTACCAACAATAGGGTGCCCCTCTAAAAGAAGTACTTTTTTATCATTAAAAACTTCACTTGATTTAGCTTCTATACTTTTTGAAGACACACAATAAGGAATTACTGTACTAAAACAACTCCCCTTGCCCGGCTGGCTACGCACCGTAATTGTTCCACCCATTAATTCAGCCAGTAGTTTACAAATCGCCAAACCTAAGCCTGTACCACCATATTTACGCGTTGTAGATGCTTCAGCCTGAGAAAATCGCTTAAACAATTTATTTTGTTGCTGCTCTGTTAAACCTATGCCGGTATCTGTAACGCTAAACTCAATACCTGTCAACGTCTCTTCTTCAGCAATACTATTAACCGACAGTATTATATTCCCCTGCTCGGTAAATTTAATCGCATTAGATAATAGATTAATAAGTATTTGCCCTAAACGAATTGGGTCTCCCACTAAAAACTGAGGAAGCTGGGCATCTATATCAAAAATAAGGTGTAAATCTTTTTCAGCTGCACTTTTTCCTAACATCACCTTAACATGGCTAAATAATTCGTAAATATCAAAGTCAATATTTTCTATATGCAATTGATTGGATTCCATTTTAGAGAAATCCAAAATATCATTAATAATTCTCATAAGTGAATTAGCAGAGAACTTTAACTTTTCAATGTAATGCTTTTGATTGTCATTAAGGTCTGTTGACAAACACAACTCTGTTAAGCCGAGAATACCATTCATGGGCGTTCTTATTTCGTGAGACATATTAGCCAAAAACTGTGTTTTAACTTCTGCTGCCTGCTCTGCCAACTCACTCTTCACTTTTAACTGATAAGCCTGTCTGACCAGTGCCACACTCAAAACCCCAAAGAAAGAGCAAATTAGCATAATAGAATACAAACCTAAACGATGGCTTGCATTTAACATATTATTATTATTTTTTTCCAAAGCATTCGCAATTGACTGACCAATAGGTAATTCTTGCATAGCAACCATTAATTCATAGGCGGGCAAACTATTATCCAGCATATAATCGATATGTTTACGTAACATCAACCATTGCATTCCGTTATATTCAATTTCTTTTAGCACAGTCTCATTTGTTTGAATAAAGTGTTTAATTTTATTTCCCGTTAAACCATTTGGCTGAACTATAAATTCTATTATTTTTGAGAGTAATTGATTACCTACAAATCTTAGCTCACTAGAACCAGAATCAAAATGAGAACGAGAGGAGACAATAAAACGTCGCGATGTTTTTAACATGGTTGCCAATTGCATATAATTGGCGATTATTTCATTTAATTTCTTAATATCTTGTTTTAAATCGGTTTGATAAATTAGCTGCTGAGAAATTTTTTCTGTTTCCAGCTGCAATTGAGCATGATGATCATAATGGTAGGTATTATTAAAATCGACCAGTACAGTTTCAACTCTTAATTCTGATATCGATTGATCTAATGCACTAATATACTGAGATTCTTTTTTTATTATCTCTTCTTGTCGATAACTATCGATACACTGAATACCAAAGTAAAAAAGCAAAAAGAAAAAGGTAGCTTCAACCCAGTATTTAGTAATCGACATTAGTTTTTTACCTGATATACAGGAGAGCTAAAAGCATTAAGCAATGCCACAATATCATCGATATCACCTTGCTCTAATACCAAACCAAGTTGAATTTGAGCCATGATACTTACAGCTTCTGGCAATGTACTGACCGAACCATTATGAAAATAAGGTGCTGTGTCAGCAACATTACGCAGAGAAGGTACTTTAAACACATAACGATCGCTGGGTTTTTGCGTCAAAGAAAATAAACCCTCATCGTTTAACAGGTAGTCAGGAACGATATCAATTCTGCCTAGCTTTTGATAAAGGTTGCCACCAATATTCCTTCCCTGATGGCATGTAACACAACCAAACTCTATAAACTTTCGATAGCCTCGCTGCTGCTGAGCCGTTAATGCATCTTTTTCTCCCATCAAATAACGATCTATAGGTGCATTAGGCGTAATGAGTGTTTCTTCAAAGATAGTTATTGCTTTAATAATATTATCTTTAGTAATGCCATCAGGGTGAACATCGAGAAAAGCCCGTTTAAATTGAGGCTCCTGATCCAATTTGCGAATCACCTCTTCCCAAGATGAGCCCATTTCCAAGGGGTTATGGACAGGGCCTGAAACCTGATCCGCAAGATCCGGACTACGGCCATCCCAAAACTGTCGAAAGTTAAACACAGCATTGAGCACAGTAGGTGAATTACGTGTGCCAACACGATTATCAATTCCGGTAGAAACAGGAAAACCGTCATCTCCACCAAAATTGACCAAATGACACGAAGCACATGCAATAGTGTTATCACGCGACAATAAGGTACTATTAAACAGCGCCTTACCTAAGCGGGCCCATTGCTGGTCAAATTCTATACGTGTTGGAATCGGCTGGATTGCGCCTTTAACGGAGTTATGATGGTATTGGGTATTCGTAATAACCTGCTTATTGATTATTTGTGGCTGTGTTAGGTAATAGTAAAAAACCATAACGCCGACAAAAATAATAAAGGCACCTATTAAGCTCTTGTGATAGCGCGTAAGCATCGGCGAACAAATATCTAAGGGAATATAGATAAAGATTAGGCGAATCCACTTTAGATTGCCAAAATCGGGAAGATTGTTATTTTATAAAAACACCTATTTTAAAAATCTATCGTATAAAGGAAGAAGCAATGGTAACAAAAAGGCAGGAAAGGGATAGCAAGATAACTTTTTATAGCAAAAGGTGATTACTTCCATGACTTTCTCACTTAAAATAGCATCTGCAAATATTGATCGCTAAATGCAAACACCCGACCAGAAAAGATGAATTTATGACCACACTGAATGTAGACCCTAGTGAAATCGCCAAATTTGAAGCATTAGCTAAACGTTGGTGGGATAGGAATAGCGAGTTTAAACCACTACATGATATCAACCCTCTTCGCAGTAATTTTATTGATGAACGCTCTCCAGTTGCTGAACTCAAAGTCCTTGATGTTGGCTGCGGGGGCGGCATTTTGTGTGAGTCCCTCGCCCAAAGAGGCGCCAAAGTGACCGGTATTGACATGGGTGAAGCCCCCCTTAACGTTGCCAAAATTCATCAACTAGAAAGCAACTTATCTATCAACTATCAGCGTATTACTGCTGAAGAGTTGGCGCAGAAAGAGCCTGAATCGTACGATATTGTGACATGCTTAGAAATGCTGGAGCATGTCCCCGATCCCAGCCAAGTCATCCAAGCATGCTTTGATTTAGTCAAACCCGGTGGTGATGTCTATTTTTCTACCATCAACCGTAACCCAAAATCGTATATGTTTGCCATTATTGGTGCTGAATACCTACTCAAGCTGCTACCAAAAGGTACCCACGAGTACAGTAAATTTATTCGCCCATCAGAATTGGCAGCATGGGCTCGGCAAGCGGGTCTACAATGGGTTGAAATTACCGGTATGACATACAACCCTATTACAAAAAAATACAAGCTAAACCCAAATGATGTGGACGTGAACTACCTTGTTCATACAACAAAAGATTCTCTTTAATACACCATAAAAATTAACATCTCAATTTATAAAACATTAATCAACCAATAATATATGTCTATTAAAGCTGTTTTTTTTGATCTCGATGGAACCTTGCTAGATACTGCACCAGACTTTTTAGTAACAATGCAGCAACTAACCGATGAATACAACGCACCTCGAATATCAAATGCAAAAATAAGACAAACCGTTTCTGACGGGGCACGCGCATTAACAACCTTGGCATTTCAATTAACAGAGAAAGAAGATGGCTTCGAAGAGCGCAGGCAGCGACTGCTCGATATTTATTATCAGCATATGGGCAAACATTGTGTTTTATTCGATGGCATGGAAGCTTTGTTACAACAAATAAAAAACCAACAACTTTTCTGGGGCATTATCACGAATAAACCTTACCGTTTTTCTGAGCCTATTGTCGACAACCTAAACTTACCCAATCGCCCCAACCTGTTAATTTGTCCCGATCATGTCAGCAAAACCAAACCTGACGCAGAACCACTTATTCTCGCCTGCAATAAAGTTGGCTGTAAACCTGAAGAAGCTATTTACATTGGCGACCATAAACGCGACATTGATTGCGGTATCAATGCTGGCAGTAAAACCATTGCTGTTAGTTTTGGCTATATCCATGAAGATGATAAAATTGAAGAATGGCAAGCCGACCATATTGCCGAGCATGCTGATGATATTTGGCCGATCATCCACACTTACTTATAATTACATTTATAATTTACCAATAATATGAATGATATAACGCTTTACAAACCCTCAAAAGATCTACTCTCAGATAAAATCATTGCTGTTACCGGTGCGGGCTCAGGTATTGGTAGAACAATTGCAATTAGCTACGCTGCCCATGGCGCAACTGTATTATTACTCGGTAAAACCGTTGAAAAGCTTGAAAGTACTTACGATGAAATTGAACAAGCTGGTTACCCCCAACCCGCTATTATCCCTATTGATTTTGAAACAGCAGAAGAAGCTGACTACCAAAATATTAAGGATGCAATAGAAGAGAACTTTGATCGACTCGATGGTTTGTTACACAATGCTGCATTACTCGGCGAACGGACTTCAATTGCGAGTTATACTGTTAAAAGCTGGCAAAAATTAATGGCTGTTAATGTCACAGCACCTTTTATATTAAGCAAAAAATTATTGCCTCTATTACAAAAAAGCCCTTCTGCTTCGATCATTTTTACCAGTTCATCCGTAGGCCGAAAAGGACGAGCCTATTGGGGAGCCTATGCCGTATCAAAGGCAGCTAACGAGAACTTAATGCAAACCCTTGCAGATGAATTAGATGAAGTCAGCGAGATCAGGGTCAATAGCATCAACCCCGGTGCAACACGCACACAAATGCGTGCAGATGCCTACCCTGCTGAAGACCCATCCACTGTAAAAGCAACGACAGATTTAATTCCTTCTTACCTTTACCTTATGGGCAAAGACAGTAAAGATATTAGCGGCCAGCAATTTAATGGCTAATTTTCTCAAAAAATAAAGAAAGAACAACGATAAAAAGCAATACTCAAAATGGATAAAATATTATGACTATAACCCGGGTTAATCACTTCGAAGCAGCCAATGAAAATGGTGATGAGCTATACGCATTCTTAAACTCTTTAATTCCTTATATAAGTAACTCGGAAGGCTGCTTATCAGTACAAGTATTGCGTGACTCTAACGCTAAAAATAAATTTATTGTATTAGAAGAATGGGAAAGTATAGAAACTCATCAACTATCTATCGCCAACTTCCCCAAAGAAGAAATGGAAAAAGCCATGCCTCTTTTTGCTGGACCGCCTCAAGGCTCATACTACAGTCGATAATCGCAAGTTTTATCATCATATTGACCAATAAAAATACGAATAATGTAATAGAGTTGCAATTACATAAGCAGTTAGTGTTAAATACGCCCTCTTATACGCATCCGTAGCTCAGCTGGATAGAGTAGGTGGCTTCGAACCACTTGGTCGGGGGTTCGAATCCCTCCGGATGCGCCAATAAAATAGCCTCGCTTTTGCGGGGCTTTTTTATTGGTAGATACGGCGGGTTTGATGAGAACCCCAGGTCGAGAAAATTGTCGGGAACAATTTTGAACTGTCATAGGCAGCCCATAGGGCAAATGCCAGGATAGAATGAGTTAATTCCTCCGGATGCGCCATATACCTATCCCCCTTCAAAACAAACTTGCTAAAAGATTATTCCTAAAGCCGCTTATACTGGGCAAAAACACCCCTCCCCAATCACATTAACATTGGCAGATGAAACGCCATCTAACAATGTATCCACTACCTTTTTAACAAAACTGGTTTCAGCATTACAAACAAATCCTAAGCTATGAGGACCGTAGTAGCTTAATTTATTATTGGCATCCCAAATAGCCACCGAGGGCGTATGGGTGACTATAGATTTAAGTGATTGGACAAATTTATCATCAATAAGCTTATCCAAGGGTAGTGAATAATTTTCAGGTATCGATGATAAGTCAGCAAGGAAGAACTGTATTTCTTTATTAGAATACTCCAGCTTCATTTCAGTATAGTGCGCTAGTACTGACGCATCACAAGGACAATATGCCTGCCAAAAATAAACAACTCGAATTCCCCGACCTCCTTCTGCACTAGAAAGAGACCAGTAATCCTGAAAAATATCATCTAAAGCATTCGCATTTTCAAAAAATGCAATCCTCTCTACCGGTTGCAAGTATGATTGATTGAAATGACGATAAACCAGTATTGATGATATGATAGCTGCCAATAATATAAGCCATGGCATTAACTTATCCATTACATATTTTTTGTACAACATACAAAATAGTTGCCTTAGGTAAACTTACCCAAAATAGAGGAAAACAATGAAATTTCTTTTGATGATATCAAGCATTTTCGTCAGCGCAATTTTAACGAGTTCATTTTCATATGCCCATACCCACGGACATAAAGAACATAGCGTAATAGTACAAAACCCTGTAATTAAAACAACGCCTCCAGGGATTAATAATACCGCCGCCTATCTCCATATAAAGAATAATAGTGATCAAGATATCGCCTTAGTCAAAGCGGAAAGTGATATAGCTCAACTTGTCGAGATTCATGAACACACAATGAATAATGGCTTGATGCTTATGCAAAAGGTAGAGTCAATCACCATCCCTGCAAATTCATTTATTGAATTTAAACCCGGTGGTTATCATATTATGTTTATCAACTTAAATTCTACAATCAGCCCCGATCAAAAAGTAGAGATCAATTTAACATTTAGCAATGGAATGAAACAGTCAATCACTGCAATAGCTGTAGAGCAAGTAAAGTCATCTACACATAAAATGCACAAACACCATTAATTAATCACGCTACTCAAAACTTCCACAACACTATCAATATTGTAGTTGTCATAGGGGCCTTTAAACATACCGACGTATTGGCCTTTTGGGTTAATTAGGGCAATACTGTCGCTATGAGTAATAAAATAGTTACCATACTCATCTGGTTTTTCATGAATAAATACCGTATTGAGTTGCTGCGCCACTTTTCGTATATTTTCCAAGTCCCCCGTTAAACCATCATAACTTGTATTATGATAATCCAAATATTTTTCTAAACGGTCTGCCGTGTCTCGCTCAGGATCAAAAGTAATATGGGTTATAGCAAAAGGGTTCTGACTATTTTCCGCATCCCATGCTTTTTTAATATCACTAATAAAACGTAAATTGACGGGACAAATATCAGGGCAAAACATATAGCCAAAGTTAACCAGTTGCCATTGCTCGTGCCGGCCAATAAGCGTTACCTTTTCTCCTTTCAGGTCTTTTAATACAACAGGAGCAATATTTCGGGGTGAATCAAAACGATAAAAACCTAATTCAGCTAACTGCTTTTTATCTGCACCAGTAGTTGAGCCTAAAAATTTAGGAGCAATTAACCCTGCAATAAGTAAAACACCTAAAACAACCAAAATAACAACAGTAAACTTTTGTACTTTCATTTCTTATTCTCAAAATAACAGGCTAATGAATTACTAGCCCATGGATAAATTATTGGCTGGCACTTTCACAGCAACTGGCCCACTATGGAATCGAAATTGCTCATCCTCAGATAAAATCAACGACTGTTCTATTTCTAACAACTCCTGCACTCTTTTATCTACGCCTGCACTATCCTGTTTTGTTGATTTCGCAACCTTTCTAGCCAAACCCAGATAATCTTCATAGTGACGGGCTTCTGACTTTAACAAAGACAGATAAAAGGCTTGCAGCTCATCATCCAAATAAGGAGCAAGTTTTGCAAAACGCTCACAGGAACGAGCCTCAATAATTGCACCCGCTATAAGTGTATCAATTAATTTACCCGGTTCACTGGTACGCAGTTTTTTCCTTAAACTACCGGCATAACGGGCCGCTTCTATTTGAGGATATTCAATTCCTCTCTTTTTCATTAACGCAATCACCTGTTCAAAATGTCGCAACTCTTCACGCGCTAAGCGGGACATTTTATTAAGCAGCTCATAATCATCGACATAACGGTACATTATATTGAGTGCTGTGCTTGCTGCTTTTTTCTCACAGTTGGCATGGTCAATTAATAAAAGAGAAATATCGTTAATGGCATTATCAATCCATGCCTGAGGGGTCTCACATAAAAGAAAAGATTGAATGTGGCTAATATCTGTCATTGATCACTACTTTATACGTAAATATTGAATCGTACTTTTTGTTGTACTTCTGTTATTTAATTTGCGCAAACTAATCTATTGATTGATGTCGACGCTCGGAACGCTCACGGCGATATTGTTCACGCAATAAGTCCTGCAATAATTGCTCTACATAACGAATATGCTGATGAGCAGCTTCTTTTGCTGTGCTTGGTTGACGATTAATAATCGCATCATAAATCGCTGAATGCTGATTCATCAACGCCTCTCGCGCAATTTGATTTTCAAACATTTTACTAATGCTGCTACGCATATTGGTTTGCAACACGGTAAACAAGCTTTTTACTAAGTGTAAAAAAATCAAATTATGGCTCGCCTCAGCAATAGCCAAATGAAACCCTGCATCAGCATTCGCTTCTGCCGCTATATCATGTTGCTGATAGGCTTTTTGCAAAGCGTGATAAGCTGCTGTTAAGGCTTGGATATCAACTTCATTTGCTCTCAGGGCAGCATTATAAGCGCAATCCCCTTCAATACTATGCCTAAATTCCAACAAATCAAAATGTGCATCAGGGTTATTGCTCAATATTTTGAGTATGGGCTCGGCAATATCCTGTTGAAGCTGGCTTGATACATAATGACCACCACCACGCTTACTAACAACCCAGCCTTTTGCTTTTAAGCGTTGCAACACCTCTCTAACACTGGTACGTGATATAGAAAAGCGCTGAGCAAGTTCACGCTCCGCAGGCAAACGCGCCCCAGAGCGTAAACTACCCTCAACAATTGCTGCTTCATAATAGCTATATAAGTCTTCTGAACTACTCATATTGGCCCTACCAATAATAAAAAATAATCTTACCCAGTATATTGGCATAATAAGGCATTTAAAATGAAAATTAAATAATACTTTAAAATCAATATTTTATAACAATAACTTAATGTTAATTACAGTAATATTCAGCTTTCACAATAGAAATATTGGGCTTTTATATTGGTCAACCACTCAGCTTTATTCTCTATCTTCAAATGATAATAGCGGCTTTATCAACTCTATTGATTACTGCTACAAACAGTAAAGACGCAAGTACAGCTGCGATGATTGCACTGGCAACGCGGATTGTGGGTATTCTTGCAGCTTATTTACTTTATCAACCAGCATTAACGCCAGTGATTTCTACTCAGACCCTAGTTTAATCGGTATGATGTAGAGGCATTATGTTAGTCAGTTATTCAATTACTACAACAAAATTGGCCAGACCAATTAACAATAAATACATAAAAATATAATTTTACTGAAAAATAGCACTCCAACAATCCAACTTATACTCTTTAAAATCAACACCTTATAGATAAAAAATAAAAGCATTGACAAGATTTAGCAATACAGCTTACATAAAGTATAAATTTTGGATCATTGGTTTGACCAATCGTTAAAAACTTAACCTATACTCTATTAGCAATATTATTAATAAGCGGTAAAAAATGAGCATCTCAAACAATCAATTGGCAAATAAGAAGGTCGGCTTTTTTGTTACGTGTTTAGCAAACACTATGCGCCCCTCTGTTGGCTTTGCATCACTTAAACTACTAGAAGAAGCCGGCTGTAAGGTTGAGGTCCCCTCGGCACAATCTTGTTGCGGTCAACCTGCATTTAACTCTGGTGATGATGACGGTACCCGAAAAGTTGCCAAACAATTTATCCGTGAATTTGAAAGTTACGATTATATTGTTGTTCCTTCTGGCTCTTGTGCAGGAATGGTCAGAAAAAACTTCACTGAGCTATTTTCTGATAATGAAGAATGGCAATTACGGGCGGAGAAAACATCTCAAAAAACACACGAACTACTTTCGTTTCTTGTCGATATTTGTAACTTTGAGCCACAGAATATTGAGCTTGATGGTACTTACACTTATCACGATAGCTGCTCCGGCTTACGCACACTTAATGTGTATGAGCAACCCAGAAAGATGCTAGCCAATGTGAAAGGGTTATCCCATAGACCCCTGAATGGTAATACCGAGTGCTGCGGCTTTGGCGGAACATTTTGTGTGAAGTATTCTGATATATCCAATGAAATTGTAGAAGAAAAAACAGATAACATACTCAAAACCGAGGCAGATTTTTTACTAGGAGGTGATCTAGGCTGTTTGATGAACATGTCAGGAAAATTAAACCGTAACAATCAGACACAAACAACAGCACTGCACACTGCTGAAGTTTTAGCCGGTATGGCACCTGAAATTTTAAGGAAGAAAAATGAAAGCCAATAAACCTGAAAATTTCTACCAAAATGTCAGTGAAGCATTAGCACAACCCAATTTAAAACGAACAATCCGTCGTACAACTGATAAAGCGGAACAAAAACGTGCTGAAGCTATTGCGAACTTCCCTAATTTTGACAAAGCGAGTGCACAAGGACAAAAAGTTAAAGACCATGTAATCAAACATATGGCTTACTATCTCTCAGAATTTGAACGCAATGCCATTGAACAAGGGGCAACTGTACATTGGGCCAGCACTGGTGAACAAGCTTCTAAAATTGTGTTAGATATTTGCAAGCAACATGAAGCAAAAAAAATAACACGCAGCAAATCAATGTTAGGTGAAGAAATTGGCTTATCACATGCTTTAGATGATGCCAACTATGATCGCATCGAAACCGATCTAGCTGAACACATTATTCAACTAGCGGGTGACCCACCCTCACATATTGTCTGGCCTGCCATGCACCGTAGTCGGGAAGATGTTATTGAATTATTCCGTAAAAATCACAAAGACCCTACACACTCTAAAGAAATTACAGAATTAGTTCGAAGTGCTCGGCGTGAAATGCGAACAAAATTCCTCACCGCTGATATTGGTATTAGTGGTGCAAATTTCTTATTAGCCGATAGCGGATCAACGTGCACTGTAACAAATGAGGGCAATGCAGAATTAACGATAACGCCACCTAAAGTACATATAGTCACTGCGGGTATTGAAAAATTGGTTCCTTCAATGGCACATGCAATCCCCCTACTACGTTTACTGACACGGTCAGCAACAGGTGGGGAAATTACACAATATATTACCTTTCATAATGGCCCAAAACGTAAGGACGATGCCGATGGCCCAGAAGAATGCCATATTGTTTTAGTTGATAATGGTCGCACTAAAATGTTAGCTGAAGGCATGGAAGAGATGTTACGTTGCATTCGCTGCGGAGCCTGTATGAATCATTGTGTTGTCTATAAACATATTGGCGGTCATGCTTATGGTTCTGTCTATCCAGGCCCTATGGGCTCAGTATTAACGCCTCACTTAAACGGACTAGAAACTGCCAATAAGCAGACACATGCCTGCACACTCAATGGTCGCTGTGAGGAAGTTTGCCCTGTTAACATTCCTTTACCTAAACTGCTTCGCGCCCTTCGTGCTCAATCCTGGCAAAAAAAATACGAACCTATTATTAACCGCTTTGCTGTAACGACCTTTTCAGTCTTAGCCAGCCGACCAAAATTATTTCAACTTTTATCATCTATTGGAGTCATTAGCATGGGGCTTTTTAAACGTAATGGCTGGATAAAATCCATGCCTTTTACCAGTGGCTGGACTAAGAATAGAGATCTACCGGCACCGGAAGCCAAGACATTTATGCAACAATATTTAAAAAATAAACAGAAGTAAAATATCAAATGAATCAAGAAGAAACGTTAAACAAGAAAATTATTTTTGATGCAATACAAAAAGCCTCACCTTCCGTCGTTGCTGATATCAACGCCATTCAACAAGATGCGCTGGATATATTAAATGAAAGCTCGAGCGCTCGTCCGTCACTATTATCAGACATCCCTTGTGAGGCCTTTATCAAACGTATTGAAAATGAATTGGTCATTGGGACGACTTGTGAAACGGTAACAACACTAGCAAAATTACCCGAAGCTGTTTATCGCTTTTTGAAAAATCATTCTTTAGACAAAACAATTAAATTACAAAATAAAGAATCATTTTTATCATTGGATTGGAGTGAAATAAATATCGATGCTGATATTGAAGAAGATAATTCTGTTGGTATCTGTTGGGCAGAGTATGGAGTAGCTGAAACAGGCTCATTCGTTATTCATTCCAGCCCGGACATGCCGATATTACTTAATTTTCTTCCGCTTTACTTATTGCCTGTAATTCCAAAGTCCAAAATACTGCCCTTTATGGATGACTATGCCTTAATTGCAAATGAGATTGCAAAAAATGGGGAAACACCCAGAAATATGTGCATGATAAGCGGTGCAAGTGGCACAACAGATATTGAAGGCGTTTTAGTACAAGGAGCACATGGACCAGAGTTTGTACATATTATTATTATCGATGATATGTAGTTTACTATTGCCGTTAATCTTGTAAATCAGTCAGGCGATTTTGCGCAATTTGTTCACGGCGATTTTGCTCATGGCCTTTTCTAAGCAACTCGTCAACAGAAAGAATATGGGCTTGCATTTTTTCTCTCGCCAGTTTGGCATCCCCCGCCATAATCGCATCCATAATATCTTTATGCTGATCAGGTAATGATGCCCGCACACTTGGTTTAGCGTAAAAAGCTGCGAAAGAGAATAATACACTTTTGTGCAGTACTGAAAACAAACTTCGCATTAAGTGGACAAGCATCGCATTATGCGATGCTTCCGCAATGGCTAAATGAAACTCTATATCCGCAGTTGCTTCCGTATCTGCTTTCTTTTCATCATGGGATTTTTGTAAGGCTTCGTAACGCTGCTTTATCACTTCCTTATCTGTATCAGTGCACCTAAGGGCGGCATTGTAAGCAGCCATACCTTCCAACACATAACGAATTTCCAATAATTCGAAAGGCGCTTCATAGTGATTAACCAGTAGTTCCATAAGAGGATCCGTAAAGGAGTGACCTATATTGTCAGAGACATAAGCACTACCACCAGGATCTTTATTAAGGATTTTTCTGGCCTCTAACTTATGCAAAGCCTCTCGTATAGATGGCCTAGACACATTCAGTAATTTTGAGAGCTCCCTTTCAGAAGGCAATTTTTCACCAGGCTTTAAAATTCCCTGCATTAATTGCTCTTCTATTTGCTTAGCTATTTCGTCCGCAACTCTTATTTGTTTTATTTGTTCAAAAGCCATAATTCGCTCGTAAGGGGGAGGATTCACTTATGTACTACTTCAGCCCTTAGTATATGTTTTTTAATGGGTTTTTGTCGATGGAATACACCCTTATCCACCTCAGTATTATTACTTAAGTCGTCTACGAGTTTTTACTTATAACCGTAATCTATAACTTCAGCCGATCATATGGCGCAATTTTCTACATAAAGAGTGAAAAATGTTTGCTTGGTATGACCAAATACAATATGGTATTACCAAGAACCCAAAGCGTTTTATACGCTTAGCTCTAATTATAACGATAGGCTGTATAGATCATGAAAAACCTTAGTTTTAAAGCAAAGATACTACTTCTAGTATTAATTCCACTGGTTTTGGTTAGTTGTGTATTGACCATTCTTGCCATTTTTCAAGCCAAAGAATTGGGTAATAACAACCTCAGTAGCTTCTCTGAAAAAATTTACGACCTCAGACGCAATGAGTTAAAAAATTATACTGAAATGGCTCTTTCTTCTGTTGATCACATCTACAATAGCACTGATAAAAATTCGCCTGAAGCCCAAGAAGCGGCAAAAACAATTTTGAGAAATTTAGCCTATGGGTCAGATGGCTATATCTTTGTTTATGATTATAAAGGAACCAACGTTGTTCTCCCCACAAAACCTCATATAGAGGGGAAAAATCTGTGGGATATACAAGATAAAAATGGCGTACTGTTAATTCAAGAGCTCGTAAATGATGCAAAGCAAGGGGGTGGTTACACTAACTATGTATGGGATAAACCTTCTAAAGGCCGTGAAGTTGATAAAATTAGTTACTCCCTTGGTTTAAGTGATTGGGAGTGGATGGTAGGAACAGGGCTTTATGTTGATGACCTTGATGATGCCATTGCCGGCGTACAATCTGAAGTCGATAGCAATATCGCTAGAACGTGGAAATTGATCGCAGGCTTAGCCTTATCCTGTACTATTATTGTTGGCTTAATCGGTGCTCGTTTTACAATGTCTGAAGGTAAGCTAGCAGATGAACAACTCCGTTTATTATCACGTAAAGCGGTAGAAGGCCAAGAAGAAGAACGTATACGTGTTGCTCGCGATTTACAAAAGGGTATTAACAAAGCCTTATATGCAACTCGCTCTAAACTAAAAGACGTTGCTAAAAATACACCGATGGAAAACGGTGAGGCACGCAAAGACTTTTTAACGGCCGTGACAATACTGGATAAAACGATTAAAGAAGTTTATCGTATTTCCGGAGAACTTCGACCAGAAATGCTTGATACGATGGGCTTGTATCCAGCTGTTGAAGCGCTTGCAGGCAAAGTATCCGCTGAAAGTAATATTGAAATTAGTTTTAAAAAATCGGAATCAGGCAATAGGCTTCCGGGTGAATTTGAAACAGCAATATACCGCATTATTCAAGAAGCATTGCATAATATCGCTAATCATTCTCAGGCAACCACTGCCAGTATACGTATGCGTCAAACACGTACTGCATTAAGCTTAACTATTCAAGATAATGGTGCAGGGTTTAATGTGAAGAAAGTATTAGGAAAAGGCGGTCAAGCCGGTGTAGGCTTTGTTGATATAAGAGTTCGAGCAGAATCACTTGGCGGAAACTTCAGTGTATTTTCATCTGAAGAAATTGGAACTGTTATTAAAGTTGATATTCCACTCTAGCCTTACTATTTTTTATAAAACAATACCTCCAATACTATTAAAAATAGTATTGGAGGTTTATAAAATTTAGCAGCAGTTACAACTACGCTTTTTAT
>JBOEHG010000035.1:0-30980 GCA_050633825.1 Cellvibrionaceae bacterium | reverse complement strand
TACTTTTTAGGGGGAAGCTCCCTCGCTAACGCTCGCCTTTTATGTGAACGTTAAGTGCACATTACTATGAATCTAAAGTTATTACATAAAGGTACTGAAGAAGAAAGAGGCTGGAAAATAATTGACGTTTCCAGAAATAAAGATGTCCGTTATATTCCTCAATTACATGCCATTCTTACTAGCAATGAAACTGTAAAAAACAAACGTCATGCAATTAGAGCAATAGCCAATATAGGTTCAATGGAATCAAAAAGCCTTCTTCTAGAATTATTAGAAAAAGAAAATGGGGTTATCTTAGGGGAACTATGCCGTGCCGCTAAAGCGCTAGAAATTTTAGAAGCTATAGAGTTAATAAAACCTCTAATCAATCACCAAGAACAATGGATTCAACAAGAGGCTAATGGCGCTTTAAAAAAGCTTAAAGCACTTAACAAGGCTGTCTAGTATGCACCTATGGTGCCGGACAAATTTTCGATTGCTCATTTTGCGCTTTAACGCTACGCTAGCACAAAACTTACAACTACAAATTTGCCGCTAACAGCGGCGTTAAAGAGCTAAGCAGAATGAGCGCTAATCCAAGAAAATATTTGAATGAAGCTAGATCAGCATTCAAATCAAAAGATTATGGAAAAGCTTTGTCCAGCTACGAATACTTCTTTGATCATGCGCTAGATGAGGACGGATCCTCTTTATACGGAGTACGGTTATCATATTGTCTTGATGAATGGGCAAAATTAGGAGAGGCATATCCATTAGCCAAAGAGCGCTTAATTCAACGTAGGGATGGGTGTTTAAATCTGCTCACTCAAACCTATGAGCCTGAGCTATTTCACGATTACATTGCTATTTGTCAGTACTTGAAGTGCTCGCATATGCCCATTGAAGTCTTTAAAAATATCCATAACGAAAATAAAAAGTTAGCAAATGACGTGATTAGGTATATTTGGGATGAACTGGTTTCAAATAAATTATGGGATCTCTGTGATCATTATTTACCAGATCCTCAATCAGAATATACTAAATGCTTATCTAAACATGATTCATTGGTGAAAATGCTCCAAGAAAATCCTGATATGGGTGGTTACGGTTATGAGCAGCAAATGAATGGTTGGGTAGTAAGAGATCTTAGTAATATTCTATTGGTACTAAAAAACAATAATCGTATGGGTATATTTACTAGTCTAATTAGTAAGGCGAAGTCAGATCTAAACAAAAGAGACCAAGATGAATTATTTGTTCAGGTGCAGGAGAGAGTCGCTCTTTAACAAGTCACTTAAAAGCGACGCGCTTTCTGCGGGCGTTATATTTTTATGAGCTTTGGGCATCAGCTATAGTCCATAATTAAGAATGATTGGATACGAAGGAAAAGAACACGGATTTGACAGATTATTTGAGGCTGCTGAATATTTCCCTGAGAAAGTGCCGCACATGATACATGTTGAGCCAGAGCTTTTAAGCTGTACTAATTATGCTGGCGAAACTGTACTTCAATTTTTTTCGATGGAAGGTAAAGATAGTATTGTAAAACTTTTGCTTTCATGTGGTGCTATTGCCGAGGAATGGGCGCTTTATTATGCATGTGGCCCAGCTCATGTCGGTGTAATATCCTTACTATTAAGTGCAGGGGCGGAGCCTGATTGTGACTCTTGCTCAAAAGAACTTCTCAGATGGGAAGTTCCTAGGAACAAGAAAATTGAAATTAAACGTATATTCCATAATCACGGTTACGAAATTAAAATATAACAAGGAGTAATCAATGAAATATCTTCCACTTATTTTGGCTTTACTATTTTCAAGCGTGTCTTCTGCAGATACCTTGAAGGATAAAGAAGAAGCCAAGGGTCTTGCTCAATCAATAATGAAGCTAGTGGGTAAAGGGGAGGTCGAAAAAGGTCTTACGCTTGCCAAGCCATACTTGATTATTCCAGATCATGAATTTGAGGGTGTTTTAAATTCCCTTAGAATGCAAGCTCCAGCAATAGAGCAAAGATTCGGAAAAACCGTTGGTATGGAGTTTTCTCAAATACAGGAAGTTGGAGATTCTCTAATGCTGATTATGAATTAAAGGGGTCGGTGACAGATAAGAATTTTTTTATTAGTATTTGTCACTCCGACCTCTTTTACACTACTTATAAAAATGTTAGTTGCAATTAAAATTTTAAATCATGAAATAAGGAAAATAAACGTCATATGGCAAGACTAATTTTAGTTTGCGGCCCTGTTGGGGCGGGTAAAACAGCTTATTCATTGTCTATCTCTAAAGAAATTAAAGCGGTTCGTTTTTCTATTGATTCGTGGATGCAAACATTATTTTCTAAAGACATGACATCGCTTGATTATTCGTGGATACTTGAGCGAGTATCTCGATGTTATGAACAAATTTGGCAGGTGAGTAGTCAAGTGTTAACGCTTAATGGAAATGTGGTTTTAGATTTAGGTTTTACTGCTAAGGAACAAAGAGATCTATTTTGTGAGCGTGCCAAAGAATTAGGCATTAATGCTGAAATACACTATTTAGATGCGCCAAAAGAGATCCGCAAAAAACGTGTCAAAAAAAGAAATACTGAGAAAGACCCGGCTATTTTTTCTTTTGAAGTCACCGATGTAATGTTTAACTTTATGGAACCAAAATTTGAAATTCCAACTCAGGAAGAGCTTGAAAATGGTTGCAAGATAAGCACATAAGAAGTGTTGTGATAGCATAGTATTAGCGATTTCGGAGGGGATCGTTATTTTTCCTCTGCTCGTTTATTCGTTTTATTGGGGTAGTATAATGTTTGAAGCAAGTTGCCACTGCGGAAATATCGTTCTTAAAGCCTCTGAGGCGCCAAATACAATTACAAGTTGTAATTGTTCCATTTGTCATCGCTTGGGTGCTTTGTGGGCTTATTATGCAAAAGCACAGGTTGATATTTTTATGCAGCAAGCAGGGCAAGAGTATTCATGGGGAAGTCAGAAGCTTACCTTCCATCGCTGTGAGAATTGTGGTTGTTGCACACATTACTCAGCTCTTAAAGATGATGGGAGCAATCGAATAGCGATAAATACAAGAATGGTTTTGTCATCTAAAATGCACGGCATACCTGTTCGGCATTTTGATGGCGCAGATACTTGGAAATATCTAGATGAATAACAATTTTAGTAGTAATTTTTTTGGATTATATTTTTTTAAATAAAATAAATTGATAAGTTTTATGTTTTTTGAATTCGCTTGAATCTAGTAGTTTAAGTTGCGACTTTATTTTTTTAATAGGCTTTCTTAGCATCCATGAGCATAGTTTGTATAGATAAGGATGTCTTTCTTTTGTTTTTTCTGTTCCAATATGAAATCCAATAATTGCTCTTTCGGCAATGTTTTTACTAAAGTCTAATGTTTTTAATATGCTATCGGTAATGTCTTCTTCAAATTCTACTGAAAAACCTTTTTCTTTGGCCAATTCCATAAACGCTTTATAAGGGTGACCACTTTTACCCATCAGGTCTGAGCTTTTATTGAAAACAAAGTAGTCGCATATCATTAAATGACCACCTTCTTTGAGTGCTAAGGACGAGTTATCAAAGACTTTGTTGATATTTATATACTGACAGGATTCACTCATGATTAAGCAGTCATATTTTTGATCGCAGTGGAAGTCGTCAAATTTTGAGTGATGAAATACTATCTCTTTTGTTTTTGATAATAGGTTTTTCTGATTTTTATCCGGGGATAAACCTTCCGTATCGTAGCCTATTGCGGTTAGTTTTTTTATTAATGCCCCGGTGCCACAGCCTATATCGAGGATTTTTTTTGCATCGTCCGGGATATGATCGATAAGATAATTTTCATACCTTTCTTGAGCGATTTTCATCTTTTCAATGGAAAGCGTATCGTTGGGCAACCAAATGCCATAGTGCAGTCTATCTAAACCTAATACTTCATTATAGAAGCGCAGTGCTCGATCATTACTTTGGCTCATATTATTACTGGCTCATATTATTATTTCGTTATAGAAAGCTTTTTTGTGAAAAATACGGTGCCTTCACATTGTAGTCTGATTATGAGGGCTAAAAATCAGGAGTCAATCATATAATTTAGTGATGTTTGCTAATGTTATTTTTTTAAGTAATCTTCAAATAGGCTGTATTGCCATTGCCTTAAAGCAAATACAGCGGTGTTACCGTATTTTTTATCAAAGGAGTGTGGCATGTCTTCTTTGATTAATTCATTAAAGCTATTCGCTAATTGCTGCATTTTTTTCTGTAATTCACTATTGGATGCGTTAGTTAATAAGCCATTAAGCACAATCAGTTTTTCTGAGTCTTGATCAAAGCAGCATTGAAAAAACTCCCGCTCTAATTGTTGTTGATAAAACTGTTGTATAGGGCCGTTAGGTAGCCAAGCAAAGTTAGGTGCAATTAATAGCTTGATTCGATTATTGGGTAGCAGTTCTATAATTTTTAAGCGGTCAAGCTGTGCTAATTTTTGAATGCAATCGGTTGCTTTAATTGAGTACTTATTTATCATATCATCGAAGCTAAGGCCGTTGATGACGTTGACGGTAATCATTAACAATAGCGGGTCGCTAACGATTTTCTCTTCCTGCTCCTCGGTCAATTGGACCAGTTCAGGTTGCTCTTGCAGCATCAATTGCACTAAATCCGAAATCTGCAAACCAATCATTTGACTGATGGATTCTAATCGCTGTAAGGTAAAATGATGTCCTGAAAACAGGCGCTTTACCGAGGCTTCACTCAGTTCAAGCGCTTTGGCAACATCGGTGTAGGTTTTTCCGTGGGCCTTTAGCTGTTTTTTCAAGGTATGTACCAAGGATTTAATTTGTGCCATGGCAGGGCTCTCTATAGTAAGTGTTGTAGTGATCTCGGTAATGGATTTGCCAATAGCAAATAATAAGACCCAAAAGTATCATATAACAATCCTTTTGGTAAGCGAATTTTCTACCTTGGACTATAACGTTGCATATAATATGACTTTTTAGCATTCTATCGACTTCTCGATCATCACAAAGGACTCACCTGCTATGCAAAGCTTGGTTAGAACATTAGGGGCTTTACCCTTTCTTATTGCTGTATTTTTAAATGCATTTGTCGATCTCGGCCACAAAATCGTTATTCAAAATACGATTTTTAAAGTCTACGATGGCCCAGAGCAAGTGATTTTAACGGCGATTGTTAATGCCTTAATTTTACTGCCTTTTATTCTACTATTTAGTCCGGCAGGTTTTGTTTCTGACAAGTACCCTAAGAGCCATATTATGCGAGCGGCTGCTTGGGGCGCGGTGGGTCTCACCAGTGCTATTACGGTATGTTATGCCATGGGGTGGTTTTGGCCAGCCTTTTTGATGACGTTTTTACTGGCGGTACAATCGGCGTTCTATTCACCTGCGAAGTACGGTTATATCAAAGGGCTATTCGGTAAGCAGCGTTTGGCGCAGGCTAATGGTTTAGTGCAGTCTGTATCGATTATTGCGATCCTAGCGGGCACCTTTGTATTTTCAATTGGCTTTGAATATTGGTATGTGCCGGATGCTGAAAGCAAGGGCGCGATTCTACAAAACTTAGTGCCAGTTGGTTTTATTCTAATCGTGAATAGTTTGGTAGAGCTGGTGATGATGTATCAGTTGCCGCAACAAGAAAAAACCGATCATAGTAAACAGTTTGTTGCCAAAGATTATCTCACGGGTAAGTCAGCAGCAGAAAATATAAAAATATTACTGACTCGTCCGGCTATTCGTCAGGCAATGATCGGACTTGCTATTTTCTGGTCTGCTGGACAAGTTATGCTGGCCTCTTTCCCTGCTTTTGCTAAAGTGACTTTGGGTGAAACCAATACGGTCATCATTCAAGCCATATTGGGTGCCAGCGGTATTGGTATTGCCATTGGTTCTGCTTTAGCTGGACGCTTATCTCGTAACTATATTGAGACCGGTTTAATCCCGATCGGTGCGGTTGGATTTGCATTAGGTTTATGTTTCTTGCCCCACCTTGATAGTTATTGGGCCATGACAGTGAATTTTCTTTTTATTGGTGTCATGGGTGGCTTTTTTATTGTGCCATTAAATTCATTGATTCAGTTTTATGCGAAAGAAGATGAGTTAGGCAAGTTATTGGCAACCAGTAATCTTGTTCAAAATTTATCAATGCTGTTGTTTTTAGCATTAACCGTTGCCTTCTCATTACTAGCAATAAGCCCAAAAACATTATTACTATTAATTGCCGTTGTCGCTGTTGTTGGCAGTATTTATACAATTATTAAATTACCTCAAAGTTTAGTGCGTTTACTGTTTGCTTATATTGTTTCGCGCCGTTATCGTATTAATGTTGAAGGTATGAAAAATATTCCTGAGAAAAAGGGTGTTTTATTATTAGGTAATCACATCAGTTGGATTGATTGGGCTATTGTGCAAATCGCTTGCCCGCGCCCTGTTCGCTTTGTGATGTTAAAAAGTATTTATGAGCGTTGGTATTTAAAGTGGTTCTTTCAATTGTTTGGTTGTATTCCTATTCAGGCAGGTGCCGGTAGTCAACAGTCTTTAGAAAAAGTGGCAGAATTATTAAGCAATGGCGAGGTGGTTTGTTTGTTTCCAGAAGGAATGATAAGCCGTAATGGCCATTTGGCTGAGTTTCGTCGTGGTTATGAGCGTGCTGCTGAAATGTGTAGCGATGATGTGGTTATTCAGCCGTTTTATTTAAGAGGCTTATGGGGTAGTCAATTTTCTCGCTCTTCAGAAAATTTTAAGCGTGTTCGCGGTGGTGGTATTCGTCGTGATCTTATAGTGGCTTTTGGTAAGCCGCTTGAAAAAAATGTGGATGTAAGTGTGCTTAAACGCCGTGTATTTGATTTGTCTATTAGTTCATGGCAGGCCTATGCGCAGACTTTACCCACTTTGCCTCATGCATGGATTGATAGTGTAAAACGTCAAGGCAATACCCTATCTATTGCTGATACCTTAGGGCAGCCACTGTCTACACAGCAAGCTTTAACGGGTGCGGTTGCATTTTCTAATAAAATAAAAAAAATAAGTCCGGAGAAAAATATTGGTTTATTACTGCCAACAAGTGCAGGTGGGATGCTTGCTAATATGGCTGTGCTGCTTGCAGGTAAAACCGTTGTTAATTTAAATTATACGGCGAGTTTAGATGCATTTTCTTCATCATTGGAACAGGCAGACATTAAAACGGTTTATACATCAAAACGGTTTTTAACGAAGTTGGCTAAAAAGGGGCTAGATTTTGATTCTGTGCTCTCGTCTTATAATATTGTTTATTTGGAAGAAGTTAAAGAATCTATTCCAAAATGGAAAATGTTAGTGACTTTGGCCAGTATTAAGTTGTTACCTTCTTACTTGCTTAAATTGATGTACGCACAGGCGAGTGACAACCAACAAACGGCCGCTATTTTATTTTCTAGTGGTAGTGAAGGTATGCCAAAAGGTATTCAATTAAGTCATATGAATATCATGGCTAACTTGAAGCAAATAGCGGATGTGCTCAATACTCGTGAAGATGATGTGGTAATGGCATCATTGCCTCTGTTTCATGCCTTTGGCTTAACTGTAACGCAATTTATGCCATTAATCGAAGGTATGCCTTTGGTGTGTCATGCTGATCCAACCGATGCTCTCGGTAGCGCAAAAGCGATTGCGAAATACCGTGCAACAATTATGTGTGGCACATCGACCTTCTTGCGCTTGTATTGTCGCAATAATAAAGTTCACCCCTTAATGTTGGAAAGTTTACGCATTGTGGTTTCCGGTGCAGAAAAATTAAATCCTGCTGTTCGTGAATCATTTAAATTGAAATTTAATAAAAATATTTATGAAGGCTATGGTGCAACAGAAACAACTCCTGTTGCTGGCGTCAATATTCCAGCGGTATTATCAACTGAAGATTGGAAGGTTCAAGTCGGTGATAAACATGGTACGGTTGGTATGCCATTACCCGGCACCAGTTTTAAAATTGTTGATCCAGAAACTTTGGAAGAATTACCCACTGATGAAGATGGTATGATTTTAATTGGCGGTGCGCAGGTCATGCAGGGCTATTTAAATAACCCTGAAAAAACCCAACAGGTTATTAAAGAAGTTGATGATGTTCGTTGGTATGTTACGGGCGATAAAGGACACCTCGATAAAGATGGTTTTTTAACGATTGTTGATCGCTATTCTCGATTTGCCAAACTAGGCGGAGAGATGATCAGTCTAAGTGTGGTTGAGAATAAGGTGCAAGAAGCCATTCAAACGAGCACGCGTAATGCTAGCAATACTGGTGAAGACAATGTTGATGAAAGTAATGTTAATGCAGGCAATGTCGATGAAGATATTGAGGTTATCGCAGTCAATTTACCGGATGATAAAAAAGGCGAAAAGATTATTTTGTTGTGCGAAGCTGAGTTAGATCAGCCCGCTTTAAGGGAAGTCATGTTAGCCAATGGATGCAATCCCTTAATGGTACCCAGTAAGGTAATATGCGTAGAAGTGCTGCCAAAATTGGGCTCAGGAAAAGTGGACTTTTCAAAGGCCAAGCAAATAGCTTCTCAACCACAAACGGAATTATCTGCGTAGGGCTAGCGCTAATATATGTTGGGTGGACGATGACTTAACATTGGTCACCGGGCATATTTAGCGGAATTAATTCAATGTTTTGTAATGCCGTTATTCTACTTTCTGTTATTTGCGATATAGTTGATTATACCGTTCAAATAGTTGAGGTAGTGTAATGGTTGTTTCAGCGTTAAGTAATCCTCCCCCGCAACGATTCCGTTCTGCTGGGTGGTTTATAGGGTTATTTTTATTCTCTCCCTTCCTGCTTTTCTACTTGCCAACTGTTGATGCAGAGTCCTTTATTAAGCCTTCTTTAGATAGCCTTAGGCCTCTCACGGTTTATAAGCGCGATACCTGTGCTTGTTGTGATAAATGGGTAGATCACCTTGAAGAGTCAGGCATTAATACACGAGTGAAACTCCCTGATGATCTGAGTGCGTTAAAAAAAGACTTCGGTATAGAACCACAATACCAAGCTTGTCATACAGGGGTTAAGTTGGGCTATGTCTTTGAAGGCCATATTCCCGCGGATGTTGTTCAGAAATTTCTGGCAGAGAAGCCAGAAGGTGTTATTGGGCTTTCTGTGCCCGGTATGCCATTTGGGAGCCCCGGTATGGAGACTGACCAGAAACAATTTCGTCCCTATAAGGTTTTTATGTTAAAGAAAGGCGGAGGCAGTGCCATATATGCCAAGGTAAGCCCCGAGGGCATTGAATATCCTCAACCTTAGTTTCCACTCTGGAATTGAAAAAATGTTATGATGCATTCTTTAAATTTCCCTTCTAAATAGATATCTCAATAAATACTATGCCTTTAGCCAAACGAATTATTCCCTGCCTTGATGTTGATTGCGGACGTGTCGTAAAAGGCGTCCAGTTTGTGGACATCCGCGATGCGGGTGACCCCGTTGAAGTCGCTAAGCGTTATAACGAACAGGGTGCGGATGAAATTACTTTTTTGGATATAACGGCAACCCATGAAGGCAGAGAAACAACCGTTCATACAGTTGAGAAAATTGCTAGCGAAGTGTTTATCCCGCTTACTGTGGGTGGTGGTATTCGCACAGTTGAAGATATTCGTACCATGCTAAATGCGGGCGCAGACAAAGTGGGTATTAATTCTGCCGCTGTCTTTAACCCTGAATTTGTTAAGCAGGCATCGGAACGTTTTGGCGCTCAGTGTATCGTGGTCGCCATTGATGCAAAAAAAGTGAGTGTCGAGGGTGATGCGGATCGCTGGGAAATATTCACGCATGGTGGCCGTAAACCCACTGGTATTGATGCGGTAGGGTGGGCGGTAAAAATGGCTGACTATGGTGCGGGTGAAATTTTGTTGACTAGTATGGATAAAGACGGCACCAAAGATGGTTTCGATCTTGCTTTAACTAAGGCCATCAGTGATGCAGTACCTATTCCGGTCATTGCCTCTGGCGGTGTTGGTGATCTGCAGCATTTGGCAGATGGTGTCATTCAGGGTGGCGCGGATGCTGTATTAGCGGCAAGTATTTTTCATTTTGGTGAATACTCAGTGCCGGAAGCAAAAGCACATATGGCTAAACAAGGAATAGAAGTAAGAATTTAAGGACAAAAAAAGAAACACCTAGACTTTGCTAGGTGATTTAGAAATCGAAAGAGATAAAGCATCGGTTCACTGTTTGCCAGTGAACATTCTTAGGCTAATTAATTAGGCCGCGTGTGTCACATAGTCTGTGATACGCGTTACCACTTCAGGCTCAGTCGTTTGTACAAACTCAACAAAGCCATTAATGCCGTTGACGGCTTCAGAAATGCTGTCAAACGGGCCTATATCCATGCCTTCTCTCGTTCTGAAATACCAGTAGCTATGTTGAGTAAACAGCCGATCACTACGGATAGGGACCACGCCTGCTTCTTCTCTACGGTTCATTGCTACGCCATCCATCGTCATATTCAAGTCCTCTTCGTTAAGCAATGGGAGTGCTGCAGTGCAATAATACAATATCGTTCGTTAAATAACCACACTCAATTTATGGTTGATAACGACCACCTACAGCCAACATATTAACAAGTGCTGCGTTGTGTCGCGCTTAAAGCATGACAAACGGTATATTTAATATACTTAAAGACAATTAATATGGTACTGATTCACGTTTATTTTGTGGGCTAGTTCACGTTTTTTGCGTGAATATGTCGTCTGTTGGGCGAATGAAGATTAACTAAGTGAGAGGCAGGGACAAGGCGAATACCTTGTTCTTTTAATGTGGCAATATTCTTAGATAGATAGTCGATAGTTTCCGGGTAGGGATGAGCAATGGCAATGGCATAACCGCGGCGTTTGGCAACTGCGATTAACTTTGAAAATTGTTGGGTAATAAACGCAGTGTTACGTTCATGATCAAGAAAAACATCGCGCTTTAAAGACGGCACATTATAGTGTTGAGCTGTTTTCCAAGCCACGCTATGAGAGGTGGTTCGACTATCAATAAAATACAAGCCCTTTTTGTTCAGCGCTTGCATGATCCACTCCATGGGAATGCGCTTTTGGGTCAGCAAGCTGCCCATATGATTGTTCACACCGGTAATGTGAGGGACAGAGTTTAAGGCTTTGTTCAATGCTTCGTTAAAATCCGTTTCGTCCATATGTTCCGTTAAGCCTGATTCGCCCAAGGGGTAATTGTGGACATTGCTCATTGGGGCGTGCAGCATCACTTCCTTATTTTGTTTGCGAGCTGCTTTTGCTAAAAATGTAGCATTAGGGCTATGAGGGATAATAGCGTAGGTGATTTCACCCGGCAGGGCGAGTGCCGCTAAGCCTTGCCTTTTATTGTAGCCAATATCATCAATAATAATGGCAACTTCAATAAGCCTTTGTTGACTCTTATCGTCACTTGTCGGCCCCATATCGTCACCATAAGCACTGTGGACAACAGTTAATGTGGTGACCGCTAGAGCGGTAATAAGGCGTACTGCCAGAGCGGTAATAATATATGGGGCGGTAATAAAACGCATGGTCAGCTTGTTATGGCCTTGTTATTAATTGTTGGATTTTTTGGCGGCTTTATTAAAAATAGCCAGCCCTTTCAGCATATTAAGTGCTTCAAATAATTGGTTGTCTTCCGTGTTTTGAGAGCGGCTTTTTTTAGTGGAGGGTTTAACATCCTCGTCACCGTTACCATTGGCCAAGTGCCCACTCAAATCGGCCTCTTTAACTCTAGCGTCGCCACCTAATTGCGTTATGGTTGCGCGTTCAATAATCACGTCAGGCTCAATACCTTGTGCCTGAATAGAGCGACCTTCAGGTGTAAAATAAAGTGCGGTGGTGAGCTTAATGCCTTTATCTTTGCCAACGGGTAATACGGTTTGTACAGAGCCTTTGCCAAAACTGCGTGTGCCCATAATAATCGCTCTTTGTTGGTCTTGCAGTGCACCGGCCACAATTTCAGCGGCGGATGCAGAGCCACCGTTAATCAATACGACCATCGGTAAACCTTGAGCAATATCGCCAGTGGTTGCTGAAAATGACTGGTTGCTATTGTCTAAGCGCCCTTCGGTATACACAATTAAACCATCATTAACGAGTGCATCAACCACTTCTACCGAGGCTTGTAATACGCCTCCCGGATTGTTGCGTAGATCCAAGACAATCCCTTTTAATTGTTTATTCTCTTTAAGTAATTTAGAAATAGCCGTCACAAAATCTTTGCCGGTATTGGCTTGAAATTGTGATATCCGCACATACCCAAAATCATCTTCAATGGTACGGGAGCGAACACTGCGGGTTTGTATGGTGTCACGCATGACAGTAATGTCGATGGCCTTTTCAAGGCCCTGACGAATTACAGTAAAGATAACCTCTGTACCCTTGGGGCCCCGCATTTTTTTAGCGGCTTCGCTCAGGCTCAGGCCACGAATTGATTGATTGTCCAGTTTAATGACTAAGTCACCTGCTTGTAAGCCGGCTTTTTTTGCGGGTGATCCATCGATAGGAGTAATAACTTTGATGTAGCCATTTTCTTGGCCAATCTCAAGGCCAACACCACTAAACTGACCTTGAGTGCTTTCTTGCAAGTTGCTGAAATGTGAGGCATCCAAATAATCCGAGTGAGGGTCCAGCTCTTGTAGCATTCCTTTAACGGCATTTTCAAGTAATTCCTGATCGGTAACAGGCTCTACGTAGGAGCGCCGAATGTGATCAAAAATTAAGGTAAATAAGCGCAAGTCTTGAAGCGGTAAGGGGTCGCTACTTTCTATATTGCTAGCATTGGCTGAGGGCTCAGCAGTAGGTTTAGCATCTTGAGCCAATACGGGTAGTGAAAAACATAACGATAATGTGGTCAGAGCTGTAATACAGGATAAATGTCTGAATAGTGTCATTATTCTTCCTATTGCATTAGCCTTTTTTCAGCCAAGGCTTGGGGTTTTGTGGTTTGCCATTATGGCGAATTTCAAAGTAGAGGCCAGCTTGTGTTTGCCCGCCTGTATTACCTAGTGTAGCAATAGTCTCACCGCTGCGAACCCAATCGCCAGTATCTTTTAATAAAGCTTGATTGTGAGCATACAAGCTCATATAGCCATCACCGTGGTCAATAATGAGCAGCAGGCCATGGCCACGTAAATAATCGGAGAATATCACACGCCCATGATGGACGGATACTACCTTTTCACCAAGGGAGCCAGTGATAAATAAACCTTTCCAGCGCAATTTTCCATTAAGCCGAGGGCTATTAAAATATTGTGTGATTCTACCCTTGGTCGGCTGAGGTAGCTTGCCTCGCGTTGTGCGGAAGGGGTTTGAATCACCCGGTAATACTAATTTGCTGAGTGCCTTGGTTGCTTCTTCTAAGAGCCGTTCGAGTCGTTCCTGATCACCTTTGAGCTGAGTTAAGGCATTGCCTTTGCTGCGCAACTCTTTATTGAGTGTGCTAAGTGTTGCTAATCGTTGGCTTTGAGAAGATTTGAGTTCTCGGAAGCGTTCATTTAAGCGTTGCTGGTTGTTTTCAAGGCGCTCAGTAGTTGCCGTAATGCTCTTCTCAGTGGCGGTAATTTTGGCGATGGTATCAAGGTAAACATCCATCTTTTCTTTATGGGCTTCAACAATATAGTCGTGATAGCGCAATAGACGGGTGATGCGATAAGGCGCTTCTTGATTGAGCAGCAATTTAATTTGGCTTTGTCTACCAAGTAGATAAGCCTGACGGATAATAAGGTTGATCTGTTGCTGTTGTTGTTGCCTTGATTTTTCCAGCTCAGCGCGGCGGCTCTGATGCTGGCTTAACTGCTTTTTTTCGCGAGCCAATGCCTCCTTGATACTCTCTACTTTCTTTGTCAGGGTGCCGATCTCTTCCTCTGACTTTTGCAGGGCATTTTGCAGTTCATTGCGTGAGCTTTTTGTTTTCGCCAGTTCTTTTTGCAGTTTATCAATAGTGGTAGCTAGGCTTTTGAGCTGTTTTTCGTAGTCAGTCTCTGATTGAGCAATACCGGTACTGCTAAATAGTACCAATAGGCAAGTTAAGCCAATAGATCGAATGGGGGGGAAGCGGTACAAATGTCTAGTCCTGTGTCATATAGCATTCACAAGCTGTTTTCCAAAAGGCATAACAAAACCGAATGCAAGTCATTGAATTTTTTATGTTTTTAGGGTGCTCTACGGCTTCTGTCTACTGCGTTTGTGCTTAGTAATCTACAGGGCACGGAGCATTTTGCGCTATTGTATTTGAACACTCTGATAGATGCCGGAACAAGTCTACCTTGTTGTTAATGGAAAGACTATCTATGTGCAAGGGTTCTTCGTGTATAATGCCGCACCTTAATTGATAGACGCTTATTTAGAGGTAAGTCGTGGAAAATGTAGTCGTATTTTTACAAGAGCAAGCACTTATAGTGGCCGCACTGGCTATTTTGATTTTTGCTTTCTTAAGACGTGAATCATCCGAGAGCGGAAGTAAGCTGTCATTGAGTGAAGTGGTACAGGCAATGAATTCGGAAAAAGCCGTGTTGCTGGACATCCGTGAAAGTAAAGAATTCGGGCAAGGGCATGTGGCCAATGCGATTAATATCGCTCACCCCAAAGTTGAGTCCAGTATTGGTCAGTTAGATAAGTACCGCGAAAAGCAAATTATTGTGACCGACGCCATGGGACAACATTCCAGTACGGTGACGCGATTGTTAGCGAAAAAGGGTTTTGCGGTCGCGCGTATGCGTGGCGGGATGTCGGAATGGAAGCAAGAAGGCTTGCCTTTAGTAAAATAGCCCCCAATTAAATAGCAGAAGTACTTATGCCAGAAGTTACTATTTATACCACTCGTTACTGTCCTTTTTGTGTGCGAGCCAAGCAATTGCTAGATCATAAAAATGTGGATTACCACGAAATTCCTGTCGATAAGGATCGTGGTCTGCGTGAAAAAATGATGAAAGAAAGTGGTCAGCGTACGGTGCCACAAATATGGATAAACAAACAGCACGTCGGTGGCTGTGATGAGCTTTATGGTTTGGAGCGAGCCGGTGAATTGGATGCTCTATTGCAAGCGTAGGTTATAATTTATAAGCGAAGTGTAATTACAAAAACGTAATCTTCTATAAAGTGATTTTCTATAATATAACTTTCTATAACATAATTCTCTATTAATATATCAAGTCAGGATCTAAAGGTTTTTTAACATGACGGACAAAGAAGCAACAAGCAACACAGAAGAAAAAAAGAACGAAGAAAAAAACGAGCAGCAATTTTTAATTCAGCGCGTTTATTTAAAAGATTTATCCTTCGAGTCCCCAATGGGTGCAAAAGCATTTATCGCACAAATTCAACCACAGGTTGACCAAGAGTTAGGAACAGAAACCAAAAAGATTGATGAAAATCTTTATGAAGCAGTATTAAAGTTGACGGTTACAGCAAAATTGGAAGATGAGACAGCCTTTTTGGTTGAAGTTCAGCAGGCCGGTCTATTTTTTATTAAAGGTGTTGAAGACGGTAGCTTGTCACGTGTATTGAATACGGTTTGCCCGCAAATACTCTTTCCTTATGCCCGTGAAGCTATCGATAGCGCTTTAATTAAAGGCAGTTTTCCGCCAGTTATGTTACCTCCGGTCAATTTTGAAGCCTTGTTTGCTCAAGCCATTGCTGAGAAAAAATCACAGGCTCACTAGGTTTATACTGAGTTTCTATTATGGATGAGAAAGAGAGCGCACTCTTTCTCATCCATTATTATTATCAAAAAAATCAATCATGCATGTCTTCATCGCTTCTGCAGCAGATGATAGCGCATAGCGCCTTCTATAAATAATTCCCACATCTTTTTCGACGATAGGTTGTTTCAACGGCAAACAAACAGCGCCCATTTCTTTCATTTGATTTGAGCAGGACTTTGGTACAGCAGCAACACCAAGACTTAGTGAGACCATTCGACCAATCGTTGACAGTTGATGGCTTTCTATATGCGGTGAAAAAACAATATCCAAATCTTTAGCCGTCTCTTTGATGTAGGCTTGCAAGCTGGCGGGTTGTAGTAAAGTGAGAAAAGGATAATCGAATAACTCCAGCCAAGAGATGGTTTTTTTCTTGGCCAATTTATTGTTGCTTGGTAATAGAGCAATAAATTCCTCGCTAAACAGTTTGATAAAATGGAGGTCGTCGGTTTCACCGGGATCAAAGCAGATACCAAGTTCCACTCTTCCCGAACGCGTTTCTTCAATAACATTTTCGTTAACAACATCATGTAAACGAATATTAATATTGGGGTGCATGGATTGATAATTACTGAAAATGTTGGGTAATAGGGAGCCAGCGAAAAAGGGCATCGATGCAATATTGAGTGTCCCTTTCTTTAGCGAGAATAAATTTGAAATGTCCCCTAATGCATGGTTCCAGTCTGCCAGCAAACGTTGAGCAACGGGCAAGAAGGCTTGCCCTTCTGGCGTAAGTGCTAGCGTGCGGGTGGAACGAGTCAGTAATGCGCCTCCCAATGTTTCTTCGAGGTTTTTAATGGTGATGCTTAGAGCAGGCTGTGATAAATGAATACGATCACAGGCTTCCGCATAGCTTTGGCTTTGGGCAACGGCAACAAAGGCTGTTATCTGTTTGATAGTGATATTCATGGAAGAAGCCTTTATTGATTGATAAAAATTATAAATAAATTAATCAATTATTTATATTTGATAAATATATCCTGCTGCCGGATCATAAGCAAATACAGCCGATCTATTGATCTGAAAACAATATAAATGGCTCGCTTATTGAGTGAGCCCACACTAGCGAATGCAATAAATCGGACCTATTTTGGTCAGCGGAGTCTTTATGGCAGGTTTTGACAAAGTTGTTTCTTCTTATGCTGAAGCACTTTACGGCTTAAGCAATGATATGACGATCATCGCCGGTGGTTTTGGGCTTTGTGGTATTCCAGAGGGCTGTATTGCACAGATCAAATCGATGGGGGCCAAGGGTTTAACCTTTGTTTCTAATAACTGTGGTGTCGATGATTTTGGTTTGGGGATTTTATTAAAAGACCGGCAAATAAAAAAAATGGTCTCATCCTATGTGGGTGAAAACGCACTGTTTGAACAGCAGGTATTATCCGGTGATATTGAGGTTGAACTAACACCCCAAGGAACATTGGCTGAAAAAATGCGCGCCGGTGGCGCGGGGATACCCGCTTTTTATACGGCGACAGGGTATGGCACGCCGATAGGAGAAGGTAAAGAAGCCCGTGAATTTAATGGTCGACAGTATATTTTAGAAGAATCCATTACCGGTGATTTTGCCATTGTTAAAGGTTGGAAAGCTGACCGCTATGGCAACGTAATCTACCGTCATACAGCACAAAACTTTAACCCTATGGCTGCCACTGCCGGAAAAATAACGGTGGTTGAAGTAGAAGAAATTGTCGAACCGGGCGCGTTAGATCCAGCCCAGATTCATACACCGAGTATTTATGTCGACAGAGTCATTCAAGGCTCATTTGAAAAGCGTATCGAGCAACGCACTATTCGTTCATAAGCAGGAGCAACTATAAACAGGAGCAAGTATGGCTTTAACAAGAGAGCAAATGGCACAGCGTGTGGCGCGTGAAATGCAGGATGGCTTCTATGTAAATTTGGGTATTGGCATTCCAACATTGGTTGCTAATTATGTTCCCGATGATATTGAGGTGATGTTGCAATCGGAAAATGGTTTATTAGGTATGGGAGCGTTTCCAACAGAGCAAACCCTTGATGCGGATATGATTAATGCGGGTAAACAAACAGTTACGGCAGTTGCGGGTGCTTCCATTTTTTCATCGGCAGAGTCATTTGCCATGATTCGAGGTGGCCATGTTGATTTAACTGTCTTGGGTGCATTTGAAGTTGATGTTGAGGGTAATATCGCTTCGTGGATGATTCCCGGCAAGCTTATTAAAGGTATGGGTGGCGCAATGGATTTAGTGGCGGGTGCCAACAATATTATTGTGACAATGACACATGCCAGTAAGCATGGTGAATCTAAATTGTTAAAAAAATGTTCCCTTCCTTTAACCGGTGCAGGATGTATTCGTAAAGTGCTTACGGATTTGGCTTATCTGGAAATTGTTGATGGCCAGTTTGTGTTAAAAGAGCGTGCTCCAGGTGTTACTGTCGAAGAAATTAAAGAAAAAACAGCAGGTCAATTATTTGTGCCAGACCTTGTACCAGAGATGAATTTTTAAGTTGAGTCGTTTTATTTGCTAACACTTTGTACGGCTTCCCTTTGGGGGAGTCGTACCTTTTTAATTGGTTAATTAACTAAATTTTAGTTAATCGTTTAACTAAAACATGCTATCAAAAAATATAACAACTAAAGTAAAAAAGAAAATAATAACTTTCTTTAGGGTGACGATGAGTACTACACTTAGGCTACTTAGAATATTGAAGGGAGAAGCTACACTATGAACAACGATATTGTTATTGTTGCTGCTCAGCGAACCCCAATGGGGGGCTTGCAAGGTAGTTTGTCATCTGTGCCAGCACCACAGCTAGGTGCGGCGGCCATTGAATCCTGTTTAAATAAAAGTGGTATTGAAGCGAATGCCATTGATGAAGTGTATATGGGTTGCGTACTATCAGCGGGCCTGGGTCAGGCGCCTGCGCGACAAGCAGCGCTTGCGGCTGGTTTAGGTGAGCAAGTCCCTTGCACAACGATTAATAAAGTGTGTGGCTCTGGCATGAAATCAGTCATGCTGGCGGCGGATCAAATAAAAGTTGGTAATGCCAATGTCGTTGTTGCGGGTGGAATGGAATCCATGAGCAGCGCGCCTTATATGTTAGATAAAGCCCGTGGTGGTTATCGAATGGGGCACGGGCAAATATACGACCATATGTTTTTAGATGGCTTGCAGGATGCTTACGATAAAGAGGCGATGGGTTTGCATGCACAGACCACCGCAGATGATTACGGAATAACACGGGAAGCAATGGATGAATTTGCCCTGCGTTCATTAAGCCGTGCTCAGCAAGCAATTGAAAAAAACTGGTTTGTAGAAGAGATCGCAGCTGTGACCGTTAAAAACCGCAAAGGCGATACGCAGGTTACTATCGATGAGCAGCCGGGCTTGGCCAAGCCAGAAAAAATTCCCGGTTTGCGTCCAGCATTTACACAAGATGGCACCATTACAGCTGCCAATGCCAGCTCTATTTCAGATGGTGCTTCTGCCTTAATTGTTACGCATAAAGATAAAGCTGACGCCTTAGGTTTAAAACCCTTGGCACGCATCATCGACTATGCATCACATGCGCAAAAGCCAAGCACTTTTACCTGCGCCCCGATCGGTGCCATTAACACTATTTTTGCAAGGCAAAACATCACCGCGAATGATATTGATTTAGCAGAAATTAATGAAGCCTTTGCTATGGTGCCTATGTTGGCAATGCAAGAGCTGGGCTTTACGCCAGAGCAGGTTAATATTGCCGGCGGTGCTTGTGCCTTGGGTCATCCGCTGGGTTCAAGTGGTTCCAGAATTATTGTAACACTTTTATATAACTTAATAAGAAACAATAAAAAGCGTGGTTTAGCGGCTTTATGTATCGGCGGCGGCGAAGGCACTGCAATGCTGATTGAGCGTATCTGATTTTTTATATTTTTATTAAATATAACGCGTTATTGATGAGAAAAAATAATGAATAGAGTTGCCCTTGTTACCGGTGCTGGTAGTGGTATTGGTTCTGCTATTGCAGCGCATTTAGCTACTTGTGATTATCAGGTAATTGTCAGTGACGTATCCATAGAATCTGCACAAAAAATGGTTGATGCTATTGTGGAAAAAGGGGGCAATGCAGAAGCCTGTGAATTAAATGTGACATCCGCTGAGCATATTGATCATGCGATAAAACAAGCCGGCCGTATTGATGTGTTGGTTAATAATGCCGGTATACAACACGTCAGCCGCTTGGATGAGTTTCCCGTTGATCGCTGGAAATTAATTACCGAAATATTACTGACCGGGCCTGCAATGATGACTCGGGCGGCTTTGCCTTTAATGAGAGAGCAAGGTTTTGGGCGTATTATTAATATTGGTTCTATTCATTCCATTATTGCTTCACCTTTTAAAAGTGCTTATGTTGCAGCAAAGCACGGACTGATCGGCTTCTCTAAAGTGGTGGCGCTGGAAACGGCAGATACCGACATCACCATTAATACTATTTGCCCATCCTATGTTAAGACCCCGTTGGTTGAGCAGCAGATAAAAAACCAGGCAAAGGAACATGGTATTACCGAAGAGGAAGTCATTCAGGAAATCATGCTGGCACCCATGCCCAAAAAATCATTTATCGATACACAGGAAATCGCAGAAACAGTTGATTACCTTATCTCCCCCGGTGCTAAGAATATGACAGGACAAACCATTATTCTTGATGGCGGCTGGACTGCCCGCTAAATCCATAATAGAGTGCCCTTTTATTTGTTTAATAGGGTTCACTATGATTGTTACCAATATCGAAGTCATACCGGGTCGAACGATTGTCAAGCATTTAGGCATGGTTCAAGGAAATACTGTCCGCTCCAAGCATGCTGGCCGCGACATTATGGCAGGCTTTAAAAATATCTTTGGGGGTGAGTTAAAAGGTTATACCGAACTGTTAACGGAATCTCGCGATGAAGCTGTAGAGCGTATGAAAAAGCAAGCGCAGGCGATAGGCGCCAATGCTATTTTAAATGTTCGCTTTTCTACCAGTTCAGTTGCTGCTGGTGCAGCAGAACTATTTGCCTATGGTACTGCAGTGATTTTGGAGTAAGCGTATGTACGATTTAATCGTTGTTTTTATACTATTGGTCTTAGGTTATGCATTTGGGCAAGCTGCTGAGAAAAAACATTTTCGCTCCCTTATAAAACGTGAAGGCAAATACTCTAATTTACTGACCTTTGCGAAACGTTTCCCGCTGCTTAGTGAAGGCGATCAAAACGCACAGCTTGTCGGAGGGAATGTTGTTATTTCTGTGGACTATTTTAAACGTTTTGTTGCTGCTTTACGCAATTTAATTGGTGGCAGGGTGACGGTTTATGAATCTCTGTTAGAGCGCGCACGTCGAGAAGCCATTTTGCGCATGAAAGAAGACGCTAGAAAGCGCGGCCTCAATACTATTGTCAATGTCAAACTGGAAACGTCTTCAATTACCAAAGGGACTAAAAATCAAGTGGGTGCGGTCGAAGTCTATGCCTATGGCACCGGTTTAGTGACCGATCTTGGGAAAATATAACTGTTAAGGAATTTTTTATGGAATATCGTAACCCTAAAATTCCAGAAGGTATTAATGTTAGTAATGAACATCCGTTAAAAAACTTCTTTTTCTTGTTGGCGGGGGTTTCAATTGCAATTGTTACCATAGTGTTACTCCTTTCTTTTTCAGTTGGGTATCTCGTTAAGTTTGTTCCTTTTGAAACAGAACAAAAGCTAACATCGAAATTTGAAACCCAATTTGAACAATTTATATTGGAAGCCGAAAAAGAAGAGTCGCAAAGTGTACGTCATCAGCAAGTCACCACTTATTTGCAAACTCTGGCTGATGATTTAAGTAAAGCGCAAAATTTGCCAGAAGACATTAAAATTACAGTACACTATCTGGATGAACCTGTTGTTAACGCCTTTGCCACATTGGGTGGGCATATTGTTATTTATCAGGGTCTTATCGATGCCTTAAATAGTGAAAATGCTTTATCGATGGTTGTGGCTCATGAGATTGCACATGTTAAATATCGCCACCCTATTGTCGCCATGGGGCGAGGTTTGAGCATTGGTTTGATTTTATCGACGATAACAGGTTTTGGGGAAAGTGCTTTTGCCAGTGATATGGTCGGTCAAATGGGTTTATTTACAGCGTTGGCCTTTAGCCGCAGTCAAGAAACTGAATCGGACCTTGAAGCATATCAAACATTGGTTAATCATTATGGTCATGCGCAAGGCGCAACTGATTTATTTTTTGAGTTAAAAAAAATAGAAGGTTCATTGACTCCACCTGAATTACTAAGTTCGCATCCTTTATCTGAAAAGCGTATTTTAAAATTAGAAAAGCTTGGCGAAAATGAGCAAGAAAATTGTTCCCAAAAAGAGGGAGAGTGTGTGCTAACGCCTCTGCCTGAATTTTTATTAAAAGAAAAATAAAATGAGTTAAGAGACAGTAATAATTACCTAAAGTTAATGTGTTTGCTGTTTTTCAATCCTCAATCCTCTCATCCCTAGTTTTAGTGATAAGCCTTAAAAATCACTAAGGTTAGTGATTCTGAATAAAACTTCCACTGCTATATTAACACTCTCTTTCAAGTCCTTAAGAAACAGAAGGACAGGAAGAGATCTCTTGGCGTGTAAATTATTACCTTGAAAATTATTCTAATCAATCTGTTCCGCATTAGAGCTTAAGTGAAAATGTTTTAATAATATTTTTCAGGGTGAGGCTCGTCTATTTTTTGATGTGTAGTTCTATTTTTAATCTGTACTTATCATTTGTACAAGGAGAATAAAGATGATCAATTTAGATAATATTGAAAATATCAGTGAAAGAAATAACTTTAAAGCATTACAACTTTCCAACCCCAACTTTTTTGGTAATTTAGAGAGTTCACTAATACCACCAAAGTTATCCATTTGTTGTAATAAAATCTATGAAGAAATTGCCTGCTTAGGTTATCAGCCTGAAGAAAAAATGCTGGAAGCAGTGGTGAATATTTATCAACCTTCGGGTTATGGTTCCGGTATATGCGGAGAAGGTACGCCAGAGTATATACGCTTTTACTTATCTTATAACGATGGTGCGGATTGGGAAGATGTGGGCCTTGCCAGCTTTCAGGTTTACAATGTTCCGGAAGGTACGGATGGTACAAAAAAGCTTGAATATGCCGCCAGTCTACCCATTAATCCATTGCGTAAGTTTTGCACTCAGGACCCGCTGATTCAGGTGAGAGCGATATTGTCATGGAATAATATCCCTCCTGAAAATGCCCCTAACTGGAAGCCGGTATGGGGTAATGTTGCAGAGTCAACTATTCAAGTCGACCCCTTTAATTTTATTATTACCACTGAACTATTTGAGTTGCTGGATATAAAACCCAAGCAAAACATTCTTGATTCACTGGATTTAAACGCCCCGATTAAAGCCGCTAAAAAAGAGTTAGTGGTGGGCGAATTAGCAAAAATGTATTGCAATGAAAATGTGCCGGCTTCCCGTTTTGCGTTTAAGCAGCTTAATCAATTTGCGAGTAACAAGGTTAGTTTAAATCCTGAACTGGTAGCAGAGCTATTACCGGGTATTGATATCTCTGAGGATATTATCGATATTCTGGGGACATCCGGTGATGGTAATACTTCTTATGAAGAATTACATTGCGTGGGGCTTGATCCCAATCTTCCAGATACTTTAGTTGGCGTCATTGAAGTTAAAAAAGGCTCTGGCTATTCTGGCAATCTTTGCAGCAGCGGCAGTAAAGAATATGTAACCTTTTGGGCTGATTTTGATAATACAGGTACTTGGGATTGTTTGGGTACAACAGATGTTTCCGTTTACGATTTACAAAATACCCCAAAGGACGGCATACACTATGCGGTGAGATTACCCGTTGATTTAGAGCCATATCGTAAGCAGTGTGAAGATGGCCCCAAAGTCGTTAACATCCGTGCAATCCTTTCATGGAATGTTCCAGCTCCTTGTAGCAACCCTAATTATTTGCCCACCTGGGGTAATCGCGAAGAATCTCGTATTCTTATCTCGCCGATTAGTGAGATATACACACCGGGTAAAATTGCTATTCTCGGAGGAATCCCTGTTAGCATGATCGACAACGTCACGGGCTTAGCTTCTGGCGATGCTATTTTTGCGCTCAATAATTTGCCTATTAATCCTTACGATAACGAAGGCTCCCCTTTCGATGGTCGTGTGTCACTACAAGGTTCACCATTACTGGGACACACTTACAAAGTAGAAGTAAGTGAAGACGGTATTATCTGGGCGCCAGTGGTAAGCACGATTAAGGTCACGGATAGCAACGGCATTGTCAGCGACCATGCGCCTAACCCGGTTACCCAACGTTATAGCTACTTAAATTTTACTGATAATGTTAATAGCTTGTTAGCGCAGTGGGATACACCCGTCAGCAGTAATGAAAACTGGTACGTGCGTTTATCAACCTACAATGCCGGTGGCTTATTGGTCGGTATTGACCAGCACCGTATTCAATTGGATAGCACAGTGCCAACAGCCTTTATTACTATTACCAATGGTGCTGGTGACTGCGGTAAATTCCAAAAAGGCGTTACTATTGAAGGTAAATTTACGGCGACTGATCAATACTTCAGGCGTTATGCACTATCGGTCACGCCGGCCAGTGCGGCTAATGGCGCTGCGGCATCACCGTCCAGCGGTACTATCGGGGTTAATAATGGTGATTGGGAATTAAATACCGGTCTTATGGATCCTTGTGGTTTTGTTATGCGTCTTGGCGTGCATGATCAAGTGATTATCAATAGCCAAAGCATTGGCCATTATGTGTTTGATGATGTTGGTTTTTGTTTGGATGAATAAATAATCCTGCACTAAAAAGGGCGGTGCTCATTAGCGTCGCCCTTTTTTTTTGCATTTTTTATGTTTACATTATTTCAATGAAAATTTTCACCTCAAGTTTAACTACATTGCTGCAGCCATCTTCGCTTTACGTACCAGTTGAATAAACTCAGTACGATAACCAAACTCATCAGCCCCTTTGCTTTGTTGCGCGGCTGCAATGATATCATCATAAGCATAGTTGCTCAGGTATTTGCCCCCTTTGAGTAGCTGAGCAAAACCGGCGGCAGCAGTCGCAAATTGTACATCGTTGCCTAAGGTGGTTTTTTGCAAAATACTTTCCATGCCAATGACTTGTGTTATTAACTCGGATCTATCTTCCTTGGGCAACTTGTAACGTATTTTTAAAAACCCATACTCAATATCAAGAGGCGCCTGCTTAAGTTGCAAGTTTTTTCTGTCATACCGTAAGGGGTCGACCGAAGGTGTTGTGTTAGAATCTTTTGGCGTGATTTCATAAATGGCTGTGACACTATGCCCTGCACCGATATCACCAGCATCAACTGCATCATTATTAAAATCTTCTTGATTAAGATGTCGTGTTTCATAACCCACAAGGCGATATTCAGACACCGTGTTAGGATTAAACTCTACTTGAAGTTTGACATCTTTAGCGATGGTAAACAGTGTCGATGTGGATTCATCAATTAACACTTTTTGTGCTTCACTAAGTGAGTCAATATAGGCTGCAACCCCATTACCATTTTGAGCGAGAGTTTGCATCATATGGTCATTGTAATTACCTTGACCAAAACCGAGAACAGAAAGGAATATGCCCTCATTACGTTTACGTTCGACAAAGCCTTTTAATTCTTCTCGATCACTGATGCCCACATTAAAATCGCCATCAGTTGCTAAAATAATACGATTAACCGCTTCTTTATCAAAATTAGCTTCAGCCAATTGATAAGCGAGTTTAATGCCTTGTCCCCCTGCGGTTGAACCACCGGCATTGAGTCGATTTAATGCGTTGATGATTCTTTGTTTGTCTTTTACTTTAGTGGGTTCCAATACCGTACCTGCTGCACCTGCGTAGACAACAATACCAACGGTATCTTCAGGGTGCAGGCTGCTCAGCAGCATGCTCATGGATTGTTTTACCAGAGGTAACTTATCGGCATTATTCATTGACCCAGAAACATCCAGTAGTAACACTAAATTACTGCGAGGTTGCTGTTCAGGTGCAATGTCATAACCTTTAATGCCAATGTGCACCAGCTTTTTACCCGCGTTCCAAGGGGAGGGGTGAACAACAATAGAGGGTTGAAACGGTGTCTCTGTTGATTCAGGTAAAGGGTAGTTGTAATCAAAATAATTAATCACCTCTTCTGCCCGAACTGCATTTTTTTGCGGTAAAATTCCTTGGTTTAATTGCCGCCTTATAAAACTATAAGATGAGGTATCGACATCAATCGAAAATGTAGAAACAGGCTCTTTTTCGACTAATTTAATAGAATTCGTTTCAATGCTTTCAAAACGGTCCCGTCCTTTTTCTTGATAACCTTGTTGGCTAACAATATCCGGTGCTACTACAGCTTGAGGTACAGCTTGAGGTACAGCTTGAGGTACAGCTTGAGGTACAGCTAAACGTTCCGTTTCCATTCTCATATTAGATGTCGGGTTTACTGCCTTTGCCGGCATGGGCTCATTATTTCTTATTCTTTTTGCAACAACTTCATTGTCTTTTATAGTAGGCGCTGGTGCCGCTAGTACAGGGCTTGCCTCGCTAGAGCTACCCAAGTCATTATCTGCTAATGTTTGAGAAAGCTGTTGTTTTTTGCCCTTTGTTGCAAATGCAGAGGATGCTACCGTTTCGGCTTTCTTCTCTTTTTGGCTTGACCTGTTTTCTTGAATGGCAATCGCTTGTTCTTGTGCGTTATCTCTCTTTTGTAGTGATGCAAGATCAGCACTTTCAGCAGGTTCCTCTGTCAGTGTCGTTGTAAAATTTGCTGCGGGTGGTTGGTATGTTTGCTGAAATAGCAAACCGCCAGCAATGGCAACCGATACGGTTGCAATTCCAGAATAAAATAATTTGTTAGTCATGATGGGCATAATAGTCGTCCTATAAAATGATAATACGTTATTTATAGGACGAAGCTTTTGCCAAAAACCTTGGCTATTTTTTATTTTATTTTGCGTTTGATTTTTTTCTGCTTGCTGTTGATTAAACTCTGCCATAGCAAGATTAATAGCTCGCTTCTTTGCATTATTGTCAACAGTGGGAGTATCCATATCAGAAAGTAAATTATCGAGTGGGTCGTCGTTCATTATTCCCCCTGTCCAAAGAGTGACTGGAGTTGTTTGCGAATTTCGTGGATGCGCCAAGAAACAGTACTTTCCTTAACGCCTAAAATTGTGGCTGCTTCGCCATGAGTAAAACCTTCAGCATGCACCAGTAAAACCGTTTCTTTCATGCCTTCAGAAAAAGACTCAAGCCGATTCAATAACTGCGCAATTAAAACCGTTTTTTCAGGCTGTTCATGAATGTTTAAATCGGCATGAATATCGAGTGAAGATTCATTATCGGTCTGGTGGCGTGCTTGACTTTTTTGCCAATCCTTAGCGCAGTTAATCACCAAACGGTACAGCCAAGTACTAAAACTGGATTCAAAGCGAAATTGCTGAATGCTATTGGCAAGTTTAATACAAGCCTGCTGCGCCACGTCTTCCGCATCTTCACGATTGCCACACCACTTATAGGCAAAGCGGTATAGCAGGTCGTAATAATGCTCCAGCAATGCCTCAAAAGCCTGAGCATTACCCGCTTGGGCCTGTTTAATTAGCGTGTCATCCTGCATGCAAGGGTCTTGTTTATTAATCGATTTAATCCTTAGACGACATGGTTGTAGAAATCCTTGGGGAAAATAATAATTTTTTTGTTATTGGATGTTCTGAGTTTATCAGAGCCTCTTATTCTTTAAACCAGAACTCAATTTCTTCGGTATCTTCATCAAAACGTGCCGAATGCTCTACCTGCCGGGCAACGTGATACCAGTCGCCCGTGTGGTAAGCGGTTTCTTGCCCGTCGATGGTCAGATATAAACAACCGCGTGTGATCACGCCATAATTATCAGTAATATGACTGTGAGGCTCAACATGAGTGCCAGCAGGGTACATGGCAAATAAGACATCACAGTTATTGGCTTGTAGCCGAAAAGCATCAAAGCGTTCGGAGAAGGACTCTAACTGTTGTAGCTTTTCAGGAAAAATAATATTTTTCATCGTTTTCTTTTGTTGCTATGTCTTTGATCGCTATAGCTCAATGGCTGTTTCAACGGCCTTTTTCGCATGGATGGCAGTGGTGTCAATCAATGTGATGTCAGTATCATCCTGAGTGACGAGCATACCAATTTCTGTGCAGCCTAAGATAATCGCTTCGGCACCGTTATCTGCTAACTGTTGAATAATACGCAAATAATCTTGCCGGGATTGATCATTAAGTTGGCCTAAGCATAACTCTTGGTAAATGACATTGTGAATAATCTCACGGTCACTTTTCGTTGGTGTTAACACTGTTAGACCAAACTTCTCTTCTAAACGCCCTTTGTAGAAGTCCTGTTCCATGGTGAAAGCGGTTCCCAGTAAGCCAACAGTGTTGATATTGCGGTCTATAATCACTTCTGCGGTGGCATCAGCAATGTGCAGCAGTGGAATATTCAGCGCCTTTTCTATTTGTGGTGCCACCTTGTGCATGGTGTTGGTACATATTAAAAGGAAGTCTGCACCCGCTGCCTCAATGCTGCGAGCGGCTTCTATTAGCAGTACCGCAGTACCTTCCCAGTCACCTGCGTGTTGGCATTTTTCTATCGGGTCAAAATCAACACTGTACAGGGCAATTTTAGCGGAGTGAAGGCCGCCTAGTGCTTGTTTGACAGTTTCATTAATAATCCGATAGTAGCCAATCGTACTTTCCCAGCTCATGCCACCTAAAAGACCAATTGTTTTCATCGTTAGAGTATCCCTTGTGGATAGTATTGATTGTGTTGCTAATACCGATAGATTATCTTTTCGTTTATGAATAATAAAGCGCTATAATTGAATTTATATTATTCATATATGAATAACTTGGTTTGATCAGAGAGTCTATTAAACATGAATTGGGATAACTTACGTTTTTTTATTGCAGTGGCTCGTCAAGGGAGCTTGAGCGCTGCGGCCAGACAGTTAAATGTCTCTCAGGCAACGGCGTGGCGGAAGATATTTGCCTTAGAAACCGAGTTAAATACCTCGCTATTCCATGCCGGGCGCAGTGGCTACAGCATGACAGCATCGGGCTTGCAGTTACTGCCTTTGGCAGAACAGATGGCGCTGACGGCGGATCAGGTCAACCGCTCCTTGCAGCAGCCGGACAGCTTGTCCGGTAATGTGAGAGTAACTGCACCGGATATTTTGGCGAATCATTTAGTGAACGCTTTAGTCCTACCACTGCAATCACAATATTCTCAGTTAACAGTTGAGTTAATCACCTCAAGCCCGTCCGCACCGCTGTCATCTCGCGATACTGATATTGGTATTTTTGCCAACAAAAGCTATTCATCGCAGATGGTTCTGTTGGCGCAATATAAACTGCCTTTCGCACTCTATGCGGCCAGTACTTATGTAAAAGCTTACGTGGAAGAAGGCAAGCCGCCAGAATCGCTACATGATTTGGCTAATCACAAGCTAATTGATTTTGACTACGATGCCGAGCATTTGGCACCTGCGGGCTGGTTTAAAAAAGCCGCTGCTATGACCCGTGTTTTTCGCAGTAATAACCCCGTCGCCCGTAAAAATGCCGCCAAGCAGGGCTTGGGGCTTGCCTTATTACCGTGCTTATTTGTGCAGCCTGAAGATGGTTTGGAGAAAATTATTGCAGAAGATGATATTGGTGAACTCAGCCTATTCTTAACCATTAATCAGAATAAGCAGTCTTTCCCTAACGTGTTGGAAGTGAGCCAACAGCTGCAAACAATATTAAAACAATTGTTAAGGTAAATTCAGTTTCGTTTGAGAGCGAATTTTACCGAACTATTCCATCACTTTAGCGTCTCTAAAGCAGGCTTTGAATAGATTAAATAAATAGCTTGAATGAAGAGGGCTAATCAATAGATGGAAAAAGGATTACTATGAAAATAATTGTCGCATTATCAGTACTGTTATTTTTGACTGGCTGTTTGTCACCACCGGCTGTTATAGAAGAGGAATGGGCTATTTTTGAAGAAAAAGTTGAACATAATCCCGCAATAAAACGTGCTACCTTAAATGTTGGAGAGCACCGTTTATTTTATGCCAGTGCCGGTGATCCGCAAAAGCCTGCGCTAATCATTATGCATGGCACCCCCGGTAATTGGCATCAGTATGCACGCTATATGCTCAATGATGCCCTGCTCAATGACTTTCATGTTGTAGTGATTGATCGCCCCGGGTGGGGTGCCTCTGTTTTGGGTAATGACCAGATCATTGCCTCCTTTGAAGAGCAAGCGACCATAGTGGCCGCATTGGCAAGTCAACTAAAAGCAGAAAACGACAATCAGCCGGTTATTCTTATGGGGCATTCGCTCGGTTCTTCTATTGCACCGCGTGTTGCTATCGACTATCCGCAATCAATCGATGGTTTACTGCTTTTAGCCGGGACCCTTGATCCGGCGCTGTCAAAACCGCGTTGGTTTAACTATGTAGCCGGTGTTCCCGGTGCTTATTGGTTGCTCGGTAGCAAGATGGAAAAAGCCAATAAAGAAATTTTTGCATTAAAAGAAAATATCCAGCGTTTGGAATCTGAATGGGGTCAATTAGTCGCCTATACCATTGTTGTCCAAGGGATGCGGGATAAATTAGTATACCCAGCCAATATTGATTATGCAGAGCAGCGCTTCAATCCATCTAAAACCCAAATTATTCGTTTAAAAAACGAAGGACATTTATTCCCAATGACACTGAGGCAAGAGGTGGTTGACTGGTCTCAATGTTTACTTAACAAAATAAAAACGAAAAGCAATCATTGCCATTAACGGAGCGCCAGCATGACCAATGACCTAAGCAAGCAACATGAAAAAATTAATTATGTTGAATTCCCCGTAAGCAATATGGACGCCTCCAAACAGTTTTTTAATACCGTTTTTGACTGGGCGTTTGAAGACTACGGTGAAGACTATGCTGCTTTTTTAAATGCAGGTATCGATGGTGGCTTTTATCGCTCAGAACAAGTAGTTTCAACTAAAAATGGCAGTGCTTTAGTGGTGTTTTACAGTAAAGCATTGGAAGCAACGCAGGAAAAAATAGAAAAGGCCGGCGGTAATATTATTGAACCCATCTTCTCCTTCCCCGGTGGCCGCCGTTTCCATTTTAGTGACCCCAGCGGTAATGAGTATGCTGTGTGGTCTGATCATTAGTGATCAATCTTTTCGAATATTGGCGCAAAGCCTTCGTCTATAC
>JBOEHG010000034.1:0-13716 GCA_050633825.1 Cellvibrionaceae bacterium | reverse complement strand
GCTGAAAAAATACCGAGGCTATCGTAAACCACAATAATACTGTCTTTATTAATACCCAGAGCCTGTGTTTCTTTAGTAAAAATCTCGGCAGACGGTAACATATGAGGTAGGTCAGAATCCCTATCACAGACTTTGTTATTAAAATCAAAAAAGCGTGCGCCGGTGATGCGTTGTTGTTGCCATTCTTTGTAGGCATTGCGTGCTGAGTTTGGCATATGGGAGCTGGCATCAAGAACAATCAATTGGGGGTGGTCAATATGTGCTTGTAACCACTCTGCACTGACCAGTGGGCTGGATAGGGTAAGATGAGTCATGCTGCCTTCTTATCTGTATTGGTCATTATTATAGTTGTGCAAACGCCTTTTCGGCGGCATCCAGTGTTGCTTGTATATCATCATCCGAATGTGCGCTAGACAGAAACCCGGCTTCGTAAGAGGCGGGCGCTAAATAGACGCCGGCATCTAACATCAGATGGAAGAATTGATTAAAGCGTTCAATGTTGCAGTTCATTACTTGTTGGTAGTTGGTGACAGGTTTGTTGTCACTGTGTTCCTTTAAAAAGAAAAAGCCAAACATTGAGCCAACATGGTTGGTTGTAAAAGGAATGTTTGCAGCGTCTGCGCGTTCTTGCAGGCCTTTAACAAGTGCATCGGTTTTAGCAAATAATTGAGGATAAAAATCGTCAGGCGCCAGCCCTTCAAGGTTCGCTAAACCAGCGGCCATTGCGACAGGGTTACCTGATAAGGTGCCCGCTTGATAAATAGGGCCTGTAGGCGCTATTTGCTCCATAATCGCTTGCTTACCGCCGAAGGCACCGACAGGCATGCCGCCGCCCATGACTTTGCCTAAGGTAATCAAATCCGCATCGACATTGTAGCGGCCTTGGGCGCCGCGTGGATCAACACGAAAACCGGTCATCACTTCATCAAAAATTAACAATGCACCGGAGGCATCACATACTTTTCGAAGTGTTTCTAAAAAGCCGGCGATGGGCGGAACACAGTTCATATTACCCGCAACAGGCTCAACAATAACACAGGCAATGTCTTCTCCGATTTCGGCGAAAACTGATTCAACTTGCTCAATATCGTTGTAATTTAAGGTAATGGTATGATCGGCTAAACTTTTTGGAACACCCGGCGAGCTGGGTACGCCAAAGGTCAATGCGCCTGAACCGGCCTTTACTAGTAACGAATCAGAGTGGCCATGATAGCAGCCTTCAAACTTGATGATTTTGTCGCGACCGGTTGCGCCTCGGGCTAGACGAATCGCACTCATGGTGGCTTCTGTTCCAGAGTTAACAAAACGGACTTTATCCATATTGGGAATAATCGCACGAACTTTTTGTGCTAATTCAGTTTCCAGTTCAGTAGGTGCACCAAAGCTAAGTCCATCGAGTGCTTTTGCACGCACTGCTTCAATAACGGGAGGGTAGGCATGCCCCAGTATCATCGGTCCCCAAGACAATACATAATCGATATAGCGTTTATTATCTTCATCAAAAACATAAGCACCCTCAGCACGTTTAAAAAATACAGGCGTACCGCCAACGGCTTTAAAGGCGCGTACTGGTGAGTTGACGCCGCCGGGAATGTGTTGTTGTGCTTCGGAAAATAATACTTCAGAACGGTTCATGTATAAGACCTTTTGATCGATGCTGTAAGTGGTAAATAATCAGTGTAAAATAAATCGTACTAGTGAATTGATAAATAAAATTAAAATGATGGCTTGACCACCACAAGGCAAACAATGGCAATAAGCAATAATACGGGGAATTCGTTAAACCAGCGATAAAAAATATGGGAGTGTGTATTGTTATCAGCACAGAACTGCTTCCATATCCGAATGCAAATATGGTGATAGGCGGTCAGTATAATAATAAGGCCTACCTTTAACCAAAACCAGGTGGCTTGTTGATAATAGCTCCAATTATACGTCACTAACCAAATACCAAAGATAAAGGTTGCAATCATAGAAGGGTTGCCAATGCCTCTGATTAATTTGCGTTCCATGACTTTAAATCGTTCTTTGCTGATTTTATCTTCACTCATGGCGTGATAAACAAATAATCTTGGCAAATAAAATAAAACCGCAAACCAGCAAATAACAGAGATAATGTGGAAGGCTTTAACCCATAACATATTTAAGATTCCTTTAAATCAATTAGCGGTATTATTTTTTAATTTTAATAACGATAGGCCCATCAATATAAAAAGGCCGCCGGTGATACGATGAAACCACTGCATAACGTTATTTCTAAACAATATCCCTCTAATTGATCTTGATGCAAGGCCATATGCACAGAGCGATAGAAATGACAAACTCATAAAGATAAATGTTAAGGTTAAAAATTGGCCTGCTAGCGGTTGGCTAGTATTTAAAAATTGCGGAAATAAAGCAATGAAAAATAAAATAGGTTTGGGGTTGGTTATAGCAATAAAGAAACTTTCATAAAAATAAGTGCTTAAATTGCGATGTTTTTTAGATGAACCTTGGTCGTCCAAGTTTATCTTTTTGGCAAAAATGATCTGTCTAATACCCAGATAAATTAGGTAACCTGCGCCAACAATTTTGACTAATGTAAATAATAAAGCCGATGTGAGTAATAATGCCCCTAAGCCTAATATTGATATTGTGGATAGCGCAAATAATCCAAGAATATTGCCCAGTGACGAGACCATAACCATTTTCATGTTCGCAGTGATGCCGTTGGTTATTGCAAGAAATACCGCTGGCCCTGGACTAATAATATAGAAAAACGAAATCATAAAATAAACTAGTAGAGTATCTGTACTCATTTTAGAAATCCTTCTTTGGGTAAAATATCGGTATCACATGTAGTAGTTACTGATGGTATCCTGAGTAATAATGCCTAGTACTTTTGGTTGCGGTGTTGTTTGTATTTGGGGTGTGACAAATAATGCATTCCCCGGTTGTTTATCCAGCATCTTTTTCGCTTCAAACAAACTCGATAGCTCAGGTGCTGGCAGTAAATTATAACGTTGTGCGGGGATTTCCAATAGATCAATAGTGATTTCTTCCGGTGCATCCAGTGTTTGTTTTTCGCTATTTTCCTCTAATGCCTTTATAGCGATGGCTAAATCCGCTGCTCTTAACAACAAATAGTCACCCCCTGCTTGAATAACGACCCACAGTGGGTTGCTACTCAATAGGTTATTTGCTGCTGTTGCGGTGATGACGGCTGGTGTTTCTATAAAAGCCGTTTTCATGGCGCTGCGAACACCGATATTACCAAGCACCTGTTGTACCGGACCGACATCTAATTGTGTGCCATTTAAGTTTAAATGCTCTACAAAAATGCCATCACACTTATACAATTGTCGAGTGACAACACAGGCAACCACAATAATTAACATACTAGGGAAAATAATGCCCGGGTTATAAGTCAATTCGAGTACGGCCATTAGTGCTGCCAATGGAGCATTCAGAACGGCACCCATCATAGCAGCCATACCGAGTAATACATAAATGCCACTGTTGTTCATACTGTCAGGAAACAGTGCATTCCCAACAATCCCAATCATGCCGCCAATACAAGCACCGATAAAAAGCTGTGGACCAATAAGGCCACCGGGCATTCCCATGCTAATACTAAAGCTGGTCGCTAAAATTTTGGCTAAAGCAATGGCGAGGAGGAGACTAAAACTTAACTTGCCTTCGATGCTTAAGTTAATTGTGTCGTAGCCTAGTCCCAGTACTTCAGGAAAAAGAATGCCGATAATACCGGTCAATAAACCCGCAGCCATCACTCGCCAAAAAATCGGGTAGTGAGTAAAACGATTAAAGCCGAGTTGCAAACGCATATATAAAGTGGCGAATAGCGCAATAACTAAGCCGGCAGCAATCATAAAGGGAATTTCCCAGAGGCCGTGTAACTCAGCACCATCGATAACAAAAAATGTTTCCGATCCAAAGGTCGCGCGCGCAATTAATGCACCGCAAACAGATGCCATCATTACCGGGATAAAACCGGTGATGCTGTAACTCATTAAGACCACTTCCATTGCGAAAATAACTCCTGCAACGGGGGTATTAAAGGATGCGGCTATTGCAGCGGCTACGCCGCAACCAATTAATGTACTCAGGCTATTGTTGGGTAATTTTAACTTTTGGCCGATTAAGCTGGCGATGCTGGCACCCATATGCACAGCAGGTCCTTCACGTCCTACAGACTGCCCTGTAATTAAACTAATAGTTCCACCAATAAATTGAACAATCATATTGGTTAATGGCATTCTGCCTTGAAAGTTATGTAAGCGTTCGAGTACATGCCCAACACTGACATTGCGGTCTTTATCTTTCAGGTTATGGAGGCCGGTTGCGATAATGAATGCGCCAATGACAGGCAGAGCAAAATGCCAAAAGTGACTCAAACCTTCAAAGTTTTCATTATTGCCTGGAAGTATGTGAGATAAAGGCAATTCGATGGCATAACGAAAAAGAACAATAAGTACACCAGCGGCACAGCCAATGGCAATGCCAAGCAAGGTTAACTGCGGTAAAGCATCGATATCGGCAAGGCGGTGACGGAACCGAGCCAAAGCATTACGAATGAGCGTAGCAGTGTAGGTAATCAACAAACTTCTCGTTAAATATTCTCAGTAGGCACACATGATAGGCAATTATTCCCTAATTGACACCTCAAAGCTTTCTTATTTTACGTCGATGTTCTAAAGTTGCTGTTTTATTAAATAGTTGGAGCTAATAAGTCAAAATGATTGATGTAGGTATTGTTGGAGCAACCGGTTATACCGGCGTTGAGCTGCTGCGTTTGTTGATAAATCACTCAGAGGTTAATTTAAAAGTGATTACATCACGTGCTGAAGCAGGTGTTGCTGTAGCGGATTTGTACCCGAGCTTACGCGGTCGTTGTGATTTGTGCTTCTCTAACCCTGATGTCGACATGCTGGCTACCTGCGATGTGGTATTTTTTGCAACACCCCATGGTGTGGCTCATAGTATGGTGCCTGAGTTATTTGCAAAGGGTATTCGTATTATTGATTTGTCTGCTGATTTCAGAATTAAAGACGCTGATCTTTGGGCTCAGTGGTACGGTCAAGAGCATGGTTGTCGTGATTTACTCCCTCAAGCGGTTTATGGCTTGCCAGAAGTCAATCGTGAACAAATTAAAACAGCGCAGCTTATCGCTTGTCCGGGTTGTTATCCCACCTCTGTGCAGCTTGGCTTTTTACCGCTTATTCAAAATGGTTTAGTGAATAGCGACAAGCTAATCGCTAATGCTGCTAGCGGTGTAAGCGGTGCGGGTAGGCAAGCTAAAATCGATAATTTGTTTACAGAAGTGGGTGATAGCTTTAAAGCTTACGCTGTTGGTGGGCATCGTCATCTACCTGAAATTGAGCAAGGTCTGCGTGCAGCTCAGCCAACGGGTGAAAATCCTGCTAAACTAACATTTGTACCGCATTTATTACCGATGATCAGAGGTATTCATTCGACGCTTTATGCAGAGCTTGTTGACAGCAATAGTGATGTCGATTTACAAGCGCTTTATGAAGCTTTTTATAAGGATGAACCTTTTGTTGATGTTATGCCTGCAGGCTCTCATCCGCAGACCCGTTCTGTAAAATCATCGAATATGTGCCGTTTAGCAATCACCAGACCGCAGGGTGGTAATACCGTAGTGGTACTGTCCGTGATCGATAATTTGACGAAAGGTGCATCAGGTCAGGCGGTTCAAAATATGAATATTATGTTTGGTTTTGAAGAGCAAGTCGGCTTAGAACAAGTAGCGCTTTTGCCGTAAAATTAAAATGCAAGAATAGTTATTTCGTTCCATTGAGTGATAAAAACCGAACCCATTTTTTGTGGCTGTTTTCGTAGTGCTAATTTAATACTAACGGCCTGATATTTTTAGTGCTTACATAATCAACAATTAAATCAATCTACTATGACAACAGTTAAGCCCAGTAAACAATATGAAATGACGGTTGTGCCACATCGGCCTTACTGGCGTTTTTTACAAATTTTTGCGTTGTCACTCACATTTTTGTTAGCTGTTATTGGTAGTTTCCTTGTTGGCCGCTATTATGGTGTAGTAGATACTGGTGGTATTGATGTTGAGTTGGCTGAAGTAAAGTCTCAGTATACTGAGAAGTTAGATGAGGCTGCTAAGTTAGAGCAGCAAGTTGCGAACCTTCGACTTGCCGCAGAAGTTGATCGTAAGGCAAACGAAAAAGTAAGGGGTGAAGTCGTTGACTTGAAAACTCAGGTTGCTGAGTTAGAGCAGGACAATACTTTTTATCGAAGCTTGATGAGGCCGGCTCCTGGTGATAAGGGTTTAGTGGTTGATGCCCCTGCAATTACTAGCACCAATATTCCTAACGTTTATCAATATAACGTTGTGATTAAACAGATTGTGACGCAACATCGATTAGTTTCGGGTTATGTACAATTTGAACTGCTCGGTAAGCGAGGTGATATCTTTCAGCGCTTAGTGTTAAAAGATCTTTCAGACACTATTTCTGTTGAAAGAATTAAGTTAAAGTTTAAGTACTTTCAACGGATTGAGGGTGAAATGTCGTTACCCGATGGCTTTGTCCCGGAACGTATAGAGCTCAAGGTGGTAACAGAGCGCCCTAATAAAGTGACTATCGATAAAAAGTTTGGTTGGTCCCTCAAAAAGAGTTAATACTTATGTTTGGAAAGAAAGAAACTGCTACATCCTTTTCTGCTGGCTCCACTACATTAGTTTCTAAAAACACAGAAATTGTTGGAGACATTAAATTCACTGGTAACCTTATGATAGAGGGAACTGTTAGAGGTAATGTCTATACCTCTGGTGGTGCCGATGCCCATGCTCGTGTATTGGATAAAGGAGTTGTTGAAGGTGAGATCAGAGTGCCGACATTAGTAATTAACGGTACTGTTAATGGCGATGTTTATTCTGATAAACACATAGAGCTTGCTGCTAAAGCGGTTGTCAATGGGAATGTCCATTACTCGTTAATTGAAATGGTTAAAGGCGCTCAAGTGAATGGTAACCTTGTTTACAGCAGTGAACCTTCGGCAAAGAAAGACCCTAAACCTATTTCTGGCAGTGTATCCCATGAACCCAAAGTGGCGCATAAGGCTGATGTGAAGCTAGCCTCAGCAACAATGAATAAGGTCTGAGCTAAGTTTCATACTAATAACTTTAACAAATAAGCCCCTATTTTACTTGTAATACTTGACTAAATTGCTTGGTTAAAGCGATAATTGTCATGTGTCAAATTACGAGAATTACGATGACTGTAGCTGAAGTCTTTACCCCCGAACCTGTTTACGTCACTGAAAATGCCGTACAAAAGGTTAAAAGCTTGTTAGAAGAGGAAGGTAATAATGACCTTAAGCTTCGAGTATTTGTGACTGGTGGGGGCTGCTCTGGATTTCAGTATGGCTTTACCTTTGATGAATTAGTTGCGGATGATGACGCGATAATTAACAAAGATGATGTCGGTGTATTAATTGATGCAATGAGTTACCCTTATCTCGTAGGGGCTCAAATTGATTATCAAGAAGATCTACAGGGCTCTAAATTTACTGTGAGTAATCCCAATGCATCTTCAACTTGTGGTTGTGGTTCGTCGTTTTCTATCTAGCGCACACAAGGCGTTATTGTGTGTATGCATGCTCTTGTTTTCACTATTATTTTCGCTACTACCTTTACACGCCATTGCGCAGACAAGTGCCACTCCTCCATCGGAGAATGAGAATGGCTATCTTGCGCGCATCCTAAATGACTCTCCTGATGAGGTGGCTGATGCGCTAGAACGTGCAGAGGCGCTTTATCTTGATGGTAAGCTTCCTACCGATGCAAATCCAATTTCCATTGTTCTCCATGGTCCTGAAGTCGAGATTTTTTTTAAAGATAAATACGACGAATATAAAAATATTGTGGATCTGGCCGCTAGGTTGAGTGCATTTGGTGTGGTGGATGTGCGTGTTTGTGAGACGCAAACAGGTATCCTCGGGCGAGATCGGAATAGTATTCACCCCTTTATAGGTACGGTCCCTTTCGGTCCTACGGAAGTTAAACGTCTTCTGGATCAGCAAAACTACGTTTATTTCTAAGCTTGCTCTCTTCTTTGTTTATGCTTGAAAGATGCCACCTAGTATTACTTCTTTTTTGGCGCCGGTGACAGAAGGCAAATTTCCCGTTTTTCCTTCTATTGTCTGTTTGGCTAGCCATGCAAAAGCAACAGCTTCTACCCAGTCCGGAGAAATGCCAAGTGCTTCTGTTGATGATAATTGCCTGGGGGAAAGCGCCTGTTTTAGAGTCTCTACTAATAATCCATTATGGGCTCCACCACCGCAAATATAGACTTCGGCGTTTTTTTTCTGATCAATACTGTCAATGGCTTGAGCGATCGTGTTTGTGGTGAGAGAAAGTAGAGTGGCTTGTACATTTTCTGGGCTAAGCTTTCGCCCAAATTTACTTAACTGTTGTTCTAGCCAGATTAGATTAAAGTCTTCTCTTCCTGTGCTTTTAGGGGCTTTTAGTGCAAAAAATGGGTGTTGCAATAGTTGATTAAGCAGTTCATTGTCAGCTATTCCTGTGGCTGCCCACTGGCCGTTATTATCATAAGGTTGTTGGGTGTGTCGCTGGCACCAGCTATCCATTAAGCCATTAGCTGGACCGGTATCAAACCCTAGGACCTCCCCGTTAACGGAGAGGTGGGTGATATTTGCAATGCCGCCTGTGTTTAGAACAATTCGATCGACCTTATCAGAGCGGAAAACAGCATTATGTAGTGCAGGAGCCAGCGGAGCGCCATGGCCACCCGCGGCAATATCTCGGCGACGGAAATCAGCAACAGTAGTAATGCCTGTTTGTTCTACAATGATGTTGGGGTCGCCAATCTGAAGTGAGTAACCTGATATTGATGTATTAGGCGGGTAGTGACGAATTGTTTGCCCGTGGCTTCCTATTGCTTTTACAGCGGCGGTTTCTATACCGGCAGCCTTGCATAGTTTATTTGTGGTCTCACTGAAGAGGTTTGCAAACTGTTGGTCTAAGAGCCGTATTTTTTCAATTTCTGCAGAACCGCTAATAGCCAAATCAAAAACAATGGATTTTGTTTCTTCTGGTATCGGTAGTGTGAGAGTTTGCAATATATTGGGGTGCTTATCACTTAGGTCAACCAATATGCCGTCAATAGCATCTGCGCTGGTGCCTGATAATAAGCCAATATAGAGGTCCATTAACAAGCTCTACAGCTTAATTATTGTTGGTTTCACTTGAGTCACTAAGTGCTACTTGAATACCTTTGCCGTACTCTTCCAGCTTAGCTACGATAGGCTGTGTTTGTAGTTTAAAGTTTTGTAACTCTGACTTGGCTATGGATTTAGCCTTAGGTAAAGGTACTCTCACAGGGTTGCGTACAGCGCCATTGAGGTAAAATTCATAGTGCAAGTGTGGGCCAGTCGCTAAGCCTGATGAACCCACATAGCCAATGATTTGGCCTTGCTTAACACGTTTACCGTTTTTGATGCCGCGGCCATATTTATGCATATGAGCGTAGAGTGTTTTATAGGATTGGCCGTGTTGGATAACGACTGTGCGTCCATAGCCACCTTTGGTACCGGCAAAAGTCACACGGCCATCGCCAGCTGCTTTAATCGGTGTGCCTGTCGGCGCCGCATAATCTGTACCTTTGTGTGCCCGTATTTTATTTAAAATAGGGTGTCTGCGCTTCAGATTGAAATGTGAGCTAATACGAGCAAAATCAACGGGCGTTCGTAAAAATGCCTTACGCATGCTCTTGCCTTCAGGAGTATAGTAATTGCTGTTTCCTTTGCTATCGGTATAGCGTACCGCTCTGAATGTTTTACCCTGGTTCGTAAATTCGGCGGCTAAAATTGCACCATTGCGCAGCTTTTCGCCATTTAAGAAATGTTCTTCATAGAGTACTTTGAAATGATCATTTGCACGAATATCTAAAGCAAAGTCGACATCCCAACCAAAAATACTGGCGAGTTCCATAATCAGGCTCTCTTCCATGCCCACATCAGTACCGGCAAGGAATAAAGAGTTGATAATGGTCGCTTCTCGGTAAGCGGCATGGACATCAGGCTTAAGTGCAGTGATATCCTTTTCAAATCCATCTGCAGTTCGCGTGAATTTGATTGTATTGAGTCGGTCTTTCTTATACCAAAGTGACTGTAGTTTACTGTCTTCAGTAATCTCAAATTTGAACTTTTGCCCTGGGTGTAAGCGCGTTAGTTGCTTGGCTGATTTATGGCTATTGATAAGCTCATGCATGCTAGTATCAGGTAAGCCCGCTCTATTGAACAATAGTGATAAATTGTCACCTGAGGCAACAGTTTCTGTATGCCAGCGTGTTGCGACGGGGATTGTTGTGCTGGTCAGCTCAGATTGAGTTGAATCCGCTAAACTGAGAGTAATATGCTGTTCTTGGCGATGGTTTTGTGTAGGTTCATCAGAAGGTGTGATGCTTGAAAAAAGAAGGAGTGACGAGCCTAAAGCGCCGATGGCTAAAGCATGGCTCTTGGGAAAACCCTTAAAATGCAGTTCTTTGTAAAATCTTGTAATTAAATCAACGGCTTTCATGGTTTTTTTAATGTTTTACTGTATCTATAATATTTATAGACGCTTTTATACCAGAACGCTATCAATTAATCACGCTTAAATTTCATTCGGTTTCGATGGCTTGAACTGGTTCAAATGCTCTTTATTCGGCCTGTAAATTAAGAAATAATCAGAATGCTTGTTTTTCATTATGGTTTCGGTATGGTGTGCGCCTTCATAAAACCTCAAAATTTCCTTAAAAAGGCATAAATAGAGTGGCTGTAGATAGAAATTTATTAGACGATTTGAAGGCGCGAGGGCTTGTTGCGCAGATGACTGGTGAGTCGACCTTATCTGAGTTTTTGGCTGAATCTCGAACGCTCTATTGTGGTTTCGATCCCACAGCAGATAGCCTCCATATTGGTAGTTTGGTTCCTTTGTTAACGTTGAAGCGTTTTCAGCAGGCGGGGCATAAGCCTTTAGCATTGGTTGGTGGCGCGACAGGCCTTATAGGTGACCCTAGTTTTAAGGCGCAAGAGAGAAAGCTTAATACGCCAGCTGTTGTTGCTTCTTGGGTTGATAAGTTAAAGCGGCAGGTCTCACGGTTTATTGATTTTGAGCAGTCCGCAATAGCGGCGGAAGTAGTTAACAATCTTGACTGGACTAAAGATCTAAATGTATTGGATTTCTTAAGGGATGTTGGCAAGCACTTTTCTATCAATAATATGATCAATAAAGAGTCGGTCAAGCAGCGCATTGATAGAGAAGGTGAGGGAATCTCTTTTACTGAATTTAGTTATATGTTGCTCCAATCCTATGATTTTGCTGAATTGTATAAGCGTAACAATTGTACTTTGCAAATTGGTGGCTCGGACCAATGGGGTAATATTGTCGGGGGTGTTGATCTTGCCCGTCGGGCACATGGTGGACATGTGTATGGCTTGACACTGCCATTGGTTACTAAGGCTGATGGAACCAAGTTTGGTAAAACTGAATCCGGGACTATTTGGCTCGATCCTAGTAAAACATCGCCTTATGCGTTTTATCAGTTTTGGCTCAATACCGCTGATGCGGATGTTTATAAGTTTTTGCGTTACTTTACCTTTTTAGATGTTGTTGAGATTTCTGCTATTGAAGAGGCAGATAAACAATCAACAGGTCGTCCTCAGGCGCAAGGTATTCTAGCCGAGGAAGTAACGCGCTTGGTGCATGGGGAAGAGTTGCTTGTAGCCGCTAAGCGTATTACAAAAGCTTTGTTTGATGGGAATCTCAACGAATTAAGTGAAAACGATTTAAGGCAGTTGCAACAGGATGGCCTGCCTACCACAGTATTAGATTCCACTTTGTTGTCAGAAGAACCTTTAACTAGTCTATTTGTGTCATCAGGTTTAGCTAAAAATGGTAAGCAAGTTAAAGATGCGTTATCCAGAGAGGCCGTGTTGGTGAATGGAAAAGAGGTTAGTACTGATCAAAACATGAATGCCACTGAGGTTTTTGCAAGTGGGAATGCGCTTTTTGGTAATTGGTTTATCGTGAGACTGGGTAAAAAAAGTTACCACCTCTATTCTATTCGCTGATGTGTTCCTGTTGTTTATAACTTATATGGTCGCAAAATGCCGGTTTTTTCGAGTTATCGGCTAAAATGTAATATACAGAGTTATTTTCAGTGGTTGCTAATGTCAGAAGAAGATCCACGCCGTAAAAGTAAACGCTACAAAGTGAGCTGGGCTACGCGCTTATTGTTTGCGGATAAGACTATTGTCGCTGCTAGAACGCGTGATGTGTCTTCCGGTGGTGTTGGTTTTGAATATGATCAGCAAATTCCCATTGGTGAAGAAGTTAATATTGAATTTAGCCCTATGATTCAGGGTAAGCAATATATTATTCGTGCTAAGGGAGTAGTAACTTATAATATGATTCTTAGTGGTAGCTCAGGCTTTAGTCATGGTCTAAAATTTACCTTAATCCCTCGCGATCAATTCGATCAATTGGCGGAAGTTCTGAAAAGCTTTGATCAAAGTTGATCATTAATAAAGCTAACTCAAAAAAAACCAAATTATTCACTAAATAGCTGTTGCAGAACGGTTAAACATCCGTATAATGCGCTCCTCTGTTTGAGACGACTCTCAGCAGAAATGACAGGTAATACTGCATTTTAAAACGACTAGTCAAGCACTAAGTCTTTGTTTTTTAAAAACTAAAATCAAGCAATGCGTGTGGGCACTTGTGTAGATGGTAATTAAATTATCAATACAAGTGACTCATTAATTCATTTATGTGAGCAGGCATTATTTATTCATTTAGATAGTGTTTGTAGTAATGCGAAACGTTTTAAAGTATTGAGCAGAAATTAGATGGTGCTATTTATTTAGCGATAGATAGCATGAGCCATCGAACATGATATTAAACTGAAGAGTTTGATCATGGCTCAGATTGAACGCTGGCGGCAGGCCTAACACATGCAAGTCGAGCGAGAAAGCCTTCGGGTGAGTAGAGCGGCGGACGGGTGAGTAACGCGTGGGAATCTACCAAGTAGTGGGGGACAACAGTTGGAAACGGCTGCTAATACCGCATACGCCCTACGGGGGAAAGCAGGGGATCTTCGGACCTTGCGCTATTTGATGAGCCCGCGTTAGATTAGCTAGATGGTGGGGTAAAGGCCTACCATGGCGACGATCTATAGCTGGTCTGAGAGGANNCAGACTCCTACGGGAGGCAGCAGTGGGGAATATTGGGCAATGGACGAAAGTCTGACCCAGCCATGCCGCGTGTGTGAAGAAGGCTCTAGGGTTGTAAAGCACTTTAAGTAGGGAGGAAAGGTTGTAGTTTAATACGCTGCAGCTGTGACGTTACCTACAGAAGAAGCACCGGCTAACTCCGTGCCAGCAGCCGCGGTAATACGGAGGGTGCAAGCGTTAATCGGAATTACTGGGCGTAAAGCGCGCGTAGGCGGTTATTTAAGCTAGATGTGAAAGCCCAGGGCTCAACCTTGGAACTGCATTTAGAACTGAGTAACTAGAGTACAAGAGAGGGTGGTGGAATTTCCAGTGTAGCGGTGAAATGCGTAGAGATTGGAAGGAACATCAGTGGCGAAGGCGGCCACCTGGATTGATACTGACGCTGAGGTGCGAAAGCGTGGGGAGCAAACAGGATTAGATACCCTGGTAGTC
>JBOEHG010000033.1:59230-60326 GCA_050633825.1 Cellvibrionaceae bacterium | reverse complement strand
TAGAGGATTATATGAGGCGCAACGGACGTCGCCCGATACCTCGAAATATGGAGGACGAACGATGTCTAAAAAACGAAACTCGATGCCAGGACTCCGCCTTAAAGGCGGTATCTACCACATCGAAAAACGCTGTAAATATGTCAAAGGCGGCAAACTGCACGAAAGCACGGGAACATCTAACCGCGCTGAAGCAGAGGACTATCTCATCAGGAGACTAGCCCAACTCAAGGAGGCAGTAGAGCGACAAACAGACGCTGTTTTTTTATTTGAAGAAGCGGCTTTTCGCTATCTGGAAGATATTGCCCATAAGCCCTCAGTGGATGCTATAGCGATACATATTGATCAATTACTACCTTTTATCGGTCAATTAACACTAGAGCAAATCCACGATGGGACATTGAAGCCCTTTATTGATCACGAGAAGTCACGGGGCCTTGCGCCCAAGTCGATCAATAATGTGATTATTATTATCACGGCAATATTGAATAGAGCTGCAAGGATGTGGCGACATGAAGATGGACGGCCCTGGCTACGGCAGGCACCCCCAAAATTGACACGTTTATCAACAAAAGGGGCGCAAGCAAAAGCCTATCCGCTATCGTGGGATGAACAAGGCCGCTTGTTAAAGGCATTGCCTGACCACCTTGCAGATGCCGCCCTGTTTGCTGTCAATACAGGCTGTCGGGAATTGGAGATTTGCCAACTACAATGGTCGTGGGAAGTAAAAGTTAAAGACTTGGGCATATCTGTCTTTGTCTTGCCAGAAACCCTGACCAAAACCCAAACGGAACGAGTGGTGGTTTTAAACTCGGTTGCCAATCGGGTGGTAGAATCGCGGCGCGGTATTAACCCCGATTATGTATTTACCTATCGAGGTAAAGCCATGAAGCGATTACACAGTAATGGCTGGCGACGATCATGGAGAGATGCGAGTCTACCAACCCATGAAGGTGTTCTTAAAGGTGTACATAATTTAAGGCATACTTTTGGGCGTAGATTACGTGCTGCTGGTGTTCCAGTTGAAACACGGAAAGCTTTATTGGGACACGCCAATGGTGACATCACCACGCACTATTCCGCTGCGGAATTGAGCGAG
>JBOEHG010000033.1:0-59169 GCA_050633825.1 Cellvibrionaceae bacterium | reverse complement strand
GACCAATTGGTTAAAAGCCAACTGCTCTACCGACTGAGCTAACGACCCGTGTCTTGTTGGAGCTTAGCTCCAGAGAGGCGCACATATTAATGATTCAGGCGGAAAACTCAAGTGTTTTTTGCGGTTTTATGTCAGAAAAACAATCACTTGCCTATGCTGGTGGCCTAATCTTCATAATGAGTTGGATCTGGCACCCCGGCTTCAGTGAATCCCTGCTTCCGCAGGCGACAACTATCGCAACGCCCACAGGCTTCACCTTGTTGATTTGCCTGATAGCAGGATATGGTTAGGCTGTAATCTACGCCTAACTCAATGCCCTTACGGATGATGTCTGCTTTCGTAAGGTCTATCAATGGCGTTTGAATCGTTAGCGGATCGCCTTCAACCCCGGCTTTAGTGGCTAGATTAGCCATGCTCTCATAAGCCTGAATATACTCAGGGCGACAATCAGGGTAGCCTGAGTAGTCAACTGCATTGACCCCTATAAAGATAGTACTGGCGCCGAGTACCTCTGCCCAACCCAAGGCGATAGACAAAAATACCGTATTACGGGCTGGCACATAGGTAACGGGAATGCCGTCACTGCTTTCTTCCGGTACTTCAATAGCGTCATCCGTTAATGCCGAACCGCCAATGGTTCTTAGATCAAGCTTTACGGTCTTATGCTCAACCGCTCCCATTAGCGTGGATATATTATCAGCAGCACTTAATTCAACACGGTGGCGCTGACCATAATCAAAGCTGAGGGTATAGCAATCAAAGCCCTGTGATTTAGCGATGGCTAATACGGTGGTCGAGTCTAAACCACCCGAGACTAAAACAACTGCTCTTGGGTTCCCCGCCATACCTATACTCCCGGCTTATCACCCCAAAGGGCTTTGTGTAGTTGTGTTTGCAAACGTACCGATAATTTATCCGCAATGATCCATTGCGCAAGCTCTTCGGCCTGTACTTGCTCATAAGAGGGCGATAGGAAGACATGCCCTACTCTCTCACTCAATTGATACTCATTTATTTTAAATACGGCCCAGTCATAATCCTGCCGATCACAGATGACAAATTTAACCTGATCTTTCTGTGCCAAGCGGGCAATGTTTGCATAATCGTTACGCTCGACCTCACCGGATGCCGGTGTCTTTAAGTCCATAACGATACTGACCCGTGAATCAACCCCTTCAAGTGACATCGCGCCACTGGTTTCAAGAGAAACGGATAAGCCCAAATCGCAAAGAAGGGAAAGAAAAGGCAAACAATTAGGTTGTGCCAAAGGTTCTCCACCGGTCACACAAATATGCTGAACATTATTTTCTTTAACTTGGGCAATAATGTCATCAAAACTGAGTTTTTCACCACCATAAAATGCGTATTCAGAATCACAGTAGTGACAACGAAGGGGGCAACCGGTCAAGCGAACGAAGGTTGTAGGGTAGCCAACCGTTGCGGCTTCCCCTTGTATGGACAGGAAGATTTCGGTAATTCTAAGTGATTCTGTGGACATGAAGGCAAGCTGAAAAATAAAAAAGAAAGCCATTATCGACTTTCTTAATGTGAAATAAAATTACTTATATTGATTGGCTAAAAAAGATTTGGCTAAACGAGAAGCATCACTGTTACTCGCCGCAACATCGTCCAGCAGAACCTTAGCTTCAGCTTTTTTACCTTGATCAAAATAGATCGTTGCTAATTTGTACTTAGCATCCGGTGTTTTTTGATGATCAGGATAAGTATCAATCAACGTAGAAAAGGATTTTTCAGCAGAAGATGCATTCGCTTCCGTTAAATAGATCTGACCTTGCCAATAATAAACATTAGGTGCATGGCTGCCTTGAGGATAATCCACTAAATAGCGATTAAAACTCTCTTGGGCGCTCTTGTAATCCTGTTTATTTAACAGTTGATCGATAGCTTCACGGTACAGTTTCTTTTCCGCTTCTGAATCGTCAGGCGTGCCTGTTAATGAACCAGAATTCAATGAACCTGGTTTATTGTTTGAGGCTGATCCTTGAGAGGCAGTAGAGCTCAGCTCACCTATACGCTTATCCAGATCTAAATAATCATCAAGACGTTGCTGCTTCAAGCGCTTAAGCTCAAAACCTTGCTCTTCCACCAAACCCCTAAGTTCCAGTATTTCTTGTTGTAACTGTTGGATTTGGTAAGCCTGATTATAAGACGATGAAGCCGGCTCTGCGACAGGCGGCGGTGGACCTAATGCAGGACTTGCGACAACAGCACCAGGCGTTACCGGGGATGACTCCCTGACATTTGCCTGAGCGCTAACATTAACTGCGTAGGCCATAAACAAAAACACCGCAGCCAATCTGGCTACGGTGGTAGAGGATAACATCATCATTGGATATCTATATCGTTTAAAAATGATTATGCGTATCGGTATGCTAAATTACTTTAGCTCAACACGACGATTTTGTTGCCATGCACTTTCGTTGCTTGCAGCAACTTCTGGACGTTCTTCACCGTAGCTAACAACTTCGATTAAAGAGTTAACGCCTTCAGAACGAAGATAGTCACGTACCGATAATGCACGACGCTCACCTAGGGCAATGTTGTACTCACGTGTTCCGCGCTCATCAGCATGACCTTCAAGGCGAATGCTACGTGGGCTCGCTTTTAGTGCTGCTGCGTGAGCAGTCAATAATGCACGGGTTTCTGGTGTTAATTCAGACTTATCGAATGCAAAGTAGAAAACAGTCTCTAACGCTGGCGCAACAGGCTCAACTGTAGTTGTTGGTGCAGGTGTTGGCTCAGCAGTGGTCGTTGTAGTTGGTGCTGGCGCTGCTGGCTCTTCAGTGTTTGAAGTACTAGCACAGCCCGCAAGGAATGCAATGGCAAGTAGTGATATAAAGCCCAGTTTAATGGTCTTGCTTAACATGGTTATCTCCCCAGTTTTGGTATAACGCTTTTTGTGGTTAGTAAAATGGTCGTGATATTTTCAACGCACGAATAGTATCACACACGCGTTGAATAGCTCTAGCCAATCGATCAAAATCCTTCTATTACTTTGACTTATACACCCATATACGTATGAAATACGTTATTAGGGTGCCGTTAAAAATGGCGACCAAGCCGGTTCTCTGACATCACCGGATTTAGCGGGCAATTTATATTTAACACCCGCATCAAGTGATACCCCCGCCAGAATGCCGCGGTTGCCATCTTTTGTCGCGTAAAGCAACGTTGCACCATTTGGTGCAATACTCGGTGACTCATCCAGTGCTGTTTGCGTAAGCACACGAATATTGCCTGAGGCGATATCCTGCACTGCGATATGAAAAACCCCATTATAGCGATGCACCATGACCACTCCTTTGCCATCGGGCGTCACTTGAGGTTTAGCGTTATAGTCACCATCGAAGGTTAAACGTTCAATGCGCCCGCTGGAAAGTGTTATTTGATAAATTTGCGGTTTACCTCCGCGATTTGAGGTAAACATCACAGCTTTTCCGTCATTTGACCACGCTGGCTCGGTATCAATGCCAAAATGATTAGTAACACGAGTAAAGCGCTTACTGGCAATATCCAGTGTATAAATCTCTGGATTTCCATCTTTCGATAAGACCAGAGCTAACTTTTTGCCATCAGGTGACCATGATGGTGCACCATTTAAACCCTGAAAATTAGTCAGCTGTGTCCGCTTACCTGTCGCGATTTCTTGCATAAAAATAGCAGGACGACTGGTTTCAAATGACACATACGCAAGACGTTTACCATCTGGTGACCACGATGGTGACAACAGAGGCTCTTGTGATCGCAACAACACTAATGGGCGCGCGCCGTCCATATCAGAGCGAACTAAACGGTATTGCCTTTGAGACGTTTGCTCTATGTAGACAATTTTGGTTGAAAAAGCACCACGAATACCCGTGATGGCTTCGTAAACCTTGTCGCTAATATGGTGAGCCATATCGCGTAAGCCATTTGAAGGAACGGTAACAGCCAAGTTACTCAATACCGTTTTCTGACTTACTACATCATAAAGAGAAAACGTCGCACTGAAGCCACCCGCAACGGCTTGAATATTTCCTATGACTAAATATTCACTCCCTAATAAGCGCCAATCCCGAAATACAACTTCATCTGGACGTGAGGGAAAGGACAACATATCTCTGGCAGCAATGGCCTGAAATTGACCACTACGGTATAAATCAGCCGAAACAATGTCCGATACTTTTTCAGATAATGGTACAACACCGGTATAACCAAAAGGTGAAACAGCAATAACCGTTGGGTTATCAACCCCCTCAATAATAGGGATTACCAATTCTGCACGAAGTGAGAGACTACTTATCAATAACAATATTGCTATAGAAATCTGACTGAAACGAATCACTGTCTTAAATCCTGTGGTTTAAATATTAATTGAAATTGTCGAAAGTCTTTTTCAAAAACTCGCGATGGCATATCTTTTATTTCGGGGATCTGCCGTGTTTTTTTCACCGCCTGTATTGCAGAGCGATCGTAAGCGGTGTTACCACTCCCTTTTACAATGGCGACATCGATAATCTCGCCTGTTGGAATCATTTGTATTCTTAATAAGGCTTCCATACCATTACGTGCAGAAGAAGGGCGACTCCAATTTTGCGTAATGCGCTTACGAATCAAATCACTATATGATTGTGCCAGGATTTGATCATCTTCAACCTGTTGTGCCAACACTTCAGCTTGTTGCTCTGCTTCAATGCGCTCCCGCTCTTGTGTCAGGTTTTCTTCAAAACGTTGTCGTTCTAGCTCCTTTTGTTCCGCCTGTGCTTGGCGTGTCAGCTCTTCTTGCTGTTTTTTACGTTGTTCTGCTAATTTTTTCTCTTTCAGGCGTTTTGCTTTTTCCGCTTTTTCTTTGGCTATTTGGTTTTTGCGTTTCTTTTCTGCCGCCTGTTTTTTTAAACGTTCTTGCTCTTGGCGTTTTTTTTGTAAATCAATCTTTTTAGGTTTAGGTTTTTGTACCTGCGCGCCCTGCTTACCCTGTGTCTTAAGATCAACTAGAGTGGCCTTAATATAACTAGGGGGCTTAAACGGCGTTTCTGTCGGCGATTGTTCCCAACCAATAATGACTAAGACAATAACCAGTGCGTGAACAAGTAGGCTAATAAAAATTGCTGGCCAGTAGGAGATCATTCTATCTCAACCTGCTACCTTGGTGGCTCTGTAACCAAACCAACAGATTCTGCCCCCGCTTGTTGTAACAAGGCCATTAAATCAACGACTTTTCCGTAAGGCACTTGAGTATCACCCCATACCAACACCGGGGTATCGGGTTGAAGTTTAATGATTTTTGCTGCCTGTTCAGTAATCTGTTCTAATGGTTTTGCGACCTCTTCGTCTTTGCCCAGCTTTATATAATAAGAACCATCGGCTTTTACGGAGACAATCAACGGGTCTTTGTCTTTATTATCCAAAGGTGCGGATACCGCTTGCGGCAACTCTACTTTTACACCTTGGGTCAACAAAGGGGCTGTTACCATAAAAATAACCAATAGCACCAACATAACATCAATGTAGGGAACAACATTGATCTCGGCCATGGGTTTCTTTTTTGCTTTTTTATTTGCTGACATAGTTAACTAATAATTTTAACGAGTAACAATGGTTATCGTATTCGTGGTTATCGTATTGGTGGTTGTCATATTAACGGTGTAATTGACGATGCAAAATAGCGGTTAGCTCTTCCGCAAAGGTTTCGTAACTACCATTCAAGGTTTCGGCCCGTGCAGCAAAACGATTGTAAGCGAGAACTGCCGGTATCGCTGCAAACAAACCCATGGCGGTCGCAATCAAAGCTTCAGATATACCAGGGGCAACCGTTGCCAAGGAGGCTTGGCCAGCATTAGCCAAACCACGGAATGAGTTCATGATTCCCCAAACGGTTCCAAATAAACCAATATAAGGGCTAACCGACGCGACACTAGCCAAGAAAGGCAGGTTTGCCTCTAGCTTTTCTTCTTCCCTTGCTAGTGCAACCCGCATTGCCCGCTGAGTACCTACCATTACGGTATCGTTATCAATACTGTCTTGTTGGCGTAAACGAGAAAATTCTTTGAAACCTGCGCGAAAAATATTTTCAATACCGCTGACTTTACCGCTGGTTGCCTGTGCATTGCCTTGACGGTACAACTGTGTCAGATCCACACCTGACCAGAATACTTTTTCAAACTTATCAAATAAGGATTTTGCCCGACGCTGATAAGCTGCACGCTGAAGAATCATGACCCAGGAAATAACCGATGCCAATAGCAGTATCAGCATAACGCCTTGTACCACCAAACCCGCTTCGATAATCAATGACCAGATAGATAATGTTTGATCTGGCCCACTTACAACTTGTTCACTCATAAAATACAGCCTTACTATTATCGTTTGCTTATACTATGTAGTAGTTTGTGTTAGATGTTGCTAAAAATATTACTATAAATAATTGCTACAAATAATCGTTAAGAGAGTCGCGCATATTTGTAGGCATTGCCGCAGGTCGCATATTACCCTCTTTTTGTGTGACACAGGCAACTTTCACTGTCGCTCGACACAAAATGTCATTATCCCGACGAACCTCTTGCTCAAAAACAACATAGGTTTTTGCGACTTTTTGCAGACTCGCAGTCGCCATGATCTCATCATCCAAGCGCGCGGGTAATAAATAATCAATTTGTGTACTGCGGACAACCAGCAGTAAACCGTCTTCCAAGACAGCGGCTTTACCATACCCCAGAGAGCGTAAGAATTCAGTACGACTTCGCTCAATATATTTCAGATAGTTGACGTAGTACACAATTCCGCCCGCATCGGTGTCTTCAATGTAGACGCGAATGGAGTGAATAAATTCCTTGGTCATCATGAATCTCGATGATTACTGTTAGCTAGGTTGGGAGGGTTGTGAAGAAGATGACGGCGCAGAAGGCAAATCAAAGTGCTCATAAGCAAGTTGGGTAACCATACGGCCACGAGGTGTTCGGGTCATATACCCTTGTTGAATTAAATAAGGCTCCAGAACATCTTCAATGGTATCGCGCTCTTCGCTAATAGCAGCGGCAATACTATCAATGCCAACAGGCCCACCAGAAAACTTCTCGATCATCGCCAAGAGCAAGCGTCTGTCCATATGATCAAAACCACGGTCATCAACATTCAACATATTAAGGGCTTTGTCGGCAATATCCACTGTCACCTGTCCATCGCCTTTAACTTCCGCATAATCACGCACTCGTCTGAGTAAGCGATTGGCAATACGAGGGGTACCACGTGAACGCTTGGCAATTTCGATCGCACCGGCTTTATCCATCTCGACACCCAGCAGATGAGCAGAACGGCTGACAATATGAGTCAGGTCGGCAACATTATAAAATTCTAGACGCTGAACAATACCAAAGCGATCCCGCAGTGGTGAGGTCAACAGACCCGCCCGAGTTGTCGCTCCAACCAAGGTAAAAGGCGGCAGGTCCAATTTAATCGAACGGGCCGCAGGGCCTTCACCGATCATAATATCGAGCTGATAATCTTCCATTGCAGGATAGAGTACCTCTTCTACAACAGGAGAAAGTCGATGAATTTCATCAATGAATAAAACATCTCCGGGCTGTAGATTAGTCATTAGTGCTGCTAAATCGCCCGCCTTTTCTAATACAGGGCCCGAAGTTGTCGTTAACTCCACCCCCATTTCGGCAGCGATAATATTGGCAAGCGTGGTTTTACCTAAACCCGGAGGACCAAAAACCAAGGTATGGTCGAGTGGCTCATTACGCTTTTGTGCCGCACGAATAAAAATCTCCATTTGCTCTTTGACCTGCGGCTGACCAATATAGTCAGCGAGACTCTTAGGTCTTATCGCCCTATCCTGCTTATCTTCCTGAGGCATGGCAACGGACGTGATGATTCGTTCTCCTTGCCTCTCCCCCTGTTCGGTATGCAGGTTGTCTTTGGTAATCATTTCAATTCCGGTCTTGAGTTCTGATAGTGGATATCACTTGTGCGTTATAAGCTGAAAGGAATTCTATCCTGCTAGGCTTTTTAAGGCCAATCGAATCAGCTCTTCGCTATTATCCGGTGATTGTTCTTTTTGTACCGACGCAATAACTTTTGCGGCCTCAGTGGGACGATAACCCAATGCGATCAAGGCACTTTCAGCATCTGCTGTTACAGATGATAAAGACTGATTAACGATAAGATCAGGGGGACTGATACCCTCTGTTGTTACTGCGCCCCAGTCTTTCAGTCGATCTTTAACTTCAATAATCAAGCGCTCTGCAGTTTTTTTGCCGACACCAGGCACCTTGACCAAAGCAGTCACATTATCGGCACGAACACATTGTACAAATTCAGCGGCAGGCATACCGGAGAGAATAGCCAAGGCCATTTTGGGGCCTACACCACTGACTTTGATTAAGGTACGAAATAGCTTGCGCTCATCTTGGGTGTAAAAGGCAAATAACTGGTGAGCATTCTCTGAAATAGAAAGATGTGTATGCAGAATCACTTCTTCACCCACAGCGGGCATAGGGTAAAAGCTTGTCATTGGCGCCTGTACTTCATAGCCAACACCAGTAACATCCACCAAAACATGGGGCGGCTGTTTTTCAATAATAATGCCTTTTAAACGACCAATCATTACACCATCCTGCCACGTCGAAAGTGCTTCGCTTGTGCGACAGCCACCAAATGTTGTTGGGTATTAGCATGACAAAGAGCCACAGCCAATGCATCGGCTGCGTCTTCCTGAGGCACTGCCGACAATTTTAAAAGTTGTTTAATCATATGTTGAACCTGAAATTTATCAGCACCGCCGTTACCGACAACAGACTGTTTTACCTTTTTAGCTTCATATTCCGCTACAGGCAATTCACAGCTGGTCGCCGCCACAATAGCGGCACCTCGTGCTTGACCCAGCTTAAGTGCTGAGCCAGCACTTTTAGACATAAAGACATTTTCAATGGCCATTTCTTGGGGGCAATACTCTCGAATCACTTCGCAGACATTTTCAAAAATCACCTGCAAACGCTCCGGCAAGGCTGCTTCAGGCAGGCGAATAACGCCACTAGCCACATATTCATGTCGCCCACCTAGTGTGTTAATAATGCCAAAACCGGTTTTTCGAGAGCCGGGATCAATCCCCAAAATCAAAGCCACTGTTTTTTTATCCAGTATTTTTGGGTAAGTATCCTAGGATACGGAATAGAGGTCAAGATTTTTTACTCGGGGTACTTAGGCGAGTTACTATTACTCATATATTGGTAGAAGTCTAAAACAACCAAAAGGGTATAAATTGAATAGAATTAAAGTCGTACTTCTGCCGGGGATGGATGGAACAGGCCTATTGTTTAAGCCACTATTGGATATTATTCCAAATGACATCAATATTGAGGTTATCCCTTTATCTCAGGAAACTGATCAAAGTGTAGAGTCTGAAGTTAAGAGGATTGAAAAAATAATCTCTGATGAAAATATCATACTATTTGCGGAATCTTATTCCGGCAGAATAGCCTACGAATTAGCTAAGCGATCAAAGATATCTATCAAGCACATTATTTTTGTCGCTAGTTTTTTGTCTACACCTTCACTACTGAGTTCACTACTAAGTAAGTTAGCTCAATATTTTCCCATTTCAATATTAAGAAAGAGAATAGTCCCTCAAAATATCATCAATTGGTTATGTTTTCGTAGTGTCAATTCAACTGCGTTAATAAACTTGCTTTATGAATCTATTAATAGCGTTGACGCATGCATTCTTAAGGCAAGGCTAGCCAATATATCTTGCCTATTAAAACCTCAACAAATTCTTTCCATTGAAACCACTTATATTCAAGCTAGTCATGACTTATTCATAAGCAATCATGCATTAACAGAAATTCAACAATTATTTCAATCTGTGGATTTACAGAAGGTATCTGGAGGACATTTTATTGCTCAAGCAAACCCTCAAGCTTGTTTGACTATCATTACCAATATTATTAATAAAAATAACATGTAATCGTAATAAATTAATACGCCGCCACTAAACCATCAATACGTTTTTCGGTGCCTCCACATAACACACCGGTATCTGGATCACGCAGGATAATTTGTCCTCGACCATAAATAGTGGGGTCTGTGGCAATAGTCGCCTCATGCCCTTTATTTTTTAACTCATTGATAATTGTTGATTCCAGCTCTGGCTCAAGACCAATAGTTTTTTCACCAAACCATTGCCAGCGAGGTGCATCCAGTGCTGTTTGTGGGTTCATTCCAAAATCGATCATATTAGTAATGACCTGTAACTGCCCTTGTGGTTGCATATAAGCGCCCATCACACCGAAAGGGCCAATGGGCTGCTCACCTTTGGTAATAAAACCGGGAATAATCGTATGAAAGGTTTTTTTACCGGGCTGTAAATAATTAGGGTGCTGTGGATCTAGAGAAAAGTCAGCGCCGCGGTTTTGCAAACCGATACCCGTACCCGGGACCACCACGCCTGAGCCAAAGCCATGAAAATTACTTTGGATATAAGAGACCATATTGCCATCACTGTCTGCGGTTGCCAGATAAACCGTCCCCCCTTTTTGTGGCTTACCTGCTGTTGGCATCAATGCCGTTGCATTGATTTGATCGCGACGGCTTCGCATATAGGATTCCGACAATAAATCGTCCACACTAAAAGGCATTTGATCCCGTTGGGTAATAAACGCTTGCCCATCGGTATAAGCAAGTTTCATTGCTTCTATTTGTTTATGTAAAGTATCAGTCGTATCCCGTTGATCAAACTCATAACTTTTTAAAATATTTAAAGCCATTAAAACAACTAGGCCCTGGCCATTAGGGGGGATTTCCCAAATATCATAACCACGGTAATTGACTTTAATCGGGTCGACCCACTCTACTTGATAACGGGCTAGGTCTTCTTTACGAATCAAACCACCCGTTGCTTTTGCATAAGCGTCAATTTTATCGGCCAGCTCACCTCGATAAAAACTTTCTGCATGGGTATCGGCAATACTTTGCAGCGAATCCGCATGGCCAGTAGAGGAAAATATTTCACCCGGGTTGGGCGTGCGTCCATCAAAGGAAAAAGTGTCAAACCACGCTTTTTTTAAACCTTCGTCAGTTAAGACTTCAGCCATTAATTTGGCTTCTTTATTCCATAAATGAGCTACTGTGGGAGAGACAGGAAAGCCTTCACGTGCCAACTTTATCGCCGGTGCCATAACCTCTGCAAAAGATAATTTACCCCAGCGCTTATGCAGACTCGACCATGCGGCAGGAATACCCGGAACTGTCACTGGCAGCCAACCGTGTAATGGCATTTGATCTTCATAGCCCTGCTCTTTCATTGCTTCAGGGGTAAGTCCATCAGGTGCAAATGAGCTAGCATTAAGCCCATGCAATTGATCCTTCATCCAAACCAATGCAAACGCGTCACCCCCAATGCCACACCCCGTTGGTTCAACAACGGTTAAGGCGGCAGCGGTGGCAATCGCAGCATCAACAGCATTGCCACCGGTTTTAAGCATAGATAGCCCAATTTCAGCGGCTAAAGGTTGTGATGTTGCCACCATACCGTTTTTGGCATACGTTGCGCTCCGTCTGGAGGCATAAGGGTAAGATGAACCATCAATATTAATCATATAAAAACTCTAATGATTGACCAACGAATGAATATTCTTTACTGACTGCTGACCCAAAAAATACAAGCACTGACAAATATCGCACAGAGAATAACGGCAGCAACTGCATCTGCTTTTGCATCGCCCGTTTCCCGTTTGTAGGCTTTCATAATGGTATCTTTGACTTCTCCCCAACTGGCATTGTCGTCAAGTTGGTTTACCAAAGTAGAGGTTGTTTCTTTTGCACTCATAGCTAACACCTTATTGTTATAGTCATGTTTATGTGGAGTGTGTGATAAAACTAAAATATAGAACCGCTATCAAGCAGCTAATCGCAGTATATAAATGATTAAAGCTGGCTGTCCAGTTTATGGTTTTCTTGTAAGGCATCCATGCGTTCTTTAACCAGCTTAATATGCCCACGTAAATGATACAGTTCATCCGTGTACGAAAGGGGAGCGGGCTGCAACATAACATCTTGTTGTAAAGCATCCAATTCTTTGGACAAAGTGGACAAATCGTCATCCGGCCGGTCTTGAGTCATATTCTCTTCAATTTGTCGTAAGTCGCGATACCAACGATAAATACGGGAGCGCACTCGCCATCGATAGATCGGTGGTAGCACTCTCATTAAAGGAATCATCAAAGCAATAATGGGAATCAGAAACACTTTTAATTGATTCACCAACACTGCGGCCCAAAAAGGCAAATAACGTTGTAGTAATGGAGGACCATAATCAAAGTAACGTTGGGCACTAGTATCCAAATCAAAATCAACAAGGTACTCCGATGGGAATTGACCTGCTTCCTCCAATAAATCACCGGGACTGTGAATTTCATCTGCGGCTTGCATCAATAAAGTGACTAACGCTGGATGTAAATCTTCATGAGTAACCAATGTGGCCGCTGCACTTAATAAATTGACATCCGTCGCGGGAATATTACGGCTAAAATCAACCACTCCCTGCGGTAATTCAACTGCAGACAAAAAACGATAGCGGCGGGTATAGGCTTTGGCTCTAGCAAAATCGAAAGGTGCAATTGATGTATCAGCCAATAAAGATTGAACAATAGATGCATTCACTGACGCTACAATAAACAAGTAATCTAACTGCCCAGATTTAAGTTGTTCTGCGGCTTGATCACTGCTGATATCTAACAATGTACTGTTATTGGTATTAATTCCATTATTATCCAACAATATTTTTGTGAGCGCGTGAGTACCGCTACCTTCAGCGCCTATGGCAATACGCTTGTTTAGCAAATCATTAACCTTAAATGCTGCTTGTGATGTCGGCATAAATAACCACAGTGGCTCATAATAGACACTGGCTAAAGCTACCAAGGGCTGATCTTGATCAGTAAGGTCGTTTTTATACGGTTGGCCGATACCACTTTGTACAAAAGCAATATCAACATCACCTTGTTTTAAACGCTCGATGTTCTCAACCGACCCTGCTGTTGTCACTACATTTAAGGTGATACCCTGCTTTTTTAACAGCTGTTGATACTGTTTTGCATAGGCATAATAAGCTCCTGATTCACTGCCCGTTGCAATGGTTAATGTACGTGGGGGGCTGGGTTTAACAAACTGAAAGGTCAGTATAAAAGCAGCAATAATTAATAGCAGGCCAAGGCCATATATATGTAAGTATTCTTTCATAGCACATCTATTTGCTGTTACAAATGCACTAGGCTACAAAAAAGTGGATACTCTGGCTAGCACTGATTTTAGTTCTGTTTAATTCTGAAAGGAGAACTGATTTTTTATAATGAGAACACAGGTGTATATTAAGCCAACAATATTTCATAGAATGGGCTGATAACAGTACCTATTCTCTACAAATATCGACAAAAAGCACGGGCAAAAATATATGGAAAGCGGTATCAGGACTATTATTTTTTCTATTCTACTAGTGAGTATCGCATCCTGTGGCGGTTCCGGTGGTGGTAGTGGTAGCAACAACAACCAAGCAATGCCTCTCAGCTGTTCTGTCATAAACCAAAACCGCTTTGTTCTGGACGTTATGGAAGATATTTATCTTTACTACGACCAACTACCTAACATAAACCCTAGCGATTATAGTTCTCCGGAAGCCATGCTCAGTGACTTAATCGTCACCCCTGACCGTTTTAGCTATATTGCAAATCAACAAGCCCAGCAAAGCTTTTTTGAGGAAGGAACCTATATTGGCCTGGGTTATGGCTCTGAAGATGATGGCAACGATGCCTATGTTATCCGCTATGTATTTGATGACTCCTCTGCGGGGCGTGCAGGACTACAACGTAGTGACCGTATTCTGGCCATTGATGGCGTAAACGTTACCAACATCAATAACAATGGCGGCTTTACTAGCTTTATCAACAACTATAGTGAAGATGATACGCTACGTTATTCTGTAAGTTCTGTAGGTGAAGCGCCAAGAGATATTGATCTGACAATTGGCCTTGTCACAATCAACACAGTTATTAGCGCCGAAGTCATCAACACCAATGGTCTCGCCGTTGGCTATTTGGCCCTCACCAGCTTTTTAGAACCCACTAAAGATGAATTATTGAATGCATTCACCACTTTTGCACAGGCGAATATTGATGAGCTTGTGTTGGACTTGCGTTATAACGGCGGTGGTAGAGTCACAACCGCGCAAAGACTATCGTCTCTTATTGCCGGCAGCTCTGCTATTGGCGCTGATACAGCAAAATTGGTTTACAACGATAAAAACAGTGAATTCAATACCACCTTCCCTTTTGAATCACTCGCCAATAGCGTGGACCTCAATAGGCTTTATGTATTAACACTTAACGGTACTTGCTCCGCAAGCGAGCTAACCATCAATGCAATGGACCCAGTGAATATTGATGTCATCACTGTTGGCCAAACCACTTGCGGTAAACCGGTTGGCTCCGTTGGTATCAATTTTTGTGAAAAAACACTTAACCCTATTGCCTTCAATGTCTTTAATGACTTAGATCAGGGTGATTATTTCAATGGTATTGAAGCCACTTGCTCTGCCACTGATGACCTCAATACACTTTTAGCCGACCCTAGTGAAGGCATGCTTGCTACCGCTTTGTCACATATCTCTAACGGACAATGTCCGGTCACTAGAACCACAACACGAGATGAGTTTTCACAAAAGAATACTGAAATCTCGTTTAATATTATGGAATCTGTTCACTAGAATTGGCATATTGAAAATTAACAGGGGTTGGTTTCACTATGATGGCGCCGATTTCTGCCAAAGGGAAAAGTGCCCATCCCTTATTTAAATGGTTAGCAGAAAAGTCGAAAGCACCCACTTGGAGTTTTAATAAATTTCTCGTGAATACTGATGGCTCTCAGGTAAGACATTTTGTCTCAATAAGCTCACCGGAATCCGATTCCTTAAATGAAGCTATTAAACAACTGCTCTAATGCTTCCAATCCAACTCAACAATCACGCCAGTGATAAATAATAAAATAGAAATAACCAAAAAACCTTGCCTACAGAGATTCATTTTTTCAAGATAATTATCTTCCAAAGACTTCCATTGCTTATCAAACATAAATACCGAATATTGATCCGTTCTTTGAATATGGTATTTGGTAAATATTGTCGGCTTGTCTATACGCTTAAACGTATCTGGGTAATTTTTTGATATGTGCTTTAAAAACAGATGATGAAAATAGAAGTGACATAAAAACGACAACAAACTAAGAACTAAAAAATTAATAAACATATTGGTCGACAAAAACGGGAGGATTCAAGCTATTGTACAGTGTTATCTTCGTACTTGTCGCCAGTCAGTACTTGACGTTTATTTCTCCTTCATTTTGGGTAAAGCCTTTGACTCGTCCTCAAGTTCGGGAGACTGAACCAATGTTTGTGGTGGCTCTTTACTCACTCGCAAAGTCACTCTGCGATTTTGTCCACGACCCTTGGCAGTACGATTAGTCGCTACCTGATAACGCTCACCATGCCAGCGCGCGATGATGCGCTCTCTTGCTATCCCTTTTTCTATTAAGTAATCCATCACTTTTTCAGTCCGCCGCTGGGACTTAATCAAATTTTCATTGCGAATACCTTCACTGTCCGTATGGCCATCCAGATAAAAGGTTTTTACTTGGTTATCTTCCTTGGCATAAGCAATTATTTGATCTAAACGCGCCATAACTGAACGCTTAAGGTCATCATCGTCGTCATCATAATAAAAAGATGATTTCTCGATCTGCTTAAAATTAACCGGCAACAAGTCACCTAAACACTCTAAGTACATCTGGTGGCTTTTACGGAAGCCAATGCTGGATAAGGTGACTTTAATCGCCCGGGGATCACCGTACAAAGGTTGCCGTTTAAAATCCAGCAACATGCCCTTCTGCAACTCAGCTAACATTCGTTCTGATAACTTGCGATTTATAACAATAGGGTTCATGCTTTCTTTCACGGATACCATAGCTAGAGTATTAGCATTGGTAGTAGAAGACCATGCAGGTGGGCGTACAACCAAAGCCGCCTTACCACTTTTCATACGCGGCATTTGGGAGTTAAGGTAAAAACGGGTTGCTTCACCGGCTTCACGCTCGAATATAGCCTCCCCGAACCCTTCCACTTCATGAGATAAGCGGCAGAAGAACTTGGAACCATCGGATTCCCAGCGAACATTTTCAGTACGAGTCGCGTATTGAATAGATGAGGAAGAATAGCCATAAGACGTCAGCAGACAGGTCAATAAACCCATCATAAAACGGTAATAAGGCGCTCTTATGAGCGAAAACAAGCATTTCATTAATGACATAGTCTAGTTATCGGCTGTTTGTTCCTGTGCTTTACCTTATTTTTTCTGTAGGATGACTTCTTACTAGAACTATAGACTAAGGAACATAAGTGACAAATTCAGGCCCGCCAACATCGATGGCAGACCGTTTTCGAGGTTTTCTCCCTGTTGTTGTGGATGTAGAGACTGGGGGCTTTAATGCGAAGACAGATGCATTGTTAGAGGTTGCCGCCGCCACATTGTATATGGATGGACGAGGCTTACTGAATATAGGCGATATTGTCAGCTATGAGATAGAACCTTTCCTCAATGCCAATATTGAGGAATCAGCACTTGAATTCACGGGTATCGACTTAGACAGTGGTACTCGAGAAGCTGAGCCTGAAGTCAGTGCATTAACTGACTTATTTAAATTAGTACGCCAATCCGTCAAGTCCAATGATTGCTCACGCGCCGTTATGGTGGCGCATAATGCGCATTTTGACCTGGGCTTTATGAATGCCGCAGCGGAACGTTGCCGTATAAAGCGAAACCCCTTCCACCCGTTCTCCTGTATGGATACCGCTACACTAGCGGGCCTAGCCTACGGGCATACCGTATTAGCAAAGGCTTGTGGGCTTGCAGGTATTGAATTTAGTAATCGTAAAGCACATTCCGCTGACTATGATGTTCAAAAAACAGCTGAATTGTTTTGTCAGATCGTTAACCGCTGGCAGGACCTTGGGGGCTGGCCCCTTATGGATTCGAACTTAGCAGAGTAGAAGTAAAAGAATAATTGATTGATTAGCCGAAACGCATCAAACAAACATAAAAAAGCCCGCTGTTGCGGGCTTTTTTTATAATGGACTCACCAAGTGGCCATTTTATACTTACCGGCCTTATAGATTGCTGGCATTATCACTTAGATAAGCTGCAACACCTTCAGGGTTAGCCTGCATGCCGGAGTCACCTTCTTTCCAACCCGCTGGGCACACTTCACCGTGCTGCTGGTGGAATGCCAAGGCATCAACCATACGTAGCATCTCATCAACGTTACGACCTAATGGAAGATCATTGACTACTTGGTGGCGAACAAGGCCATCTTCATCAATCAAGAAAGAGCCACGGAAAGCAACACCACCGGCAGACTCAACATCATAAGCCTGACAAATTTCATGCTTCATATCAGCAACAAGAGTATATTTAACCGCGCCAATACCGCCCTTATCGACAGGGGTATTACGCCATGCATTGTGAGTCCAGTGACTATCGATAGAAACACCTATCACTTCTACGCCACGCTTTTCGAATTCCGCCATACGGTTATCGAAAGCCAGTAGCTCCGAAGGACATACAAAAGTAAAATCAAGCGGGTAGAAAAACACAACGGCTTTTTTACCTTTAGTTGCCAATGCAAAATTAAAGTTTTCATTAATTTCGCCATCACCAGCAACAGCTGGTGCAGTAAAATCGGGAGCAGGTTTACCGACAAGTACGGCCATGGAGCATCTCCTATTATTTATAGTTAAAAATAGTTATTAAAAACTGTTGTTAAAAACAAGTTAGATCGGGCTGAAATGCCCTGTTATGTTCAGCCGGTAATCATACCGACTAAACATGTCATCAGCTATTGAAAGTTTTTATCGAGCTTATAGTCAGAGGGCATTTATCCCTAGATTCTGATGTATTTCGCGACGATTTTTTTCCAATAGATAAATAGCTTAAGAAATCATCAGGCTAACTAGCCTTGGTTACATTAAGATCCATCGTTGGATAGGGAATACCAATGCCGACTTCATCAAAACGGTTTTTGATCTTTTCATTTAAGTCAAAGGTAACTGGCCAGTAATCGCTACTGTTAACCCAAGGCCGGAATACCAAATTGACGGAAGAATCTGCTAATTCTGACACACCAATAGTCACTGCTGGGTCTTTCAGGATTCGCTTATCAGCATCGGCTAAGGCCTGTAGCTCATCTTTTACCTGCTGGATATTTGCATCATAACTGACACCAACGACCAGATCGAGACGACGTGTTGGCTGGGTTGAGTAGTTGATAATGTTGTCATTCATTACAGATGAGTTGGCCACCGTAATGGTTTTGTTATCACCGGTGAGTATGGTTGTGGCAAAAATAGAAATTTCTTTAATAGATCCAGCAACACCCGCAACTTCGGCAAAATCGCCCACTTTAATGGGGCGAAATAGAATTAATAAAACGCCTGAGGCAAAGTTAGATAGTGAGCCCTGCAAGGCCAAACCAACCGCTAAACCTGCCGCACCAACAATGGCAACAAACGAAGCGGTTTGAATACCTAATTGACCCAAGGTAGCGATAATAATCACTACCATTAAGATATAGTACAAAATATTTTTTACGAACTTACTGATGGTCACATCGACATTACTCACTGTCATGCGCCTCTCAATAAAGTTGGCTACTTTCTTAGCTAACCATTTTCCGATAAGGAAAATCACCAACGCCATTACTATTTTAAGGCCGTAAGTGGTCACAAATGATACTGTTTGCGCCATCATATCTTCACTAAGAAGAGAATCAATATTCATGTAAGGTCCTATAGATTAATTAATTGAATAAAAAATATAAATAATAAATATTATGAATACACTTCATTCGCAACATTACTCATTTAAATTTTCTTTTTGCGTTTCTCTTTTCGTTTCTTTTTTAGCGTCTTACTTTGTATCTTTTTTTGCTTTTTTGTCACAGCAACCTGAGGCAGGCTCTTTATCGATGGAACGTATAAAGGCAACCACTCGACGATTAGTAAATTTATTCTCTGGGGAATTATTAGGGACCAGCGGTTGTTCTTCACCAAAACCCACTGCTGTCACTCTGATGACAGGAATATTGTAACGAGTAACTAACAACCTAGCCACAGAACCTGCACGACGCTGTGAGAGTGCTTTATTGTAGGCATTATCGGCATCACTATCGGTATGCCCTTCAATAGTTGCTCGGGTTAAAGGGTACTCCGTCATAAAAGTCGCTACTTCGGAAATTTTGCCAAAATATTCTGGCTTCACTACAGCAGAATCAACATCAAAATTAATATTTAGATTAATTTCTTTAACTTCAGTAATACTAATATAACAACCGTGCTCATCTACCTTAGCGCCCGCAGCTGTTTTGTAGCATTTATCAAGGCTATCTATAACACCATCATTATCAGAATCAACGGGAAGTACTTGCTTCTCAACAATACTTTGAGCATTAGCAAATGAAAAAAATAAACTACAGAATATTATCGCTATAAAACCATTATTTTTATTCATTTTATCACCTGTTTTGATCTATTTTTTGCAAATTTTATGTCTAAAATTTTTAGCAGATTAAAGAGTTAGTTGTATTCTTATTAACATTTCGTTTATTTTCTCTTAGAGTATTAATGCTCTAATGAAAATGAATCAGCATCCTGCCACACCGGAAACTTCTGTCGATATTCTAACATAGCCTTTTGGCTTAACTGCACTGTATTAACCCACTCCCCAGTTTCATCAACCAGTAAAGTACCATAACAATCAACAGCTAAAGAATCACCACTGTAAGACAAGTTATTACCATCCACTCCAACACGGTTAACGCCAACAACAAAGGCTTGATTTTCAATAGCCCGTGCTTTTAATAAAGTCCGCCAATGCTCCCGTCGAGATTCTGGCCAGTTTGCCACACAAACCATCGCATCGTAGTCATAGCGATCTTCTTGTGTGGTGTTACGACAAAAAACGGGAAAACGTAAATCGTAGCAAACAGTCATTAAAAGACGCCAACCTTTATAGCTAATGACACAACGCTGCTCACCGGCCTGGTAGCGTTTATGTTCTCCGCCCATACGAAATAAATGCACTTTATCGTAATACTGCAATTCGCCCTCAGGCGTAACAAACAGTAAACGATTAACGTAGGTTTTGTTAGTGTCACCCTTATCGCTATCAGATCCAACAACATGGCAAGCAATGCTGCCAGTTATAGCAGCATTTAACTGGCAAGCTTGCTCTCGCAACCATTCAACCGTATGGCTGCCTGCTTCTATATCTTCAGGATGAGAAGTAAAACCCGAGGTAAACATTTCAGGCAATACAATAAGATCCGTACTGCCTTTTACCGGTTCAAGCTTCTTACTCAAAGCTGCCCGATTCGCTTCAGGGTTATGCCATTCTAGTGACGTTTGAACCAGTGTGACGCGTAAATCGGTCATGACTGTTCGTCTACTTACGCTTCGCCTTCATCGGGCACGGATTGATCAATCAATGTTTTTAGCTCACCCGCTTCATGCATTTCGGTAATAATATCGCAACCGCCGACCAATTCCCCTTTTATCCATAGCTGCGGAAAGGTTGGCCATTCTGCATACTTGGGAAGGTTGGTTCGAATATCAGGATTAGACAGAATATCAACGTAAGCAAAGCGCTTACCGCACTCCATAATGGCCTGAGACGCACGCATAGAAAAACCACACTGGGGTGCATTAGGCGAGCCCTTCATATAAAGGATGACATCGTTATCTGAGATTTGTTGCTTAATAGTATCCATGATATCCATGGGGATTTAATACCTCTAAAGTCATATGTAAATTGACGAGCATTCTACCCGATTCGCCACTGACCTGCACCAAGCGGCGCAGTAAATTGTTCGTATAATTGCCAAACGGATTATCTTGAACGATAATGGAGGGCTTATCTAGGCAGCACTGGCTGCCTTTTTTAGTTTTAGCTTTTTATATTTTGAATTTACCTCTAATGAACAATACAGCAACATTGATGAATACCTACGGCGAAAGAGCCCTCACCTTAACAAAAGGGTCTGGCTGTCACGTCTGGGATCAACACGGCAAACAGTACTTAGACGCACTGTCAGGAATTGCAGTTTGCGGGCTGGGCCACTGCCACCCAGCGGTCAGTGCTGCAGTTCAGAAACAAGTGTCGACCTTGGTTCATACATCTAATTTATATAACTTACCGGTACAACAACAAGCGGCTGAAAAGCTTTGCCGAGTCAGCGGCATGGAAAAAGTTTTCTTCTCTAACTCTGGCGCGGAAGCCAATGAAGCCGCCATTAAAATTGCCCGTAAATATGGTAATGAAAAAGGAGTAGCGATTCCCACCATCATCACCATGAGCAATAGTTTTCATGGACGAACAATGGCAACGCTAACGGCAACAGCCAACTCCAAAGTAAAACAAGGCTTTACGCCATTGCTGGAGGGTTTTATTCATGTACCTTTCAACAATATCGATGCAATAAAAGCATTAAGCGATGATAATGATATTGTCGCCATACTCGTCGAACCAGTACAAGGTGAAGGCGGAATTCAAATTCCAGATGATGATTATCTTCCTAGTCTACGTTCAATCTGTGATGATAACGATTGGCTATTGATGCTGGATGAAATCCAGACAGGCAATGGTCGCACAGGCCACCACTTTTCTTATCAGGCCTATGACTTCTTACCCGATGTGTTCACTACAGCCAAAGGCTTGGGTAATGGCCTGCCTGTAGGCGCCTGTCTAACGCAAGGCAAAACCAATCAAATATTGCAGCCCGGTAACCATGGCTCAACTTATGGTGGTAACCCCGTTGCTTGTGCGGCAATCTCTGCTGTCATTGATACCATCGAAAAAGAACAACTCTGCCAGCATGCCTCACAACTGGCAGACTATTTCAAAGTGGGTTTTATCAAAGCACTAGCTAATAAAACCCAAGTAAAAGAATACCGACAAAAGGGCCTTATGATTGGTATTGAACTTACTCAGCCATGCCCTGAGCTTGTTCAACAAGCTGCCGACAATGGTTTATTAATGAACGTTACTGCTGGTAGCGTTATTCGCTTACTCCCTCCATTAATTATGACAGAAGCACAAGCAGATGAAGTCATTCATATCGTGACAGCATTAATCCAATAGTCCCTTTAGTTTTTCAACGCGCAACAGGTTTTTATTATCATGACCAGACATTTTTTAACCTTAATGGATTTATCGCCTGAAGAACTAAAGGCTATTATCTATCGCGCAATTGAACTCAAACAACAGCGCCATAATGACACAGCAAAAAAAACCTTAGACGGTAAAGTCCTTGGAATGATTTTCGAAAAGTCATCAACAAGAACACGTGTCTCTTTTGAATCAGGCATTGCGCAACTGGGCGGCTCCGGCTTATTTTTGTCCTCCAGCGATACACAATTAGGACGAGGTGAACCCATAGAAGATTCTGCCCGCGTTATCTCTAGCATGGTTGATATCATCATGATCCGTACATTTGGTCATGATATTGTGGAAAAATTTGCACAATATTCAAGTGTGCCGGTTATTAATGCGCTCACTGATAGCTACCACCCTTGTCAGCTACTGGCTGACATCCAAACCTATGTTGAACATCGCGGTGACCCGCAAGGCAAAACAGCCGTTTGGATTGGCGACGGCAATAATATGTGCCACTCCTATATTAATGCCGCCAAACAATGTGATTTTAAATTACACATTGTCTGCCCTCCGGGCTATGAGCCGGAGGCTTCTCTTGTGAGTGCTAATCGTGACCGCATTACACTATTTGATGACCCTCAAAAGGCTGTCATAGGGTCTGACTGGGTCGTCACTGATACATGGGCCTCAATGGGGCAAGAGGAAGAGAAACAAAAACGCATCGATGCATTTAAAGGCTTTCAGGTCACTGAAGAACTTATGTCACTGGCAAATGACGATGCCATTTTTATGCATTGCCTGCCCGCCTACCGAGGGATGGAAATCAATGATTCTATTATGGACTCCCCTTATTCAGTGGTATGGGACGAGGCTGAAAATCGCCTGCACGCCCAAAAGGCGCTTATGGAGTTTTTAATGGGAAAACTGTCTACTCAGTAAGCTAAGCCCTCAGAACAAAGCACTGTTTAAGTGCAAGCTATCTTTTAATAAAAAAAGACACTTAAAAGTTATTCGCCTATAGGAAAATAGTATAATAAACCGTGTGAATAACTTATCCTCACCCTAAGCCAGCCCCGGCACAGATTGCTAGATTAGTACTCACTGACTTTTAGAGTTACCCACAATTTGTCCACAACTATTGCCCAGAATCATTGGCTTGCACTTTCTCTAAAAACGCATTATCTTGTGTTGATATTCAAAACAACCCCAATATATTGGGTTTTGATAGCCAAATACGATCACCGATATAAGATACCAATACGGTATCCAAAGTGGCTAAAAGCAAGGTGACTAAAAATTAACAGGTACGGCTAGAAGCGCCTTTTAGAAACACCTTTACCTTATATAAGAATACCAACGTAAATAGTACGAATTACCACACTTATTAATGAGCAATGAATCATCCATACATGGAAATAACATCCCGTTGCGATAAGTGATAGCCATGCGCTCAACAATTTGTTCAACAACCAAGAATCACTTTTACAACAGTTAATATATTAGAAATAAAGATAGTGGAGACAATCTGTAATGCATACTGATACTGATGCAAACCCCCAACAAGGCCAACCCCACCTAACACCTGCAACACACACATCCGCTATTTCAGCGACAGCACCCGGAAAGTTACGTGTAATCAAACGTAACGGTACCGTGGTTCCTTATGATGAGTCGAAAGTTGAAGTGGCAATGACCAAGGCATTCTTGGCAGTAGAAGGAGGCGTTGCAGCAGCATCACGTCGCGTACACGACACAGTTAAAGTCCTTTCTCAACAAATCACTGAAACGTTTAAACGTAGAATGCCTTCAGGTGGCACAGTTCATATTGAAGATATTCAAGACCAAGTTGAACTAGCACTGATGCGCGGCGGCGAGCACAAGGTTGCTCGTGACTACGTCCTTTATCGTGAAGAAAGAGCCAAACTACGTGCTGATGTTACGCCAACTATCTCAGCAGAAGAGCTCGCCAACTACCCTAAAATTAATGTCACCATGGCAGATGGCTCTCTTGCACCACTGGATATGGAACGCTTACATATCGTCGTCACTGAAGCTTGTGACAACCTAAAAGATGTTGATGCTAAAGCGATTCTAGATGAAGCCACTCGCAACTTATACGACGGTGTTGCCCTAGCGGATATCAATACCTCACTGGTGATTACTGCCCGCACACTGGTTGAAAAAGAACCTAACTATACTTACGCTACCGCACGCTTACTACTTGATAAGTTAAGAGCGGAAGCCCTTAGCTTTTTAGGTATTGCTGAACAGGCAACCCACCATGAAATGGCTCAGCTATATGCCAAAGCACTACCTGCTTATATTCAAAAGGGCGTTGAGTTAGAGTTAATTCACCCAGAATTACTAGAATTTGATTTAAAACAGTTGGGTGAAGCACTGGACCACGAACGAGATAATCAATTTACTTATCTCGGCTTACAAACATTATATGACCGTTACTTTATTCATAGTGATGAAACACGTATCGAATTACCTCAAGTATTCTTTATGCGTGTTGCAATGGGCTTGGCGGCTAAAGAAGACAACCCAAATGCGCGTGCGATTGAGTTCTACCGTTTATTAAGCTCGTTCGATTACATGAGCTCTACACCCACTTTATTTAATGCTGGCACTTTGAGACCACAATTGTCATCTTGTTACTTAACCACTGTACCCGATGACTTACATGGCATTTATGGCGCTATGCAAGATAATGCAATGCTATCCAAATGGGCTGGCGGCTTAGGTAATGACTGGACGCCTGTTCGTGCATTAGGCTCTTATATCAAAGGCACCAACGGTAAATCACAAGGGGTTGTCCCCTTCTTAAAAGTCGCGAACGATACAGCGGTAGCAGTTAACCAAGGCGGTAAGCGTAAAGGCGCCATGTGTGCCTACCTTGAAACGTGGCACATGGATATCGAAGAGTTTTTAGAGCTACGTAAAAATACTGGCGATGACAGACGTCGTACTCATGACATGAATACTGCCAACTGGGTACCTGACCTATTCATGAAGCGCGTATTTGATGATAAAGAATGGACGCTGTTTACTCCCAGTGAAACACCTGACCTACACGATCTTTATGGTAAAGCCTTTGAAGAACGCTACGAAGTCTATGAACGCATGGCTGATACTGGCGAGATAAAAACATTTAAGCGTGTTTCCGCCCAGAACTTATGGCGCAAAATGCTAGGGATGTTATTCGAAACAGGGCATCCATGGGTGACCTTTAAAGATAGCTGTAACCTTCGTAGCCCTCAGCAACATACGGGTGTTATTCATTCATCTAATTTGTGCACTGAAATCACACTCAACACTAAAGCAGATGAAGAAATTGCCGTTTGTAATTTAGGTTCAATCAATCTGGCTCAACACATTGAAGACGGTCAATTAAACCAAAACAAATTACAAGCCACTATCAAAACGGCTGTACGTATGCTCGATAACGTTATCGACATCAACTACTACTCCGTTGAGACAGCACGTCAATCCAATATGCGCCATCGCCCTGTTGGCTTGGGTATCATGGGTTTTCAGGATGCACTTTATAAGCAACGTATTGCTTATGGTTCTGACGCTGCTGTGGAATTTGCTGACCGTTCAATGGAAGCCATTAGCTACTATGCAATCAGCTCATCTAGTGACCTAGCTGTGGAACGTGGTTCTTACCAAACCTACCAAGGTTCTCTTTGGAGCCAAGGTATATTACCCATCGATTCGATCGAGCTGTTAGTACAAAACCGTGGTGAGAAATATATTGAAGTTGATCGTACACAAACATTGGATTGGGTAAACCTACGCACCAAAGTACAACAACAAGGCATGCGTAATTCCAACGTTATGGCGATTGCACCAACAGCAACCATTGCCAATATTACTGGTGTTTCTCAATCCATTGAGCCGACCTACCAAAACCTGTATGTAAAATCTAACCTGTCCGGTGAATTCACTGTCGTTAACCCTTACTTGGTACACGATTTAAAAGATCGCGACCTATGGGATAACGTCATGGTTAATGACCTTAAATACTATGAAGGCTCAGCACAGAAAATTGATCGCATTCCCGATGACCTTAAAGCGCTATATGCAACCGCCTTTGAAGTTGAACCTCGCTGGATTGTTGATGCTGCTAGCCGCCGTCAAAAGTGGATCGACCAAGCACAAAGTTTGAATCTGTATATTTCGGGCGCTAATGGTAAAAAACTAGATGTTACCTATCGCATGGCTTGGTTCCGTGGATTAAAAACAACCTATTATTTGCGTGCCTTAGCAGCTACAACAACCGAAAAATCAACGGTTGATACAGGGAACTTAAATGCTGTTTCCTCTGGCTCAACAAGTAGTGACAATGTAGAGGCCAGCGGTCCTGCTGCAGTGCCACAAGCTTGCTCACTGGATGACCCAGATTGTGAAGCATGCCAGTAAGAAATGGTTAAGCACTGAATAGATAGCGCTAAACGACATTAAATAGAAAGAATTAAGATATAGGAAAGACACTATGCTAAGTTGGGACGAGTACGACGATACCCTTGAAATGCCTGCTAAAAAAGCGTCTCTTAAATCTTCGCCAGTGACAGACTCACTGGAGATTAAAGAGTCACCGGAGATCCAAGAGAGTATAAAAAACCAAGAAAATACAGAAAGTGTGACTGCGCAAACAACAGCAAGCACACAACAGCAGGCAGCAAACCCTACTGTTAGCGCGCCACAAATGGGGGCAGCAAAACCCTCGACAGCAACAGCAGCTCCAACACCTGCGAGCACTACAGTACCACAGGACGCTGTTAGCCTTGCCAAAGCAGCGATCAATAATATTGATAACACTGCAGGTATTGAAGAACTGGAAATGGGTGCATCCCGTGTTCAAGTCGACCAAAAAGCGATGATTAATTGTCGGGCAGATTTAAATCAACTCGTCCCATTTAAATATGATTGGGCTTGGCAAAAATATTTAGACGGTTGTGCCAATCATTGGATGCCACAGGAAGTGAATATGACCGCAGACATTGCCACTTGGAAAAGTGCCGATGGTCTTAGTGAAGATGAGCGCCGTATTATTATGCGTTCTTTGGGTTACTTTTCGACAGCAGACTCACTGGTTGCTAATAATTTAGTATTAGCTATTTACAGACTTATTACTAACCCCGAGTGCCGTCAATATATTTTACGTCAGGCATTTGAAGAAGCGATTCATACTCATGCCTACCAATACTGTATTGAATCACTGGGAATGGATGAAGGCGAAGTCTTTAATATGTACCGAGAAGTGCCATCAGTTGCTAACAAGGCCACTTGGAGCATCGATCATACTCAAGGTATTACTGATCCAACATTCCAAACAGGCACTCCCGAAGCAGATCAAGAATTATTACGTAATTTGATCGGCTTCTATGCCGTTACTGAAGGTATTTTCTTCTATTGTGGTTTTACCCAAATTTTATCAATGGGTCGTCGCAATAAGATGACGGGTGTTGCAGAACAATTCCAGTATATTTTACGTGATGAATCAATGCACTTGAACTTCGGTATTGATGTCATCAACCAAATTAAGTTAGAAAATCCGCACTTGTGGTCTGCAGAATTCCAACAAGAAGTGACGCAGATGATTCTTGAGGGCACGGAACTTGAAATTGCTTACGCTCGCGACACCATGCCTCGTGGTGTACTGGGTATGAATGCGGCAATGATGGAAGAGTATTTACAATTCATCGCAAATCGCCGCTTAGCTCAGCTAGGGCTAAAAGAACAATACCCAGGCGCCAAAAATCCGTTCCCGTGGATGAGTGAAATTATGGATTTGCGTAAAGAGAAAAACTTTTTTGAGACACGCGTTATTGAATATCAAACAGGTGGCGCACTGAACTGGGATTAACGATAACTGAAACTTTGGGGGGAGCATGCGATCAAAGGAGTGGTCGCCTCTTTCGCTTAAAGAGATATTGTGTTTACCCATGAGAAGCTATTATGACAACAGAAAAGACAGTAGAAAAACGCAAATCAGCTAATGACGACTCCGACGATGCAAGCTCTCAAGAAAAGCTGCTTAGCTCTATCGACCAACTGACACAAGTACTCGACATTTTAGGAAAATTGGTTCACCGTATTAAGTATCAGGTTGAAGCAATGCCAAGCACAACTGGCAACGATAAAGAAACTTTTACGACAGACACTCAAGCCAATAGCAAAAAAGATTCATTAGTACACTAGTTACTGAACGTTCTCTGTACTTGAGAGCAAACTTTCTCATTGTTAATTATTATTCTTTAGGGGATAACATGCTGGCATTAAAAGAACCGGGCCGAGTTTACATTGATAAACCAATGGGTACTCGTATCCAGCGTCAGATCAGCCGCATGATCAAGCACTTTAGGGATCAATATCACATACATCACTCACTGCATGCCATGCCATCCAGTTGGCTAATCGAAGAACTGGTCATCAACGCAGCTAAATCCTATATTTTGCAATGTGATGACTGGCAACTGAGAGTAAGGATGACCTTAAAGCAAATCATTCGTGATACATCCTATGATGATTGCTTGTATATCAATAGCCGCACTAATCTGCCATTGTTTCCCAACAATGAATTATTTGATGCTTGGGAAGTTCACCAAACAATGATTCAATTACTTAATTATTTAGATGACGAAGGTTAACCTATCGGAAAATTAATCTATTTGATAAAAACACAAAGCAAGACCTGTATTTAAGCTTGTGCTGCTATTACAAACGAAATTTGCAAAAAATTAAAAGTAAGAATAATTGATAACCGCTTTTAACGAAGCACCTTCCTCGTCAGTAACATTAACGCTTCCAGAAAAAGTAAGCAGACGTTGAGTTTCACGCTGATAGACAAGTACCAATGGCTTTACAAAAAGATTGGCAAAAGCATTATTGGGTCTTACAAGAAAACAAAGGTCATCGCTTTCATTTTTATTATATTTCCTACACAGCTTTCCTTCGCTAACCTTGATTGACAACTTAATTGACGTCAGATGTACTGGAGAGACAAAATCAACAATAATTTTTTCTCCAGCAGCAAGGGTTTCCCATGATTGTCGAATCGCTTTATCAAAGCCAGCGTCAACCACTGTTGAACTAGAATACCCCAACACCTTTTCTTTGAGCTTATCCGTATTCGCCTTTCGGTAATTAACTTTCAATTGCTCAGAGCCGATAGGCTCAACTGCACGCAATTCATTATGCCGAAGATCAGTCTGGATAACACCAGGACTTAAGGAGCTTGAAGAAAAATCTAATTCTTTACGAGCAAACACCTGATTATCAATATCGCGATATTCAACCAGCGTTTTCTTTTCATCAGGCCTTAGATAATGATATTCACAATAGAGTGGATTGCCTCCATCAACACTCACAGCAGCACCTATAACTGTAGCTATCTTTTGAGCTGAATTATTTTCAGGGCAGCTATGCGCTGAAGCAGAGACAGCATTGCTTGATAAGCCACTCAGCACAATGATAGTAGTTATGAATAGTTTTCTTACTAAACTCAGGTTATTCATAACATACTCCAAAAAATGTCATCATTACTGACGAACAATAGGTGGTAACTGCTGACATTCAGGCTTAGCAATCAATAACTGCAAAGTATTAATTGAACGCTCTCTAAAACCGCCTTCACAATAACTGAGATAAAAATCCCACATACGAATAAAAACATCGTCATAACCAAGTGATTTAACAAGGGCTAATTTATCGAAAAAAGCATGACGCCAGTCTTCTAGTGTGCGGGCATAGTCCAGCGTAATATCTTCAACGCCAGCGATTTGCATATTGGTGTTTTCACCCACATGCTTTGCCATAACTGATAAGGCTGGCAAATCGCCCCCAGGGAATATATAGCGCTGAATAAAATCACTCGTTTGAGTACTTACGTTATAACGCTGATCAGGCATTGTGATTGCTTGAATCAACATCAAACCATTATCTTTTAAAAGTCGGCTGCAAGTTGAAAAATATTGCTTATAATATTTACGACCGACTGCTTCAATCATCTCGATAGAAACCAATTTATCAAAGCGTCCTTCCAAATCTCGGTAATCATTTAACAAAACCGTGATCTTATCTTCCAGACCAGCTGACTTAACAGCTGCAACTGCATGATTATATTGCTCTTGAGATATCGTTGTTGTCGTTACTTTACAGCCATAATGGGTAGCGGCATAAATTGCCATACCTCCCCAACCAGTACCAATTTCAAGTAAATGATCATTTTCGTTCAACTGTAAACGCTGACAAATATGTTCTAATTTATAAACAGCGGCTTCATCCAAAGTAGATGTCTGACTAGGGTATATCGCTGCTGAATACATCATTGTAGGATCGAGGAATAAAGAAAATAAATCATTACCCAAATCATAATGAGCAGCAATATGCAGTTTTGCATTTTCTTTACTATTCGGCTTAAGTCGATGGAGCACACCAGCCACTTTAGAATTTATTTTTGACCACCCCTGATTAATTTTATGCAGCATTTCCATATTTTTACACATCAACCGGATTACGTTGGTCAAATTGGGGGACTCCCAACTACCCTTCATATAAGCTTCACCTGAGCCCACTGTTCCATTAAATAATACATCTCTATAAACCGAGTCATGATGCACAATAATATGAGCCGCTATCTCAGCCTCATGAGCTGCCTGTCCAAAATGATAGCGTTCACCGTGATCATCAATTGTTAAACTTCCTTCAGAAAAATGCTTTAACCATTTCAATACTAATTTTTTAGCCCATTTATCGGCAAGGCTTGATGATGCCTCACCCACTTTATTATTATTAATACTGACCGCTCTCATTACTTGACTCCTGATGATGGATCGTTTTCTAAATAAGTTTCTGTTAATGACTCATTATTCGAAGGGGTATTGCTTGTTGGATTAGAAAAATAAGGAATTTTTTTTATTGCTAGCTTAATTGCCTGCCAATAAATTGCTCCGAAGACTTTTAACGTCATCCAAGGATAACGAAACACCACTTTATTCATAACTGTTTGTGTCATTGGCTGATGTTTAAGAACCATGGTCGCATCAAAGACCGCTTGGCTATCCTGACAAACATCAATATGAACCAACAAATCATCTGCTGGCGTTTTTCCTTTCCATTGATACTCTAAATCCATAGGTTGAAAAGGTGAAACGTGCATCGACTTAGCAAAAGTAAACTGTTGTTTATTTTCTGCATCTGATTCATTAATATTTAACACATAATGGCAGCGCTGGCGCCATGGGGTATTAGTCACTTCCGCAACGACTGTTTCCAATTGCTGACCGGTAGAATCAAAACAGTAATAGCAAGTAATCGGATTAATAATAAAGCCAAAGTAGCGTAAATTAGTGAGCATCCGAATAGGGCCTTGAGGTAATCGACCAGTTTCCCGCTCAACAAGCTTGGCAACCCCATCATATAGAGAACTATCATCTCGACCATCCAAAAAATCTTTACGCTTAAACCAAGCTAAATTAAATTTTTTATTTGACCACCACCGACTTGTTGAAAAAACCTGATCTAATTCATGTAAGTCAAGGTAAACCATAAACACATTATAGGTAAATTCATGATTTTTAGGTGTATAGCGACGATGCCTAACCGTACCATGGTAAACAGCACTGGCCAGAGCTGTATCATTGTGTGAGCTATCAATACCCATCAATTCAACACCTCATTTTCTGTATTGCTTTCACCTACAATTGTAGATGGCTTGGAATCAAGTGTGACACCCAACTGTTCAGCAACACGCAAAGCACTTACAACACCATCTTCATGAAAACCATTGGCCCAATAAGCACCACAAAACCATGTATTATTAACACCGTTGACCGTATGCCATTGCTGTTGTGCTGCAATAGCATCCATTGAAAAAACTGGGTGGGAGTAATGATAGGTGCCCAATATTTTTTTGGGGTCTATAGCGTCTGTTTTATTTAATGTGACACAGAAGGTCGTTTCAGACTCGATAGACTGCAGTATATTCATATCGTAAGTGAGTACAGGCAGAGTATCGAGATTGCTACTCTCTTCTTTTAAGATACGATAATTCCAACTTGACCACGTACTTTTTCTATCAGGTAGTAAAGAGGTATCCGTATGCAAAACCACTTCGTTATCCTGATATGCAATAGCCCCCAAGACGTTTTTTTCTTCCTTGCTGGCATCGCTCAACATCGATAAAGCCTGATCGCTATGAGAAGCTATAATAACTTGGTCAAAAACGTCGGAGTCACCATGAATCGTAGTAACCGTAACACCGTTATCGGCACGAGTAATATTTTTAATAGCAGAATCAAGTCGGATGTTATCTTTAAAGCTCTCTGTCAATGGCGCAAGGTAAGCGCGTGAACCGCCTTTAACAACATGCCATTGTGGTCGGTTTTTAACACTTAATAAGCCATGATTTCTAAAAAAACGGACAAAGAACTGTAAGGGAAAACCCTTCATAACCGTTGTTGTTGCCGACCAGATAGCTGACCCCATTGGTATCAAATATTTATCCATAAAAGCGGATGAATAATTTTTCTTTGCTAGATACTCACCCAGAGTCATCTCTAAATAAATACCCCCACTATCAACATCAACCAAAGCTTCTTTATTAAAACGTAAAATATCCCTTATCATCCGCCAATGATTAATGTTCAATAAATTACGTCGTTGAGCAAAAAGTGTATTAAGGCTACCACCGCTATATTCCAAACCTGTATTTTCACACGCAACACTAAACCCCATCGTCGTGGGTTGCCAATCAACACCTATTTGTCGTAGTATTTTTTGGAAGTTGGGATACGTCCAATCATTAAGAACAATAAATCCTGTATCAATAGCATAATCCCTACCTTGATGCTGAATATCTATTGTTGCGGTGTGTCCGCCGAGGCGATTGGCAGATTCATAAACAGTAATTTCGTGTTGACGATTTAATACATAGGCAGCAGTAAGACCAGAAATACCTGCACCAATAATTGCTATTTTCATTAAAGACCCTTAAATACCTTTACGTACGGGATGTTGTCGATTATTTTTATGGCGGTTCATCTTGGGAGCTAACTTTTTATACCAAAGGCTTGGGAAAAAAGACAATAGCTGTAAAATCAAAGTAAAGCGCGTAGGAAAACTAAATATCAGCTTACGTTTTGTCATTCCTCGAATAATGCGCTCGGCTGCCTCATCTGCCGACATAACAAAAGGCATAGGAAAATCATTTACCGACGTCATCGGAGTGGTAACAAAGCCGGGGCGCACGACACTGATGTCAAATTCATCTGGAGACAAGTCTGTACGTAGACTTTTTAGAAAGTAATCTGCTGCTGCCTTCGATGCCCCATAGGCTTCTGCTCGAGGAAAGCCAACAACAACTGATAAACTGGTTATTCCAACAATGTAAGGCTTGTGCTGGGATTTTTTTAATAGCGGTAAGGCGATAGCAACAGAATTAACAAGACCAAAAAAATTGGCGGCAAAAACCCGCTGATAACGCTCATCAACAAAATCTAAATTATTTTCATATTCTGCTATACCCGCTGAAAAAATCGCAATATCGATTGACTCAACGCGCTCAGATAATTGCTTACGAATATCATCACGTGCATTACTATCGGTGATATCAGCAACCAAGGGTAACAAATAACGAGGTGAATATTGAGCAACCTCTTCCAACACTTCAAGGCGACGGGCGCTTATCACGACAGTACAACCCAGGTCAGCTAATTTCACCGCTAAAGCGCGACCAATACCAGAGCTTGCCCCGGTTATCCAAACTGTTTTGCCTCTCCAGTTCTCCATCATTAATTAGCCTTCGAAATACGGGATTTTAATATCCGTATGGTACTGCCTAATACAGGAACATGCTCATATAGCATTGCCCCCATATCATAGTAGTCTTCGTGTGAATCGATTTTGTCAGAATATTCAATAAAGCTGGCACCTGCCAATTTCAGAGGTTTATTACCTTTAATGGATGGATGCCGATAATGCATCTCCCATTTAAAACAAGCATTACCACCATTCACAATTTCATCAATAAATTCAAAGCGACATTCGGTCAGGTTACCGCACATGCTTTCAAAGTATTTCTTCAGGTTTTGACGACCAGAAATAACATGGATAGGGTCAATAAAAACAACATCATCGGCATAGACATCATCTAGCCCATCGATGGACCCTTGATCAAAGGTTTTGTAGTAGTGCTTGAACGCTTCTAGTGAGCTCTGCATCGGGTTTATCTCGTGATTTTTTGATTATCTTCTATTGCCTACATTACGTAAAAACCCTACTTTTTAGATCACTTTCCAAACAAAGGAGCCAATACACATCATTTGATTAGCAGAAACCCTCATTACCCCTACAAAAAGGCAGATCCAAAACCGGTAAACCTACGTAAGTTACTGTAAATAAGCAAACTATGGCATTATGCAAGGTGACTAAGGTGACACAACACCAAAATCCAATCCCTATGAGAAAAACCACAAGAAAGGTAAACTCAATGGATACCAATGCTGCCTCCGGCACACCTGCTGAATGGAACCAATATCTGTTAAAAGTAGGAAAAACTCAAGACCGAGCCTCATTCAAGGTGCTATATGACCATTTCGGCCCTTTGATCAAAAGCTATTTTATGGCGAAATTTCCATCACAGCATTCATTACAAATGATGGATGAGCTAGTGCAAGAAGTGATGATTAAAGTCTGGCAAAAAGCCATGACCTTTGACCCCGCCAAAGCCGCTGCCAGTACTTGGATATTTACCCTAGCTCGGAATACACGTATTGATATGCTGAGACGTCAGAATAAGTATGCCAACACCTCTTCTCTTGAAACAGAGGATATCTGGGAAGACACCACTGAAAACGGCCCCTATACCCTGTTACAACACAATAGAAATGCCGGTCAAATCCAACAATCACTTAAGCAACTGCCCGAAGAGCAGTCTTTGGTGATCCGTAAGGTTTATATGGAATCAAAATCACACAGTGAAGTAGCAGAAGAACTCAGTCTGCCTCTAGGCACAGTAAAGTCTCGAGTACGCTTGGCACAGAGTAAATTACAGTCGCTAATTAAGCGTTAACTAACAATCGACAGCGCTCCTTAAGTGACAGTTATTAAGATTTAGGTACACAACTATGACACAACATCATCCAAGCAACGATTTACTAGCAGAATTCTCATCAGGCACACTAGATACAGCCCAAGCTGTTGCTATCAGTGCACATCTGCATTTTTGCCATAAATGCAGATGTGCAGTACAGGAAATGGAACAAGTCGCTGGCGCCATGCTAGAAGAACTATCTCCCCAAGTATTACCAGAAGCAGGCTTTGATGATTTGATGGCTGCTATTGATAAAAAAGACCAGGCAATTACCGTCAGTACTGAAGAATTCGAAAGCACCCTGCCTCGCGCAGTGACACGAATGACAAGTGACACACCACTAAAATGGCGCAAAGTTACGAATTCACTAAAAACAGCCACGCTTACCGCAGGGCAAAATCAGTACGAAGTCTCTTTACAGAAAATCCAAGCCGGCGGAACGGTACCTAAGCATGACCATCGTGGCATGGAAATGACCGTCGTACTAAAAGGCAGTTTTTCAGATAAACAGGGCATCTATCAAGAAGGAGACTTCCTGATCAAACAGCCAGGGGATATACACCAACCCGTATCTGCGCGCCACGAGGACTGCTTATGCTTATCAATTCAAGCAGCGCCCGTAAAGCTGACCGGTCTATTAGGCAAGTTAATGAACCCGTTTATACGCCTACGTACAGCCTAGAAACAGACCTTAGCATCCATTTTTTAACCCCACCCGGTTATTGAGCACCCTTTTTAGGGTGCTTTTTTATACCTGACCCTAACTGACGAATAATTTATACTGAAGGCTGTCGATAATAAGCTATGCTTTAGTAGTTAATATTTAAAAATCGTGTAATTAAATACAAGTAATCTCAATGCCTGAAAAGTCTATATCTTGCACCAATGGTGATCTATGCCAATTAGCGCCAGAAATCGATGCGCTAAAACAAGAAGTCAGTGAATTAGCCGAGCTCGTCAGTACAGACACGTTGACCGGCCTGAATAACTATCGCCATTTTACTAATATCATTACCCAAGAAATAGAGCGTTCCAAACGCACAGCTCAGCCAACAACCTTAATCATGGTAGATGCTGACCACTTTAAAAAAGTGAATGACGACTGGGGACATGAGACAGGCAATGAAGCACTTAAACTAATCGCCAACTGTCTAAAACGCAATATTCGCAAACTCGACATTGCTTGCCGTTACGGTGGCGAAGAGTTTGCCGTCATTTTACCCAGTTCAGACATAGGAACATCCGCACAAGTCGCAGAAAGAATAAGAGAAGCTGTCGAAAGCGCGGTTCTAACCGCAAATAATGGCACTGACACGATTCCACTTACTGTCAGCCTAGGACTGAGTACTTACATTGTCAGCCAAGATGATGACTGGCATAAACTGGTCGAAAGGGCAGACCAAGAACTGTATCGAGCAAAGCAACAAGGACGCAATCAAGTTTGCTATACAGTTGAAGAAGTCATCGAGCAACAAGTCAGCGAAGACGAGAAATCTGCTCTATTCGATATGTTTAAGGATTAATTCACTACTGTAGCGGCTTTTAATAAGGCCGCAACTGACATTGCATCCACTATTTCACCTGAATACACCATCGCTATCGCTTCTTTTAGCGGCAGATAGCGGACAACAATATCTTCGGTATCCTCAAGCTGCATCTCTCCTTGCGTTAATTCTTTTGCCAAAAATATTGTCGCCACTTCATCACTAACAGAGTTGGATAGCTGTAACTCTAACCATGTTTCCCAATGCTCGGCAGCCAAACCCGTTTCTTCTAATAATTCGCGTTTGGCATTTGCTAAAGGATCTTCGCCAAGAGGTGAACCGCCTTCGGGTATTTCCCATGTTTCACAATCCAGAGGGTAACGAGTTTGCTTTACTAACCAAGTCCCTTGTTTGTCATCGATTGGCAATATTCCGACTGCGTGGTTTTTAAAGTGTATTCTTCCATAGATACCATCACTGCCACCGGGTGTAATAACGGTATCATGGCTTACTTGAATCCAAGGGTTTTCATACACAACTTCACTTGTCTTTCGTTGCCATGATTGTTTTTTTGATGCGTCATTCATGAATTTCTAGCCAATTAAACCTTGGGTAATTTTTTGTAAATGTGGGACAACAGCATCATCAAACCACGGATTTTTCTTTAACCATAATTGATTGCGTGGTGATGGGTGAGGTAAAGGCAAATACTGAGGGAGATAGTCTTGCCACTGTTGCACACGTGATGTCAGTGATAATTTTTTATTGCCCGGGTAATGCTGAAGATAATATTGTTGAGCATATTGACCGATTAATAAGGTCAACTCTATTTCAGGTAATTGTTCCAATAAGCGTTGATGCCATTGCTCAGCACATTCTTTTCTGGGAGGTAAATCCCCTGACTTACCGGTTCCGGGATAACAGAAGCCCATTGGCATAATAGCAATTCTTGACTCATCATAGAATTGCTCACGAGACACATTTAACCAACGCCTTAAACGATCACCGGATGGGTCATTCCATGGAATGCCCGTTTCATGTACACGTCGGCCAGGTGCCTGCCCGACAATTAAGACTTTAGCGCTTGATGACATATGAACAACCGGCCTAGGGCCATGAGGCAAGTGCACTTCACAGATAGAGCAGGCTTTTACTTCCGTCAATAAGTGATCAAGTGTTGTTGAAGCAATGCGCCGATCCGTCATATGATGGTTTACCTTTTATCTATTCTGAGAATTATTGAGGACTATTATTGGACCATGCCCATGAAGAATCATTCTACTCTATTTCGAGTTTTTACAGGAAGGCAAGCAGATGGAAATAGAGCAACCGTCCACCTCGTAGATAATTTACCCGATGACTTATCCCATAACATTGCAAGTTTATTAAGGGATATAGAGAATACCGCCGTTTATATCAAGCCTCTCATTGAGGGATATGAATATGATATCTGTTGGTTTAATCCTAAAGGCCGTATTCAGCGCTGTGGTCATGGCACGCTTGCAGCAGCCGCTTTTTTACAGCAAACATATAAGCAATCGGCCTATCTATTTCACTCAGTAACAGAATCTTTAAAAGTAGAGGTATTAAAAAACAGCTATTCTCTTAAACTTCCCATCGAAAAACTGATAGAAAAGAAGGACTTTGTTTTTAACAGTAAAAGAGCAGCACAAACCAATAATGAAGAGGGTTATTTAATCGTTGAATTAAACAGCGAAGAACAAGTAAAAGACTTTAGGTTGAGCCCTAAGATTATTAAAAACATCAAACAAAGAGCGCTTATTATCACTGCACAAAGTGGCAACAATGATATTGTATTCCGTTATTTCGCACCTCAATATGACATTGAAGAAGACAGTGCCACAGGTTCTGCTGCTAGTGTATTGTGGCCGTTTTGGATTGAGTCTTTAAGCGACTCTTCACAAAAAAACAATATCTTATGTTACCAAGCATCTAGAGAAGGCGGCTCTTTTGAGATAAAAAAAATAGATCATGAACTTTCAATCATTGGTAATGTAACCCCAGTGCACAAATAGTGCCCCCTAAAGGTATGACACTTAGAGGTAAAAATTATAGTCAATCAGTCTTTATACAACCGAATAGTAACCAACACTAAACAAACTATCGTTATCTTGCCAAACTTTTTCACAACGAAAACCCGCCTGCTGCGCTAAGGTAGAAAACATCTCAATAGAATATTTATATGAATTTTCCGTATGAATGCTTTCACCCTTACTAAAAGTGAAAGATTGATCGCCTATCTGCACTTCTTGCGACTCAGCACTGATAATATGCATTTCAATACGGCTTTTTTGCTGATTAAATATTGCTTGATGATTAAATGCATTAACATTCAATTCGCCAGCCAATTCATTATTGATTCGGTGTAATAAATTAAGGTTGAAACCAGCTGTCACACCTTCGGCATCATTATAGGCATCTTCTAATACAGAGAGTTCTTTAACGATATCAACACCAATTAACAAACCATCGCCCGGCTGTAAGTTGTCAGCAAACTGTTTTAAAAACCGCTGAGCTTCTTCAGGATGAAAATTACCAATAGTAGAACCCGGGAAAAAAATGACCCGTTTATCAACCAAAGGTTGAGCAGGGAGCGTCGAGAATATTCGTCGCAAATCACCCCCATTCAGAAAATCAATCACAACAGGAGTAATATCCAACAAGGGAAACTGCCTGGCTAAAGCATCACAAGAAAGCTGTAATATTTCCTCTGATATATCCATTGGAATAAAACCAGCGGGTTCTTTCAATTGCTCTAATAACAGCGTAATTTTTTTGACTGAACCTGCACCGGGCTCGATGATAAGTGCTCGCGACCCAATAAGCGCTGACATTTCTTCTGCATAGTCTTCGTAAATACGGCACTCTGTACGTGTCACATAGTATTCAGGCGTCTCACAAATTTTTTCAAATAATTGAGACCCCCTTTCATCATAAAAATACTTACAGGGCAGTGTTTTCTGTGGCTTGGATAAGCCTTCAACAACGTCGGCAAGAAAAACTTCATCAACATCGCTTTCATCGATAAAATTCTGTGCGGTAGAAGACATAGATAGGTCCTAGTTATTATTTTGCGAGTCTAATGGCTGTAAATTGCCAATTTTGATGTGCATAAAAAAAGTTACGATAAGTACTGCGCGTATGTCCTTTGGGAGTCACACAAGAGCTACCTCTTAAGACATACTGATTCGACATAAATTTACCGTTATACTCCCCTGCAACACCACTAAAAGGGTTAAATCCGGGGTATGGCGCATAGCTACTGGTGGTCCATTGCCAACCTTGTGTAAATGCGTGCTCCAAAACAGAGTGTTGCTGATATTGATTTGCCTTTATAGACGGGTGACAAGTAATTTCGTTCAATTCGGGCGTCACTTGTTGCGCTTGTAAAGCATATTCCCATTCAAATTCTGTTGGTAAGCGCACACCTAAGTAATTAGCGTAAGCACTCGCCTCATAATAATTCGTATGAATGACAGGCTGGTGATGATCTAAAGGCATTAAACCGTATAGAGTATATTCAAACCATTGATTATCGCGCTTGATCCAATAAAGTGGATTCTGATGTTTCTGATTTTGTAGCCACGCCCAACCATCTGCTAACCAAAAATCAGGGTTGTCGTAACCACCACTTTCAATAAATGTTAAATATTCACCATTCGTGACTAAACGGGAAGCAATGGAATAATCGTGAAGATAAACAGAGTGGCTGGGACGTTCATTGTCATAACTAAAGCCATCACCACCGTAGCCAATCGACATTACTCCATTTTGAAAATCTAACCACTCCAGAGAGCACTCTTGATACGGCTGATGGTTTTTAGGGCTTGCTTGATAATTTGGATAAAGCGGGTTTTGAAAGAGAGCGTGTTTTATATCCGTTAATAATAACTCTTGATGCTGTTGTTCGTGCTGTAAACCCAGCTCAATTAATGCAACTGGTTCTGCTGCGTCATTCTTCTCAATACCAATAATAAAACGACAAATCGCATCATCAACCGCATGCCGATAGCTGATAACTTCACGTAAAGATGGGCGACTTATCAAACCACGTTGATGACGTGGGTATTGCTCCCCTATCCCATTGTAATATGAGTTAAACAGGTAATTGAAGGTTTCGTTAAAGCGACGATAATCTGTTAGGTATGGACAGAGAATAAAGGTTTCAAAAAACCAAGTGGTGTGAGCAAGGTGCCATTTGGCAGGGCTGGCATCAGGCATCGATTGTAATTGAGCATCAGCCTCAGACAAAGAAGCAACCAGACATTCTGTTTGTCTACGCACTTCCAAGAAGCGATCGATCGATACTGTTATATCAGCTATATCGGTGTCTATATCACCGTCACTGCGCTCATCGTGCTCACTGTGACCATCACCAGACTGGACAACAAACAGCTGGTCATTAATACGGGAATCCATAACCAATGGAACTCATTTTTATAGTCTATAAAGCAACCCTAACATTAATATATCGGGATGTTAAGGTCAGCTATCATAAATTATTATCTTACTCATTTTAATCGCACTTAACGGAAACCTTTCACGTATAATCACTGGCGTATTTTTCATCGATTTTTGTATTCAGGTGCTCCATGTCAACCATACGGCCATTGCTTTCTCAATCTATTCAGTCTCTCAGCCAACCCGGTGCTTTTATTCAACGACATATAGGCCCGGATAAACAGCAACAGCAAGCCATGCTTGCTGCTCTAGGTGTCAGTGACCTAAACACTTTGATTGAACAAACGGTACCGGCAGGGATATTACAAACAGAGACAATGGCACTGGATCATCCCGTTGACGAACAACAAGCCCTTCAACAGCTCAACACTATTGCCTCCCAAAATAGTGTTTTCACAAGTTATATTGGTATGGGGTATCACGATACGATTGTCCCCAACGTTATTCTGCGTAATGTATTGGAAAACCCCGGTTGGTATACCGCTTATACACCCTATCAACCTGAAATTGCTCAAGGTCGTTTAGAAGGTCTATTACACTTTCAGCAAATGATTACCGATTTAACTGGAATGGATTTGGCCAATGCCTCTATGCTCGATGAAGGTACTGCCGCTGCCGAAGCCATGGCTATGAGCAAACGTCAACAAAAGCGTAATAACTCAGACACATTTATTGTTGATCAGAATACCCACCCTCAGACATTGGCTGTTATACAAACGCGCGCCAAACATTTTGGTTTTACTATTTTAGTCGGTGAGCCTGATGAACTACTAAAGCAGAACGATTGCTTCGGTTTATTTTTACAATATCCGGGCTCTGATGGCGAAGTAAGAGATGTACGCAACACAATTTCACTTGCTCACAGTAAACAAGCTTTAGTGACTGTTGCAGCGGATATTATGAGTCTGGTTTTACTCACCTCTCCTGGGGAGATGGGTGCTGATATTGTTGTGGGTAGCAATCAACGTTTTGGTGTTCCCATGGGTTTTGGTGGCCCTCACGCCGCCTTTTTTGCGTTTGCTGATAAATTCAAACGCGCTGCACCCGGTCGAATTATTGGTGTCTCTGTCGACACCAAAGGCAAAACTGCACTGCGTATGGCGATGCAAACCCGAGAGCAACATATTCGCCGCGAGAAAGCCAATTCAAATATCTGTACATCACAAGCATTACTCGCATTAATGAGCGCATTTTACGCCATTTATCATGGTCCCGAGGGCTTAAAACGAATAGCAAATCGTATTCACCGCTTAACGGGTATTTTGGCAAAAGTCATTACAACAATGGGCTTTTCACTAAAAAACAATCATTACTTTGACACATTAACCATTCAAACTAATGAGCAAACACAAGATATTATTCAGCGTGCATTATCGAAGCACATTAATTTACGATCAGATATCAATACCATTAGCATAAGTATTAACGAAACAACAACTATCGATGATCTAGAAAACTTAGCCGCTATTTTTAATGATAACGTTCAACAAGCCGATCTAATAAAAATAGACGATGCACTTATCAATCAACACCACGGTATTCCCGAAACATTACTGCGTACCGATGCTATTCTGAGTCATGAAACATTTCATAATTACCATTCTGAAACTGAAATGCTACGCTATTTACACCGCTTGGAAGTCAAAGATATTGCACTCAATCATGCCATGATTCCTCTCGGTTCTTGCACAATGAAGCTCAATGCAACAGCTGAAATGATCCCGGTAACATGGGCAGAATTTGGCGGTATTCACCCTTTTGCACCAGCAGAGCAAACTCAGGGTTATCAACAATTATTTTCCGAATTAGAAACCATGCTAGCAAGCTGCACCGGCTATGATCGTGTCAGCTTACAACCTAATGCGGGTTCACAAGGTGAATATGCAGGGCTGGTTGCGATTAAAAATTACTTTACCCACAAAGGGGAAACACAACGTAATGTTTGTTTAATTCCTTCATCTGCGCATGGTACTAACCCTGCTTCAGCACAAATGGTGGGTATGAATGTCGTTGTCATCAATTGTGATAATAAAGGCAATGTCGATTTAGACGATCTACAACAAAAAATTGATGAACTGAACGATCAAATTGCTTGTATTATGGTGACATACCCCTCAACGCACGGCGTTTTTGAAGAAAGCATCACCCAACTATGTGAAATGATCCATAGCATTGGTGCTCAGGTCTATGTGGATGGCGCCAATATGAATGCACTGGTGGGCGTCGCCGCACCCGGTCACTTTGGTGGTGATGTATCTCATCTCAATTTGCATAAAACGTTTTGCATTCCTCATGGCGGTGGCGGTCCGGGTATGGGCCCAATCGGTGTTAAAAGCCACTTGGCACCGTTTCTTCCAGGGCACCCTGTGTGTGACATTCCCAATGTCGATAATGCTAACGATACCATCTCTTCTGCCCCGTGGGGATCTGCGAGCATATTACCGATTAGCTGGATGTATATAAAAATGATGGGAAGTGAGGGAATGCGTTCGGCAACGGAAGTGGCCATTCTCAATGCGAATTATGTAGCCAAAAAATTGAGTCCTTATTTTCCCATCCTATATACAGGTCAAAATGGTTTCGTTGCCCATGAATGCCTTCTTGATCTACGTCCACTGAAAGCGTCAAGTGGCATCACTGAAGAAGATATCGCCAAACGATTGATGGATTTTGGATTTCATGCACCGACAATGAGTTTCCCCGTCGCAGGGACATTGATGATTGAACCGACAGAGTCAGAGTCACAAATGGAATTAGATCGCTTCTGCGATGCCATGGTTACCATTAGCAAGGAAATTACCCTCGTGGAAAATGGCACTTATCCGGTGGAAGATAACCCCTTAGTCAACGCACCCCACTCCCAAGAGGATATGTATTCCGCAGAATGGTTGCACCCCTACTCTCGTGAAGTCGCTGCTTTCCCTGCACCTTGGCTTAAACAGCATAAAGTGTGGCCCGCTGTGAATAGAATTGATAATGTTTACGGTGACCGCAATTTAGTCTGCTCTTGCGCACCCATTGAAAGCTATCGCTAACGCTTCCTATAGTGGATCAAATCAACCATGGATGGTGGCTTCATTTATAGATCAGTTTCATACTCATGTAACAGGCAATAGCCAATAACCTACCCTAGCAACCACTACGCAAAGTGCACCAAAAAAGCGCAAAAAATACCTTTAACTCTTCTTTATTATTCTCCCTAATATATTGATTTTTGAGATTTTTCAGTCTAAACCTAAACTAAGCATTGGCATGTTTTTCATATGCCCCTATTAGGCCTTAAAGTGACCTCCAGAGCATTATTATGAATATTCAAACAAAATTAATTATTGGCGCAAGTTCATTAATCATTACTGCACTGTTAATCACCAGTATCACCATTGGTTATACCGCCACACAACAATCAGAAAAAGCGCTAACCAAAGCCTCCACAAAAGAGCTTATCGCGGTAGCAGGACTAACTGGTGAGGCAATTGAAGCTTATTTGGATGAAATTAAAAACCAAGTACAAGTGATGTCCAGTGACCCCACAATCATTGAACATACCTATGTATTACGACAGTCGTTTTTTGGTTACAGTGAAGATGCCGAAGGGCTACCTGAAGCAAGCATTCAACGGGATGCAGTGAATAATTATTATAAAAACGAATTCGGTAAACGGTATGAGCAAATTAACGGAGAAAAAACTAACACCGATCAAATACTTAATTCAATTGATGAAAATACCATTGCATTGCAGTATAACTATATTGCAGCCAACAAAAACCCATTGGGTAGCAAAGAGATATTAGATAGTATTAAAGACACAACCCTTTATAGCGAAACTCACGCAGCATTACACCCACACACACGCAAATTTTTAAATCATTTTGGCTTCTATGATATTTTTATTGCAGACGCCGAAACGGGTCATATTATTTATTCCGTTTTTAAAGAATTGGATTACGCAACCTCACTGATAGATGGCCCTTATGCTGATTCTGCGATTGGCGATGCTTTTCGCAAAGCCGCAGCCGCTAATGATGTTGAGTCGGTATTTTTAACCGACTTCGATCAATATACACCTTCATACGAAGCAGCAGCTTCATTTATTTCTTCGCCAATCTATTCTGGTAAGGAAAAAATCGGCGTGCTGATTTTTCAAATGCCGGTGGATAAAATTAATGCTGAAATGACTCACCACAGTAACTGGCTGGATATGGGCCTTGGAAACAGTGGTGAAAGCATAATCGTGGGGCAGGACAAAACCCTTCGCAGTATTAGTAGAGGCCTTATTGAAAATAAAGATAACTTTTTAAAACTGCTAAAAACCAATAATTTGGCTAGCGATGCGGCCATCAATCGCATTGATCAATTAAATTCCAATATGTTATTACAGGTTATCGATAACCCTGCCGTAGATGCCGCCCTTAATGGAGAAAAAGGTGAAGTGCGCTATACAAAATTCACAGGTAAAGAAGTTGTTAGCGCTTATCGTCCACTGGAGATTCTAGGACAACGGTGGGCCTTACTGGCAGAAATGGATATGGAGGAAGTAACAGAAGCACAGAAAGAACTGGTATCCAGTATTACTTTTATTTCTATCGCGGTTTCCGTCATCACTATTGTGCTTAGTGTAATCGCGACTAGCTTATTCGCACGGACTATCGTCAGCCCTATCCGTAAGACAATCGGTATGATGCAAGACTTATCAGAAGGTGATGGGGATTTAACCGCCCGGCTCAGTAGTGGTACTAATGACGAACTAAGTCAACTGGCAAACTACTTCAATCAATTTGTAGAAAAGATTCAATCAATGATGATAAAAATCGAGCAAGAAGCCCTAAAACTAGGAAGCTCTGCATCCGTTATGGCAGAGGCATCAACAGAGAACAAAATGGGGGCAGAAAAACAACAACACTCAACACAAGCCGTTAGTCATTCAATGAGTGAAATGAGTATTGCAGCCCATGAAGTTGCAGAAAGTGCCAGCTCAGCAGAACAAGCCGCAACAGCTGCCAGCACAACCGCAACAGAGGGGGCACAAGTTGTCGAAAGTACCACAAATTCCATTGCTAGCTTAGCATCCAATGTAAAAGATGCTGTTACCATTATTCAGCAGCTTGAAACAACCAGTGAAAACATTGGCTCTGTTGTCGGGGTTATTAACAGTATTGCTGAACAAACCAATTTATTAGCGCTGAATGCCGCTATTGAAGCTGCCCGTGCCGGAGAACAAGGTCGAGGGTTCGCGGTTGTTGCAGATGAAGTAAGGGCATTGGCAAGTCGTACTCAAGAATCTACTTTAGAGATCAACAGCATTATTGAAGAGCTCCAACAAAATGCTAACTCAGCAGTCACTATAATGAATACGGGTAATGATGCCGTTAATACCTGTGTTCAAGATGCAGAAAAAGCCAAAGAGGCTCTGCATTCTATATTGCAACAAATTACCGACATTACCAATATGAACTTACGGATTGCCACAAGTGCAGAGGAACAAAGTGCAGTAGGTGAAACCATGAAAGAAAACATATCTGAAATAGATTCATTATCGTCTAATAACGCTGCCAGTGCTCAAACTGTATTAAGTAAAAATGATGAAGTGAATCATTCGATTGAATCTATCAATTCAATGCTACAACAATTTAAGCTTAAATAAACGCCTAATACAACGCTGTATATTGCCCACCTAAAAGAGCGTGATTTGCTGGTGGGCAGAAGGTTCAGGAGCATCAAAACGTACGCCCACACCCAATAAACGCACGGGTTTTTTGTAACGCTCCCAAGCCTGAGAAAATAATTGATTCAATAAAGGTAAAGAGATCGATTTGGCATTGGCTTCTATGGTTGTTCTCTCAAAACCTGCAAATTTAATCTTTACAAAGCATTTAGTGATACTCTGCTTACGGTCAACCTTGCCTAAGCGGCCTGATAGTTTGTCAGCCAACTCTGATAATAGTGGGTAACACTGCTCTCTTTGTTCAATATCATGACTAAAGGTATGCTCAACACTGAGTGATTTACGTAATTCTCGTGATTTAACTGGACGATTGTCATCACCGCGGCTCACATCATATAAACGCTGCCCAAATTTCCCAAAGCACTGAACTAGCTGTTCTAAAGGTAACTGTTGCAAGTCATAACATGTCGTAATACCTCGACTGCACAATTTTTTGAGTGAAGAAGGGCCAACACCGGGAATACAACTAACAGGCAATTGTTTTAAAAAGAACTTAATACGATCAGGTTCAATAACCGTTAAGCCATCCGGTTTTTGCCAATCACTGGCGACTTTCGCTAAAAATTTATTAACTGCCACTCCAGCAGAAACCGTAATACCAACCTCTCGTTCAATACGGCGCCGAATTTCTTTAGCGATTAAAGTAGCGCTGCCTAAACAATGATGAGTAGCTGTCACATCCAAGTAAGCTTCATCCAAAGATAGTGGTTCAATATTATCGGTATAGTCTAAAAAAATACGCCGCATTTCTGCACTTGCTTCACGATATTTAAGGGAATTATGGGGCAGAATAATTAATTGAGGGCATAAGCGCTTAGCATGTGCCGATGCCATTGCTGAACGCACACCAAAAGCACGCGCCTCATAGTTACACGTTGAAATTACCCCCCTGCGACCAGGATCTCCACCGACTGCCACAGGAATACCTCGTAAATCATTATCATCACGCATCTCTAATGCAACAAAAAAACAGTCCGCATCACAATGAATCACTTTTCTCACCTACGGTACCTCCAAATATGCCCATACACCCAAATAAGCCAAGATATCGATTATTTACTTACTATCTCTCCCTTTTAAGGCATATGGCACTTAATAAATCGATACAAGAACAAAAATACTGTATATAAAAACAGTATAAAGTGAATTATGCAAAAATGAAAGGCGCTAAATAATGTGAAAAAAATACTGCACGCTGGTCAAAAGATTTAGAATAACAACTTTTAAAATAATTGAGGTAAAAAATGGAAACAGGTGTTTGGGAACCAACAGGAAAAAAAGAATCTGATTACATTGTTGATATAGACTTTCTAAAATCAGTCATTCGAAATATGAATACCTTAAAAAGCGATGACATATCCTCTGTGCTAACCGAAGAGGAAAAATTAAAGCACCAAGCCATCATGTTACAACCCAAAGAGCAGTGGTTTACTATTGCTGAAAAATTGGAAGTTAATGATTTAATAACCTTGCTACGATTTTTTACTTTGGCAGAAATTGCATATGCTAATTGGCACGCAGAAGAGAAATCACCGGTGATTAGCCTTGCGAAACTATTGCGGCAGCGCGGCAATAAGATAGATAAGTCCTTACTAAAATGGATAAAAGCGAATAATCCGAATAAATTTTTACCCTATGGACCCCTTATGTAAGTGCCAGAGTAAATAAAACTGGGCTAAATACTAAAAATTTAATGTCTTATTAACAACGAAAAAGATCTGAAAACCATAAAAACACATAAAAAATCTTTTTCTCGATACCAGCAAGATTTAAAGGAATATTGTAAAAATAATACGCATTTCATAATTTTTAGGCTATAAATAATAAAAAAGTGATTTTTTTTATAAAAAAACGCCTTTTTTTTAAAAAAAAAAGTTGCACATTATTTATTCTGTGGCTATTAACTGTATAATCGCAGCCGTAAAATTAACATCAACGACACTTTTTACAATCTTACATACAAAGGAAACATCCTATGCCAGCAAGTAAAAAAACTGTAGATCCAGTTCAAAAACTGGAAGCGGAAATCGCCAAGCTGAAATCAGCCCTTGGTAAAGCCCGTAGCAAACAACTTTCTGACCTAAAAAAGACTATTGCCAAAGACACCAAATCTGCAGCTGCAGCAGCTAAGAAAGTAAAAGCTGCAAGCACTAAAGTTGGCGCTATCCGTAAAAAGAAGAAGTCTGCTGTTACAGCTAAGCAACTTGCTGCTGCTGTTAAAGTCCTTAATGCAGCCAAAACTGCTGCTGCTAAAGAAAAAGCAGCTTTAGCAGATAGCAAAGCTGCTCTTCAGCAAGCTGCTTCTGCCCACAAAGAAGCTACCGCTATTGAAAAATCTGTTGCTAAAGCAGAAGCTGCCCTAGCGAAGAAACAGAATGCTGCTGAGAAGAAAGCCGCCGCTAAAGCTAAAGTAGCTGCTAAAAAAGCCGCTGCACGCGCTAAAGTAGCTGCTAAGAAAGCTGCTGTTAGAGCTAAAGTCGCTGCTAAAAAAGCCGCCGCTAAAGCTAAAGCTGCTGCTAAGAAAAAAGCAGCTAAAGAAAAGCTAGCAGCTAAGAAAGCCGCTGCTAGAGTAAAATTAGCCGCTAAAAAGAAGGCTGCTAAAGAAAAACTAGCCGCTAAGAAGGCTGCTGCTAAAGCTAAAGCCGCTGCTAAGAAGAAAACAGCTAAAAAACCTGCTAAAAAGAAAGCAGTGAAGAAAAAAGTAGCTAAGAAGCCTGCTAAGAAAAAAGCGGCTAAGAAGCCTGCTAAGAAGAAATCAGGTAGAGGTAGACCTGCTAAGAAGTAATTCTTCTTAGTATTTCACCTAAAATGGCTCAAGAGCAATCTTGGGCCATTTTTATTTGTATCTTAACCGCTATTATTGTTTTATTTTCTTTTTCTGGCAAAAACATCCACTGCATATTCTTCCAAACTGCTAATATCACAACGAATACTAAAATAAAGCGGCTTTCTAGAAGGGCTTCGTGCATCAAAATCAACCAAGTAAGTAAATTCTTTCTCGTCAATCGATGGATCTGGCGGAATTTCTGTTAACACCTCTACTTTTTCGAATAATTTCAGCCTTTTCTTCATTGCCTTGCGACATATACTCCAATAACGACTTTGTTCGCGCTGTAATTCTCTTCGCGCTTCTTCATCCATACGGCTTTGTTCAGCATCCTTGTCTGCTTGTAGCTTATCTGCGGCAGCTTTCTTTTTGGCCTCAAGCTCTCTTTGTTTCTCGGCGTATTCGTTAGTAACTACTAGCGTTTTACCATCAATTTGCATTGAAAAAGTCTTTTTATCTTCAGTCCGACAACGAAAGTGAAATTGCATATGCTCTAACGTCGATTCGCTTTCAATCAGTCGCCCACTGAGTAGTTTATGACAATAAGGGTCAGCTTGTGCCTTGTCGGCTGCATCCAGTAAAGTCACATACTGCTTTTGATACACTTTTGGTAGCCAAAGATCGACATCAGCAAAACGCTCGGCAGCAAAGGCCGGCATAATGACAAAAAAAACAAAACCATAGCGAAGCAATATCATAACAAGCACTTAATAATAAAAAGTTGTCTATTACTTAAGTGTAGAAGCCTATAAGCTCAGTCGCCAATGGCTTAACAGGCCCTTTATTATTGAAATATACGCTTAGCTATTTAGAATAGGGAAATCTTACCCATCAATAGGTTATCAACGTGGACGCTTTTAAAAATATTAGCTTGGACGACGCAAAGACACTGATTAACACTGGCAATATCATCATTGCCGATATACGCGACCCGGATAGCTTTAAATCAGGGCATATACAGGGTGCAGTTCATCTTAGTAACGATAACTTACAGGATTTTATTAGAGATTCAGACTTAGATACGCCAGTCATTGTTTGTTGCTATCACGGGCATTCTAGTCAACCCGCCGCACAGTTCTTATCTGAACAAGGGTTTGATACCGTCTATAGTTTAATTGGGGGATATACTGCTTGGTCTGCGGAATAAATAGGGGAAAACACTTAAGCCGGTAGAATGCGAGTGCACTCTACCTGTAGTGATTTAAATAGCGATATTAGGTTCGGGCACCTTACCCTCAACAACGGATAAATTACCGAAGGCCTGATTCCACTCCACCAGTAATTTCGAAAAATCAACTGACTGCTGATGTAAGGCGTGTAACTCATCCATACTGTCTTTCGTACCAACGTAAAGCTTTATCGCTCGGTGCTTATCTGCTAGGGGGTTATCACGGTATTTAGAACGATACATCTCAAGCTTCCAGCGCAAACTCTGCACTGTATGTCGATAATAAATAAGTTTGGTTTCTAGTGAAACAATATTAAAATTTAATAACTGCCCAAAAAGACTAAAATCGGTACCAAAGACAATCGCTTCCCGGCAATTTTCATCAACATGCACATCGGCTGTACGCGGCGTTTTAAGTAATACCGCTAGATCACCAAAAACCTCACCCGGGGTAACATAGTTTACATGCAGTGGCCTACCCAAGTGGTCAGGCAAAGACACCACCAATTGGCCTTTGACTAAAAAATAAGACCAACTATCCACTTGACCACGCGTCAAAATTTGTTCATTAGACCCAAACTGAAAGATTTTAGAATATTGCAGTAACTCTTGATACTGCCCTTCATTTTGCTTTTTAACGGCTTTATAAAATGGTATCGCACGAAGCAGTTTTTCAATTGTTTCCGAGGGAAGTGTGGTTATCTCACGGGTATTCATAAATAAGTGTATCCTGATGCCAAAATAATTATCTATTAGAAGTGTAGAAAGCTCAGTTAAGTATTGTTTACTCTTAGAGATTTGTCGAGCTTATACGCTGTGTTTTTGTGGCTTGTGTTTATATCCTTTTCTCTAACTGTGACCTATTTATAGTTTCTGATTTTATGGCTTAATTAATAGCCAATATCCATGATAAACAGCAATACAAATGTAGCTTTACGCACTTGAATGGGAAGTACAATAATTAATCGTGGCCTAAGGCAAGATAAATTACGTACACTATAGGCACTATTCACAAGTATTAATGAAAACAATGTCTTTTGACCACCTTACCTGCTCTACCCGATTCCTACAGCTAGGAGATGATTTTTACTCCGCTGTCACCGCTAGCCCCCTAAAACAGCCTTATTGGGTTCATATAAATCATCAATTAGCAAAGGTAATCGGCCTGAATGAGAGTAGCTGGCAGCAACAGAGCTCTCTGGATATTTTTAGTGGTAGAACCCCATTCCCTAAACAGCCTTCTGTTGCCATGGTTTATGCAGGACATCAGTTTGGAGGTTACTCACCCCAACTTGGTGACGGTAGAGCATTATTAATTGCTCAAATTGATACCACCGATGGAACTGTTGACCTCCAGTTAAAAGGAGCCGGTAAAACACCCTACTCTCGCTTTGGTGATGGACGTGCAGTATTACGCTCATCCATTCGTGAATACCTTGGTGGAGAAGCAATGCACCATTTGGGTATAGCGACCACTCGTGCTCTTTGTATCGTTGGCAGTGAAGAACCCGTGTTAAGAGAGCAAATGGAAACGGGAGCTATAGTCACCCGTGTGGCTAAAACCCATATCCGCTTTGGACACTTCGAATACTTTCACTACAACAAACAATTTGAACAAGTAAAACAACTGGCAGACTATGTTATTGAGCAGTTCTTACCAGCAGCGGTGAATAGCACCGATAAATATGAGCAATTACTGCAATACACGGTAAGCAATACAGCGGTATTAATTGCTCATTGGCAAAGTGTTGGTTTTGCTCACGGTGTAATGAATACCGATAATATGTCAATTATCGGAGAAACCCTCGACTATGGCCCTTATGGTTTTCTGGATGATTATGAGCCCGGTTTTATATGCAATCATTCAGATCATACTGGACGTTATGCTTTTGATGAACAGCCATCTATTGGTTTATGGAACCTCAATGCACTAGCGCATGCGCTTTCATCACTGATTGATACTGCAAGCATTCAGCAAATACTTAAAGGCTATGAAACCATATTAGTGTCTACATTTGCACAACTTATGAGAAACAAATTAGGCCTAGAAAACACCGAAACATCCGACCAAATCCTGTGTTCATCACTGCTTTCGCTAATGGCACAAGATAAAGTCGATTACACTCTATTTTTTCGAAAACTCTGTGAATTCAAGACACAGGGAGAAGAAAACAACCCTATATTAACTGAGTTATTTTCCCAAAAAGAAAAGTTTAAAGATTGGTGTGATCAATATTGTGCTCGACTAAAACAAGAACAAAGTAATGATGCAGAACGACAATCCAGAATGAAAAAGGTAAACCCGAAATATATTGCCCGAAATTACCTATTACAGCGAGCAATAGAAAAAGCTCAACGGGAAAAGGATTTTGAAGAAATCAATATTCTGTTTAACTTACTTCAATCACCTTTTGATGAGCATTATGACTATGAAGAGTATGCCAATCCGCCACCGACTTGGGGTAAGCATTTAGAAATAAGCTGTTCAAGCTAATCACGATAATATAATGGCTGGCTTGAACAATGGTATTACACCGTCTAATAAGCATGTAATACCATATAAGTTAAAAATAAAGAAATACAGCCTGTTCCTACCAGCTTAATAAAGAAGTCCAAACATAATGTGATTTAGACACAATTTTTCTTCCATACTTTTCCACTGCAGATGATGCCATTACCAATGTAATACCAACCACACCCAAAATGATCCATATATTAATATTCACTGTCTCAATACTCGCAAATATTAGAGTCAAGATAGACGCTATTGAAATCAATAAGCCAATGATGGTATTAGCTTTCTCTTTTCTGATATAACCCGCTATAAAATACAGTGAGCCAATCAATACAATGACAAATAACTCGATAATATGTGAGTAAGAAGATAGTAGTGTCATACTTAAAAGCCCAACAATCGCCGCTGATAATAGACGGTAGATGTGAGGGTAAGAGGACGCGCGACCAATACGGCTTAAACAAACAGAAAACGGCAATAAAATAGCAATCGTGATAGCAAAATGATCAATATAAATACCGTATTGACGAGTACCATAATATTGCACAAAAGTGCCTTCTATAAAAAAAGCCCAGCCTAAACTACCAAAAGCAGTACACAGTATTAACAATAACTCACGCAAGGTTTTATGAGAACAATATAAGTCTGTCATCTTACCAATAAAAGTTAAAACCATAAGCAGTAGAAACGCAGAAGATGCCAAAGTATCTATATGCAGTAAAAGACGGACTAAAGCGATAATAAAAGGAAATAACAATAAAGCCCTAATTGCTACACCTTCTTTGGTACTAAAAATATGACGGCATTTGAAGTATTTATTTTCTAACAATAAATACAATGCCCCCATTGCGCCTACCGTCATAAAACCCAATAAAGAATCACGCGCTGGCAAGAGTAATAATACATTAGCACCTAAAAACAATAACAGTAGGCGTGATTTTTCACCCCTCATCAAAATCGTAAATGCCATATAACAGACAATACCTGCCAACAAAACAGTGACCCCAGCAACCAATAATAACATCGGTAAAGAAACCGAAGAAAAGTCAACAAGTTGATGTAATGTGACGGTCCCATCCAGCCATGAATAAACCATACCCCCCAATTGAGAAAATTGAACCGGTATTAATAAGGCAGCCAAGCCAAAGCTTAAGCGTGCCCCTTTGGCATCAGAAAATAACAATTGACTACCGAAACCCACAGAAGCCAATACCGCAATAAATGCAATATAGCTCCAGTAGCGAATAATCATTTCTAAATCCTGTACGCCTTGGAACATAAAAATAATACCAGACAATAAAATAGCGCCACTGCCTAACCAGCGTAATATGGCAGATAGTTTAGTCTGTTTTGTGAGTGTATTTTCATCGTCAACTGGATCAACCAATGCAGCCGTTGAAGGTATAGTGTTATTCATAAGAATTCTCCCTATTTATTTTTTATTGGACGTTGAAGTCTGAAGGGGTGATTGAGCGTTTAAATCCGCTAAGGTTGCTTTCAGGTCATCCATTTCCTCAACATCAGAAAAACTTTTATCTAAGGTATCGACAGGTTCAATGATCCCGCCTTCGAGGTATTCATCTTTCACTACAGATTCTTCCCAACGATCGAACAAGGAATCAATATCAGCTGTGATGGCCCCCTCACTTGTTGTTACCGCTTTTGTTTTTGCTGTACGTGAAGACAAGGCAGTTCTTTTGAACTGTAAGCCAGAGATACGCTCTTCTACAGAAGCAAGGCGCTGCTGTAGCTGAATATCGAGGCTCTCATGCTCGTTTATTTGTGCATCCAGAACCGCCAATAATTTTTCTTGCTGTTTAAAGCGCTTTACACACTCTAATGCACGAGTTTCATCTGTTTCTGCAATCGCCATTGCTCGTTGCTTCCAACGTTCAACGTCGTCAGTTTGCTTTTGCCTTTTTTGATTTAATTGATGTAACTGCTGAACATTACGTGCTTTTTGCATATTTAGCTTTGCCGCTGCAGCACGGACATCCTCAATCATGGCATCCGCAACTGCTTCATGATTTTCAACTTTATTTACAAAGCTATCGAAGTTTGCCCCAAACGTGGCGACCAATCGTTTTAATTTCATCATTTTTCTCCGTTGATAAAGGTTTAGACACATTATTTGTATTAAAAACGCAGGAGAAGAATAACAATACGATCCAAAACTACAATTATTTAGTTAAAAAACAAAAAAAGTATCAAAATAGAATACCTTGAGTAAAGTTAACTGCCCGTTTTACTTGTGAGAAGGTCTCCATGGAGGTATAAAAAACCGATAACTCCGTTTTAGAAATGAGGGACTGCAGTCCCATGCGAATACTGATTTTTCATCTACACTAAGAGAAGTAATATTCCGTTACAAAGATACAAAGATAAGGAGTCCCATGGGCTATTCGTCCCCACACGTAGAAAAAAACGCCAATGAATTAAAAGAGGCGATAGAACAGGGTAAAATCGATGTCCCCGTGCTGCCTGAAGTGGCGCACAAAGTGATGGCGTTAACACAAGACCCTGAGTCAGATGCATCACAGCTCGCGGCTATTATTCAAACAGATCCAACAATGGGTGGCCATGTGATGCGCATTGCCAATTCGGCCGCCTACACACCCAACTCAAACCTCGTCTCCATTCAACAGGCGATTGCTCGTTTAGGCATGGTAGAGATCAGTAATATTGCGCTTTCAACCTCAATGAACAGCAAAATGTTTAATGCTCCCGGTTACGATACCCATATCGCCATTATCTGGAAACATGCTTTGGCAACAGCATTGTGGTCAAAAGAAGTGGCCCGAATGATGCGCAGTAATGTTGAAGCCGCATTTTTATGTGGGCTACTACACAGTATTGGTCGCCCGGTGATATTACAAACCATTGCTGATACTTCAAGCCAAGACTCATCGCTAAGTGATGAAGAGCTCGATGAATTATATAAAGCATTCGAATCCTCTTACTGTAAAGCGGTTGCCAATGAATGGGGGTTACCGACAATTGTTGCTGAAGCTATTGGCTTTTATAAAAACTTTTCAGAGGCGCCATCGGAATCTGAACTGGCAGCCACTATTGCTTTCGGGAGTGAGTTAGCGAATTTAATGCTCTACCCTAACACGGTAGAAAAAGACGATATTTTAAATTCATCAGCCCTTGAGCTTATCAATTTATACCCCGATGAAGTCACTAAGCTCATCGATAAAGAACCTGATATTAAAACCGGCATGGATACTCTTTCTCTATGAGTTACGATTACGATCTTATTGTTATTGGTAGTGGCCCGGCAGGACAAAAATCTGCCGTACAAGCCGCAAAGCTAGGCAAACGCGTAGCCCTTGTTGAGAAAGACCGCTATTTGGGTGGCGCCTGTGTTCATCGGGGCACCATCCCCTCTAAAACACTCCGTGAAAATGCCTTGCGCATTACTCATTTACGTGCCAATGCAAGACTGTCTGACGATTTATCATTAACTGATAATTTTGAGATGGCTATTTTAATCGATCGCTTGGATGAAGTTCTCAAAGCACACGATACTTACATGGAACGGCAAATAAGCCGTAATAATATCGACCGTATCCACGGTCGTGCCTGTTTTAAAGATGAGCATCATGTGCAAATTACCTTGGTACGCGGTGAACCTAAAGTCTTGAGTACCGAAAAAGTCATTATTGCCACCGGCTCCTTCCCAAGAACACCCGATCATATATCCATTGATCACGAACATATTTACGATAGTGACTCCATTTTATCGATGCTGTATTTACCCAAAAGCCTCACCGTATTAGGCGGTGGTGTTATCGCCAGTGAATATGCCTCTATTTTTCAAGCATTAGACGTAAAAGTCACCATGATTGACAAATACCCTCAACCCCTTGGCTTTTTAGATTCAGACCTAACAGAAAAATTTGTCCATGCATACGAAACAATGGGCGGTACATGGATGGGTAATACTGTTGTCAAAGGTGCGCACTGGAACGGCAGTAAAGTCATTACTGAACTAGAAGATGGGTCAACGGTTGAAAGCGAAAAACTCTTATGTGCTGCTGGACGTGTTGCAAATACCGATGATCTTCATTTAGAAAATATTGGTTTGTCCTTAAATGAAAATAGCCTCATCTCGGTCGACTGGGAATTACAAACGGATGTGCCCTCTGTTTATGCCGCCGGCGATGTAATTGGCCCACCGGCGCTCGCATCAACATCAATGGAGCAAGGACGACGAGTCACCTGTAATGCCTACGATATCCCCATTGGTCAAATGAGCCAGATGATTCCTACCGGCATTTACGGTATTCCTGAACTGTCTTCTGTTGGCCTTAATGAAGCCAGTGCTCGCAAAAATTTTGGCGATATCATTATAGGAAAGGCACTTTTCGAAGAGATAGCACGCGGACAAATCTCAGGCATACAAGACGGCATGTTAAAAATCATCTGTGATTCACAAGGAGAAAAAGTCCTTGGTGTCATGATCGTCGGAGAAGGCGCAACAGAACTGATCCATATTGGTCAAATGGCTATTTTATCCGATGCAAGTGTCGATATTTTTGTAGAAAGTATTTTTAACTTCCCAACCTTGGCAGAAGCTTATCGGGTTGCAGCATTATCGATTATTGGGCAAAGAAGCAAACGTAATAATAATTATTAATATATATAACCCGTGGTGCATTATGAAAGCACCACCTTGATGTTGTTCATATTTCTACCGTTTCTCATATTATCCCACTGGATAATAGTTAAAGCGGTAATTTTTGTTGTGAGCCTACGAGCAAACCCCGTAAAACTTTTCGCATAATTTCTGCGAACCATAAATTGATCACATAATTGCGAGAACAGTGTTTCAATACGCTTTCTTGCGCGACTCAATACTTGAGGAAACACTTTGAAACTTTTCTGATTTTTACGCATTGGCGTTTCTAATTGTATACCCTGCGACTCAAACAAATCAGTTTGCCATTGTCGACTTAAATAACCCTTGTCTCCGAGTAATATACAGTGGCTAAGTTCTGCTTGAACATCATTCAAATAATGGATGTCATGTGTGGAAGCCTTTGATATATCAAACATTTTTAGAACCCCATCAGGAGTACATACCGCATGTAATTTAAAACCAAAATAACGGCTATCTTGCGCAGCACAATACCCAAAATCAGGACTGCTTAGTGCGTATTCTTGGCAAACTCGACTACGGTTAGCCCGGCTTAATTTACACACTTCTAGCGGCATACTGTCAACAACATACATACCTTCTTGTTGCTCTAATAGACTCACGATAGATTGCCTTAAAGACTCAATCTTAAAGCTCAACCGCCTCAGTCTACGGTTATAAACCGAACGCTCAACGAGACCGACAAGGTGTTCTGGCAATTGTTTAAATAAAAAACGTTCTGAATCTATGCCCAATGTTTCAGCTGCCAAACTAAGTGCTATTAAGCCTTTGTCATTGAGCTTAGGGCGCTTTCTTTGATTCAGAAAATAATCTTCAACTTCTATTTCGTGCAATAAATCATAAATCTTGTTATAAACACTCTGTAAGTTACTCATCTTGTTACCATTTTTCTCGAAAACTAATGATAACCTCTTTACGAGGGTGAGTAACTTACACTTTTAGAATGCACCACGGGT
>JBOEHG010000032.1:0-65257 GCA_050633825.1 Cellvibrionaceae bacterium | reverse complement strand
GCAGGTTATAGAGGGGAAGAAAAAGTGTTACTAGGGGTGAGGAATGAAAGGCTCACTTGAGGTGTTTTAGTGAGTCTAAAACACCGGTTTAAGCGCTATTTTTTGTATGAATATTAGGCGCTTAGCTTTTGTCTTTGTATTGAGAATTAGAATTCTAAAATCAAAGGGTTAGCATATATGTTTTTTTTTCTTTTACCGGAACACCTATTACCATAAGTTATCAATTGTTTCTGGTTTATATTATTCCAAAACGTTATGATGAAATTGCTGTCATATATCTCAATTATAGAAGCGAGATCTAAGTCACAATATTGCTTGAAACTCATAAATAATTATTAAAATTGAAGGTGCTTCTCTATTTGTTGGCAGCAAGGTGTCTAGAATTGTAAGTGTAGGGAATCAGTTTAAGCTTTTCTTTAAGGAATAGTGTTTTGGTCTGTATCTTTTATTACGGTGGTGTATGAAATTTTCTTTTTACTTAAAAAAGCCTCAATCGAATAATAGTTTGAAGCTAGGTATGAAAATATCACTATTTTTAGGAATTATCTTCCTTGCGTCTTGTGGCACTCAATCATCTGATTCTGGGTCGGCGGCACCCTCTACTGAACCTAATTCAGCACCTAGTTCCGCGCCATCGGGCAATACTATAACGTTAACTCCACCATCGCAGACACCTAGCCTTCCTACAGTTGTTCCAAATATTACGAGGGCTGAGCTAGTTAATGCTTCTAACTTAGCTGTTATCCAAAATATTACCGATAGTAGTACAATTGATTTAGCTGATTTATCTTCAGCATTTAACATTACGATTACATCAGATGACGTTAGTAATACCGGTAGTATTCAGATGGATATGTCAGGTTGTGCATCGTTGAATCGCTTTGAAAATAATCCTCCATTTACAGTCGCTTCTCAAGGAGCTGATTTTACATCGCTTGTATTAGGTGATTGCTCCCTTACAGTGACGCCTTATGAATTACCCAACACAGCTGGTGTAGTGGGTGATTCATTTGTTGTTAACTTTACTGTTATCGATTCATCGTCAGGAACACCACCGACACCATCACCATCGGTGCCTGATATTGTATCGTTAGCCTTAGTGGATGCCTCCAATTTAAATGTTATTCAAGCTATAAATGGCGGCGGCACCATAGATTTGAATGGCCTTCCAGCTTTGTTTAATTTCACAGTAACATCTGCTGATGCATCGTCTACAGGTAGCGTAAGAATTGATATGTCAGGCTGTGCAGCATTGGATAGACATGAAAACGGTGCGCCTTATACCGTTGCACAGCAAGGGGTTGATTTTACGACTTTGGCAACGGGTTCTTGCACGATTACTGCCACACCTTATCAATTGACTGACTTGGGTGGTGATGTTGGTACGTCATTCACTACTAATTTTAATGTTGTTGATACGTCATCGCAGAACCCAGGCACTGGCTCTGTTAATGCGGTGATTAACCCATCTAGAACAAATTGTGCTTCCCCATGTACAGTAGTCTTCAGTGCAGATAAAACAACAGCACAAGGTTTAGACAGCCATGGAGTATGGTCGCAGTTATCGTATCATTGGGATTTTGATACAGATGAAAGTGATACCTATGGTTCACTTTATGATCAGACCTATACCTATGTGAATGGGGATACTGCATTTGAGTCTGGTCATGTGCCTTTAGTAACAAAGACTTTTTTGTGCGATACAGGGACCTGTAATTACACTATTGGCATGAGAGCACAGAATGCATCGGGTAATTTTGATGATGATTTCGTCACTATCTCTGTTAGATCAGAATCAACGGAGTGGAGTGCTGCGAATACAATATGCGTCTCTAATACTCTAAGTTTAACTTCAGATTGGACCGGATTTGAAAAAGCATGTCCTACTGGAGCGACCAAACAGTCGACTATTCCTCTTCCTGATCAATTTGATGGCAAGTTGGTTTTACTAAAACGAGGCGATGTTTTTGATGCCGATGATTTATATGAAACCAGCCAGTATAATTATTTCGCTATTCAAAGTGGTCAATCAAATTATAAAGTTTCGAATTTTGGTGACAGTACGGACAGTTTCCCGGATCTTCAAGCTAGGGTAGAAACAGGTATTGCCTCTTTCAGGTCTTCGGGCTCATCGGTTACATCAATTGATGTAACGCTTACTGATGCTGATGTCTCTGCCAATGGCTGGACAAATAATGCTTATTTTGAAGGTTTGAGGATGGCGGTCTTTAACTTCCCTGAATCTTTTAATCATGTAGGTATACATGATATCGATATGGATATGGAAACAGCACCCTATACTGGTGGAAACCTTTCTTTCTCAGGTGGTGTTAGATGTACAGATCACCCTACATTTCTTAATTGTTCGAATGTTCCCTTTCCTAAAGGTGGGTATATCTCCAAGGTTGATATAGTAGGTTCTTCAGGTGCAGAATCAAATACCGCATCCACATTGAATATTGGTACTGTCGGTTGTGTTATGGTGAATTTTACCGGCATCGTTGATTCTCGAGTGAGAAAAGCCGGCGAGCATAACTTACGGGTTGCAGGTTGGTACCGCTTTAATGTTATGAGAAGCTTCTTTAGAGGCGGCCACCATACAGTCAATAAAGCTAAGATTACTCCCCGCCTTTGCGTTGATGGAAACTTATTCTCAGGACAATGGACTTCTCGAGGTGATTTGCCAGCAAATTGGCAAGGCGATGTTGAAGGGCGAACTAGAGCGGATATCTATACTGGCACAAATGATGATTACATTCATGTTAGTCGTTACTTATCTATAAGCCATAACCGTGTAGGTGATGATAATCCGGCTGCTTTTGGTACTCATCCAGGTGGCGGTAAAATAGGGACTGGTGTCCGAGAAGAAAGTGATGGTGTTCTTGCTCAAGACTTTATGGTGTCACATAACATATTTAGAAGTGAAACCGGTTTAGTCCGGCCAGACAATGGTTCCTCAGCACTTCCTCAGGATGTTAATATGGCAGGCCAATATCACACTTGTGTTGATAACGATTATTTTGATGCTGACTTGAGATGTTATCCAAGCAATCCTTTTGATAGTTGGGAGCATCGCCGAGAGCCGGCAGTTATAGCTGCTCCTTCAGCACCAACACCTTAATTATCACGCCAGTAAGTAACTACTTACTGGCATTTCTTGCACCTAACTCACAAAAATCTATCCAGTACTGTATTAAGGTTTTTGGCCGCTGTCTCATCGGAAAAATATTTTTCTGAATAGCTTGCCCCGGCATTAGCTATGGATTGTCTAAAATCATCTTCATTCCATAGTTCTTTTATAGAGTCTTGCAGTTCATTGACTGAATAGGGTGAAGTCAATATTCCAGTTTCCCTGTTATTAATATAGTCTTCAGAGCCTGCACATTTGGTTGCGATAACTGCTTTGTTCATTCGCATGGCTTCAATAATAGTAACTTGCCCTGAACCTGTAGGAGTATCCTGTAAAGGGACAATATTAATCTTTGCCTGTTGGGCAAGTTGCCGACATTCTTCATGAGAGATTCCAGAGACTATTTCGACATTCTTAGGAATCGTTAATTTTTCGATGGAGCGTTTTCCTGCAACAACAATAGTGCGATAACCTAATTTTTCAACGGCTTTGAAGAAGGTATCATAGTCTCGGTTTGCAGTACCCATTGATAGTATAAACGGGCTTTCTGTATTTTCTTCTTCTGTCACTTCTATATATCCGCGTTGAAGTGGCATATATTCAAAGCGTTCTGAAGAGGTGTTTAACCATTGACTAACCGTCTCGCATTCTCGTTGGGAGTGTACTATAAATTTATCGACGTTGTTTAAGCTGACTTTGGCAAGCTTTTGGCGAGCACCTGTTTCCAGTTTGCCGATATTAAAACACCAAGCAACGAGAGGCTTGTTTCTGTTTGAATAGTATTTTCTCAGCCCGATTAATGTCGCCAGTTGTGGGAATACAGTAATGCAGCCATCTTGCCCTTGATTCCATGCTTTACCACTATACTGCCAATGCCCCAACCATTCTTGTATAGATGAGCCTCTGGACGCGCGGTTATGCCAGCTTTTCTCAGGTGACTTCTCATCGACAAGTACCTTAGTAAAGTTATGTTTGCTACCTTCGACAAAGTCATCAATCCAGCGTATATCGTCTGTATTCTTTTTGTTGAAAAAAGGGGCTGCTATAGACCAATGCATGTTAATGGCTCCGATAGAGTAATAAGTGTCTGAGTTTAATTCGGTAGGTATGAAAAATGATAACTAAAAATAACGGCAGTTTTTAAGATGCTAACTTATAAACGCTAATGGGCTTAGTGTCAATCTATTTGGTATTTATGCAAGCCTATGCATTTATTGACTGCCAATCTTAGTTATATATTGCATATGAAATTTATAAGAGTAAACGCCTTAGTTTTGTGCATTCTTCACTTTGCTTCCATAGTGTATTAAATATTTCTTTGTGCTTTTTAGCATTAGACGGCGAATTGTAATAAATAATACCGTTGTAAGCTGTATATTGATGTTGAAGCCATAATTTATTGTTATCCACAATCATGAATTCAAAGCTTTCAGGAGGTTTAATCAATATTCTTTGAATTTTAATTTTGCTGGGTAGTCGCTGAATTAGTTTAAGTAGTTGATGGTTCGAATCAATAATTGCCTGTGGGTCCTCAATTAATATTCTGATGTCTACAAGATGAGACTGTCGAGCAATCAATGAAATATAATCAATAATATTTTGATTGTTAAAAAGTTGTGGGTTGAGATTTCGGCTGAATAATGAGACTTCTTGCTTCCCAAGTTTCAGGATATGGGTTATATGTTTTTTTGAGTCAGTAAGATTGTCGACAGAGTGTAATGTTTGGTCTTTTTGTAATAGCTTGGACACAACAACTTACTCTTTAAAAAAGAAGCGTAATAAGCGACCGATTAACATTCTAACTTGCATCATCATTGATAATAAAAAGCCACCTCCAATTAGAAGTAGGCCTATTAAGGTCGTTAATTCCTGAGTAATTGATGGTTCAAGCAGTTGATAGGCACCATAGATAACAACTAAGCCAAGGAAAAAAATAACAGCCCCCAATTTGAAAAGAGGAAAGACTTTTTCAGGGGGGGTTGTATAGTGCTCATACAATGCTTTACGCCAATTTCTTTGCATTACCTTACCACTTTACAATTATTATGTTTCCCAGCGTTTTTTCGCTGCTTCGTCACTTTGCTTCGCTTCAATCCAATAATTTTTGTCTTCAGTTATTGCCTTTTTCCAAAAAGGCGCCTGTGTTTTTAAAAAATCCATAATAAATTCACAAGCCTGAAATGCCGACTCACGGTGCTGACTATTAACACCGACAAAAACAATTTGCTCACCTATATTTAGTAGACCCACACGGTGGGTTATTCTTACATCTATAATAGGCCAGCGTTCTTTAGATTGTTGAACAATATCAGTTAAAACTTTTTCTGTCATACCTGAGAAGTGCTCTAGAAAAAGGTGTTGCCCTTTACTGTTATCAAAGTCTCGAACTAATCCACAGAAGGTGACAATAGCCCCTATATTGGGTGATTTATTACGTAACTGCTCATATTCCTCAGCGTGATTAAAATCATGTTCTTGAATATTGATGCTGTCCAATGGAACGCTAACCCCCGGTAACAGGAGGGAAGAAAGCAATTTCGTCCCCATCTTTAATTGCTGAAGAGGCTTCAGCAATTTGTTGATTAATAGCAACTAATACAGTTTGCTTTGCTAGAATATTTTTCCAAGTAGTATTATTGTTTGACAAGTGCTCTTTAATGTCATCAATAGTAGAGAAGTTTTCTTGCCAAGCTAGTTGTTCATTATCACAATTAAGTTGTTCGCGTAAGCTAGCAAAATAATGAATTTGTAGCATAGTTAATCTCTTCTTTATCTATTTAACTGCTATTAATAGTCAATATCGATCGTTTGTTTAGGCGCATTTATGTTACGTGCCAATCGCCTGATTTCCCACCTTGCTTTTCGATGACGCGGATATTGCCGATGGTCATAGTTTTATCAACAGCTTTACACATATCATAAACCGTAAGAGCAGCAATGCTGACAGCTGTGAGAGCTTCCATTTCAACGCCGGTTTTACCGCTTAATTTGCAGAGTGCCTGTATATCTATACGATTATTTTCAGGGTTTGCTGTGAGCTCAAGTGAAATTTTGGTCAATGCCAAAGGATGGCAGAGAGGAATTAAATCTGAGCATTTTTTTGCGGCTTGTATACCTGCAATTCGAGCCGTTGCGAAGACATCCCCTTTTTCATGTCCGCCTTCAATAATAAGGCGGAGTGTCTCGGGGAGCATTTTGACAAAGCCTTCTGCAATCGCTTGTCTATGAGTGACTGATTTGTCACTAATATCGACCATATGGGCTGCGCCATTACTATCAATATGTGTCAGTTTACTCATAATATTCAGTCTTTACTCGGTAAGTAGATTTTCTAATATCGCTTGATAAATCAGGCTTAATGTATTGAGGTCGTCGACACTGACGCATTCATTTACTTGATGAATCGTTGCATTAACAGGACCTAACTCTACAACTTGTGACCCAGTGGGCGCAATAAAACGACCATCTGATGTGCCGCCTGCAGTAGAAAGTTGCGTTTCTCTACCGGTGATTTTTTTGATGGCTTTAACTGATGCGTCGACTAAGTTACCTTCAGCGGTTAAAAAGGGTTCTCCACTGAGATTCCAGTCGATGTCATAATCCAGCTTATGTTTATTTAAAATAGCTTCAGTTCGCTCTTTCAAAATTTGTGCTGTGAGTTCAGTCGAAAAGCGAAAATTAAAAATAACTTCTGCTGTACCTGGAATAACATTGGTTGCTCCTGTACCACTTCGAATGTTTGACACTTGAAAGCTTGTTGCAGGGAAAAACGCGTTGCCTTCATCCCAAACTTCAGATGACAGTTCAGCCAGTACTGGCGCGAGTTTGTGTATTGGATTATCTGCTAAGTGAGGGTAAGCCACATGACCTTGGCGTCCCTTTACTGTCAATGTGCAACCGAGGGAACCTCTGCGTCCATTCTTTATGACATCCCCCACGAGATTTGTACTCGAGGGTTCGCCGACCAAACAATAATCCAGGTGAATACCTTGATTTTGTAACCACTCTACAACTTTTATTGTGCCATATTTTGCAGGACCTTCTTCGTCAGCAGTAATCAGAAAGGCAATGCTGCCATTATGCTCAGGGTGTGCTTCAACAAATGCTTCACAGGCAATAACCATGGATGCAAGACTGCCTTTCATGTCAGCAGTACCACGACCATAGAGCATTCCCTCTTTTACTGTGGGAGAAAAGGGAGGGATTTGCCAATCACTTTCTGGCCCTGTAGGAACAACATCCGTATGACCTGCGAAGCAAAATATGGGAGTCCTATCTGCTGAGCTTCCTTTGCGGATGGCCCAGAAGTTTTCGACGGATTCATCACCTTCACCAAAGACAAGGGTTTGGCACTCAAAGCCAATGGTTTCTAATCTTTTTATCATAAGCGCCTGACAACCTGCGTCGTCAGGGGTAACTGATGGGCGTTCTATTAGCTCGCAAGCCAGTGATAATGTTGGGGTAATATTAGTTGTTGGCATGGAGCTCTTCATTCAGTGCAATGGCTGTTTTATTGGTTTTACACTCTACCACACCGGTGATGGAGTTACGTCTAAACAGAAGGTCTGATTTCCCGGCCAAATCTCGTGCTTTTACAACTTCAACAATGGTATTGCTATCATCGAGTAAATTAAGCTTTGTGCCTGCAGTAATGTATAAACCTGATTCCACCGTACAACGATCACCAAGAGGAATACCTATACCTGCGTTAGCACCCAGTAAGCACTCTTTACCAACAGAAATAATAATATTGCCTCCACCAGAAAGTGTTCCCATTGTTGAGCAGCCACCGCCTAAATCGGAACCCTCACCAATAACAACTCCTGCCGATATACGTCCTTCAATCATACTGGTTCCAAGTGTACCTGCATTAAAGTTTACAAAACCTTCGTGCATGATGGTTGTGCCTTCACCGATATAAGCACCCAAACGCACTCGTGCTGTATGCGCAATACGAACGCCTTTAGGAACAACATAATTCGTCATTTTAGGGAATTTATCGACACATTCGACGGTTAATGTTTCCCCTGCTAAACGAGAAGCAAGTTGCCGATCAGGAAGCTCGTCTAGGTCTATAGCGCCTTGATTAGTCCAGGCAATATTTGGCAATGTGCCAAATACACCAGACAAGTCTGTTTCATGGGGTTTAACAAGACGATGAGATAATAAATGTAATTTTAAGTATGCACCGGGCACAGAGCTTGGTGCAGAATCGTTTTCGAATGCACTGATAACAACCGGTTTTGTGCTTGAGGCCAGTTGTTTAGCCAGGTCTGCTTGCGTTTGTTCACCTGCATCGGCCAGCGTTTGGGCAAGCTCAAGCAGCTCGCTTTCAGTGACTTCACAATTGCTTATATCAGAAGATTTTGATGCCAGTTTAGTAATGATTTTGGCAAGATTTTCTGAAGGGTTTAATACGGGTCTTTGGTAGTAGATTTCTAACCATTCATTCTGAGCGTTTTTAGTGCCTACACCTAGGCCAAAACAGTATAAGTTGGACATGTTAAATTCCTTAAAATCGTGTGTATAGTATTAATATTGATAGCTTGCGAAATGATTGGCTCGTTGGGCTTATAGCAATGATTGATATTGGTCTGCTTTAAAGCCAACGCTTCGTTGTTTGCCTGTATCAAGTAATGGCCTCTTTATTAGCGTAGGTGAGGCTATAATCACATCAACAACAGAAGCTTCATTGAGATTGAGCTTTGTTTTCTCGCTGAGCTCTTTCCAAGTCGTACTGCGTTTGTTAACAACGGTTTCCCAGCCTAATTCCTTAACCCATTGCTCAACTTGCTGTTTGGTTAGTCCATCAGCCCTAAAGTCATGAAAGTGGTAATTAACGCCATTATCATCTAACCAGCGTCGGGCTTTTTTAACGGTATCGCAGTTTTTTATGCCATATAAGGTAATCATTTATAAAAGCGCATCCATATGGGTGGAGGCGGGCGATTATAACAGGGTTTAGAGGGATGATCCGCCTCTCTTTATCTGGTTTTGAATATTGTGCTTTCGTTGGTTTGTCATCTAAATAATCATCATAAAAAGTGCCTGGGCATCTTGTCAGACCAGTGAAAAGCATCCGTATTTTTACGTATTTTTAGGGGTTTTAGCACGTAAAAGGGGCTATCAGTTTGGTTTCGTAATACCTTTCCTATATGATCGAGAGAAATAAGCGAATAATAATTATAGTAAGGACGTTAAAGGCTCTATTCGCCAGTAAATACAATAAATTTGACTATAATAAAAAAATACCTATCTAAAGCGGTTCTACATGATGAAAACACTTACTTTTAAAACAAAGATATTGCTATTGGTAATCATTCCTCTGATTTTGGTTAGTATTGCGTTAACGCTACTATCTGTATTTCAAGCACAAAAGTTAGGAGACCAGAATGTAGAGAGCTTCTCTGAGATGATTTTTGAGCTTCGCCGAGGCGAATTAAAAAACTATACCGAGATGGCTCTTTCCTCTGTTAAGCATATCTATGGTGAAAATGCTGCTGGTGATCCTGCGGCTCAAGAGGCTGCAAAGAAAATACTCCGTAATTTAGAGTTTGGTGAAGATGGGTATTTTTTCGTTTATGACTATAAGGGAACGAATGTTACTCATCCTAAAAAACCGCAATTGGAAGGTAGAAACCTTTGGGATATACAAGATTCTAATGGCGTTTATTTAATTCGTTCTTTGGTTGATCAGGCGAAAACACCTGTGGGTGGATATACAGATTACATATGGGACAAGCCATCGAAAGGTCGGGAAGTGGGTAAGATTGGTTACAGCATGGGCTTAAGTGACTGGCAGTGGATGGTCGGCACGGGCCTTTACATTGATGACCTTGAAGAAGCCGTCAGTGGTATTGAAAAGGAGGTCAGTGAGAATATTGCTGGGACTTTAAAGTTAATTGCCGGACTTGCATTGTTATGTACGGTTATTGTGGGGCTGATCGGAGCGCGTTTCACAATGTCTGAAGGTAAGTTGGCGGATGAAAAATTGCAACAGCTATCGCGCAAAGCGGTAGAAGGGCAAGAAGAAGAAAGGAGCAGAGTGGCTCGTGACCTTCAAAAGGGGATTAATAAAGCGCTTTACGCTACCCGCGGTAAATTAAAAGAAGTCGCTAAAGTGAGCAACTTGGGTAACGAAGAAGCACGTAAAGATTTTGTTACCGCTGTATCTATTCTGGATAAAACAATTAAAGAAGTTTACCGTATTTCTGGTGAGTTAAGACCAGAGGTTCTAGATAACCTAGGGCTTTATGCTGCTGTTGAGTCTTTGACTGAAAAAGTATCCGAAGAAAGTAATATTAAGTTTACCTTTAAGAAAGCAGAATCTGGCGAAAGGATGCGTGGAGAATTAGAAACCGCAATTTATCGGATTATTCAAGAAGCAGTGAACAATATTGTTAATCACTCTGAAGCGTCAACAGCGAGCATTCGTATGCGACAAACAAAATCATCTTTGAATATGACCATTCAAGATAATGGAGTGGGCTTCAATACAAAATCGATTCTTGGAAAAGGCGGTAAAGCGTCTGTTGGTTTCACCGATATGCGAGTACGCGCAGAGTCTTTAGGAGGCAACTTTAGTGTGTTCTCGTCTGAAGAAATAGGAACAGTGATTAAAGTTGATATACCGCTATAATCGTTGCTAAATAAAATTCACTTTTTGCTTACACTTTTTATAGCAAAATACATACAATGAAGTAATTATAATAAGGCCATTCATGCTTTCTGCGTTTGTTTGGCCTTTTTTCTATTGGGGTAGCATGTTGTACACATGGGGCATATAGTGCCGTCACACCCTCTAGCTGTACAATATTCTCTGCCATAATAAATAATCTGCAAGTGCAATTTATTCCAGCTTTCTTTCGGAAATAAACGCTTTAAATCCTTTTCTGTTTGAATAACATTTTTTCCATTGGTTAGACCCCAGCGTTGGGCAAGTCGGTGAATATGCGTATCGACAGGAAAAGCAGGCACGCCGAATGCTTGCGACATAACAACGCTGGCAGTTTTATGGCCAACGCCGGGTAACTCTTCCAATGCCTCCATATCTTCGGGTACTTCGCCATTGTATTTTTCAACTAAGATAGAAGACAGTACAGATATTGCTTTTGATTTGCGCGGCGATAAGCCACAAGGCCTTATAATGGCTTGAATATCCTCTACAGCTACTTTGGCCATAGAGAAGGGGTTGTCCGCTAGTTGCCATAGAGCAGGGGTTACTTTATTGACTCGTTCATCAGTACATTGAGCTGACAGTAGTACTGCAACAAGTAATGTATAGGGATCTTTATGGTCAAGAGGAATAGGTGTTTCTGGGTACAATTCTTCTAGCTCTTGAAGAATGTAGTCAACGCGTTCTTGTTTTAGCATAAACAGTTTTTCTTATAGGTTTGTTAAAAAAGACTGAATGCGGTGACTTGCTTCTATGCATTCTTCTATAGGCGCGACCATTGCCATGCGGACATGGTTTTTGCCCGGGTTATTGCCATTGACTTCGCGGCTTAAATAACTCCCGGGTAAGACAGTAATATTGGTTTTTTCAAATAGAAGTTGAGTGAATTTTTCATCATCGATAGGTGTTTTTGCCCAAAAGTTAAAGCCTGCCATGGGCTGATTTACCCTCCATGTATCACTTAGCATATCACTAACCAGAGCAAACTTCTGACGATACATCTCTCTGTTGCTCACTACGTGATCTTCATCATCCCATGCGGCAATACTGGCTAATTGCGTCGGCACTGACATCGCGCAGCCATGATAGGTTCGATAACTTAAAAATTGTTTTAGAACTTCTGCATCACCAGCAACAAATCCCGAACGCAATCCCGGAAGGTTTGAACGTTTAGATAAGCTATGAAAAACAATGCAACGATGATAATCATCACGGCCTATTGTTGCACAGGTTTCTAACAGCCCCGCTGGAGGGTTGCTGTCATCAGGATAAATTTCAGAGTAGCATTCATCACTGGCAATCACAAAATCATGTTTATCAGCGAGCTCAATTAATTGTTTGTAATCTTCAATGCTAAGAACTGACCCGGTCGGATTGTTGGGCGAGCACACATAAACAAGCTGACATCGCTTCCATTGCTCATCACTAATATGAGAGAAGTCAGGTAAGTAATGATTGCTTTCGTCACCATTGAGGTAAAGTGGTTCAGCACCTGCAAGATAAGCGGCCCCTTCATAAATTTGATAGAAGGGGTTTGGCATAATGACCAAAGGGTTTTGTGTCCTGTCAATAATAGCTTGTGCAAAAGCGAATAGTGCTTCCCTTGTACCATTAACTGGTAAAATATGTTTCTCGGCAGTCAATGTATCTGGCTTGAGAGAAAAACGTTTGTTTAACCAGTTTGAAATCGATAGCCTTAATTCTGATAAGCCTTTAGTGGCTGGATACTGGCTGACTTTTGGTAATTCATCAATGAGCTTTCTCAGAACAAATTCTGGTGGAGAATGCTTGGGTTCTCCAACAGATAGCGCTATAGGTGATAGCGATTGAGATGGTTCTATGCCTTTTTTAAGCTTGAGTAATTTTTCAAAGGGGTAGGGTTGTAATTTATTTAAGTCAGGGTTCATATTAATTATGTTAAGTTGAATGGCTGAGCGCTATAGATGGCTAGCGGTATCGGTTACTTTTGCATCCAGTTGCTTTTGGATATCTTTTTGTAAGCTTTCACACAATTCAGGGTCGCTAATTGGCTGGCCGCTCTTATCAGTAATAAAGAAAATATCTTCTACCCTCTCTCCCAAAGTCGAAATTTTTGCCGTAACTAACTCAATATCGTATTCCACAAAAATTCTAGCGAGTCTTGCTAGAAATCCCGGTCTGTCAGGGCTGACAACTTCAAGAATAGTATATTGATGAGATAAGTCATTACTGATACTAGTGCGTGTAGGAGCGCTAAAATATTTTAGTTGTCGAGGTGTGCGGCGTTTGATTATATCACTGTAGTGATCGCTTAAATTCAGTTCGCTGAGTATGGTGTCAATGACTACTTGACGTTTTGTCGGTTCATCACTGATGGGCAGACCATCTTGATCCAATACATAAAAGGTATCCATGGCATACCCGGAGACGGTGCTGTAGATACGAGCATCTTGGATGTCAAGATCTAATTGGTCAAGTGCACTGGTTGCGGCAGCAAAAATATTATTTTTGGATTGTGCACGAATAAAAATTTGTGTAACTTTATGATTGCCTTTAGCCGTGTGATCTTTAATAAGCACTAATGATTGGCTCGGGTTTTTTTGAGTTAGAATAGCTTCGGTATGCCAAACGATATCCTTTGAAAGCTCACGTAAAAAATAGTCGTCACCAGCTGTTTGCCATAATTCCCAAATGGTTTGTTCGTCAAAACAGTCCTTTTTTCGCAAAAGTGCCATGGCAACTTCTTGCGTTTCGTTAACAATATGTTCTCTGTCAATTGGGTTTTCCAAACCGCGTCGCAGAGCCCGTCTGGTTTCAGCATAAAGTTGTTGTAATAAACTGGCCCGCCAATTGTTCCAGATGTTTGGGTTGGTCCCATTCATATCGGCTGCAGTTAGAACATATAAATAATCCAGGTGAGTTTGATCACCGACAATTTTTGCAAAGTTATGTATGACTTCCGGGTCAGATAAGTCTTGCTTTTGTGATGTGGATGACATGGTTAGGTGATTTTCAACAAGCCAGGCAATTAAATGCGTTTTCCGTTTAGATAAATGATGGCGTGTACAAAAATTAATGGCATCTTCGGCACCTAAGATAGAGTGATCTCCACCGCGACCTTTAGCAATATCGTGGTAAAGGCCGGCAATATAGAGAAGTTTGGTATCAGGTAGGTTTTTAGCTATCTCTGATACCAAAGGGAATCTTTTCTCTGCATCCGGTAGTAAGAAGCGCCGCATAAATTCAATGACATTTAAAGTATGGTCGTCAACGGTATAAATATGGAAAAGATCGTGCTGCATTTGACCGATAATATGATCGAACTCTGGTAGGTAGCGCCCCAGTATGCCGTAACGTTTCATCCGCTTGAGTTGTGATACCAGTTTATGAGATGAACCTAGTAGCATTAAGAATAATTTTTTGTTTTCAGGCGCTTGCCTAAATTCTTCATCAATCAGTACTTTGTTTTCGCGAATAAGGCGAATAGTCGATGCTCTGATCCCGCTGATGTTTTCATTTTTTCCTGCTAACATAAAAATTTCTAGTAAGGCAGAAGGCGTTTCTTCGAAGACCTTCATGTGAATTACTTCGATAAAATTGTCACGTAACTGAAAACGTTCATTAATAGGTGATACTGAATCAGATGTGCCGCGGTTGACAATAGCTTCATCTAAAAATTGTAAGAGAACATCATTTAGTTCTCGAAGTGAAAGCACAATACGGTAGTATTCATGCATAAATTGTTCTATTGCTAATTGTTCATCGTTATCTTGATAGCCAAACAGTGAGGCAAGTTCTTGTTGATGATCAAATAAAAGGCGCTCTTCGGGCCTTTTCGCAACCATATGCAGGCCGTAGCGTACTTTCCATAAAAACTCTTCGCCATATAACAATGTTGCATACTCAGCTTCAGTAAAAAAACCTTTTCCGTTGAGTGCTGATAGGGTTGGTACATTGAAGAAGCGTTTTGCTACCCACTGTATGGTTTGAATATCGCGTAGACCACCGGGTGCGTTTTTTACATTGGGCTCAAGGTTGTATTCAGTATCATTATATTTATCGTGACGCCGTTCTTGCTCGTCTAGTTTTGCAAGAAAGAATTTTTCATTTGGCCACATTTTTTTAGGAGCGGTGCCAATATGTAATTCTTTCAGTAGGGAAGGTGGGCCCTGAAGTACTCTGGCTTCCATTATATTGGTGGCTACAGTGATATCGTCGCTAGCAATATCTGAACATTCTTTTAGTGTGCGCACACTGTGGCCTATATTGAGGCCGATATCCCATAAAAGAGTCAGGAAGCTTTGGGTGCTTTCGATATCTTGTTCTTTGGCGTTGTTGGCTGTTAGTATCAATAAGTCGATATCCGATTGAGGGTGTAATTCACCCCGGCCATAGCCGCCAACAGCAATCAAGCTGATATAGTTGCTCCATTGAAATTGGTGCCATACGTAATGCAGTATGCAATCAATCAACAGTGCACGTTCATAGATCAGATTGCGGATCCCTTCTCCTTCTTTAAATCGAATGTTTAGGTGGTGATCAATCGCTTCTAATGCCGCTTTAAAAATGGTGATAGGTGCATCAGTTTTCGCTAAGGCATCACGAAAACGTACCTGATTAAATGAAATAGGGACGGGTGCAGTTTCAAGGATAGGTATGTTTAATATTGTATTTTTAACCAAAACACTCTTCCTGGCGCGCTGTTAACACTTCAACTCCAGAGCTTGTTACCAGTAAAGTGTGTTCCCACTGTGCAGATAGGCGTCCATCACGTGTTTCGACTGTCCAGCCATCTCCTTTAAGTTTTGTGTGAGGCTTACCGGCATTGATCATTGGTTCTATGGTAAAGCACATACCCTCTTCAAGAGCCATGCCTGTGCCGGGTCTGCCATAATGCAGTACTTGTGGTTCTTCATGAAACGTTTGTCCGATACCATGCCCACAATATTCTTTAACGACGGAGTAATAGTTGGCTTCGGCATGTTGTTGGATAACATGCCCTATATCGCCTAAGCGTGTGCCCGGTTTAACCAGTTCAATCCCTTTATATAGGCATTCTTGAGTAATGTTGACAAGCCGTTCAGAGTGGCTTGTAGCTTCTCCTACATAATACATTTTACTGGTATCGCCATGGTAGCCCTCATAAATTACGGTGACATCAATATTGATGATATCGCCATTTTTAAGTTTCTTCTTTTCTGACGGGATACCGTGACAGACTACTTGATTGACTGAGGTGCAGATCGATTTAGGGAAGCCACGATATCCTAGGCAAGCGGGAATAGCATTTTGCTCTTGGGTAATATGATCATGGCACAGCTTATCTAGCTCGGCCGTGCTAATTCCGGGTTTGACGTGACTTCCAATCATTTCCAGTACTTCGGCTGCCATGCGTCCTGCGATGCGCATTTTTTCAATTTCTTCAGGTGTTTTGATAGTAACAGTCATATTTATCAGGTTGCTTGCTGAGAGTTGGCTATAAAGAGATGCATTGTAAACTACCTTGGCTACTTTGTTTATCTGATTATGAGACTCACTTGCTTGACAAACAGGTGAGTACTTATTAACTTGAATAATCCAGCAATAACCATAAAAATAAGTGGAGTGATTGCATTAATCACCGGGTGAAGTGTTGGTTGTCGGTTTTCCGGGAAATAGTAGATTAATGGTGTCTTGTTTGTATCGTAGTACTTTGCTTCTTACCTATTTACTGCTTTTAGCTGCTTGTGGCTCCTCGGGTGGTGGCAAGAGAGTCACGATTGATGGTGCGGTTACATTTGATAAGGTTGTTTTTTCGGCTTCTGGTTTAGACTACCTCAATACTGAGGTATCCCCAGCTCGAGGTATTACTGTTCAACTTCGTGATGCTGACGGTATGGAAGTCTCATCTACTACTACTGATGAAAACGGTTTTTATCGCTTTCAGCAAGTTCTTCCTAATACGCGTTTTCAGGTCTTCGTTCTAGCTGAGCTCTATAGCGACTCTCAGGCAGCATGGCATGCGTCAGTCAAAGACAATACTGATAATAATGCCTTGTATGCCCTGCAAAGTAGTGAGTTTTCAAGCGGTTTGGGTGGAGTGGTTTTGGATATTCATGCGGCTTCTGGTTGGGATGTGTCTGCTTCAGCCTATTCGACTGCTCGTTCAGCAGCCCCTTTTGCTATTCTTGATGCAATCTACGACGGTATTTATACATTGCTAGATGTTGATGATGCTATTCGTTTTTCAGGCTTAGATATTTTTTGGAGTGAGGGTAATAATCCAGCCTACGATAGGGATCTTTCTTTTGCTGAGAATGTGTCAAATGGTGATATTGGCAGCACATTTTATCTTAATGACGCTATGTATATCCTAGGAGCGGACAGTGTTAATACTGATGAATATGATCGTCATGTTATTCTTCATGAATGGACACACTTTTTAGAAGACACATTGTCTCGCAGTGATACAACAGGCGGTTCTCACAATATCACCCAATCATTAGACCCTCGCCTTGCCTATACAGAGGGTTTGGCCAATGCTTTTTCTGGCGTGACGACAGGTGACCCTATATACAGAGACTCTTTTGGTGTTGAGCAGTCTCATGACTTCAAAATTAACCTAGAGTCAAACCCTGATGCGGCAGGTGGAGATAATGCCGGTTGGTATATCGAGGGCTCGATTCATTCGTTAATTTATGATCTGTATGATTCTAATAACGAAGGCGATGATGATATTACGTTGGGCTTGAAGCCCATATACGATGTGCTTACGTCCGATGACTATGTTAGTCAGGTCTCAGCGGTGACTATTTTTTCTTTTGTTGACCTGCTAAAGCGCCACCCAGCGGTCAACTCCTCCGCTTTATCTTCTCTGTTTGCAACCCAAGAGATATTTGGTGTGGATGCTTATGGCGGGGGGGAAATAAATGATGGGGGTATTGTTGATGTTTTACCTGTCTACAAAACTATTGACGTTGGTGGAGCATCGACGCTCATTTGTTCAACAAACCTCCTCGGTGAATTTAACCGATTGGGTAACCGTCAATTATTAAAGCTTAGTGCGATGGCGGGCCAGCATACTATATCGGTCTCAAAAAGTAGTGGTGTTCAATCTGCTAATCCTGCTTTTGTTGTATATCGCCAGGGAGAAGTTGTTGCAAGCCATCCGGTACCGAATACACCGGCTTATCTTGCCGATACTGATGTTGAGTCTGCAACAGTTCAGTTGCCTGAAGATGGCGATTATTTACTTGAGGTTTTGAGTCGTAGAAACATAGATAGCACATTTTCTACGGGTGGTGATATTTGCTTTGATGTGTCGGTGACTATATGAAAAACACCCTTCTGAGAAGTTGCCCCTTTCTGTTCTGCTTGTTGTCTACTTTTGCTTGGGCGGAGTCGTATCCGGCTAAAATCAGCTCGTATGGCTATCAAAAGCCAGGAGCCTCTATTCGTTTGCTAGAGCCAAAGATCTTCATTGATAGCGCTAAAAAGGAATTTGATGCATCCATTAATCTTGTGGTTGGGTATGCTTATGGGAGCATGTCTGTTGTTATTTCGCCATTAGATGAGCTTGAGTTGTTGACCGGTGAATTGTCTAACGAGTTGGTCTTAGATGGTGCCTTTGATTATCAAGTCCCGCTGACGCTTTATGCGCATAGCTCAGGAAAATACTATCTCCCTTTGAATGTTGTTGTCCGATTCCCCTCAGGGCAAACTGTACATCGTTCGTTATCCGCTATTGTGGTCGTTGGCTCTCAGGATAGTCGCTCAGTGGTAGATGGCCCTTCTGTATCAGGCCCCCGCGAGTTGGGGGGTGGACTGATAAAGCCTTTACCTGCCGTGGAGGAGCTTAAATATAAGTAATTCTTTCAATTTTTTTGTGCTTATGGTATAAAGCCGCCCGTCGTAATGCTGTTGCCAATAGTGCAATTGTAATTACGCTAATTTAACTAAATCGTCACACATACATCGTCACGTCGGTCTGGGTGCCTCAGAAGCTTTTCTTCAGTATGAAGGTTAGTTGGATGGGTTGATCGTTCGGGATGTATGGAGGCTTAACCCGAATAGGAAAAACTTATGTCTACAGTAAGCATGCGCGATATGCTGCAAGCCGGTGTCCATTTTGGTCACCAAACTCGTTATTGGAACCCAAAGATGAATCAATACATCTTTGGTGCACGTAATAACATCCATATTATCAACCTTGAACATACGGTTCCGGCTTTTAATGAAGCCTTAGATGTTATTAAGGTAATGGCCTCTCAGAAGAAAAAAATTCTTATGGTTGGCACGAAGAGAGCCGCTCAAAAAACCATTAAAGAGCAGGCAGAGCGTTCTGGCCAGCCATTCGTTAGCCACCGCTGGTTGGGTGGTATGCTAACTAACTACAAAACTATTCGTGCATCAATCCGCCGCTTCCGTGAATTGGAAGCTCAAAGCCAAGATGGTACCTTTGAAAAGTTAACCAAGAAAGAAGCGTTGATGCGTACCCGAGCTATGCAGAAGCTTGAGCTTTCTATTGGTGGTATTAAGGATATGGGCGGTTTGCCTGATGCGCTTTTCGTTATCGATGTTGAGCATGAACGCATTGCAGTGAACGAAGCCAATAAATTGGGCATTCCGGTATTTGGTATTGTTGATACTAATAGTGATCCTGCTGGCGTTGATTATGTCATCCCGGGTAATGATGATGCTATCCGTGCAATTAAACTGTATATCACAGCGATAGCCGATGCTTGTGTTGAAGGTGCTGCAAGTGGCCAGTCGGTTCCTAATAAAGATGAATTTGTTGAAGTTGATGCCGGTGCTGATCAAGCAGCTGAAGGCTAATTAGCTTTAATAGGTAGGTCATCTGCGTTTGTTGGAATGACTTACAAATTAACTATAAAGGGGGCAGTGCCCCCTTTTTTGAAACAGTAAAACAGAGTATAGATAGAGGATAAGATCATGGCAGCAGTTTCTGCTTCAATGGTAAAAGAGCTTCGTGAGCGAACAGGTTTAGGCATGATGGAGTGTAAAAAAGCACTTTCTGAAGCTGGTGGTGATATTGATTTGGCAATTGAAAACTTGCGTAAGGCAAGTGGCCTAAAAGCAGCCAAAAAAGCAGATCGTACGGCGGCAGATGGTGTTGTTGCAGTCCGTATTGCTGATGATAATAGCTATGGTATGGTTATTGAGATTAACTCTGAAACAGACTTTGTCGCCCGTGATGAAGGCTTTTTGGGCTTTGTTAATACTGTCGCAGATAAGGCATTTTCTGACAAGCAAGCTGATGTTGCAGCTTTGATGTCAGGTGATTTAGAGAATACTCGTGAAGCATTGGTTCAGAAAATCGGCGAAAACATTTCAGTTCGTCGTATAAAGCTGGTTGAGGGTGGTACTGTTGGTGCTTATGTACACTCTAATAACCGTATTGCGGTGTTAACTCAGCTAGAAAATGGTAATGGCGAGTTGGCTAAGGATATTGCTATGCATATCGCTGCGGTGAATCCACAAGTAGTTAATCCTGATGATATGTCAGAAAGTGTGCTGAATAAGGAAAAAGAGATCATTAAAGCGCAGCCAGATATGGCGGGTAAGCCTGAAGAAATCGTTGAAAAAATGATGATTGGTCGTGTGAAGAAGTTCCTTAAGGAAAACAGTCTGACAGAGCAGCCCTTTGTTAAAAACCCAGATGTATCTGTTGGTCAATTGGCTAAAGATGCAGGTTCCAGTGTTCAATCTTTCATCCGTTTTGAAGTGGGTGAAGGTATTGAAGTTGAACAGGTTGACTTTGCTGCGGAAGTTGCAGCTCAAGTTGAAGCTTCAAAATAAATTAGACTTAAATTAAGTCGCCGAGACGGGGCGGGTGCGTTAGCACTCGCCCCGTCTTGCTGTTAGAATACCCCACTTTTCTGAGATCAGGTGCCAAGTATGTCAACCAAGCGGGACAAGAAATATAAGCGAATTTTACTTAAGCTCAGCGGTGAAGAGCTTATGGGTACAGAAGGTTTTGGAATTGACCCCAAAGTACTTGATAAGATGGCTTTAGAGATTGGTCAGCTAGTCGGCATCGGTGTTCAGGTAGGTTTAGTGATTGGTGGCGGCAATTTATTTCGTGGAGCCGCGCTAAGTGCTGCTGGTTTAGATCGTGTTACGGGTGATCATATGGGTATGCTCGCGACAGTGATGAATGCCTTAGCCATGCGTGATGCATTAGAGCGATCTAATATTAGCTCTCGCGTAATGTCGGCTATTCCAATGAGTGGCGTTGTTGAGCACTATGATCGCCGTGCTGCAATCCGTTTTTTAGATGTTGGTGAAGTCGTTATATTTGCTGCAGGAACGGGAAACCCTTTCTTTACTACAGATTCAGCTGCATGCTTGAGGGCAATTGAAGTTGAGGCAGAACTGGTCTTAAAAGCAACAAAGGTTGATGGCGTTTATACTGCAGACCCAATGAAGGATAGTAATGCTACGCGTTACGATACCTTGACTTACGATACGGCTTTAGAAAAAAAATTAGAGGTAATGGACTTAACTGCAATTTGTTTGTGCCGTGATCACAATATGCCTGTGCGTGTTTTTAAAATGGCTAAAAGTGGCGCCTTGCTCAATATTGTTGTTGGCGGGGATGAAGGCACATTAATAGAAGAAACTTAACGTAAAACTACACTATTCAGTTTTATTACGCTGTATTGTCGGGGTTGAAAAGAGCGTGCTCCGCCGATAAAAAATAAATAGGTTGAATTATGATTGAAGATATTAAAAAAGATGCAAAAGTGAGAATGCAAAAAAGCATCGACGCCTTGGGTGGTAACTTTAATAAAATCCGTACTGGTCGAGCACATCCTAGTATTCTTGATGGTATCACGGTTGATTATTATGGAAGTGAAACACCTCTATCTCAGGTGGCCAATATATCGGTACTTGATGCAAGAACCTTGTCTATCAGCCCGTGGGAAAAACACTTAACGCCAGACATAGAAAAAGCGATTCTTAAATCTGATTTGGGGCTTAACCCCTCAACTACAGGTGAACTTATTCGTTTGCCTATGCCTGCATTAACAGAAGAAACGCGTAAAAATTTTATTAAGCAAGCTCGATCTGAAGCTGAAAATGCAAAAATATCTATTCGAAATGTTCGCCGTGATTCTTTAGCTGATGTGAAAGACTTGTTGAAAGAAAAAGAAATTGGCGAAGATGATGAACGTCGAGCTCAAGATGAAATACAAAAAATAACGGATAAGTATGTGGCCGATGTTGATTCAGCCTTGTCAGTAAAAGAAAAAGATTTAATGGAAATATAACGTTTTCTAATTTTGGTAGATATTTTGTCTGAACAATCCCCTGCACATTCGTTGCGACACCTTGCCATTATCATGGATGGAAATAATCGCTGGGCTAGGCAACGAAGTTTACCTGGTACAGCAGGGCATAAAGCCGGAATAGAACGCCTAAGAGATATGTTACAGGGATGTCGTGACCATGGTATTGAAATCCTAACTGTTTTTGCCTTTAGTAGTGAAAACTGGAAACGTCCACCTAAAGAAGTCAGTGCATTAATGTCGCTTTTCAAACATTACTTGTCTAGCGAATCCAAAAAATTAAAAAAAGAAAACGTTCGCTTACTGGTGGTCGGGAATCGGCAGCACTTTGATAAAGGTTTGTTGAAAGCCATTGAAAAAGCAGAAGCCTTAACCCTTGAGGGTGAACGTACACTGGTGATAGCTGCTGACTATGGCGGTCGCTGGGATATTGCTAATGCAGCAAAAAAAGTAGCAGAGTTAACAATGAGCGGTGAACTATCTCTAGATGATATTGATGAAGATTGTTTGAATCAATATACCTCTCTTTCTAGCTTGCCTCCCTTGGACTTGTTGATTCGTACAGGTGGTGAGTACCGTGTTAGTAATTTTCTATTATGGCAGGCTGCTTATGCAGAACTTTATTTTAGTGACCTTTTGTGGCCTGATTTTGATAAGTCAGCCTTGGATCAAGCCGTTGTAAGTTATAGCAATAGAGAGCGCCGCTTTGGTTTAAATGGTGAACAACTTGCAAATACAAACGTGATCCAAAACCAGAGTAAAGTTAATGTTTAAGCTTAGAGTTATCACTGGTTCTATTATGGCTGTGGCATTTTTGCTGAGTCTTTTTTTGTTGCCGCCTATCGGGTTTACTGTATTTATCACATTAGTTTTATTGGCTGGTGCTTGGGAGTGGTCAAACCTTTCCAGTTTTGAGCTTACCTATCAACGAATTATTTATTGCCTTTCTGTTATTACTGCTATCGGTGCGCTTGCTTTTTATATGGGTGCTTTTTCTGGCAAGATTAGTCTTTCTTCTGTGAGAGAAGTCTTATTAGTCGCTTGTGCATGGTGGGCAATCGCATTGCTATGGATACAAGGCTATCCGAGTAGTGGAATTTTATGGGGAGCTCGTTGGATTCGAGCGTTGATGGGTTATTTAGTACTTGTTCCTGCATGGGTTGCTTTAGTGTATTTATACCAAGTAAATAATGGCCCTTGGTTTATTTTATTAGTCATGTTGACGGTATTTGTCGCTGACACGGGCGCTTATATTTTTGGGAAAGCCTTGGGTAAACGAAAACTGGCGAAGCATGTTAGTCCCGGTAAATCTTGGGAAGGTTTTTTGGGCGGGCTTTTTTGCTGTGTAGTGCTTGCGATTGCTATTCACTTTTTAACTCATTTCGGTACTTGGCAGTCATTGTTGGTTGTTTTGTTGTGTACAAGCTCTGTTTCTGTCGTTGGCGACTTATTGGAGAGCATGATTAAAAGGCATCGTGGCATTAAAGATAGTGGCCATATGCTACCAGGACATGGTGGTATGATGGATCGTCTAGACAGCATCACTGCTGCAGCTCCTGTTTTTGTTATAGGTGCGATATTGTTTGGATGGGTGTCATAGCAATGTCGATAGCTTCTGGTAATGATGTTTTAAAGCAAGACTATTACGTAACACAAACCATTACGGTATTGGGTTCCACAGGCTCTATTGGCGTGAGTACTTTAGATGTTCTGGAACGGCATCCAGATAAATTTAAAGTCTTTGCTTTGACTGCTGATACTAGTGCAGAAAAACTATTTACACAGTGTATCCGTTTTCAGCCTGCTTACGCTGTTCTGCGTGATGCCAAAGCTGCTGATAAATTACGTGAGCAATTATTATCTACAAATTGCACTACAGAGGTGCTGTCAGGTGATAAAGAATTAGTCAATGTAGCAGCCGATACGTCAGTCGATACCGTTATGGCTGCGATTGTGGGAGCAGCTGGACTTTTGCCTACTCTGGCTGCAGTTAAATCAGGGAAAAAAGTTTTATTGGCCAACAAGGAAGCATTGGTTATGGCTGGCGGCTTATTTATGGAAGCTGTAAAAATTGGTGGAGCCGCCTTGTTACCTATCGATAGTGAGCACAATGCTATTTTTCAGTGTTTGCCTAAAGATCTTCAGTGTGAAGATGACGCCGCAGGCATTCGTCGCTTGTTATTGACCGGCTCTGGTGGACCATTTCGTAGCTGGTCTGCGGAATCCATTGCTCGAGCTACACCTGAGCAGGCATGTAATCACCCCAACTGGTCAATGGGTAAGAAAATTTCAGTCGATTCTGCCACTTTGATGAATAAGGGTTTGGAATTTATAGAAGCCCGTTGGCTATTTAATATCTCTCCATCAAAGATAGAGGTTGTTATTCATCCACAAAGTGTTATTCATTCCATGGTGGAATATATTGATGGTTCTGTACTCGCTCAATTAGGGCATCCTGATATGAGAACCCCTATCGCTCACGCATTGGCATGGCCGAATCGTATTTATGCGGGTGTTGGTGGTCTCGATTTAATAAAAACGAATGACTTACAATTTGAAGCGCCAGATCATAAGCGCTTTCCAGCTTTAGATTTAGCTATTCAGACAGCATCTGCCAGCTCTGGTGCATCGACGGTCTTAAATGCAGCTAATGAAATTGCAGTAGAGGCTTTTCTAGAAAGGCGTATAGGTTTTAATGATATTAGCCACCTGTTAATAGATGTTATGTCTAATGCAGAATACGGGGAACCGGATAGTATTGATGCGGTCCTAGACTTGGATTTAAGCGCCCGTAAGGCTGCAACTAAGCTAGTTGAACACAGGGTGAGTGCTTAATTTATGTTCATATTGATGGCTAAACAAGTCAGCATTAATGTTGGTCGAGGTTAATTAACGGTTATGCTTGCAACGGTTCTTTGGTTTTTATTGGCCTTAGGTATATTAGTGACTTTCCACGAGTTTGGTCACTTTTATATTGCCCGTCGTTGCGGTGTAAAAGTACTTCGTTTTTCAGTGGGTTTTGGAAAACCATTATTTTTATGGCGTGATCGCCATAATACAGAATTTGTATTGGCCGCAATTCCTTTAGGCGGTTATGTAAAAATGCTGGATGAGCGTGAGGGTGAGGTGTCGGTAGCGGAATTACCGCAGGCCTTTACCCAAAAAACAGTTTGGCAGCGTATGGCGATCGTTGTAGCAGGCCCTATTGCGAACTTTATACTGGCGATAATATTTTATTGTGTACTGGCACTGTTAGGTATTAAGGGTATTGCGCCGGTTGTAGGAACTATAGAAAAAGGAAGTTTAGCGGAAGTAGCTCAGTTATCGAGTAATGATGAAATTGTCAGTATTAATGGCAAAGATACGCCCACTTGGACTGCTGTTTTAGAGCAGTTAACAAGCTATATTGGTAATACTGGGACGCTTGTATTAGAAGTAAAGCCATTCTTGAATAGTGATACGACGGTTACAACGAAAAAAACTGTGACGCTGGATCGTTGGCTGTATGATGCAGATCGTCCTGATTTATTGGCTGAATTGGGGGTTAAGCCTTATGTGCCAGAAACGGATTGGGTTATTACACAAGTTATTGAAGGTGGCGCTGCTCAAGAAGCGGGGCTTCAGGTAGGTGATAAATTAATTGCTGCCGATGCTCAGTATTTTAATACCTGGGTTTCTTGGGTTGAGTATGTGAAATCTCGCCCTAACACGATGATCGAATTAGAAGTATTGAGAGAAAATAATACGCTATTAATATCGATTATGCCTGAACCTGTTGAACATAAGGGTGAATTGATCGGTAGAGTCGGTTTGGGTACAGCGGTTTCATGGCCTGAAGGGATGTCTCGTCAAACTGACTACTCAGTATACGAAGCAATTAGCTATGGGTTTACAAAAACCTGGGATCAAGCACTTGTTATCTTATCATTCCTTAAAAAGCTTGTTACTTTGGATGTCTCCGTTAAAAATATGGGCGGTACATTTACTATTGCCGAAGTTGCTGGTGATACAGCGGCAGCCGGATTAGATTACTATTTGTCTTTTCTTGCTTTTTTCAGTGTTAGTTTGGGGGTGTTTAATTTGTTACCCGTTCCTGTATTGGATGGTGGACATTTACTGTTTTATATTGTGGAAGCAATTAAAGGTAGGCCCCTTCCAGAGAAGGTGCAGTTAGTTGGTTATCAGATAGGGTTGTTTATTGTTGTCAGCGTAATGGCGGTTGCCCATTACAATGATTTAGTGAGACTCTTTTCTTAGATCGTTCATGTTTAATTAAAATAAATAAAGTTTTATGAAGTCGTATTTAGTAGGTTTTTTCTTGGGGTTTACTGTTTGTTTTTCTGCATTTGCGGAAGATTTGTTAATTGACGATATTCGAATTGTCGGTTTACAACGAGTCTCCGCTGGTACGATATTCTCTGCTATTGATATCAAAGCAAATTCTGAAGTAACAGAGGTAGAAATACAAAAAGCTATTCGTGATGTGTTTGCAACAGGGTATTTTGATGATGTTAGTATTGGCCGTGATGCTAATACATTAATTATTGATGTGGTTGAACGACCTGTTATTAGTGTTGTTGTTCTTGAAGGTAACAAGGTTATCCCTAAAGAAGGACTACTTGAAGCGCTAAAATCAATTGGCCTGGCTGAAGGCGAGGTTTTTAAACAGTCAGCACTGGATTCAATTTCTAAAGAGCTGAGTGCACAATACAGCGCGTTAGGCCGATATTCTGCAGAGATCGAAACCGAAACCAGAGAGTTTTCGCAAAATCAGATTGTTGTTGGCGTTCGCATTAATGAAGGTCATGTTGCAAAGATTAAGCATATTAATATTGTTGGTAATACACAGTTTTCAGAAAAAAAATTAAGGGATTTGTTTAGCCTAAATACGACAGGTACATGGTCCTGGATAACAGGAAGCGACAAATATGCTAAAGAAAAGCTTGCTGGTGATTTAGAAAAATTAAAATCTTATTACCTTGACCGTGGCTACTTAAAGTTTACGGTTACGTCAACGCAGGTTTCTCTTAGCCCTGATAAAGAAACGGTTTTTATTACGGTTAATGTCAGTGAAGGAAGTCAGTTTTTTGTGGGATCTATCGATATTGCCGGTGATCCAATTTTACCTGAAGATGAGTTAAGAGAACTCATTGGCATTGCCGAAGGTGATAGTTTTTCTCAATTGTTGGTGACTAGAACCGAAGATGCTATCCAAAGACGTCTAGGTGATGAGGGTTATAGCGCTGCTGCTGTTAGTGGCATTCCTGAACTTAATGAAGAGGGTAAAACTGTTAAGTTGAGTTTTTATATTAAGCCGGGTGAGATTAGCTACGTACGCCGTATTACTTTTGTCGGTAATAAAACCACAGCAGATCATGTATTAAGGCGAGAAATGCGTCAATTGGAAGGTGCCCCTGTTTCATCCAAGAAGCTGGAGCAATCAAGAGCTCGATTACAACGTTTAGGTTTATTTGGTGAGGTTAATTTGACCACACGCCAAGTTCCAGGTACTACAGATCAAATTGATGTGGAATTTTCTGTAACAGAGCAGCCTACGGCTAGCATTAATCTTAGTTTAGGGTATTCGGGTGATAATGGTATCTCTCTCGGTGCAGGCTTGCAGCATAATAATTGGTTGGGCAGTGGTAACACTTTTGGATTTAATGTTCAGAATAGTGATACCGAGACAAGTTACAATTTGAACTTCAGAAACCCCTATTACACTAAAGATGGTGTGAGTCGCGGTATCCGACTGTTTTATCAGGAAAGAGATTTTGAAGATATCAGCATTTCTAATTATGCTACTGATACTGCAGGTTTAAAAGTTACTTTCGGTTATCCTATCTCAGAGACAGCTCGTTTATCCTTTGGTTTGGGATTTGAAAATATTAATGTTGAGCCAGGAACAACAACGGCACAAGAAATTCAAAGTACGCCTACATTGCGCGATGGTGTTAACAATGCCTTTGTTTCTACTGAGTTTTATGAAAATAATATCTTAGAGGCCATAGGGGATCCAGATAATTCAATCTCAGAAAATATTGATATTGCAGATACTAATAATAATGGTTTGCTGGATGAACAGGATAACTTACCCAGTGACACAAACGACGATGCTTTATTTGTTAATACGAGTGATCCGACACAGTCGGGAGAGGCTTCTGCTCCAGTAGATTCAGGTTATGGGACTATTACCTCAGATCCAAGTCTTTTCAATACTGAGCCCACAGGCTTCCTTGATAAATACGGTGATTCCTTTAATGTATTTACTGTGGATTTTGGTTTGTCCAGCTCGTCATTTGACCGAGGTGTGTTTCCAACTAAGGGAATATCTCAACGCTTAAATTTTGAACTTGCAGTGCCTGGCGGAGATTTGGAATATTACAAATTAACCTATAGGGGTGATGTTTATATTCCTGTTACAAAAAGTTCAAGCTTTCGTTTTAGAGGTCGGTTAGGGTATGCTGATAGTTACGGCGATATTGATGAGTTTCCATTCTTTGAAAACTTCTTTGCTGGTGGGGTCGGTTCTGTAAGAGGTTTTGAGTCCAGCTCATTAGGTCCAAAATCAACACCTTCTAATGCTTATGTGGCAGTGCCTGTTATTCGAGATGATAGAGGCGATTCTGTAGAGTACGTCTATGTTCAAAATGATGATAGTACATTACTGTCAGTAGCTGATGATGACCTCGATAGCTTCGGTGGTAATATACTTGTAGAACTGGGAGTAGAGCTTGCCTTCCCCTTTCCCTTTATTTCCAATAGCGATAAATTACGTTCGGTTTTTTTTATTGATTCAGGTAACGTTTTCTCAAATAACTGCGGTCCTCTGCAAGAGAACTGTGATAACGTAGATTTAAGCAAGCTCAGTGTGTCGGCAGGTATTGCATTTCAATGGCTTTCTCCTGTTGGCCCTATGAGTTTTAACTTTTCAAAACCACTAGTAGAGCAACCTTTTGATAAAACTGAATCATTTCAATTTTCTCTAGGACGTTCATTTTAATAGTAGGATAATATCAATGAAATTATGGTTACAAACGACAGTCTTTTTTACTCTGCTTTTGCCGGGAATTATTTTTGCACAAAGTAACATTGCAGTGATTGATATCGAAGCAGCAGCCATCAACTCTAATTATGCAAAATCGTCTATTGCTAAACTAAAAGATAGTGAAACTTTTAAGAAAAATCTTGAACAATATAACCTTATGGGTAAAGAGTTTCAGGCCTTACAAGAGGAAGGAAAAACAAATGGCCTAACATGGTCTGACGAGCAAAAGAAAACTCACCGTAAAAAACTCGAAATTAAAGTCGCAGAGCTCAATAAAGTGGGCGGCAGATTGGATGCGGAGAAAGCTGCCGTTGAAGCGAGAATACAAAAAGAACTGACGCCTAAGATAGAAGAAATAGTGCCTAAAATTATCAAGGAAAAGCAAATAGGCTTATTGATTAATGCGCGAGCGGCTTACTTTAGAACGCCTGACTTTGATATTACCAAAGAGCTCATTAACAGGCTCAACAAGTTACAAGAAAAACAGTAATGCCAGATAAGCCTTCCTATACATTAAGGCAATTAGCTGACTATATTGGTGCCGACATAGTCGGAGATAGCGATTATCGCGTAGAAGGCTTGGCTACATTGCAAGATGCAGAGGCGCAGCAGCTCACTTTTTTGAGTAATAAACAGTATAATAAGTACTTAGCTGATACCAATGCCGGTTGTGTATTGTTGAAATCAAAAGACCAGGATGGGTTTCAAGGTAATAAACTGATAACAACTGACCCTTATCTTGCCTATGCAAAATTAAGCAAATTGTTTTTGGATAGTGTTTCTGGCGCGTTTAAGTCTGCCATCCATAAAACAGCAGTTATTGATGATGACGTTACTTTGGGTAGTGAGGTCAATGTTGGCGCTAATGTTACTATTGAATCAGGCAGTAAGATTGGTTCCGGTGTTCATATCTATCCGGGTGTGTACATTGGTAGAAGCGTAACGATTGGTGATAACACTATCCTCTACGCTAATGTCAGTATATATCATGATGTTAGTGTAGGTAACTCTTGCATTATCCATAGTGCCAGTGTCATAGGTGCTGATGGTTTTGGTTTTGCGCCATCGGCTGAAGGCTGGGAAAAAATACAGCAACTCGGTGGTGTCACTATTGGTCATTCGGTAGAAATAGGGGCGAGTACAACCGTTGATCGAGGTGCTCTTGGGAATACAGTTATCGGTGATGGCGTAAAAATCGATAATCAGGTTCAAATTGCTCACAATGTTAATATTGGCGAAAGAACAGCAATTGCTGCCTCTGTTGCCATTGCCGGTAGTACCCACATCGGTAAGCGGTGTACTATCGCCGGCCTTGTTGGTATTGTTGGCCACCTAACGATTACAGATGATGTGCATATTACTGGTATGACAATGGTCAGTAAGTCAATATCAACTCCGGGTTCATATTCTTCTGGTATACCGATGAATGAGACTCGTCAGTGGCGCAAGAATGCTGCCCGTTTTAATCAACTGGATGCTATGGCGAGACAGTTGAAGTCAATTAAAAAATAAGGTTTTTTGTTTATGATGGATGTTCCAGAAATAAAAAAATGGTTGCCGCATCGCTATCCATTCCTACTCGTCGATAGAGTATTGGAGCTAGAAGAAGGTAAGTATATAAAAGCATATAAAAATATTACCACTAATGAAGAAGTGTTTAATGGGCACTTTCCCCAAGCGCCAATTTTCCCTGGTGTTATGATTATCGAAGCTATGGCTCAGGCGTCTGGTATTTTAGGGTTTAAAACCATAGGGAAAACACCTCAAGATGGTTCTGTTTATTTATTTGCTGGTGCAGATAAAGTCCGTTTTCGTCGTCAGGTTGTACCTGGAGATAGGCTGGAATTAGAAGCTACTGTTATCTCCGAGAAAAGAGGAATATGGAAGTTTGAATGTAAAGCATCTGTTGATGGGCAATTGGCTGCCTCTGCTACAATTCTTTGCGCTGATCGAAAAGTATAAGACGTTATTGCGATAGATGATGGCTCAAAACCTTATTCACTCCACAGCAATTATTGATAAGTCGGCTCAATTAGCCGACGATGTTAGTGTTGGGCCTTATTCAATCATTGGACCTGATGTAGAAATTGATTCTGGTTGTCAAATAGAGTCGCATGTCGTTATTAAAGGGCCGACTAAAATTGGCAAACATAATCATATTTACCAATTCTCTTCTGTGGGTGAATCAACACCAGACCTTAAATATAAAGATGAGCCGACTCGTTTGGTTATAGGTGATCATAATACGATTCGTGAAGGCGTCACCTTACATCGAGGTACGGTGCAGGATAGAAGTGAAACCACAATCGGTAATCATAACCTGATGATGGCGTATGCCCATGTTGGTCACGATAGTGTGATTGGTAATCACTGTATTCTGGTTAACAATGCCGCCTTGGCTGGACATGTTCATGTGGGTGATTGGGCGATATTAGGTGGCTTTACTCTGGTGCATCAATATTGCCATATTGGCCCCCACTGTTTTACCGGTATGGGCAGTGCTATTGGTAAAGATATTCCCGCTTATATGATGGTTACCGGTTCACCTGCTGAAGCAAAAACAATTAATAGTGAAGGTTTGTCGCGCAGGGGCTTTTCGAAAGAAGCGATTAAAAGCTTACAGCAAGCATTTAAAATTATTTATAGAAAGAACTTAACATTAAATGAGGCTATTTCTGAGCTTGAAATACTACGCGCAGATTGTGAAGAAGTGCAAGTACTGCTGGATTCTCTACATGCCTCTAATCGTGGAATCGTTCGATAACACGGACTATCGCTAATGAAAATTGGTATTGTTTCTGGTGAAGCCTCGGGTGATATTCTGGGCGCAGGTTTAATTAAAGCGTTAAAAAAACGCTACCCATCATGTCATTTTTCAGGCATTGGTGGTGAGCGTATGATCGCCGAAGGTTTTGACACCTTATACCCACAAGATCGCTTGGCGGTGATGGGCTTGATCGAACCACTAAAAAGATTACCGGAATTACTCCGTATTCGAAAACACCTTTATCAGTACTTTACTCAAGATCATTTTGATGTTGTTATTGGTATTGACTCACCAGATTTTAATCTCACCCTGGAAAAAAAGTTACGACAAAAAGGCATTAAGACCGTTCATTATGTCAGTCCTTCTGTGTGGGCTTGGCGTCAAGGCCGTATTAAAACCATAAAAAAAGCTGTTGATTTAATGTTAACGCTACTCCCTTTTGAGGCGGATTTTTATCATCAACATAAGGTGCCGGTTACATTCGTGGGGCACCCTCTGGCAGATCGTTTTCCCTTAGAGCCAAATGTTGAAGAAGCAAGAGAAAAGCTTTATACCTTATTACCCGAAGTTAATTTGAAAGAAACGGGCAAAAAGATTATTGCAGTATTACCAGGAAGTCGCCATGGAGAGGTCGAATTTATTGGGCCAACATTGTGGCAGTTTGTACAGTTACTTGCGAATGAGGTCGCGGAAATAGAGATTGTTGTTCCAGCACTCAATAATTTGCGTTATCAACAAATTATCGAGCAATTAAGTATTCAGTTAAAAAATCAACAAAGTTTGCCTATACATGTGATTAAAGGCCATTCACAAACGGTAATGGCTGCTTCTGATTGTGTTGTTATGGCCTCAGGAACGACAACGCTTGAAGCGATGTTGTTAAAAAAACCAATGGTTGTGGTTTATAAAAAGTCAGCTTTATCTTACGCTATTATTTCTCGCCTAATAAAAGTAGCTTATGTGGCCTTACCTAATTTATTAGCCAATAAAGAATTAGTCCCTGAGTTGCTCCAGGATAAAGCGACACCCGAATCAATTATGCAAGCGACCAAATATTGGCTTGAAAACCCTGACGCTGTAACAGCATTGAAAAAACAATTTGCAGATATCCACCCGCAATTACAAATGGGTGCTAGTCAGCGAGGAGCAGATGCCATAGCAGAACTTATTGAGCGAGATAATATAGGATAATACTTATGGAACCGTTTGTTAGTGCTTATACGGGTATTTTGGTTGCCGGTGTTGATGAGGTCGGTCGCGGTCCTTTAGCAGGTGATGTTGTCACCGCAGCTGTTATATTGGATCCAGAGAATCCAATTAGTGGTCTTAATGATTCTAAAAAATTGTCTGAAAAAAAGCGTGATGAACTCTTCGATATTATTCGCGACAAAGCCATGTCATGGTCTATTGCAAGAGCATCAGTAGCAGAAATTGATCAATTAAATATTTTGCAAGCTAGCCTTTTGGCAATGAAACGAGCGGTTGAGTCTTTAAGTATACAGCCAGAACATGTATTAGTTGATGGTAATAAAATTCCCAAGTGGGGTTACAATGCAGAAGCGGTCATTAAAGGTGATGGTCGAGTTGAAGCTATCGGTGCAGCATCAATACTCGCTAAAGTAACAAGGGATAGAGAAATGGTGGCCTACGAAAAAGAATATCCCGGTTATGGTTTTGCAAAGCATAAAGGTTATCCAACCCAGGTACATCGTGATGCGATTCAGTCCTTAGGTGTTACGCCTATTCATCGCCGTTCTTATGCGCCGGTGAGTGAAGCGATAGCACAGCAGGCGCTTTTCTAGTTAAACTCATGTTAAATTGTAAAAGTGTATTAAGTAAAAATATGCACGCACAGATAACAAAAAAGCCTGCTAGGGATAACCCCGGCAGGCTTTTTTAATACTAAGGTTTATTTAGCGTTAATTATAGGAAATAAAATACTGCGATCATAACGGCTGTTAGAGCCAAGCTACAATGGATAACGCCTTTAACCGTTGTTAATGGCCCTTGTTTTCCGAATAGTGCATTCACTTCTAAGATTGCAATAATGGCAAGTATGATCCATAGATCGATACCACCAGCACCTGTGCCATAACCGTGGCCAACAAAGTGTGGGCCAGCTAGCATGCCGAATGCCATTGGAGCAGAAAATAACACATTAGTGCGTGACGCCAGCAGTGCTTTTGCGCCAGCGGCGGCGGCATCGCCTTCAACCATACCTAAAGCGATTTTCTGGTTTGGCCAAATGATCAGCCATACATTAAGGAACATTAGCGTTCCCATCAAAGCAGCAGCGACAATGTAGTCATTTAGCTGACCATTTTTACCAACACCGGCTAATAAAATGACGCCAGTAATGAAGGTAAGCATTGCGCCCCAGCGGAACCACCAAAGTGCGCTTGGCGCTAATTTTGCCTTTGCGTCTGCAAGTGCTTCAGGGCTGGCTTGTTTGAAGTAACCACCTTGAACAAAGTTGAAGTAGTAAAGCATTCCGATCCAAGTAATGCCAAACAGTAAATGTCCCCAGCGCATTAAAATATTGAAGAATTCCATAATCATAAACCCCCATTATCGTTATTTGTTGTTTTATTTAATGTATCCGGCGCTATTCTAGCGGAAAATATCACAGAACACAGCTTTTATAGGCTTATATTGCTCTAGGTCTAATGACTCAGGTAGATATCCAAAGGAATAGGCATCATAATAACCCCTATTTTTAACTGTATTTATTAAGAGAAAGATAAGATAACGTTATGGTACATGACCGCAAAGAGCCAACACTATCTAGCCCCGATGAAAAGGTGGTTGAAAAACGTTCAGCACCATCCGGCACTAAACTAAAGCCGCCACCAAGGCAATCGGCACCTAGGCCTCAGCAGGTAATTGTTCAGAAGCAATCATCTGGTATGCTTTGGTTTACCTTCTTAATTGCTATAAGTGCAGCAGCTGCAGCGGGTTATACTTTTTGGCAGTTGTATAACTCGCAGCAAATTATCACACAGCAACAGTCCCGTATTGATGAACTTGAGAATAAGTTGTTGTTATCGGATGATGAATCTACGCAATCGCTAACCGCTTTGACAGCGAATGTAAAAGGTATTGATAAAGAGCTTAAGTTAGTGTTGTCTGAGGTCGATAAATTATGGGGCACTCGAAATGCTAGTCGGAAAAATCTTGCCGATGCTAAAAAGCAACTAGAGGGTGATATTAAAAAAATACAGGTAGCCTTGGCATCTACAGAGCAGAAACTAGTCAAACCAGTATCATCGTTACAGCAACGCTCATCGGAACAGGAACTTTTAATACAATCCCTACGTGAGCGCTTATCTGATCAAGGAAAAGAACTCAATTCGCTGGTATCAGCAACTAAGCAAAGTGCTTCAAAAAAAGAATTACAATCACTGTCTAAAAAAGTCCGCGCCCATAGTGAAGCGGTTGAAGCATTTGATAAATTTAGAATCACAGTCAATCGCGACCTTTTATCACTTAAGCAGCGTTCCGGCACCGCGCCTTCAGCCGTACCCAAGTAAATTCCACATTCGATAGATCAAGGTAACAATAGAGTTATGACAACAGTAATCAAACAAGACGACGTAATCACCAGTGTTGCTGATGCACTACAGTTTATTTCTTATTATCACCCTTTGGATTTTATTCAAGCGGTTAATCAAGCTTATGAAAAAGAAGCTAGTCCTGCGGCAAAAGATGCCATGGCGCAAATTTTAATTAACTCGCGTATGTGTGCCGAAGGGCATCGACCTATCTGTCAAGATACCGGTATCGTTTCAGCCTTTGTCGAGGTTGGTATGGATGTTCGCTTTGAAGCGGACATGAGCTTGGAAGATATGATTAACGAAGGTGTGCGTCGTGCTTACAATCATCCTGATAATGTTTTGCGAGCTTCAATATTGGCTGACCCCGATGGTGCACGCAAGAATACCGGTGATAATACCCCTGCAGTGATCAATTATAAAATTGTACCGGGTAACAAAGTAGATATTCATGTCGCGGCAAAAGGTGGTGGTAGTGAAGCTAAATCTAAGTTTGCCATGTTAAACCCTTCCGATTCAGTCGTAGACTGGGTTCTTAAGGTTGTGCCAACGATGGGGGCGGGTTGGTGTCCTCCGGGTATCTTGGGTATTGGTGTTGGTGGAACGGCAGAAAAAGCCATGATACTAGCGAAAGAATCCTTGTTAGAACCCATTGATATTCAAGACTTACAAGAACGAGGTCCGTCTAATCGGGCAGAAGAGTTACGTTTAGAGTTGTACGATAAAGTAAACAAGTTAGGCATCGGCGCCCAAGGCTTAGGCGGATTAACAACCGTGCTAGATGTTAAAGTGAAAGATTTCCCTAGCCACGCAGCTAATAAAGCCGTTGCTGTTATTCCTAATTGTGCAGCCACACGCCATACGCATTTTACTCTTGATGGAAATGGCCCAGCGACGCAAACACCACCAAGCCTTGATGATTGGCCAAAAATAGCTTGGGAAGTTGGTGCAAGCACTCGACGAGTCAATTTAGATACAGTGAAGCCTGAAGATGTACAAGAATGGCAGCCTGGCGAAACAATTTTGCTATCGGGTAAATTGCTCACAGGACGAGATGCTGCGCATAAACGTATGACAGAGATGCTAGCTAACGGTGAATCATTACCTGTTGATATGAAAGGTCGTTTTATCTATTACGTTGGTCCTGTTGATCCTGTTGGTGATGAGGTGGTGGGTCCTGCTGGTCCTACAACAGCAACCCGCATGGATAAGTTTACTAAAGCGATGCTTGAACAAGCCGGTTTGCTCGGTATGGTGGGTAAAGCAGAGCGTGGGCAGGCAGCGATTGATGCAATTAAAGACAATAAAGCGGTTTATTTAATGGCTGTTGGTGGTTCTGCCTATCTTGTTTCTAAGGCTATTGTTGGTGCTAAGGTCGTTGCTTTTGAAGACCTTGGTATGGAAGCTATTTATGAGTTTGAAGTCAAAGATATGCCCGTAACTGTTGCTGTAGATTCAAACGGTGAGTCCGTACACCAAACGGGACCACAGATATGGAAAGAAAAAATTGAGCAGGGTACGATCAGTATCAAATAAAGTAATACCCAGTAAGGTAGATCTGTTATGACAACATTAGCGAATCAAACATGTGAAGCCTGCCGAGCGGATGCGCCAAGAGTATCTGCTCAAGAGCAAAATGAGTTACTTGATACTTTAGACGGCTGGCAAGTGGTCGATAAGAAAGAAGTTTCTCAATTGCTCAAAACCTATGATTTCGATAATTTTGTTGATGCGCTTAGCTTTACTAATCGTGTTGGTGAATTGGCTGAAGAAGCGGGGCATCACCCAGCGCTGTTAACAGAGTGGGGAAGGGTAACCGTTCGCTGGTGGACGCACAAAATCCGCGGCTTACACCGTAACGACTTTATTATGGCTGCTAAAACAGATCAAATTAATTGATTTGAAATAATGATGTGACTTTTGATTGTAGACAAAAGTCTTAGCTTACAAATGTAGTAACAAGGTTAAACAGTTAAATTGTTAACTATAGGCTGTAAATATAGGGGTGGATGGAGTATATTTGCCGTCGAAGTTATTGCTTTCAATAAAATAATAGCGTCATATCATCGGGGGATGAGTATCCACAGCTTCTAAGTGGGTATAGTATCTTTTTATTGAGTGTTTTTTGTACACGTTTTAAGCTTTGACTAGCTATCTAATAGTAAAGTGCTTAGCGCTAAAACTTAAATGGATAATAAGTGCTGTCGTATATTACTACATTAATACAAAACCGTTAGTTCTATGCTTCAGTGAAGAATCAAAAATTTCAACAATATAAAATAGGAACCTTTAGGAGGTCTTTCATGATTAATAAGTTAACTTGCGCCAGTGTCGTTGCTCTTACTTCAGTTGTATTAAGCAGTGGTGCTTTGGCCCATGTAAAAAATGGTGCGTTAGTAAGTGGTAACGGGAAGCCTGTTAGCTCAAGCTACACAAAGTGTGTAAAAGTTACTAGCGGAAAGTTTGCCTCGCAATGCCAGCCTATTAAGCCAAAAGAAGTTGCGGCACCAAAACCAGCACCTGTAGTAAAAGAGCCAGCAAAACCTGAATATGTTCCAACTGCACCTAAGCCTACATTGGTAAAAGTAACTGACACAGTTTCTTTGTCAGGTGATGCATCATTTGCAACGAATAGTGCTGAGTTAACTGCGGGTGGTATGGCTGTTTTGGATAAGTTTGTATCAGACTTGGCCAAAGTAGAACCTGTAAGCTTAGTCTTAACTGGTCATGCTGATAGTCGTGGTAATGATGCATACAACCAGCAATTGTCAGAGCGTCGTGCAAAATCTGTTGAAAGCTACCTTGTAAGTAAAGGTGTATCATCTTCTATTATTTCTGCGTCAGGTAAGGGTGAAACTCAACCTGTAGCCTCAAATGCAACCAAAGAAGGTCGTGCTCAAAACCGTCGTGTTGATATTGAAGTGACTGCAAATAAAACGGTTTATCGTTAATCGTTTTACCGGTAATCTAGAAGCCCTGCCTTGGCAGGGCTTTTTTGTATGTAAAATAAATTTTTGTCAGCATAAGGGCTATTGTGAATACACTTTATTGGCATGACTATGAAACCTGGGGTGCCAATCCCAGTGTTGATAAACCCTCACAATTTGCTGGTATCCGCACCGATGAGTCACTCAATGTTATCGGTGAGCCTCTGGTTTGTTATTGCCAGCCAGTTATAGATTGCCTTCCTCAGCCACAGGCATGCTTCATTACGGGTATTACTCCACAGCAAGCATTATCTGAAGGCAAAACAGAGCCAGAATTCTTTCGACTCATTCACCAAGCATTTACGCAACCCGGAACATGTGGTGTTGGTTATAACAGTATTCGTTTTGATGATGAGGTCACTCGTTATGGTTTATATCGTAATTTTTATGACCCTTACGAGCGGGAATGGAAAAATGGAAATAGTCGATGGGATATCATCGACATGGTTCGCTTAACTTATGCTTTGCGCCCGGAATCACTTAATTGGCCGTTGCGTGAAGATGGCTTGCCTAGCTTTAAATTAGAAAACCTCAGTGCCGAAAACAGCTTAGAGCATGATGCGGCACATGATGCCTTATCTGATGTGCATGCAACCATTGCCTTAGCAAAACTGATCAAAGAAAAACAGCCAAAATTATATGACTATGCTTATGAATTGCGTTTAAAGGCGCGCGTCGCTGCATTGATCGATATTGATCAGCGCAAACCGCTCTTGCATATCTCCTCTCGCTTCTCTGTTGTACATGGCTGTGCTGCACTTGTGGTACCACTGATGGTGCACCCGCGTAACAAAAACAGTATTATTTGTTATGATTTATCCATTAATCCAGAGCCGCTCATCAATCTATCTGCTGATGACATTTTAGAGCGTTTATATACAAAACAAGGTGATTTACCGGATAATGTTGAGAGAATTCCCTTAAAAGAAATCCATCTCAATAAGTCTCCCATTATTGCGACGCCCAAATTATTGGATGATGTGTCAGCTAAGCGTTTAGCGATTGATAAGTCTTTGTGTGAAAAGCATTGGCAGATGCTACGTGATGTTGATTTCCGTCATAAGTTGACTAGTGTTTATCAACAAAATCCATTTCCGCCTAAATCAGACCCTGAGCAACAATTATATGATGGTTTTATTAGTGATCATGACCGTCAATTATTCTCCAGTATTAGAACAGCTTCCCCTGATGCCTTACCTTCGTTTGCGTCGCAACTAAAAGATAAACGTTTACAAGCATTACTCTTCCGTTATAGAGCTCGCTTTTTTCCGCAATCACTAACTGAGGAAGAACAGCTTCGCTGGGAAGAGTGGCGTTATCAGCGCCTCACTGACCCAGAAGCGGGTGGAAGTATCACGCTTGATCATTATTTTGATGAGTTAAATGTACTCACTGAAAATCATTCAGATAAGCAGTCCTTGATTCAGTCCTTATTTGAGTATGGTGATACCCTTCTTGCGTAAGGTGAGTAGAGACCACTTTATTGCAAATAACATTGAGTGGACATAGCTCAATTGAGTAAACAGCGTTAAAATGCACCACCATTTTTGTAATCAAGGTCTATTTGTGAATTTTAAAGGCGCCCATATCCTTTCCATTCAGCAGTTCGAGCAGCAAGATATTGAAACGGTCTTTGCAGTTGCCGATGCTATGCTCCCTTATGCAAGACGCCAAAAGGCGACACGAGTGTTAGACGGCGCGATACTCGGCAATATGTTCTTTGAGGCCAGTACACGCACACGAGTGAGTTTTGGCAGTGCATTTAACTTATTGGGCGGTAATGTTCGTGAGACTACGGGCTTTGAAAGCTCAGCTATTTCCAAAGGTGAATCCCTTTATGATACCGCTAGAGTCTTGTCAGGTTATAGTGATGTGATCTGCATGAGGCATCCTAAGTCAGGGTCGGTAAAAGAGTTTTCTGAAGCGAGCCGAGTACCTGTTATTAATGGGGGAGATGGCCCGAACGAACATCCCACACAAGCATTGTTGGACCTTTATACAATCCGTAAAGAGTTATCCTCTAAAGGACGCAGCATTGATGGTTTACGTATTGCTATGATTGGCGATTTAAAGCACGGTCGTACAGTGCACTCTTTATGTCAGCTCTTATGCTTGTACGATAATATTCATGTTAGTCTGGTATCGCCAAAAGAGCTCTCAATGCCAGAATATTTAGTTGAATCCTTACGCTCTGCCGGTCATGAGGTTTCTGTATCTGAAGAGTTAAGTTCCAGTATTTCCCATGTTGATATTGCTTACTCAACACGGATACAGGAAGAGCGTTTTCAATCGAAAGAAGAGGCCGATGTTTACCGAGGCCGCTTCCGTTTAAACCAAAGTATCTACACACAATTTTGTGAGCCAAATACCGTTATCATGCACCCCTTGCCAAGGGATTCTCGTGCAGAAGCAAATGAGCTCGACAGTGATTTAGATAAAAACCCTAACCTCGCGATCTTCCGCCAAGCCGATAATGGTGTGGTAGTGCGTATGGCACTATTTGCTTTAGTATTAGATATTACCCACCTTGTTGATAAGCATGCTTATGATGTGAATTGGTTTCCAGGCAATAATCGATAAATAGAAATAATGCTTCCTAATAAAGCCGTATTAAAAACACAGTAGTTAACACACGACAAAAATACACAAAAAGAACAGTAAAAGATAATAGACCTAATGACTCAGTTTGATGATATTCGCCCTTACCGTGATAATGAAGTAAGGCCCACTATTGATCGCTTATTAAAAGATGATGAATTTTTAAAAGTTGTTGCACGCTTTCGCTTTCCCAAATTACCGCGTTGGTTATTGTCAGTAATGACACCTTTGGTTAAATATTATCTTGCTAAGCAAACTGAAAATATTTCAACGGTACATGATTTACAGCTTATCATTGAAGGTTATGTTGCCCGAATGATAAAAGAGACAACCAGTGAGTTAACGATTTCTGGAGAAGAGCACTTAGATAAAAGTAAAGCCCATTTGTTTATCAGTAACCATCGCGATATCGTTGCTGATCCTGCTTTGGTCAATTGGACGCTACACCACCAAGGATTACATACTTTACATATTGCTATCGGTGATAATTTATTAACCAAGTCTTATGTCTCTGACTTAATGCGCTTGAATAAAAGTTTTATTGTTAACCGCTCTGCCACCAAGCCACGAGAAAAATTAAAAGCTGCAAAACATTTATCGTCTTATATTCATCACTCAATTGTAGAAGAAAAGGCCAATGTTTGGATTGCCCAACGGGAAGGGCGGGCTAAAGACGGTATTGATCGTACTAATAGTGCTGTTGTTGGTATGCTTGCTTTAAGTAAACCCAAAAGTGTCGCGCTAGCGGATTATATTCGAGAACTTAATATTATTCCTGTTTCTATCTCTTATGAAAATGACCCTTGCGATATTGCGAAAGCGAACGAACTTCATGCTCATCGTAATGATGGTAAATATGAAAAAGAAGAGCATGAAGATGCAGCTAGCATTGCCAAGGGTATCACTGGCTTCAAAGGCCGGGTACATATTGCCTTCGGTGAACCATTAACAGGAAATTACCAAAATACTGATGAAATAGTGGCTGAGATCGATCAAAAAATTATTGCTAATTATGTCTTACAGCCGAGTAACTGTATTGCCTATCAAGAGTTACACGGTACATTATCGGATGATGTTGTGACGACCCATTCACATATTCCTTTTCATGATGGTAATTTTGTTGATGAAATGCAAAAGTTTCATAAACACTTAGGCGAGTGTGATGAACGTTATCGAGACATATTATTAAGCATGTATGCCAACCCTATTGTTAGCCAGCAGTCTCTTCATGCTCTCCATAAATAGCGGAATGTTTTTAGTTATTTATGTTATCTGATGAACTCAAGTCGACCATTCAATCTGTCTATCGACAATTTTTAGAACATCGTGAATTAACATCACGCCATGGTCAAAAGCTGATGATAGCCAATATTGCTAATACATTAGCGAATATTAAAGCGGATAATCACGGTAAGCGTATCGAAAGTGATAATCCGCATTTATGTATCGTAGAGGCGGGTACTGGTACGGGTAAAACAGTTGCCTATTTGTTAGCGGCTATACCTATTGCGCAGGCCCTGAATAAAAAACTGGTTATATCAACGGCAACCGTTGCGCTTCAAGAACAAATCATTCATAAAGATCTACCGGAAATAAAAAAAACCACAGATTTGTCATTTAATTTTACCTTGGCAAAAGGCCGAGGACGGTATCTTTGTTTAAGTAAGCTGGACCGTTTATTGATGAATACAGATTCTCAATTAGAGGTTGAGCAAGCACTCTATGAGCAAGATCAACCCTCTGTCGATGAGCAATCGTTAACCATTTACAACAGCATGGTGGATGCGATGACGGCAGGTAAATGGGATGGCGATCGCGATAGCTGGGAAACAGAAATTGAGCCAACCGTATGGGCACCGATTACAACGAACCATCGAGAGTGTACAGGCCGGCGTTGTTCGAACGTGTCTAGCTGTAGCTTCTTCAAAGCACGAGAGGCGATTGATCGTTACGATTGTATTGTTGCGAACCATGACTTAGTGCTAGCGGATCTTGCTTTAGGTGGTGGAGCAATATTGCCTCATCCAGAAGATACTATTTATATTTTTGATGAAGGCCACCATTTACCCGATAAAGCGCTGAGCCATTTTTCTTATCACACCCGTGTCGCTTCAACCAGTAAATGGCTGGATCAGTGTCAAAAAACCTTATCGAATATGCTAGGTGATATTAGTGGGGCGGGGCAATTAGATCATTATGCCGAACAGTTACCGTCAACATTATTATCAGTCAAACAAGCGTTGGAAAAAATATACCCTTATTGTCAGCAATTGATGGAAGATAAAGTACTGGCTGAGGCTGATTCACCTGTATTTCGGCAAGATGAAAAACGTTATCGCTTTGAAGGTGGCATCCCTCCCTCGCATTTTATCGAGGCTGCGGAAGATTTATCGTTACAGTTTGATCGTCTAACCAACGTGTTGTCTCATATGAATACGGAAGTACAAGAAGCCATGGAAGATGGCTATTGTTCAGTCCCTAAGGTAGATCTTGAAACGTGGTTTCCAGTGATTGGTAATTGGCATTCCCGAGCTGAAGCGAATTTATCACTATGGCGTAGTTATGCTTCTGCGGGAGCAGAAGTGAAACAGGCACAAGAAGTAAAAGGTAAATCAGTGCCTTTGGCTCGCTGGATTACCTTGGTTGAGTTTTCCGGTGTTATTGATTTTGAAGTATGTTCTAGTCCAATACTCGCATCGAATACTTTGCAATACCGTTTATGGGAAGAATGTTATGGCGCAATAGTGACCTCAGCGACATTAACGGCATTGGGCAAATACGATCGCTTTATGATGCGTGCGGGAACATCCTCCGAGCAGCACTATAGCATTATGCCCAGCCCTTTTGATTTTACACAAGCAACTTTACAGGTGCCCAGCTTTTCAGTCGAGGCCAATGCTGTTGCTCAGCATACAGATAATCTGGTGGAATATTTACCTGAATTATTAGAGGAGCAAAAAGGGTCGCTGGTACTCTTTTCATCCAGAAAACAAATGGAAGAAGTTTTTTACCAGCTACCGCAATCGCTGAGACAAACCATTTTGATGCAGGGTGAGCGTTCGAAACAAGCGATGTTATCTGAACACAAAAAAATTATTGATGCAGGTAATGAAAGTATTCTATTTGGCTTGGCCAGTTTTGCTGAAGGAGTCGATCTGCCCGGTAATTATTGTGAGCATGTCATTATTGCAAAGCTTCCTTTTGCAGTGCCTGATGACCCGATTGAAGCCTCATTAGCTGAATGGATAGAAAGTAAAGGTGGCAATGCCTTTATGGATATTACAGTACCTGATGCCGCGATGAAATTAGTGCAAGCCTGTGGGCGCCTATTGCGTACAGAAAAAGACAGCGGAAAAATTACCATCATGGATAAGCGCTTAGTAACCAAGCGTTATGGAAAATTGTTGCTAAGTTGTCTGCCGGGATACCAAGTGGATATTGGTCGTAGATAAAATTTTAGCGTTCCTCAAACCCTTTCAACACCTTTATTGCCAATAGTAAACCAATAATTCCCATAATAGCAGAGCCTAAAAATAAGCCCCATAGAATGCCCGCTGGACCTGCTAGCCATGCTCCGGCTGCAACAAATGGAATGGTACCAATAGTTGCCTTGGATAGGTTCATAATAGTTGCATAATGTGCAAGGCCTAAATTATTGAATAATGCGTTAGTAATAAATGTCAGCCCATTGAAAATAAACATAAGACTAGCACCGCTACAGAAAAGATAAACAAGGGCATTTGCATCGTCAGAGGCATTAAACAAAGGGACTAATAAAGGTTGTATTAGCCATAGAATAAAACAAATAACAAGGCAATAAATCATCACTAGGCGCACAGACTCTTTCAGTGTGGTGTAAACGCGATCCAGTTTATTTGCACCAAAGTTTTGTCCTGCAATCGGCCCCACAATGCCAGACAGGGCAAATAAGCCGGCAAATGCTACCGGTTGTATACGGCTGATAATTGCATTACCGGCAACGGCACTATCACCAAACTGTGCCATAGCGTAAGTAACATAGGCAATGCCAATAGGGGTTGATAAATTGGTAAGAACAGCCGGTATGGCAACGCTTAAATAGTTTGGAAATTGCGCTGTGTATTTCTTTAATGTGAAGGCCCCCAGTAAACGATTACGGTGAATCACTACATAATAGCCAAAAGCCACCATAGCTACCCGACTAATAACGGTCGCAACAGCTGCTCCTTTGACGCCCATATCGAAGCCAAAGATAAAAATAGGGTCTAAAACAGCATTCACAATCCCCCCAATCATGGTTAACCACATTGCGCCCTTAGCGTCGCCTCTGGCTCTCATCACTCCACCTGCAGACATTGCCAGTGCAAGTAAGGGCATGCTGACAATAATAATGGATAGGTAGTCTGTTGCCAGCTCTAGTGCTCGACCTTCAGCGCCTAGAGATTGCAGTAGGGAGGGTATCAATAACCAAAAGAGTAGCGTGAGGGGTAGAGTTACTAGAATGGCTGAAACAAAAGAATGAGTGACCGTTTCCTTTGATGTGCAGTTATCGCCTGAGCCTAGGGCACGCGAAACCAAAGCACTACAGGCGATAGATAGGCCAATATTCATCGATACTGTGAAGAAGAGTATTGAGCCAGCAAAACCAACGGCTGCTGCGATTTCAACTTCCCCTAGTAAGCTTAAAAAATACATATCCACGAGGTCTGATAAAAACATGACCATCAGGCCTGTTGTTGCCGAGGCTGTCATTATGAACAAGTGATGTAATATGGGGCCTTCAGTATATTTGGCGGCTGACATCGTATTTATCGCTTAAGTCTGTGTGTATGAAAGTATGAAAAAGTGGGCGAAAGGCAGGATAATACCCTAATTTACTGCTATCTTAATGACTATATGTGAGTATTTGATCTAGGGTCTTTTTATACTAAGGGGATAACTAGTTGAATCGTGCCATAAATCATACGGTTGATGCTTTAGTTAGCCCAAATGTGGTACTTTTAGCACTATGACTAGAGTGATAAGTTATCCCCAGAGGTGTTAAAGAGCGCCTAATTAAGAATCTCGACAATATAATAGTTAGAGAGTATTTAATGAAACGCAGGCAAGTTATTACAGGTTTTATTGGTTTTGCAGCAGCAAGCGTTGTGCCTCGCTTAGGACAGCAATTGTCAGAGCCAAGTGAGAGTGTTGTTGGAGTCGTAGATCGCGGCGATCCCCCTATGTTTGATCCTCCCTCTGACCGAGAGCGTCCAGTTAGCTTATCAGCCACTATTGTTGATGATATGGATGATCGTGATGCACAGACGATGAGTGGAGGTAGTGCCCCTGAAGCCATTCAAGTGCCCTTAACAACAGCGACAGCAACCGATCCTCAGTCTAATCAAGCCAGGCATATTACCGCGCAAGCTCAAAAAGCCATTAATAAAAATGTTGATTTTGCGCGTGATTATGCCGACGACGTGTTTATTACCGATGGTGAAGCACCTTTGCTGCATTCAGTTGTACTACGACTCAAAAACCTGCAAAAAACGATTGGCTATGGTAATTTTAACTTGGTTAGTTTTGACGAGGCCTTGTCGTATTCAAAACGTTTTGCTGCTATTGGTGCATTTACCAACGAAGAGTTAGAGTTTATCGAGAAAGTCTTTTTTGCCAGCGCTACTGATTACGGCTTTTATGGCGAAAAAGTTACCGATAAGCTCACCAGTCAATTTAATAAATCGGATACTATTAAAATCCCCCGTTCGGGCCACTACCTTTTTAAAAATGAATCGCTGGCTTACTATGAAACCCTAAAGCGTGATGTAGGCGAATCAATTATTCTTACTTCCGGTATCCGCTCTAATGTAAAACAACTCTATTTGTTTTTAGCTAAAACAGTAAGGGTCAATGGCAACCTTTCACGGGCTTCTCGCTCTTTGGCTCCACCGGGTTATTCCTATCACGGCATTGGTGATTTCGATGTTGGTCGAACTGGGTGGGGAGCGAAAAACTTTACTGATGATTTTGCCAGTACCAATGAATTTAAGCGTATGCAAGATCTGGGATATATTGCTATTCGCTATGATCATGGCAATAATCTCGGTGTGCGCTTTGAACCATGGCATATTAAAGTCGTATAGTTTGGCTACTTCTGCTTAGTCCGCCTTCAGTTATTGCTGCTGATAGTCTATAAATCCGCTACAATGGCGCTCTTCTAATTTCCCTGTTGTATTTCAATGACATTAATTCGTTTTGATGATGTATCGTTAGAGTTTGGCGATCAAAAAATTCTTACCCATACCCATTTTTCACTAGAGGCGAACGAACGCGTTTGTCTGATTGGACGTAATGGTGCAGGCAAATCGACAATGCTGAAGTTAATTATGGGGGAACAACAGCAAGATAGTGGCGAAATCCATTTTAAGCGGCATCTACGCATTAGTCAGTTATATCAGCAATTACCCAGTGACTTACAGCGAACAGTGCCAGAAGTGGTTGCAGAAGGTTTGGCTGAACAGCAAGCACTGATTGATCAATATAATGCTTTATCCCATGAAGAGCTAGATGAAATGGGTTTGCTTGCGTTACAAGATATACAACAACAAATCGAAGCGAGTGGTGGTTGGAATCTTGATCAGAAGGTAGAAACCATTATGACCCAGTTGGGCTTACCTGCCGATAAAAAATTAAATGAGCTCTCAGGTGGCTGGCAAAGGCGGGTTGCGTTGGGAAAAGCTTTGGTATCTAAACCTGAAGTGCTCTTATTGGATGAACCCACTAACCATCTTGATATTAGTACAATTGAATGGTTGGAGCATATGGTCAGAGGCTATCAAGGTAGCGTTATTTTTATTACCCATGATCGCTCTTTTTTGCAAAAGCTAGCGACACGTATCGTTGAGATTGATCGTGGGCAGGTTGTGAGTTGGCCGGGAAATTATCAAAACTATCTTGATTTAAAAGAAAAAGCAAACGAAGAAGAGGATACGAATAATAAATTATTTGATAAACGTTTAGCGGAAGAAGAGACGTGGATTCGTCAAGGCATTAAAGCCCGGCGTACCCGTAATGAAGGCCGAGTAAGGGCCTTGCAATCTATGCGCGAAGAGTATGGAAAGCGTATTAAACGGCAAGGGAAAGCTAAGTTTGAAATTGGTGAGTCTGAGAGGTCAGGCCGGAAAGTCATTGAGGCCCGCAGTATTACCCATGGCTACGGTAATGAAACTTTAATAGAAAACTTTAAATTAAAAATGATGCGCGGCGACCGTATTGGCTTGATTGGAAATAACGGTGTTGGTAAAAGCACACTTTTAAAAATATTACTGGGCGAGTTAACACCGGATCAAGGAACCATTAAACTAGGTACAGCGCTAGAAATAGGTTATTTTGACCAAATTCATCGTGAGCTGGATACAACAAAAAGTGTTGCGCATAATGTGGGTGATGGAAAGGAATATATAAAAATTAATGGTAAAGAGCGTCATATCATTGGTTATATGAAAAATTTTTTGTTTACCCCAAAGCGTGCGATGACACCAGTAAAAGCACTTTCTGGAGGTGAGCGTAATCGTGTGCTATTAGCAAAAATGTTTACTCGAGAAACTAACTTGTTAATTTTGGATGAACCCACGAATGACCTTGATGTTGAAATGCTAGAAGTGCTTGAAGAACAATTAGTTAATTATCAAGGTACATTAATTGTTGTAAGCCATGACCGTGACTTTTTAGACAATGTTGTGACAAGTACCTTGGTATTTGAAGATAGCGGTAAGGTTGAACATTATGTGGGCGGCTATAGTGATTGGGTTAAACGAGGTAAATCCCTACGGGATAAAGAGAGCCCTAATAGTATCGAAAGACTTACGGAAAACAGTAACCTTACGGATACAGCTTCTGCCCCTAAACAAAAAAAGTTAAGTTATAAGCTTCAGCGCGAGTTGGATGGCTTGCCATCAAAGATAGAACGGTTAGAAAAGGATATCGTTAATTTAGAAAAAGCAGTCTCTGACCCAGCCTTTTATCAAAAACAATACCAAGAAACACAGCCTATTATGAATGAATTGGCGCAGAAGCAGGCCGATTTAGATGCTGCTCTTGGACGTTGGGCGGAACTTGAAGGTTAGCTGATAGTTTTTTGAATATAGGGCAGGATTAATTATCATAATTAAAGTTAATACATATGGAATACAAAAGGAAACGTGATTATGAAATGTATCATATTCTTATACCTTGCTTTATTTTCTAGCATAATCAATGCTGCTACCACTTTTGATACGCATGGTAGTAAAGACCATGAGTTATTGGGTCGTTATCCCGGTTTTTTTATCAATGCTTATTCAGAAGTTGAATATGACCAAGCTTCTATTGTAGTGGCACCATATAACATTGAGAATAAGAAGGCGCCTGTAAAAACCCTTGAAGGAAAAGTGACTAATATATTGTATGACTTTTCTTCATCTAAACCTCAGCAGTCTCTTTTGCAGTTACATAAAAATTATGAACAAGCATTGCTTAAGTTAAATGCAGACATTATTTTTATGTGTAAAAGTAATGAATGCCTTAACTCAAGTAAACCCTTAAGTAATTTTTCCATGGCTGATTTTGGTGGGTGGCTAAGATCTACTCGTGACATATTGAAAGGCATTGGTGGACAGCGAGTGCTTAATGGTCCAGATTCCAGCTTTTTAGTGGCTCGAATAAAGCGTGGAAATACGCTGACCCATGTAATGATTTCCATTGGTGTTAGCAGTAACTATTCTTTAATTGCTATGAGCTTTATTGAGTCTGCCAGTATGGCAACAGACAAGGTGAGAATAACATCCGCACAAGATATTGATCTATCAATAAAAAAACATGGAAAAGTAGTTTTGAATGGTATCTTCTTTGATCACGATAAAGCTATTATTAAAGATGAGTCAAAAATTACCTTAACTGCAATAGCGCAGTACTTAAAGTCTGAATCATCCACGTTTTATGTTGTTGGGCATACAGATGCAACGGGTGATTATGGATACAACGTAAATCTATCCAATAGACGAGCCAAATCTGTGGTTGATACCCTTAAAACTAGTTATGGGATAAGTGTACAATTAATACCCGTAGGTATCGGCCCCGTTTCCCCCGCTGCTAATAATGCTACAAAAGAAGGAAAAGAGAAAAATCGTCGAGTAGAATTGGTTAGAGTTTACATGTAGTAAAAATCAGTTTTAGGAGTGGTTATATCTTAATGATTGTAGCGTTGTAAAAGGAGCGCTACATATAGGTTATATATGTAATAGTATCAAGTAAGCTGATTTATGCTTTTTACTAAAAATTTATTGCCCAAAATTAAGGAGTGTAAGTTAGTATTTAACTACTATTCCCATTCATCTTTTTTATTTTGGTTCTCATCACTTACGGGTATGCTATAGCCTTCGCTGGCCCATTCGCCAAGATCAATTAATTGGCAACGATGGCTGCAAAAAGGGCGATGGGGGAATTCATCTGTCCAATAAATAGTTTTTTTGCAGGTAGGACAGTCTAGTTCTTTAGGGGTGTTCATTGCTTGGTTTGTATCTCTTTTTTACGTATTTTCTTTAAAAGTTTCTCATGGTATTGATCAACCGCTCTATATAAGTCATCAATGGAACCGTTGTTAGTGATGACATCATCGGCTCTTCTAATGCGTTCTGTTCTGCTGATTTGTTTTTCTATAATTTTTTTTATCTCTGCTGCAGTATTATTGTCCCTACTTCCTGCTCGCGCTAGTTGTTTTTCCTTGTCACAATCTATAACCAATACTCTATCCGTTATTGTGTGTAAGTCAGTATCTAAGAGGAGTGGTGCGGATAATATAATATAATCGTTTGTGGTGTCTTGCTGTAGGGAATCAGTAATTTTTTCTCTAACAATAGGGTGGAGTAAGTTCTCTAACCATTCTTTTTCTTTTGGTTGGTCGAAAATAATTTTTCGTAGCTTTTCTCTATTTAATTTATTTTCATTGGAGCCATTATTTTTTTGTAAGACAGAGTTGCCAAAATGTTCGGCAATTTTAGCGAGTGCAACCGAGTTGGGTTCGACAATGTTTCTGGCAATGACATCAGCATCTATAACGGTAATCCCGTGTGTTTCAAAGTGATCAGTCGCAGTGGTCTTCCCACTACCAATGCCACCTGTGACACCCAATACAAAGGTCATTTTGCTTTCCTTTTTTTAGATAGCCATAAATGATAAATATTGGTCAATAAGAATATCCCCCCAGAGAAAGGCAATAAAACCAGCAATGGCAAGGTAAGGGCCAAAAGGTATCGGAATATTTTTGTCGCGACCTAAGATAATAATACCGGCAATACCAATTACTGCACCTACAAAAGACGACAGAATAATAATCAGGGGTAAAACTTGCCAACCCATCCAAGCCCCAAGTGCGGCTAAGAGTTTAAAGTCACCGTAGCCCATGCCTTCTTTACCAGTGACTAGTTTAAATAACCAAAAAACGCTCCATAACGATACATAACCGGCAATTGCGCCCCAGACAGCACTGGATAAGTCTGTGTATATACCGAATGTGTTGATCAATATGCCCAACCATAACAGTGATAAAGTTAGCGTATCGGGCAATAAATAAGTGTCAATATCAATAATGGTTAATGAAATAAGTATCCATAATAATAATAATGAGAGTAAGCCTTCTACAGAAAACCCTAATAAGTGAATTGTCAGTACCGAAAGTATTGCTGTAGCAAGCTCGATTATTGGATAGCGTGGGCTAATTGGTACTTCACAGTTATTACATTTTCCTTTCAGTAACAGGTAGCTAATAACGGGAATATTATGCCAAGGCTTTATTTTAGTTCCACACTTAGGGCAGGTGGAGGGAGGATATGAGAGTGAAACTTTCTTTTCAGCTTCCTTTTCTATTTCTAAGTTTTTTATTTCTAATAACTCGCAGCACTCCTGCTTAAATTCCTGCTCCAGCATTTTAGGTGTTCGCAGAATAACAACATTAAGAAAGCTGCCGACTAGTAGACTGATAACAAAAGTAAAAGAGTAATAAAAATAAGGAAGACCAGACAAAATGTCTAACCCATTGGTAATTGAGTCTAACATAGGGAAACTCTATTAAATCGCGTTGCCAATTTGGAAAATAGGCAAGTACATTGCAATAAGTAATCCGCCGACGAGTACCCCTAGTACAGCCATAATCATAGGCTCAAGTAGAGATGTTAAATTATCTACCATGTCATCAACAATGCCTTCATGGTATGTGGCCACTTTATCAAGCATATCATCTAGTGCACCCGATTCTTCGCCAATGGCTGTCATTTGTAGAGCCATGCTAGGAAAAAGATTGGTAGATCTCATTGCCTGATTTAATTGTATACCGGTAGCCACATTATCTCGAATTTCTAATACGGCTTTTTCATAAACTACATTACCGGTTGCGCCTGCCACAGACTCTAATGAATCTATAAGTGGAACCCCAGCCGCAAAGGTCGTGGATAATGTTCGAGCGAATCGAGCAATAATGGAATTATAAACAATTTTCCCAATAATCGGTATTCGCATAGAGGTTTTATCTATAAAACGCCTAAACCCGGTAGACCGATGTTTCATTTCTTTAAAAAGAAAAAAACCACCGATGATGCCGACTAATAGTATTAGCCAAGTATCGCGTACAAAGTCCGAAATTGACAATACAAAGAGTGTAAATGCGGGTAGATCAGAACCAAAGCTGCTAAATGTGTCAGCAAATTGAGGAACAACTTTTATTAGTAGGATAGCAGTAACTATTAAGGCAACAATAACAACAGCAATAGGGTAAGTTAATGCTTTTTTAATTTTAGCTTTTAGTTGTTCTGTCTTTTCTTTATAGATGGCAATTCTATCTAATAATGTTTCTAGAGCACCAGATTGTTCACCAGAATCAACCAGGTTACAAAATAAATCATCAAAATATCGTGGATGTTTACGTAAAGCAGTTGCGAACCCACTGCCGGATGCAACATCAGTACGAATATGTTGCACAAGCTCTTTCATCGTTTCATTATCTAAACCTTCGCTAACAATATCGAAGCTTTGTACTAACGGAACACCCGCTTTCATCATTGTTGCCATTTGTCGAGTAAATACAGCAATGTCGAGAGGTTTGATTTTCTTTTTGCTACCGAACAATGGCTTTGGCTTTTTACGAACAACTTTTGGCCGTACACCTTGTTTGATGAGTTGAGCCTTAACTAGAGCTTGCGTAGATCCGGAGATCTCACCTTGTACTTTTTTACCTTTTCTGTCAGTGCCTTTATAGACAAAAATAGATTGTTGTAATGTTGCCATAATTAATCCTTCGTTACACGGTTTGCTTCTTCGAGGCTAATTAAGCCTTTAGCTACTTTTCGGAGTGCAGAAAGTCGTAAGTTATTAAATCCTTCTTCCGTGGCGGCAGCGGCAATCTGCAATGAATTACTACCCTCCATTATAAGGTGAGAGAGTCGAGGAGTGATGCGAACCACTTCATAAACCCCTACGCGCCCCTTATAACCCTGATTACACTTAGAGCATCCTTTATGATTTGCATGATATAGCTCCCATTCAGCTCTAGGGGTTTTGATATTGCTTTCTGTGAGCCCTTCTTGTTCAAATATATCTTCGGGAACATCGCTCATCGGCGTTCGACAATGGCTACATAGTTTTCTTGCTAAGCGTTGGGCAATGATTAAGCTTACTGTAGTAGCAACATTAAATGTGGGTACCCCCATATTCAGCAGTCGAGTTAAGGTTTCAGCGGCGCTGTTAGTGTGCAGGGTAGATAAAACCAAATGACCAGTTTGAGCCGCTTTAATACCTATTTCTGCTGTTTCCAGATCACGAATTTCCCCAACCATAACAATATCAGGATCTTGTCTGAGAAAAGAGCGTAAAGCCTCAGCGAAATTTAATCCTACACGGTTATTAATTTGTACTTGGTTAACGCCTTCCATATTAATTTCTACCGGGTCTTCTGCAGTAGAAATGTTACGCTCTTTTGTGTTCAGTATACCTAGGCCAGTATAAAGTGATACAGTTTTACCACTGCCTGTAGGTCCGGTAACCAGAATCATTCCTTGAGGTTGTTCTAAAGCTTGCATGTACAATTTTTTTTGAGCAGATTCATAGCCTAAAGCGTCGATTCCCAATTGTGCAGAACTAGAATCCAAGATTCGCAATACGATTTTTTCCCCGAAAAGTGTCGGCAGTGTATTAACACGAAAGTCGATGGATTTTGTTCGCGATATCTTCAGTTTTATACGGCCATCCTGAGGTAGGCGGCGCTCTGAGATATCGAGTTGTGACATTACTTTTAAGCGTGCGGAAAGGCGTGTGCCCAAATTCACAGGTGGTTTTTGAATTTCTTGTAAAATACCATCTACTCGAAAACGAATACGGTAGGTTTTTTCATAGGGTTCAAAGTGAATATCCGATGCGCCTATTTTGATCGCTTCCAAGAGTATTTTATTGATAAATTTAACAACGGGTGCTTCGTCAGCTTCTGCTTTGGATGCTTCGTCTTCGCTATCGTTCCCTGTTGTTTCGACATCTAGCCCTTCTAGCCCTTCATCGTCTAAATCGCCTAAGGCATCACCTAGGGTTTCTTCTTCTGCATTGATGTATTTTTCAATAGCATTATTAAGCTTGTCAGCCTCGACTAAAATAGTATCGGTATTCATACCGGTATTAAATTTTATTTCATCGAGGCCATGTAGGTTGGTTGGGTCTGTAACGGCTAAAAATAATCGATTGCCTCTTTTAAATAATGGCAGTGTTTGATGTTTAGTAATCAAGCGTGAATCAACTAAATTTGTAGGTATGGTTTTGGGATCATGGCTATCCAGGTCATAAACGGGAGTGCCAAATTCATGGGATGCAACCGCAGCTATAGTTGATGCGTCAATAATCTCTTGGTTAACCAGTTGGTGAGCAAAGGTTATCCGATTGCGCTTACTTTCTTGTAAGTGCTCATGAGCTGCCTCTTCGCTTATCAGATTGTCATGTACTAACCTGCGTGCTAGACCACTTAACACTGCATTATTCATTGGTGATATCTCTCAAGGCTATCTGTTGATACTAAACTATTGTTATATCGGTAGTGTTATCCATCTATTCTAGGCCAGTTTTCCAAAAATAGTAAGTGAATCAAGACTTTGTATCTTATTTTATACTTTTTATGTTTTTCTGAGTGTGGGTAAAAAAGTGATTTGATGGCCTTACAATGACTATTCTGAGTTTAATTAGATGATTAAGTTTTAAAAGTCGAGATTAGTTGAGTCTAATGTAAGGAACTATTAATTACATCATGGTTAATTTTTAATTATTATGCTACTAATTAGCTAAGTAAGAAAGTTAAGAACGTACTAGAGGTAAAAGTCATGGTTCATGTAAAAGGTTTTTCGATTATTGAGTTGATGTTTGTCCTTATTGTATTGAGTCTTCTATCGGTAATTGCACTGCCTGCCTATCAAGGTTATGTGGCCAAAGGAGATATTGTTCGTTGTGCCAACCTTGTATTATCTACGCGAATGTCGGCAGATAGTCTTATTCAAGTAAATAATGGTTCTGCTGAGAGCATTACAACTAATGGTTTAGGGATTGGAAGTGGAGAAGACTGCGATAGTGTTTCCATATCCAGTGCAACCGCCAATGGCGGCATAACTATTGTGGGTTCAATTGATTCTTCTGTGGGTAATCAGCAAATTAGGCTTGCTAGGGGCGAAAATGGCGTGTGGGCCTGTACATCAAGCGATGATAAGTATGCACCAATCAATTGTCCCTAAGTACCAGTGGATATTTCCTTATAGGCTATTAATGTCTAATTAAACTCGTAAAATGTTAGTACCTTATATTCTCGCAGAGTCATATAGTGACAAATAATGTCATATTACTTAATAACCTTTAGTTGGCAAGGTATTGATTTGTAAGTATTTTATCTTTGGCATTATCCTTGCTTTGTCACTTTTGAATTTATTTTTACAAACTTAAACTTTATATGAGACTGCACTTATGAAAAAGAATCAAAATGGTTTTACACTGATTGAATTGATGATCGTTGTAGCGATCATCGGTATTTTGGCAGCGGTTGCACTTCCTGCTTATCAAGATTACACCGTTCGTACGCGCTTAGCTGAACCTATGTCTTTTGCTTCAGCAGCAAAAATTACTGTTGGTGAAAACATTGCAACAGCAAATGCGGTTGCTGCGGGCTCTTGTGCAGGTGTTACAACCATTGCTGCCGCGAATGCGACAACAAATACAACCAGTCTAACTTGTACTGATGCAACTGGTGTTCTGGTCGTAACAGGTACAGCTGCTGCAGGTAGTATTGTTTTGACATATACACCTACATTAAATGCTACTACACGAGTGGTAACGTGGCAGTGCACAACACCTTTGGCGAATCACCCACGTGTAGCATCAGAATGTCGTAACGTTTAATACTTAAACCAGAAAGTGGCCTATAAACACTGTTTATAGGCCTAAATAAAAAAGCCGAAGTAAATACTTCGGCTTTTTTATGTGTGTGAAAAGCTGTTAGCCCAAGGGTTTGGAGCTTAAAGTGACAGATTCACTTTAAAAGTAAGACGTAATACAGGTATAGGCTCTTATATTTTATGAACTCGCATCGATAAATCCAGTGCTTTACAATCCTTGGTTAATGCACCGATAGAAATATAATCCACTCCTGTTTCAGCAATAGGCACTAGTGTGTTTTGATTTATTCCCCCGGAGGCCTCAAGTTTTGCTTTATTTTGAGTGATGTCCACACCTTTCCTTAAATCTGCCAATGAAAAATTATCTAACATGACGATATCAGCATCAGCAGATAGGGCGGTTTCCAGTTCTTGCAGGCTTTCTACCTCTACTTCTACCGGTTTGTCAGGGTGATTTTGCTTCGCTATTTGAATAGCTTGGGTAATACCACCACAAGCGGCAATATGATTTTCTTTAATCAAAAAGGCATCGAACAAGCCAATACGGTGGTTATAACAACCACCACAAGTGACAGCATACTTTTGTGCCGTTCTCAGTCCGGGGATGGTTTTGCGGGTATCGAGCAGTTTGACCTGTGTATGTTTGACGAGCTCAGCGTAATGAGAGCAGGTAGTGGCTGTGCCGGATAATAGCTGTAAAAAGTTTAAGGCCGTGCGTTCGCCAGTGAGTAAGGTTCTGGCATTCCCTACGATTTCAAACAAGGGGCTATCAGCTGAGATTTTGTCACCATCACTGGCATGCCATGCGAGTGTGGTGTTATTGTTTGACGTCTTATCCAACTGGTAAAACACTTCATTAACCCAAGCTTGGCCAGATAATATGCCGTCTTCGCGGGTAATAATAGTTGCTTTGGCACTTTCCTGTTGGGGTATTAACTCAGCCGTTATATCACCACCCTTAATATCTTCTTCTAAGGCAATAGTCACCATTTGTTGAATATCGTGTTGTAAGTCGGGGTTTAATGTGGGTTTAATGGAAGACATTGTAGGCATGGATAGTTTTATGATTTTGTAAGAAAAAAATGATTATATAGACTATGATCTTAGGCTGCATGGGCTGTTAAGCCTCATATGTTAAAAAGGCTCAAATTAAGGCTTTTTTAGAACATTTTTTAAACTATAGACTAGTTAATGGTTGGTTTGTGACCAACATCCCGATATTTAATTTTGCTCCTGTACGGGTTATTATTGTCGCGTATACTGGTAAACAGGTAACAGGATTTTAGGTAGACAATGATGTCGTTAATTGTAAACCACTGATTACTATATGTTGTAGGCAGAAGTATGAGTACCAATTCTGGTAATGCCAAAGTTATTCCCTTACATTCAGACCGGTCCCGTAATGCGCAGAGTGATGCCGTTATGAAGGCAGCGATTCGAGACGGTATTGCTAGATTGCCTCAGCCTGTGCAGCAGGTTCATGGCGTGGCCCAGTCACATTTTAAGGCATCCATCCAAAACTTATTTGACCATGTCGATGATGCTCTATTTGAGCTAGCGGACCGTGCGACAAGTAATCTTGAGCAAAATGTATTCTTTGAATCTATGCGTGAAGTGCGTATCCAGCGCCGCAGCATGGAAAAGTCTTTTATTTATCAAATTGATCAAAATTTTGCAGCCCTGCTTGCTGATAATGTTGAAATTAGCTCGCCTGCCTATCATAACCAATCTGCCACAGATGAATTTGGCACTGGTGGTGTTGATCTAGATACTGACGATCTATCCCTCGTCAGTAAAGATGAACTCGAAGAATTAGTGGCGATTGATTCGCTAGTCAGTAAATCCTGGGCAAAAAACAAGAGTGCATTGCGTGGCGTGAGTTTGCGCATGGCATCGCTATTGCCCTCCGAAATTTCAGAGAAAAATAACCCATTTTCACCCCGCTTATTAGCGGATAGCTTTGTCGAAGCCTCAAATAAAATTGACGTAGATATTAAGGCTAAGCTGGTTTTATTCAAATTGTTTGAACGCTATGTCATGAATGACTTGGCTTCAGTATTGAATGAAGTTAATCGTAACTTGAGTGAACAGGGTGTCCCTGTCCCTAGTACGAGAAGTAGAGGTGTAGCACCGGTTAAGCAAAAAAGACCGGCGCCTGCTATGCCAACACCGCCTATGGTGACAAATGCCTCAATGCAGGTACCTTCATCATCGCCATCCGATATTGATATGCCGGAGCCATCTGTTGATAATGTTGCTACCGGTTTGTATGCGACATTGCAGTCATTGTTGAAGCCTCAAGCAGCCAGCACAGCGCCTCAATCCAATTTCTCTGAGACTTCTTATGTAGGGAGTGTTCAGGAAGGCTATTCAGTTGATGAAATTTCTTATGGCCTATTAGCAGCGCTATCTCAATTGCAACAGCAACAGTTACAAGAAGCGCCAATATCAGAAAGCCTGCGTGAAGGGCAGGCTCAGTTACTAACGAGCGAACATATTCAAAGTGCCATTCAGTCAGCAACGGGTGAAGAGTTAGTTGATGAGCGCTCTGAAGATGTTATGAAATTGGTGGATATGCTGTTTTCTTATATTCTTGAGGATAATAGTCTACCCGACCCGGTTAAACTTTTACTATCTCGCTTGCAAATCCCCTTTATCAAAGTTGCCATTGCAGATGATGAGTTTTTCAAAAAAGAAGGGCACCCTGCCAGACGCTTACTAAATGAAATGGCCACTGCATCCATTGGTTGGGCCGGTGATGTTAATAGTGAAAAACGTGACCCTTTACTGAGCAAAATAGAATCAATCGTATCTAAAGTATTGGAAGAGTTTGAGAGCAACTTTGAGTTGTTTACCTTATTGCTGACAGACTTTATTGCTTTCCAAGAAAAAGAACGTCGCCGCGCCATGTTATTCGAGAAGCGCGCTATTGATGCCGAAGACGGTAAAGCGAAAGCTGAAATAGGGCGCCAAAAAGTTGATGCGCAATTAGGGCGGTTGATTACCGGGAGGGAATTGCCTGAAGCATTTATCAGTTTTGTTCAAGGTCCTTGGTCAAATATTTTGTTTTTGATTTATATGCGTCAGGGCGAAAATAGTAAGCAATGGCAAAATGCCTTTAATGTCGCTAAAGAGTTAGTTTGGAGTGCACTGCCTATCAAGAGCGATAAGCATGAGGCTAAATTAGTTAGCTTATTGCCTCGCTTGCAAGTGTCTATTAAAAAAGGCTTGGAGAGCATTTCATTTAACCCAGCCAAACAAGCACGGTTTATTGACAAGTTTACCGCGCATCATGAAGTCTTACTTGATCAGTATCGTAATCCTCCGGTTATTGTCGAAGAGGCAGTTGATGTCAATGAAGCGCTTCATTTATCAGAAGAACGTGTAGCAGAAGAAAGTACACCAGAAGAACAGGTGCTAGAAGAAAATGTAGCCGTGAAAGAAGGCGATCAAACCCTTAGTCAGGAGCAAGATCAGCCAGTAGCAAATACAGCCCCTCAGCTGGAAGAGCCTCTTAATAAGTCTAATATAAATGAAGCTCAGGTTGTTGAAGAGCCTGTTGTTTCAACAACGCCAGTCGCAAATGAGCCTATTTTAAAAGCAGAGCAAGAAACCGTACCTGAAGAGCCTCAGAAGCAAGAGCAGGCACTTGTTCAGCCTACAGAAGAGCCAATCAAAGTTGATGCTCAATATGTCAATCTTGTTGATAATTTTACTGTTGGTGTATGGTTTGAAAAAATAGATCAAGGCGCAACGGCATACCGTTGTCGCTTGGCTGCGATTATACGTGGTACCGGTAAATATATTTTTGTCAATCGTGCCGGAGTTAAAGTTGCAGAAGAAACGCGCGATACCTTAGCCTTACAGTTACAAGCCGGTCAGTTGAGAACCCTTGATGACGGTATGTTATTTGATCGTGCATTAGAATCAGTAATTACTAATCTACGTAAAACGCGTTAAGCCTTCCTCGTTAAAATACCTTAACTTACATTTAACCCTGAGTTATGATGTCCGCTAAAAGCGGGCATTTTCAGGTACTATTTTGTCTATCAATACCATTCATTCCTCCGATGAAACAGACTTATCTATACGCGATGGTTGGATAAATGCTGCCCGTCGTGTTGACTCCCCTAATTATAATGACCGGCCTGATATCGACGATGTTAGCCTATTGGTGATTCATAATATTAGCTTGCCGCCTGAGCAATTTGGGGGTGGCTATGTTGAGCAATTTTTTTGTAACCAGCTCGATTGTTCTCAGCACGAGTATTTTCAACAAATCAGCGGTATGGAAGTTTCATCTCATTTGTTAATTACCCGTGAAGGCGAGCTTATACAGTTTGTCCCCTTTGATAAGCGAGCATGGCATGCAGGAGCCTCTTGCTTTGAGAGTCGCCATAATTGCAATGACTTTTCAATCGGCATCGAGTTAGAAGGTGCTGATACAATTCCTTTTACGCAACAGCAATATGTGCTCTTATCTGAAGTGACACAAGCATTGTTGAAACAGTTCCCCTTGATGAGTCGCGATCGTATTGTTGGTCATAGTGATATTGCTCCCGGGCGAAAAACAGATCCCGGTGAAGCGTTTGACTGGCAGCTCTACCGTAAATTATTGGCGTAAATAATGTCTAAACCTTCAGGTATAAACCCTTCCGCTGATATCTACTTAGCTTCAAGATCACCTCGGCGACGTGAGCTTTTGAGTCAGATCGGTGTTAATTTTGATGTGCTTACGGTTGATGTCCTAGAGCAACGAGAGCCGCAAGAATCACCTGAGTGTTATGTGCAGCGTTTATCCTTACTTAAAGCCAGTGCCGGATTGGAAGAACACAAAGCGCTCTTAAATAGCAAACCTGTAATGGGCGCAGATACTATTGTTGTGTTAAATAATGAGGTTCTTGAAAAGCCAAGATCAAAAGCGAATGCGGTTGATATGCTACTCAGCTTATCTGGCCAGTCACACAAAGTAATGACCAGCGTATCGCTTGTGAATGATCGTGAGCAGAAAACAGTATTGAATATAACCGAAGTGACCTTTCGGACACTGACTCACGAAGAAGCAGACGATTATTGGCAAACCGGTGAGCCATCGGATAAGGCCGGTGGTTATGGTATTCAAGGTTTAGGTGCAATATTTGTCGAACAGATAAAAGGCAGTTACTCATCTGTTGTCGGTCTACCATTACTGGAAACGACACAATTACTACAAACGTTTAATGTGCCTATTTGGCAAAAATGCGCTTGTGAATAATAAAATACGGTACACTGCCAAACATTAGGTGAAATAAAGGGGGGAAGTTATGCCATCATTTGATATTGTTTCTGAGGTTGATAAGCATATTTTGACGAATGCTGTTGATCAGGCCAATAGAATTATAACAACACGTTTCGATTTTAAAGGCGTAGACGCAAAATTTGAGCGTAATGATTTCGTAGTCACCGTGTGGGCTGAGGTCGATTTTCAGCTTCAACAAATGTTAGATATGCTGCAATCTGCCTTGGTTAAAAATAATATTGATATTAAATGCCTAGATATTGCAGAGCCTAAACCTCTAGGAAAACAAGTCAGGCAAGAAGTGACTGTCCGCACGGGTTTGGAATCTTTGTTAGCGAAGAAAATTGTAAAGTTAATTAAAGATAAAAAGCTAAAAGTACAGTCACAAATCCAAGGTGATCAAGTCCGTGTGACAGGCAAGAAACGCGATGACCTGCAACAGGTTATTGCTATGTTAAGGGAAGAAAAGTTAGAAATGCCACTACAATTTAATAATTTCAGGGATTAATGTCATCTTCCATAATAATTCGATTCTCAAATTTTGAATATTTACCAATACCTCTCTCTCTATAAAGATAAGCGCTTGCTGATTGTCTTTTTCCTCGGGGCTTTGAGTGGCTTTCCTTGGGTCTTAATTGGTTCTGCAATGACAGCTTGGTTGCAAGAAGCCGGTTTGACTCGTTCTGCCATTGGTTTTTTTGGTTCAGTTTTTATTGTTTATGCGATTAATTTTTTATGGGCTCCGTTACTGGATGCTTATAAAGTATCATTTTTCTCAAGTCTGGGGCGCAGGCGAAGCTGGATCTTGTTGATGCAAATTGTGCTCTTGATCTTGGTGCTTTGTATCGCATTCACCCAGCCGGGGGTCAGCTTAGTTTGGACCAGTATTCTTGCCTTAGGTATTGCTGTGGCTTCTGCTACTCAGGATATAGCAATAGATGCTTATCGTATCGAAGTTATGGATGAGGCTGAAAAAGATAAAATACCGGCTGCTGCTGCAATGACAACAAGTGGGTGGTGGACAGGCTATTCTTTACCTGGGGCTTTTGCATTGATCTTATCAGATCAAGCAAACATTGAGTGGAAGCATGTGTATCTGTTTTTATCGTTATTTATTTTACTGAGCATAGCCTTTGTATTGTATATCCGTGAGCCTAAAAATAATCGCGGGGTGAATGCTGGTAAAAGTATCAATGACAATGTTAATAAGAGTCATGACGTAACAAATATTACCGCCTGGTTTATTAATACCGTTATTAAACCTATTGCAGAATTTTTTCAACGCAACGGTCTTACTCTTGCTTTTGTTGTTTTACTGTTTGTCTTTGCCTTTAAAATTGGAGAGGCATTTTTAGGACGTATGTCTATTGTCTTCTATAAGGAGATCGGCTTTAGTAATACGGATATAGGGATCTACTCGAAAATGATTGGTTGGTGGGTCATTATCATTTTCTCTCTTATTGCCAGTGCACTTAATATTCGCTTTGGCATTATTAAAGGTTTGATGATCAGTGGTATCGCCATGGCAGCCACTAATCTTATGTTTTCATGGATTGCTATAGTGGGGCCTGACAAAACACTATTTGCGGCCACTATTATTGTTGATAATTTTACAGCCTCATTTGCTACAGTTACTTTTGTTTCATTTATTTCCTATATGACCAACCGTGCCTATACGGCAACACAATATGCCTTACTGGCTTCTTTGGGAAATTTGGGGCGTACAACACTTGCAGCATTTAGCGGTGTTATGGTTGACTACCTTCAAGGTGATTGGGTGGTGTTTTTTATTATCACTTCCGTAATGGTAATTCCATCACTGTTATTGTTGCTCTACTTATCCAAGCGTATTAAAGACTGACACTTTCACGTTTTCTGTGGGCTTAAGCAGATGCCCCCTTGCAATCACGTGTGATGACACCATATCTATTTTCATTGTCTTTCTATCGGAGTGCACATTGAAAGCGCTACTATTACTATTTATTGTCATGCCCATTCTTGAAATGTGGGTTTTGATTACAGTTGGGGGAATTATCGGGCCTCTATTGACCATAGGCTTGGTGTTATTGACCGCCTGTATTGGTATAACACTTCTCAAATACCAAGGGCGAGGAGCCTTACTCAGCGCTAGACAAAAATTAGCGGCTAATGAAGTCCCTGCCCGTGAAATGGCGGATGGGTTGTTTTTTGCTATTGGTGGTGCCTTATTACTAACGCCTGGCTTTATTACCGATGCTATTGGTTTTGCCTGCTTAACCCCGGGCGTCCGTACTGTTGTGATTCGCTTCTTTTCAAAGCACCTTTTTCGCTCTGCCAGCTTTCGTACTCAAGGCTTTCAGCGTCCTACAAATGGAGCCGCAGACCCACAAGGGCCTAAAAGTAACCATGTGATTGATGGTGATTTCGAGCGCCATCAAGATTAATGTTAAAAATTTATCTTTTATGCTTGAAATGCTACACCCTGTCCCCATTTAGGACTCGACTATTAATTCTTTAGCGCTGATTGATTTTTGATCAGTCTGTGCTAGATAACTATAACTTTTAATCAAACCCTGTTTATTGTTCAAAACAGCTTATTGGAGAATCAATAATATGAACATTCGTCCTCTACACGACCGTGTTGTCGTTCGTCGTCAGGAAGAAGAAGCGACTTCTGCTGGTGGTATCGTGCTTCCTGGTTCAGCGAAAGAAAAACCCAATCAAGGTGAAGTGATTGCCGTAGGTAATGGCCGTATTCTGGATAATGGTGATGTACGTCCAGTCGATGTTAGCGTCGGTGATGTCATTGTATTTGGTAAGTATGCAGGCAGCGACACTATCGAAGTCGACGGTGAAGAGCTCATTATTTTAAGCGAATCGGATATTAAAGCCATCGTTAAATAAGTTACGCATAGCGATAACTCATTAACAGTGAATAATTAATTCAAACTTCTTGAAACAGTAAAAATTTAAGGTAAAAAATCATGGCAGCTAAAGACGTACAATTCGGTGATAGCGCTCGTCAGAGAATGTTGGCCGGCGTAAATGTTCTTGCAGACGCAGTAAAAACAACTCTAGGCCCTAAAGGTCGTAACGTTGTATTAGATAAATCATTCGGTGCGCCTACCGTCACTAAAGATGGTGTCTCGGTAGCAAAAGAAATCGAACTACAAGACAAGTTCGAAAATATGGGCGCCCAGATGGCCAAAGAAGTTGCGTCAAAAGCATCTGATGATGCAGGTGACGGAACCACAACAGCAACAGTACTTGCCCAGTCTATTTTGAACGAAGGTTTAAAGTCGGTTGCAGCAGGCATGAACCCAATGGATCTTAAGCGTGGTATTGATAAAGCCGTTGCAGTAGCTGTTGAGCACATCCAGTCAGTTGCTCAGCCTTGTGCGGATAGCAAGTCTATCGCTCAAGTCGGTACCATTTCAGCTAACAGCGATGAGCACGTTGGTGCAATCATTGCTGAAGCAATGGAAAAAGTGGGTAAAGAAGGTGTTATCACTGTTGAAGAAGGTAACAGCTTAGAAAACGAGCTTGATGTTGTTGAAGGTATGCAGTTTG
>JBOEHG010000031.1:0-42761 GCA_050633825.1 Cellvibrionaceae bacterium | reverse complement strand
TTTTACTTTCATGCACAAATTCAATGGGGTCTTCAATAGTTAAGATATGGTGGTACTTATTGTCATTAAGGTAATCAACCATAGCGGCCAAGGTTGTGGACTTACCCGAACCCGTTGGTCCCGTCACTAACACTAATCCGCGAGGAACAGAAACGATATCTCGAAACACCTGCCCCAAACCCAAATCTTCCATGGTTAATACCTTGGATGGAATCGTACGAAAAACAGCCGCAGCACCGCGATTTTGATTCAGTGCATTAACACGGAAACGAGCCACACCAGGGACTTCAAATGAAAAGTCAGTCTCTAAAAACTCTTCATAATCCTTACGCTGCTTATCGTTCATGATTTCATAAATCAGGCTGTGTACCTGCTTATGATCCATTGCGGGTAGATTGATGCGACGGATGTCACCATCAATACGAATCATCGGGGGCAAACCCGCTGATATATGTAAATCAGACGCCCCTTGTTTGGCACTGAAAGCTAGCAGTTCGGTGATATCCATAATGTCATCTTAGTTTTATTAAACTTGGTTTTATTAAACAATGTTGGTTATAGCTAAAGTCATCCAATGTAGCACTAAAATAGCGGCTTAAATACTTGCAGCATTCGCCATTATCACTTTAGTATATTCGCAATATACAAACTATAGCGGCTATTGAATCATCTCGCTGTGCTTTGATGCAAATTAATCCGCTAATTGCTTATGGCATATTCTATAATCATGGCATATCAATAGATACAGATACCCATGACGAACACACCAGCTGATACCATTGAATTACTGCAACAGAGACTCACAGATACAAAAGAGCAACTGTCCCAAGCAGCCCAAAAAGCTGGCCGCTCATCAGCAGATATTCAATTACTGGCCGTTAGCAAAACCCAAGCTGCTGAAGCGTTACGAATGGCATTCTCTCTGGGCCAGAGAGCATTTGGGGAAAACTATCTTCAAGAAGCAAGAGACAAACAACAAGTACTCAACGATTTGGACATTGAGTGGCACTTTATCGGTCCCATTCAATCCAATAAAACCCGAGAGATTGCAGAGCATTTCCACTGGGTTCACAGTGTTGATCGGCTCAAAATCGCACAGCGCTTAAGCAAACAGCGACCGGAGACATTAGCGCCACTCAATATATGCTTACAAATCAATGTCGATAATGAAAAGAGTAAGTTTGGTATCTTATTGAATGAGATAGACAATTTAGTCAATGGTATTGCAAGCCTGCCTAACTTAAAACTACGAGGCTTAATGGCAATACCAGCCCCTAAAGAAAGCTATGAAGACCAATTAATCACCTTCAAAATACTGACTGATACTATGGCTAAATACCCCAAAATGGACACTCTTTCTATGGGCATGTCGAGCGATATGTCCGCAGCAATTGAAGCTGGATCAACCATGGTCCGCGTCGGCACCGGTATTTTCGGTAAAAGGCAAGCACAAGGAAAACAGCTAGAGAAAAAACAGGTACAATAGGCAGATACTTCGCTATTGAAAGCGATTCTTTACAAATATCACTAACAAGAACAAACCATGACAAATATCACCTTTATTGGAGCAGGCAATATGGCCGCCAGTATTATTGGCGGCCTTATTAAACAAGGCTATAACGCTGGCAATATCATTGCCAGTGACCCCAATCAAAGCTCATTAGACCAACTACAACAACAGTTTGGCATTGCGATATCGACAGATAACTTAAAAGCCTGTGAACAGGCTAAAGTTGTTGTATTAGCAGTGAAACCGCAAATACTTAAGCTTGTCTGTGAAACATTGAAACCGGGCTTAACAACGAGTCCGTTAATTATTTCAATTGCTGCCGGCATTGGCATCAATAGCCTCTCCAACTGGCTAGGCAATGAACTGCCTATCGTCCGCTGCATGCCAAATACGCCTGCACTTGTTCAACAAGGTGCAACCGGCCTCTATGCGAATGCCAAGGTTGATGATGAACAAAGACAACAAACCCAACAACTGCTCGACGCAGTTGGCACCACGGTCTGGCTCGAAGAAGAGGGCCAAATTGATGCGGTAACAGCTATATCTGGCAGCGCACCAGCGTATTTCTTCCTGTTAATGGAAGCAATGATTGAAGCCGGTATCAAACAGGGCCTATCCAGAGAGCAAGCACAACAATTAACTCTGCAAACCGCCGCAGGAGCCGCTACACTGGCACTAAACAGCGATGTTACTGTCGATGAACTACGCCGTCGGGTAACATCCCCCGGTGGTACAACAGAACAAGCTATTTTGAGCTTTGAGCAAGCTAACTTCCAAGGTATTGTTGAAGATGCCATGCTTGCCTGCGCTGAACGCTCGCAAGAGATGGCAGCCGAATTCAGCTAAACTATTTACATACTAAATTAACAATTAATACGAGCCGTTATGGATAAGTTGTCACAAATTGCCTATTTATTAGTCGAATTTTTTTCTTACGCCTATATTCTTATCGTTGTACTGCGCTTTTTATTGCAGCTAGTCAGGGCCGATTTTTATAATCCACTATCGCAATTTATTGTTAAAGCGACTAACCCTATCATTCTTCCCTTACGTAAGGTGATTCCCGGCTTTTTCGGGATTGATTTTGCCAGTGTAGTACTGGCGATAGCATTGCAAATAATTGCATTTCAGCTGCTGGGCTTTATTGCCGGTCAAGGGGCATTCCCAATCGTTTCATTGATTATCGGTTCGTTCTATAAGTTGATCATATTGATACTGAATATTTACTTCTTCTCATTTATTATCATGGTCGTTATTAGCTGGATTGCGCCTCAGAGCCATAACCCTGTAATCTCACTGATCAGTAGTATTACTGAACCTGTATTAAGCCCTATTCGCCGGGTTATTCCATCCATGGGCGGTTTAGACTTCTCTGTTATGATTGCTATGCTAGGTATTGTTATTATAAAAATATTACTTGGTGCAAGCTAAAGCATTTTTTGCCAAGCCGCTTTCATTCGACGAGTCATTTTCAATACAGCGAAATGACTCGATCTCTTGCAGTTAATTCATCGCATCCGTAGACTGCACTCTACTTATTAATAGGCCAAGTTAATAGCCCAAAACCCTATGGAATCATTCCCCCAAGGCAGCATTGGAATTGTCCAAGCCCAGAAACAATCGTTTGACCACGCATTAGAGTTGGCCAATGGTAGAGTCCTGCCCGGATACGAATTGGCCTATGAAACTTATGGCACACTCAACAGCCAACACAGTAATGCCGTGCTTATTTGTCACGCCTTATCAGGCCATCACCATGCAGCGGGCTTTCACACTGAAGACGATAAAAAACCGGGCTGGTGGGATCATTATATTGGCCCCGGAAAAGCCATTGATACAGAGAAGTTTTTTGTTGTCTCACTCAACAATATCGGCGGCTGCCATGGATCAACCGGGCCACTGAGTATTAACCCGGATACCAATAAGCCTTGGGGCGCTGATTTTCCAACTTTACGCGTACGAGACTGGGTAGAAACCCAAAAACATCTAGCAGATTTTTTGGGTATTAAACAATGGGCTGCGGTCGTTGGTGGCAGCCTCGGTGGCATGCAAGCAATGCGCTGGTCACTGGAATACCCCGAAAGAATTCGCCATTGCGTCACCATTGCTTCTGCGTTAAAACTAACTGCACAGAATATTGCGTTTAATGAAACTGCGCGCCAAGCCATTATAGCAGATCCTCAGTTTCATCAAGGACATTACTTGGAAAAGAATACTATTCCTCGTGAAGGTTTATCCGTCGCCCGAATGATTGGCCATATCACCTATTTATCGGGTGATGGTATGGGGCAAAAATTTGGTCGCGAACTCCGCTCTGGTAGTTTTGAACAAGGTATGGATGAACCACTGGAGTTTGAAATTGAAAGTTACCTTCGCTATCAAGGCAGTAACTTTTCAACGAGTTTTGACGCCAATACTTATATCTTGATGACGCGGGCCTTAGATTATTTTGATCTGGCGCGCGAATACGGTGATGATGCCATCAAAGCCTTTAGTCATGCCCAATGTCAGTTTTTAGTCATTTCTTTTACTACTGACTGGCGTTTTTCACCCAAGCGTTCACAGGAAATAGTACAAGCATTATTGCATGCTAAAAAACCAGTGACCTATGCCGAAATAGACTCGACTTACGGACATGATGCATTTTTAATTCCTAATCAACGTTATAACAATGTATTCACAGCCTATATGAATAATATAGCCAAAGAAATTTTAGCTTTAGGCAAAGAAAAAAGAGGTGAAGAAGAGTGATGCGTATTGACCTCAACATTATTCTTTCTTTTATCACCCAAAACAGCAGTGTGCTTGATCTCGGTTGTGGTGATGGCACTTTGCTCAGACGCCTCAAGGAACAAAAAAATATTCGAGGAGTTGGCTTAGAAAATGACCACGAGAAAATTACTGAATGTATAGAACAAGATATTGCCGTTGTTGAACACGACTTAAATGATGGACTTGAAGATTTTGACGATAATAGTTATGACTCGGTCATTATGACACTTGCACTACAAGCAATGGAACGACCAGACCATGTACTGGAAGAAATGCTGCGCATCGGTAAAGAATGTATTGTTACCTTTCCAAACTTTGGTCATTGGAAGGCACGCTGGCATCTCTCATTAAATGGGCGCATGCCAGTATCTGATTTATTGCCCTATCAATGGTATGACACACCCAATATTCATTTTTGTACGGTGAAGGATTTTGAAGCTCTTTGTAAAGAGCGTGATATAACTATTCTTCATCGCGATGTTGTTACCGAAGGCAGCCTGGGAAAGGGGCTAGTCAAACTACACCCCAACTTATTTGGCGAAACCGCCATTTACCATCTCACCAAACGATAAGCAAATTGATTCTTTATCCTATGAAAAAAATTATTAGTATTATTATTATTTTTCTGTGCGCAAATACGATTGTTCAGGCACAAGAGAATACTTCCTATGAGCTTGAGCAGCATATTATTTATTACAATGTTTTTAACAGCAGCTTAATCACACCTGAAGTTGCTAAAACCTATAATTTGATTCGTGCCAAAGACCAAGCCTATGTCAATATTGCATTGGTTAAAAAAAGTGGTGGCAATGGTATTCCTGCCAATATTAACGGTTATCATCGCAATTTAATGCAACAAAAATTTCCACTAAAATTTATTGAAATTAAAGAAGCCACTGCAACATATTACCTTGCTCCCCTTCGCTTTAATAATGAAGATATTCTTCATATTGATATTGAGGCCAGCAACATAGAAGGCACTGATAGTGGCAAATTCACCATCACAAAAAAATTATACAAAGACTGATGTCACAATTTTTCCCTAAAATTATTCTCGCCAGCAACAATAAAGGCAAACTCAGAGAATTCAATGATCTTTTTTCTTCTGCTGGCATTAACATTCTGCCTCAAAGTGAATTTAAGGTAGAAGATGCCATTGAAGATGGTTTAAGTTTCGTTGAAAATGCCATTGTTAAAGCGCGCCATGCCTGTAACATAACCGGCTTGCCAGCGATTGCTGATGATTCAGGCCTAGAAGTTGATGCCTTAGATGGAGCACCGGGTATTTATTCTGCTCGTTACTCGGGTGAGCACGGTAATGATAAGCAACACAACGCATTAGTATTAGAAAAACTCAAAGGTATCCCCCGCGCACAACGAACTGCACGCTTTCAGTGTGTATTGGCATTTATGCGTCACGCTGAAGATCCAACACCCTTAATTTGCCAAGCCAGTTGGGAAGGTCATATTTTAGAGGAGGAGCGCGGCATAAACGGTTTTGGTTATGATCCACTCTTTTGGCTTGAAGATAAAAACTGTAGCTCGGCTGAATTAGCAAAAGAGGAAAAAAATAAAATCAGTCATCGCGCTAAAGCATTAGGCTTATTGCTGACAGCGTTTCAAGAAAAATACGGCTCGTGAGTACATCGCAGCCAATAGGATCTCAGTTAAGTTTACCGCCATTATCACTGTATATTCATATTCCTTGGTGTGTTCGAAAATGTCCCTATTGTGACTTTAATTCACATGAAAGCAATTCCCAAGAAGCTCTTCCGGAAGCGGCTTATCTCGATAGCCTTAAGCTCGACTTAGCGCAAGAGATAGAGACTGAAGACCGCCTTCAAGGAAGAAAGTTGCGCAGTATTTTTTTCGGCGGTGGTACACCCAGTTTATTTTCAGCCAATTCTATTGCCAGTATTTTAAATGCTGCTGAAAAAACCATTGGCTTTGAAAAAAATATCGAAATCACTTTAGAAGCCAACCCCGGCACCTTTGAGCAACAAAAATTTTATGATTTTTATCATGCTGGCATTAATCGTTTATCCATTGGTATCCAAAGTTTTCAAGAGACTCAACTTAAAAAACTAGGGAGAATTCACAATAGAGATGAGGCCAAACAAGCTGCGCTTATTGCCAGAAAAGCCGGTTTTAATAATATTAATTTAGATCTTATGCATGGTTTACCACAACAAACCGTAGACGATGCACTCTCCGACTTAAATACTGCAATCGCACTAGAACCTGAGCATATTTCCTGGTATCAATTGACAATAGAGCCCAATACCGTCTTCTATCGCCAACCACCGCCCTTACCTGTTGACGATATCCTAGCAGACATACAAGAAACTGGATTACAACAGCTTGATAAATATGATTACAAACAATACGAAGTCTCCGCCTTTTCTCAGCCTGAAAAGCCATCAAGGCATAATTTAAATTACTGGCAATTCGGTGACTATATTGGCATTGGTGCAGGCGCCCATGGAAAATGGACAGATACGAATCATCAGCGCATTATTCGGCGGCAAAAAACACGCCTGCCGGAACATTATATGAATAAAGGACTCTTAGCTAAATATAAAGAAAGTACTGTTAATAAAAATGAACTACCCTTGGAATTTTTAATGAATGCGCTACGGCTGACTAATGGTGTACCTGTGCAATATTTCCAAGAGCGAACAGGCTTACCTCTATCGGTTATTCAAGCTGCGTTAGATCGATTGATCTCACAAGGCTTACTTGAAAAACCCTCTAAATACTTAAAGACGACACAATTGGGGCAGCAATTTTTAAATACCGTACTGACCCAACTTATGGAAACATAAATGACAAAAAACATTGTCTATGTACTGCTTGCCTTAACAGCCTTTGCCGGCAATTCCATCCTATGCCGCTATGGATTACACGGCAATTTGATTGACCCCGCGAGCTTTACCCTTATTCGTTTAGCCTCAGGTGCGTTCACGCTGTTAATTATTATTCTTATTTCCCAACAAGGCATTAGCAAACCCGAAAGGCGTCATTGGCTTGGAGCCAGTTATTTATTTCTCTATGCAGCAACATTTTCTTTTGCTTATATTTCCTTGGATACGGCAACAGGGGCACTTATATTATTTGGCACAGTACAAATTACAATGATTGGATTTTCCCTTTTAAAGGGACAGCGATTAAGCAAACACGAATGGGCAGGTTTGTTGATTGCCTGCTTAGGCTTTTTACTACTAACCTTGCCTCATTTAACCGCCCCCTCGTGGCAAGGCTTAGCATTAATGCTCGTGTCGGGCATTGGCTGGGCGCTTTATACACTAAATGGAAAAGGCAGTACTCGCCCCTTAATGGACACTACTCTGAATTTTATATTAGCGACGCCTGTGGCGTTATTATTACTTTTTTTAAACGAAACACATTCACTATCAACAGCCGGCGTTATTACCGCTATTGCCTCTGGAGCCTTAGCCTCAGGCCTTGGCTATGCGATTTGGTATGCTGTACTACCCCACATTACAACCACTCAAGCAGCAAGCTCTCAATTATTTGTTCCTGTTATTGCCGCCATTGGGGGTTTGTTATTTTTAGCCGAACCGCTAACACTAGTATTAGTGCTTGCTTCGTTGTTAATACTTGGGGGTATTTATTTAGTCATTAAACAGAGCACTTAATCGACAATATTACGTTAGCGGTATTGAATAAAGAACGTGTTCTCTTGGACTAGCTTATTTCGTCGCTGTCAATAAAAAGACCGAATAGCATCCCTGTGGCTTTTCCAAACGACTTGCTGATTCAATATGGATATTTTTAAAGCCGCTTTTTTCTGCTATTGCAACTAAGGTTTCACGTTTGAAACCAAAATGAAATACCCCGGTATCTTCTGCATGAAAACTACCGTCTTCAAGATCAAGATCAGCAATCGCTAATAAACCATCATCTTTTAATAACGAATAAAGCCGATCAAACATATGCTCAATATCATCAATATGATGTAATGTCATTGAAGAAATGATCCCATCAAACCACATATCTATAGTCGATTGCGATAAATCTATCGGTAAAATTTCAAGTTTACACGCAAGTGAATGACTCTTTTCCTCTAACTGCTGATTCATTGACGCAGAAATATCAACAGCAGTAATTTTATCCACTAGGGGAGCGATGCGCTCTAGTAATAGACCCGTACCCGAACCAAAATCCATCACATGCATCGCCTTATCAAAAGGCAACCGCCGAATTATTGCATTAGCAATATTGTCAACATTGGCAACTCTGCTTTTATTTGAATCATAAGTATCTGCTTTATGTTGAAAATAATCTTTTATCATATTTATAATTGTGTGCTATTTTCTGATTACTTTATATAATCTCCCAAGCTAATGAAGCTTTAGGCTAAATCTCTCCCTTTACACAAACATATACCGAGTTCGTCGATTGACAGCCTTGAAGCGGGTTGAAAAAAGAGACTATATGAGAATCAACACTCTCAAAAACTGTTGCCAATAAAGCTTCGAAGTTTTCTTCCGGCAAATTTTGAGACCACATGCTAAACACGCCTCCAGCCTTAAGTTGCTGCGCCATAAGTCCTAACTTTTCAGTTGTATAGAAGCTAGCGTTGGCTGAATTTAAGAATTCAGTGGGAGAGTGGTCAATGTCTAACAAAATAGCATCAAATTTTTTGCCCTTGCTGCCTGGATCAAAACCCGCGCTAGGATCTGAGGCCAAATCGAAAAAACTACCAAGTACATAGCGATTTCGTGTATCTGTATTGAGTATTTTTCCTAGAGGCACAAGCTCACTTTTATGCCAACCTATTACCGTATCTAAAGCATCAACCACAAGCAACTCTGTAATTCGCTCATCTTTTAATGCAGCTACAGCTGTATAACCTAGCCCCAAACCACCGACAACAACGCTAAGCTCATCCCCTCTCACAGCAGCCAAACCAAGAGTAGATAATGCCTCCTCAGCTTCAACAAACATACTAGACATCAAAAATTCGTCGCCTAGCTTAACCTCATAAATATCTCTGTCACCAAACGCTGGCATACGTCGTCTACGGAGAGAAATCTCACCTAAAGGGGAAGCCTGACTATCAATTTCTTTGAATAATAGAGACATGTTTGATCTTATTTTAAATAGAAATAGTAAATTTTTCTATAGAACGATATCTGCCATAACAGCAAGCAGGTAGTCAATCTATTCCATAACCATCGAAATAAAGAATATAAATACGGTTACATTTTAAATTAACAATTAGAATAGACTATGCAATATCAGCCAAATTTCCGCACTTCTCTAACCAAATCTTGCGGTCTGCCGAACGCTTTTTAGCGCGCAATATATCAAAAGTTTGATAGGTGCTATCATTTTAATCAGAGTTAGTTATATTAAACGACAAATATATGAGACCATGGCTTCTCGTAAGCCAATGGTTCATTCCAGCTGTCCTTTTAAACCAGTGCTACCCTTATTAATTTTTTCAATAACATTGTGCGGCATAAATCCTTTTAATAACGAAATATCATTAAACTCAATAATTTTTTTGTATTCATCTGCTGGAGACATATACTTAAGAGACTTATCACTCTCGTAATTTCTTGCAAGAGCATTATTTGAAGCTAATCGACACACTATATTGTGTGGGTTATCAATTCTTTTTTCTACATAATAACCATTTTCTTTTGCATTAGAGAGTGGAAAGCAGAACTGCTCTTTATCTCTTACTGCATAAGCGCCAAAACCTGTCATTAAAGCAAATTCTTGCCTTGTATCAGAGTAAAGATCTTCCCCCATAAATGCAGTATTTTCAGCACTAATTCCTAGCATATTTAATATAGTCGGTGTTATATCGATATGACTGGATACAGTATTATAAGTATTGACTTTTTTATTATTTGGCCGCCAAATCATTAAAGGCACCCTAAAAAGAGCTTCATTAGCAGAGTAAATATCCTCAAAAATCTTCTCTTGAAACCAAAGACCATGATCACTAGTAATGATGAGAATAGTATTATCTTTTAATTTGCTATTCTGAAACATTTCCCAAAACAAGCCTAAGTTTTGATCTGTATACTGCACCCCTCTTAAAAACTGGTTGTATACTGTAGAGTACTCTGTAGATTCTTGGGCAGATTTATCAAAATTAAAATCAAAAGGGAAATGGTTAGAAAGAGTCAGTATTTCTGCAAAAAAGGGATCTTTCTTTTTTTCTAGAAAATCAAAAGTATATTTTAATGAGTCTTTATCTGACAAACCCCAACCTAATATTTCACCGCCAGCATTTGCTTTGAGCATCAACTTTTCATCATGTAGCTCATCAAAACCTATAAGCGGTAAAAAATAATCTCGATTAAAATAATCTTTTTCATTACCGTGAAACCAAAGCGTCGAGTAACCATTTTCCTTTAAAATAGCTGGAAGGCACCGAGCAAACAACTCTATGCCACGACGAGAAATAGGTGTTCCTCGTGAAAAATCTAAAATGCTGCATAAAATAGAGACTTCCGCCCTAACAGTTTGCACTGTATTAGAATAATAGTTGGTAAAAGTATCTGTTTGTTTCGCGATAAGATCAATATTAGGCGTTGTGCTTTGTGCATTACCACTAAAAAAACCCGTTTCAGCTGCACGTACACTTTCCATCACCAATACAATAACGTTTTTTTTACCGCTACTATCACTGAGCGCCCCTGAATAAAGCTCACCTTCTCTATAAAGGGGGTATTCATTATTGCTAGGATCTAGATTAAATCGTTTTATAGCATTTAAATGCTCCGCATTAAATTCTAAGTTCAGATTTTCATTAAAAAAACTTCTAAAAAAATAACTCGCAGGATTTACATCAATTGGAGGCATATTTGTATTAGAAAATAAAACATTTGAGTCCAACTTATAAAATTTATAGTGATTTACCCCCCCTAAAAGGAGAAAACAAAAGAATAAAGCGCAAAGAGTTTTTCGTTCTCCAATGTCATTAGAACTCCTTAACGCCAAAAAAACCCAAAAAACTAAAAACACTAAATAAGCACAAAGCAAAAAAAGAACTAAATTATAAGAATTTAAAAAAACTAGTCCAGCAGCAGCTTTTCCATTCAACAAATCTGGCAATAAGCGAAGCGTGTCTGCAACAATAAAGTCTTTATAAAAATCATAATATAACCATGAAGAAGCTGTAGATAAAACTACTATACCGACTACGCCTCCTGCCACAATGAAAAGAAATCTAAATCTCAAAAAAAGTGACAAACAAAGAAGACTTGCTGTATATCCTAAGATGACAAAAGAATCATACCTTAAAGGCCCGGTTTTTCTTGAAAAATTCTCCACTGTCCAAGAAAGAGGTAATTTGTAGCAGATGAAATAAATACTTATTACTAGAACTAAGTATGCAAATATCGCAATAGGAAAATTGGGAATATTTAAAAAATTGATTTTACGCATTATCTATTGAGACACCATAACCAGTCATCTAACTTTCATTAAAATAAACTCTATATGATAAATCATTACCATATGATTCATGAAACTTTCTAATACTATTTATACTCTTTTGAGAAGCTTGAGCGACAGGAAAACATTAATGCAGCACTAACAACAAAAAGCATAAAAGGTACTCCATGGTAAAATACACCATCTACCATTGATAACAAAATATACGTTAGTAATAAACCTAAACAGGCTATTACAATTGTATGATTTTCTCCTTTTACAGATCGGGCTATTAAGATTGCACTTATAATAATCATTGATAATAAAGCTGAAAACATCATAGCTCCGATCAAACCCCAATCAAGAATTGCTTGAATGATGACATTATGTGCTTGAGCTAGGTGCCCGGCAGCTTTCAATAAAATAAAATTATCTCCTCCTATCCCTAACAGCCAATTTTCAACACTTTGCAACGCACCCGACCATACTTTAACTCGGCCAGCCAATAAACTATCAATAGTGTTAGATGAAAGAGTTCTATTAACCAATCCATAGCCCATGAATTCTATTTTAAATACAAACATTACAAACAGCAAAATCACAGAAAAACTAATCGTAAATGTTACGATACGGGTGCGAAAATTGGGAACGATTAACAATAAAGTTATACCTGTTAAAAACAAAGCAGCTATAGGCCCCCTACTACCAGACCATAAGAGAAAAGCTATAGCAACAAACACCCACAAGCCTAAGGTAATCTTAATAGGAGTATTTGATGAACGAGTAAAAATCAAGACCGCAAATATCAATGATGCGGTAACATGATATCCGAGATGACGAATATTTGAATAAAATGGAAGATCACTCCATAAAGGAGTACTAGTAGTCTTTAATATTAGCCCATAAACTATAATGCATACAGCTGGAAAGAAAAAAGAAAACGCCATCAAATAAACAATATAATTACGCCGATAACTGTTCTCATGAAGATAGCCCCAAACAGAATACCCAAATAATATATGCATCACAACGCACAAATTACGGTTAAATGCATAGGTTTTCTGTTCAGCAAAAAAAATCGTAATGCTTATCCATAAAATGAAAACCAAAACCAAAGACATTACTTTATAATTAACCTTTGGCATTTTTATATTTTTCTGACTCAAAAAAATAATAGAAAAAATCAACTCAAGGGCAGCTATTTTTACATTAAAATATCGACTAGCGGAATCTAGAAAAATAAATGGAGGCAATAATAGAACAATCGCTAATAGCCAGTCCATATAATTTGAGGTGAAAAAAAACTGCCTGATTGATTTAATAAAATTGGATACACACTGCATATTATTCAACTATCTTTCCTAGATTTTTTTACAATTTCGTTTGCTTTAAGGCTAAGCAATATCCGCCAAATTCCCACACTTCTCTAACCACACTTTACGGTCAGCCGAGCGCTTTTTAGCCAGTAGCATATCAAAAGTCTGATGAGTATCATCATTTGAATCAAGTGTTAACTGCACTAAACGACGCGTATCCGGGTCCATCGTTGTTTCGCGTAGTTGCAAAGGGTTCATTTCTCCCAAGCCTTTAAAACGCTGCACATTGACTTTACCTTTTTTCTTTTCCGCTGCGATGCGATCTAGAATTCCTTGTTTCTCACTTTCATCTAGAGCGTAGTAAACATCATTACCAACATCAATACGAAATAAGGGTGGCATGGCAACAAAAACATGACCATTTTTTACCAATGCAGGAAAGTGCCGCAAGAAAAGTGCACAGAGCAATGTGGCAATATGCAAACCATCGGAATCCGCATCCGCTAGAATACAGACTTTGTTGTAACGCAATTTTTCAAGGTTATCGACCCCCGGATCAATACCTAAGGCAACTGAAATATCGTGCACTTCTTGGCTGCCAAGAATCTCACTACTGTCTACTTCCCAAGTATTCAGAATTTTTCCACGCAATGGCATAATTGCTTGAAACTCCCGATCACGGGCTTGCTTTGCTGAGCCACCTGCCGAATCACCTTCCACCAAAAATATCTCTGTGCGCTCAGGTTCACCGCTAGAACAATCTGCTAATTTTCCAGGTAATGCAGGACCTTGAGTAATTTTTTTACGGGCCACTTTTTTACTGTTTTTAACGCGCTTTTGTGCATTGCCAATACAGAAATCAGCCAAAGCGTCGCCATCCTCTGTATGTTGATTCAACCATAAGCTAAAGGCATCTTTCACAATACCAGAAACAAAAGCCGCGGCTTCTCTTGATGATAAACGTTCTTTTGTTTGCCCAGAAAATTGTGGGTCTGTTAATTTTGAGCTGAGCACATAACAGCAATTTGCCCAAATATCATCGGGGGCTAGTTTAATACCCCGGGGCAATAAGTTTCTAAACTCACAATATTCACGCATGGCATCCAATAAACCTGTGCGCATACCATTCACATGGGTTCCGCCTTGTGCGGTGGGAATTAAGTTGACATAACTTTCCTGTATAACTTCCCCACCTTCGGGCAACCATTGTACAGCCCAATCAGCAGCTTCGGCTTCCGCAGCAAAGCTGCCAGTAAATGAATCTTTTGGTAATGTTTCCCACCCGCGCGTAGCGCCAAGGAGATAATCTTTTAGGCCATCTTCATAGTACCATTCTTCTGTTTCCTTACTTTGTTCATCCTTAAAAATAACTTTTAAACCCGGACATAACACCGCTTTCGCACGTAGCACATGACGTAAACGAGGAATAGAAAATTTGTGTGAATCAAAATAACTGGGTTCAGGAAAAAAATGAACACTGGTACCGGTATTACGTTTACCACAAGTATCGATTTCTTTTAATTTTTTCTTGAGATCGCCATGAGCAAAGGCGATTTCATAGACGATACCATCGCGCTTAATGGTCACTACCAAATTTTTTGACAAAGCATTAACAACACTGACACCAACACCGTGCAAACCACCAGAGAATTGATAGTTTTTATTAGAGAATTTACCACCCGCATGTAAAGTTGACAGAATCACTTCCACACCCGGTTTTTTCTGTTCAGGGTGAAGATCAACCGGCATACCGCGACCATCATCACTCACGGTGACCGATTGGTCTTTATGGAGAATCACTTCAATAGTGCTGGCATGTCCTGCAAGCGCTTCATCGACGCTGTTATCAATAACCTCTTGGGCTAAATGATTGGGCCGAGTGGTTTCGGTATACATGCCCGGACGTTTCTTAACAGGGTCAAGGCCCGTTAAAACTTCAATATCTTCTGAGGAATAGTTACTCATTATTACCTTTATTATGTATTTTTACTTACGTGTGTTTATTTGGGTGCGTTGTTTTCGTGACCGGGCGCTTCATAGAACTCAATTGCAGACGCAATAAATCGCTCAAAACCTTGAAAGCTATGATCACCTTGCTGCTCGACAGTTTGACGGCAACCTGTGTATTTTTCAACGGCTAAACGATAATCTAAGGTTTCATCACCGGTTTGCACCAATAACCAATAATTTTCAAGACGATCGAGATGCTCAAGATGATAAGCGTGTAATTGTTCATAATGTTGCTGAGTTAAATAATAACTATCATCACTGTGGTAATTTTTTAAATCCATATTAAGGTAAGCAGGCATTAGACCAAGCACATCCACCGCTGGGTTAATTAAAACCGCCTTATAATTATACTTTTCTGCCAACCACGTCGCCCAAAAACCTCCCATTGAGCTCCCCATTAAATAAATTGGCTGTGCTGCATCAGCAATACACTTTTCCAACAAATTTGCACACTCATCAGGATAAGGTGTTAGCTGTGGGCAAATATAGTCGATATCAGATCGATTTTGAGATAACCAATGCTTGGTTTGCTGGGCTTTGGCAGAAAAGGGAGAGCTCAAAAAGCCATGAATATAAACAAGCGTTGTCATTATTGAGCTAAATACCGTTATAGAGAAAATTATCGCAGGAAAGAGAAATGAAAATCAGTAACCGCGAGAATTAAAATCAATACCATATTCTCTGCGGCTTACACGCTCAACGCCAGTATCAATACGACCATCAGGGTGTAATTCAAGCCAGCGGTAACCGGGCATTGTATCTTCGAGAGCAAAGTCATCATGATTGGGGGCAAATTGAATACACGTTGAAGGTGTTGATAACAGCCTAACATCATTATATTCATCATCGAACTCTTGATGCACATGCCCCCACAACACACCTTTCACCGTTCGATAGGGGCTTATAACCTCCCAAAATGCATGGGCATTCTGTACGATATAGCGGTCCATCCATTGGCTACCAATAGGAACCGGCTGATGGTGAAAACTAATTAAAACGTGCTTGTCTAAATGATCTGCTAATGCGGCCGCCAGAAAATCCAATTCCGATTGAGCGAAACTACCGTGAATTTCTCCAGGAACATGAGAGTCCAGCATCACAATAAGCCAATCGTCTCTAACGATGAGGTGGTGTTTAGAACCTGAGAGGATGGCCTCCATCATATTATGATCATCATGATTACCGGGGATCCATACCATCGGTGCCAGCAAATGATCAGATACGGTTGTATAGAAACGTTGGTAAGCTGACAGGCTAGCATCATTGGCAATATCGCCGGTTGCCAAAATAAGATCAATTTCTTGCTGCTGCTCGTTAATCAACGTTAGCACATCGACAAGGCTCGTATCAGGGTTCATCGACAACAAGGGGTCGCCGTGATTTACGCCTAAATGGCTATCGGTAATTTGTACAAGCCTAATCATTGATTATCCATGTATTCTGTATTTGATCGCCGCATCATCTTCATTGCCAGACTGTAGACTGACTCACTTTCATTTGAGCCACTATACATTTTCCCCTTTTGCTCTAGCCTCTCACTACCCGCTCCAACATTATACCTAAGCTTAAACGGTGACGATATTTTGCATTACTCGCCCCTGAGCCAAACAAAACTCTAATAACTCACCCAAGAATGTATTTAGTTGGGCTTTTTCATCCCGCTGGTACATATTACGATTAGGGTATTCGTGACGAACCTGAAAACGGCGATGCCCCTGCCAAGCAATAACCTCTGCTACAGCAGCATCATGATACAACCGCACATCTAATGAATAAGCTTTAGAACCATTGGGTGACATTTTAGCCTGTAATGCTTTATCTGCCACGGTAAATTTTTGCTTTTTATATGATATTTCACCTTCACCCACTTCAGAGTTTTGTTGTTTAACCCATGAGATTTGACTTTGCAAGCGAGAGTAAACAACGATGTGAACTGTGGTGGTATATTTAGCACGGTCAATGACATCAATTGTTAAAGCCATTTCACTACTCGTGTGATTACCTTGAATATTGCCCACAATATAAGGCCAGTGATTACTATGGCCTATCTCATCATGATTGATGGGGGTATCTGCACTGACTTTTTGCTCCATCCCCGCCCAACCCGGCATTAACCGCCTTAAACGGCGATAATTAAATTCACAATCTGCCATATGCCCGGGGAAATTAACCACATAGCGCTTTCTAAGACGGGCCATAACTATTCTCGCGATAAGACGCCTTCAACTTAGCATGGTTCAACTGTAACCACTGCAAACATATCAACGTCGCTGCATTATTAAAACGACCATCATATAAGTGTTCGAATACACTATCTGTAGATAAAACAACCACCTGTATATTTTCGCCTTCTTCTGGCAAACCGTGAATTCCGCCAACCGATCTAAGGTCACCTAATGCACAATATAAGGTCAGCGACTCATCCGTTCCACCGGGGCTTGAATAATAGTCACAAATAGGGATAAGTTTTTCTGGCGTCATATCTGCTTCTTCCAGTAATTCTCGACGAATAACATCAACAGGCTGCTCATTGGGTTCCGTCATACCCGCGACTACCTCGTATAACCAAGGGCTATGATCATCATCCAAAGCGCCCACTCGAAATTGTTCAACTAAACCAATCAGGTTATGTTCAGGGTCAAACATAACCGCTGCCACTGCCTCACCACGAACAAATACTTCACGGGTAATTGTTTTACTCCAGCCACCTTCAAATAAGCGATGGCGCAGTTGTACTTGCTCCATTTTAAAAAAGCCTTGATAAACGGCTTTTCTCTGACTGACTTCAACGGCCTCATGCAACTGAAATGTAGCCGGTGGTAATTTATTGATCATATAAGGTCTCTAAGCTTGTACTGGGTCCTGTTAATACGTATCTCACAATTTTGGTGCGACAGTGGATCTATTTACAATCTACTATCGACGATAATTTCGTAAAAAGCTACACTGCTTCCCCATACTATAGCAATATTTAACTCACTATCGACTAACCAGTATTCTTATGAAAAATAACACCCTTCTTCCTGTTGCCGCCTTATGTACTCTTTTGGGTTCAGTATCGCTTTCATCTCATAGCGAAACGCTACTCGAAATATACGAATTGGCAACAGAAAACGATCGCGAATACAAAGCAAATATTGCTCGTTTTAATGCTGATCGTGAAGCAGTTAATATTGCGCGTAGCGATTTGCTGCCACAGATTATTGGTTCTGCAAGTTATAGTGATGAAGATTCAGATACCTCCGGCACAATTGATGGTGTTTCAGCAAACAGTGACACTTCAAGTGATACTACGAGATACTCCATTAGCCTAGAACAGACAATTATCAATTTTAATGCGCTCAACAACTACCGTGGTGGAAAAATCCGCACAGCTGCCGCTGAGGTACAACTGGCTGCAGATAAACAAAACCTGATCATTCGCAGCGCACAAGCTTATTTTGATGTCTTAAGTGCGATTGATCAATTACGCACATCACAAGCCGAAGAAAAAGCCCTTGCTACACAATTAGAACAAACTCGGCAACGTTATGAAGTAGGCCTTATTTCTATTAATGATGTCTATGAAACACAGGCAGCTTACGATAGTAGTGTCGCTGATCGCATTAGCGCCGAGGTGAATGTTGGTATCCAGCTTGAAGGGTTAACGATTTTAACCGGAAAAACACACAGCAGTATTGCACCGCTAAAAGATGACTTTATCGCAAGCTATCCTTCACCCAATAACAAACAAACATGGATTGACGCCGCCAAAAAAAGCAATTTATCGTTACAGGTGAGCAAACTTAATGCCGATGCCGCAGTGTATGACGTAAAAGCCTCTCGCGGTAATCGTTTACCGACACTAAAGGGCTCTCTAAGCTATGGGAACTCAGATACGGACAGGTCAGGCACTAGCACAAGAGATACGGATACCGACACAACCACTATCGGCTTAGATCTATCTATTCCAATCTATACTGGTGGTAGCTTAACCGCTTTACAGAGACAAGCCGTACAAAACCAAATCGAAGCAAGAGAACGGTTTTTGCTAGCCCAGCGTAATACGATTCAAAGCACACGTACTATTTTTCTTGAAGTAACAACCAACATTGCTCAGATAAAAGCAAGGAAGCAAGCCATCCTATCGAATGAGAGTGCATTAGAAGCAACTAAAGCAGGCTACGAGGCCGGGACAAGGGATATTGTCGACGTTGTTAATGCGCAGCGCAATCTGTTCCAAGCGCAACGGGATTACTTTACGACATTGTACGATTATATTGTTAATACTCTTGAGCTAAAAGAAGTCGCAGGAACATTGGCCATGAAAGATTTACAAGAGTTAGAAAGCTGGCTGCAAGAAAGTAAAGAGATCACCTATTAATAAAAGGTGATATAGCAGCTAACAGTTTTTCTAATGCGCCTTGATGACTTTCAACATATTGTTTAGCCGCTAAACCTTTTTCCTTTCGTGTGCTCTTATCTGAGATAAGCGCCAAAATACCAGCAGATAATTCTTCTGCTGTCTCTACCTCTTGTAATGCTTTTAGATCCTTCAACCCTTTTGCCGTTTCAGAAAAGTTGTAATTACTTTTCCCACTAATTATTGGCACACCCCATGCGGCAGGCTCTAAAAAGTTATGCCCTCCATGTTCGATAAAACTACCTCCCATAATGGCGATATCACTTACACCACACAAGGTAAATAACTCGCCCATGGTATCGCCTAATACGATATCCGTATTTATATCAACTTTTCCCGCTTGGCTTCTAAGAGAAACAGTATACTTATGCTCCAAACAAATTCGTTCAACAAAAGCAAAACGCTCTGCATGACGAGGGATCAGCAATAAAAGCGTTTCAGGAAATGATTGTTTGATAATAGCAAAAGCATCTAATATCAGCTCTTCCTCTTTATGATGAGTACTTGCAGCCAACAAAACAATACGTTCAGGGTTTTTCTCACCAATATAATTAGAACGGATTTTCTTTGCTTTTATCGCTAATGCTTCAGAAACAACAATACTGGTTTTTATATTACCGGTAACAGCAACGTTCTTTGCACCTAAGGTTATTAGGTTTTCAGCATCATTTTTTGATTGAGCAGAAAAAAATGATATTTTTTTGAAAATCCATTCAGAAAGCAACCGCCATTTAGCATAACGTTCTTGGGATTTATCTGACAGTCTGGCATTGACCAGTAATATATCTATTTGTTTATTGGCACACACATTAATCATTGACGGCCAAATCTCTGTTTCAAAAATAATCAGATGATCGGGATCTAAGCGTTTGATAAATCGTTTCATTAAAAACGAAATATCGAAAGGCAAGTAATAATGACGAATATCATTCCCTAGATGTTGGCGTAATACATTTTCCCCAGAGGGTGTTGTTGTTGTAACCACTAACTGATGGCTGTCATATTTTTTTTTAAGTTCAAGCAATAGAGGTAAACAACCTATAACCTCGCCAACCGAAGCTACATGCACCCATATAGAGGTTGGTTTTATCGGTTTTTTATATATTGATAGGCGCTCTAAAAATCTAAGCCTATGTTGACTATAAGCACGATATCGAAAATAAAGAAAACCCAAAAAAGGAAGCGATAAAATTAGCCAAACGACATTATAAAAAGAATACAAAAAAATAATCTTTGCAGCCTTCAACATAGCGCCTTATTCTTCAAAATTTTTGGAATGTAGCTGAGCATAATAGCCATTCTTTTTCAATAACTGCTCATGGCTGCCTTGCTCAACTATACGACCTTCATCCATAACAATAATTTTATCGGCATTTTCTATTGTTGATAATCGATGGGCAATGACTAGGGTCGTTCTATTCTTCATCACTTGTTCTAAAGCGATTTGTATTTTAGTTTCTGATTCATTATCTAAAGCAGAAGTCGCTTCATCCAGAATCAAGATAGGCGCATCTTTCAATAGTGCACGAGCTATAGCTAAGCGTTGCCTTTGTCCACCTGACAAACGCGCGCCATCTTCGCCAATAATGGTATCGATACCCTCTGGAAATTGCTGAATAAACTCCATTGCATGTGCTTTTTCAGCAGCATCAATAACATTATCTTTATCCGTACCAACCAAGCTGCCATAGGCAATATTATTGGCAATAGTGTCATTAAAAAGCGTTACGCCCTGCCCCACAAATGAAATATTATCCCTCAATGATGCAAGTTTATAATCTTGTATAGACACACCATCTATTGAAATTTCACCACCAAATGATGAATAAAAGCGAGGCAAAAGACTGACCAATGTCGTTTTACCACTACCAGAACGACCAACAAATGCTACTGTTTCTCCGGCTTTAATATCTAAGCTTATATCATTAATAACAGCATGACCGTCTTTGTGATAAGCAAAATTAACTTTATTGTATTGTAAATTACCTTGAACTTTGGCAGCAATATAAGTGCCAGCATCCACTTCCGAGTCAGCATCAAGTTGTTCAAAAATACTATCGGCTGCGGCAACACCCTTTTGTATTTTATTAATTACTTCAGCTAGCTGTCTAACCGACTTAGGGATCAGACCTGCTGCAGTCAAATATTCAATAAACTTGCCCGGAGTTTCAACATCTAAAAATGTTAGTGCTAAAAACATCACTAACGCTAAAGCAATAGCAACGACCAACTGCATAATAGGTGTGCCAATAGCAGCAGTAAGAGAAGATTTCATATTTTGTTTATAATTATTTTTGCTCTCTTTAAAAAAGCGATCTTTCTCGTATTGCTCACCCGAAAAAATACGAACCACTTTAATATTATTAATCATTTCAGAACAAGTATGGGTAATACTACCCATACTTGCTTGTATTCGGCGACTTAACTTTCTTAAACGTTTACCTATTGTTGATGCAAGAAAAATAATAATCGGCGCTATGGCAATAAAGATAAGGGTAATTTCCCAGTTAATCCAAAAAAGGTAGCCCAACAAAATTAATATTGCCAAGCCCTCACGAATTAACACTCTTAATGCGTCTGTTATTGCTTGAGTCACTTGCATCACATCAAAGGTAATTCGAGAAATCATTTGCCCCGAACTATTTTGATCAAAGTATTGATTAGGCATTGATACTAATTTATTGAATAGCGCTACTCTTAACTCATGAACAATGCCAAATGCAACCCTAGCAAAACCATACTCCCCAATAAAGGAGCCAGCGCCACGATAACAAAAGATAGCAATAACAGTTAAGGGGATCGTAAAACGGGCAGCACTATTTTGCTCGTTGACTGCATCAACAAGATCCCCCATCAATGATACTAATGCGGCCTGACTGTAACCAAAAAGGGCATAGCCTAACACCCCTACACCAAACATTACCCAATGGGGCAATAAATACTTCAGCAACCGTTTATATAAAACAAAGGCACTAGTTCTAGTCAATGTATTCATTAAAACTCAACGATGTATAGAATAATATTGTGCATACCAATCAACAAAACATTGAACGCCTGTATCAACATTTGTTTTAGGGCTATAGCCAATATCGTTAACAAGCTCTGATGTATCAGCATAGGTATCGGGGACATCCCCTGGTTGCATTGGTAACATTTCTTTCTCGGCTTGCTTATCGAGCGCTTTCTCAAAAGCACCGATAAAATCCATTAATTCTACAGGCTTACTGTTACCAATATTATAAACCCTCCAAGGAGCGGAGCTAGTAGAAGGGTTTGGCTTTAAGCCGGACCACGATGCATCAATCGAAGCCGGTTTCTTAAGTACTCGAACCACACCTTCAACAATATCATCTATGTAAGTAAAATCTCGCCGATGATTACCATAATTAAAAACTTTGATTGGCTTATCAGCCAGCATGTTACGGATAAACAAAAAGGGCGACATATCCGGTCTACCCCAAGGACCATAAACAGTGAAAAACCTTAAGCCTGTTGTTGGGAAACCATAGAGATGGCTATACGTATGTGCCATTAACTCATTGGATTTTTTGGTTGCAGCATATAAGGATACGGGGTGATCAACATTATCTCTTATAGAAAACGGCATGGACTCATTAGCCCCGTACACGGAACTAGAAGACGCATAAACTAAATGCTGAATATCGTGATGTCGGCAACCTTCAAGAATATTGGTAAAACCAACAATGTTGCTGTCAATATAAGCATGAGGATTCTCAATAGAGTAGCGAACACCTGCTTGAGCAGCCAAATGTACAACTCGATCGAACTTTTCTGTTAAAAATAATGCTTCAATAGCATTTCGGTCCGATATATTTAACTCAACAAGACGAAATTTCTTATGCGAGTTATTCACGCTATCGCTCTCACGGTATATATTTTCAACCCGTGCTCGCTTTAAAGAAATATCATAATAATCATTAAAATTATCGATACCAACAACATCATATCCACCACGAATCAACGCGATGGATACATGCATCCCAATAAAACCAGCAGCACCAGTAACTAAAACCTTCATCTATTGAGCAGAAACCTTCAAGCTAAGAAAACATTTTGTCAATTCTGTATAAGAATTGTACTTTACAATTGCTCGAATCAGTCATTTCTTATAAAATCCCGCCGAGCGATAAGCATGTCTATCTGAACGGACGCATCTATTTTAATTAGTCTAATAGCTAGCCTGAATCAGAGATGTACGCACCGCAAGACTGTAAGTATACCGGTTTTGTGGTTACATATCTTTAAACATGGTCTAATTGCCCAATCACTATTACATGCCCTATTGATACAATATGATTCATATCGCCGCCAGCTCTGATAATAACTATGCCCAACATGTCGGCGTAATGATGCAATCTTTACTATCAAATACATCTACGCCTGAACAGGTTCAGATCCACCTTATATCCAATGAAATATCTGATAATAACTTACAAAAGCTCAGTCTGTGCGCAGATAAATTCAGCGCTTCATTAAATATCATACCTGCCAATAACCAACAATATGATAATTTACCAACCTTACGCTATGGCACATCGGCTTACCAAAGAATATCCCTAGGGGATTATTTACCCTCAACTGCTCATAAAGCGATCTATTTAGATTGCGACATTCTGGTGCTCGGCGATATCAAAGGATTATGGGATACACCTCTAGATAACAACCCACTTGCTGCAGTAGAGAACTTATCTCCCAAAGCCTGCCAAAGCCTAGACTTTGCACGTAATGATTACTTTAACTCCGGTGTTCTGGTAGCTGATTTACAATGGTGGAGAAATAATGATATCTATACTGATGCCGTCAGTTTTATTACCGAACATGCGGATCGATTAAAATATATTGATCAGTGCACATTGAATAATATATTTAAGAAAAAATGGAAAAGATTAGACCTATCATGGAATCAACAGGCAGATATTTACGGCGTATTAAAAAAATACTCTGATGGTTGTGGATACTCAAAAGCTGATATCAAAAAAGCCATTAAACAACCTAACATTGTACATTTTATTGGTACACAAAAGCCTTGGCTACTTAATTGTTTTCATCCACACAAAAACCTTTATTGGCATTATCTTGCTCAAACGCCCTGGGCAGGGGCAAAATATAGTGACGATTCAACATCAAATAGAATTAAATACTTTTTCTCTTTTCGCAAAAGAATAAAACAAGCAAAACGCAAAAAATTAACTTTACTCTAAAAATACTATTTTTTTATTATTTCCTAATTTTTAATATTGAGCTACATATCGTGTATCGTAGCAGCTATATGTTATTATAGATCATATAATCTGGAATTAAACTAAAATAGAATTGGCAAGAAATAATGAGCAAACCTTTACCTAGCATCCCTGTAAATCAAATACCTATCGTTGCTAGCTCGGATGACAATTATGCAGCCCCGCTTGATATTATGTTCATTTCTCTGCTTGAAAACACATCGGCACCGGAGCGTATCCATTTCTTTGTTATCGATGGCGGCATCACTGAAAATAGAAAAACACTTCTTCAGAAAGATGTTGAAGAACGTAAAAGTCGAGTTACTTTTTTAAATGTTAACGATAACATCTATGCCAATTTTCCAACAAGAGCCCATATATCCGCTCCGGCTTATTATCGAATATCTATTCCAGAATTATTTTCCGAAACAGTTAATCGTGTCATTTATTTGGATTGTGATCTTATTATTAAACAGGATATACAAAACCTGTGGGATATCGATACAAAAAATCACCCTATTGCCGCTGTGGAAAATGTCTCCAGCTCTACCTATAAAGCATCCAAACTTAAGCAATCAGATTATTTTAATTCCGGCGTTATGATTATTAATTTAATCGAATGGAGGAAGGGTAATATACCAAAAAAAGTACGAGAATTTAAACTCAATCACCCTGAATTAATTTGCACAAATGACCAATGTGCTCTAAATGGCGTATTTAAAGGTGATTGGTTTAGGTTACCTTTGTACTGGAATCACCAATCAGGCCTTTACAGAAAATCACCACAAGTCGAACGATTAATCTACAAAGAATCATCTGAGGATGCCTTATGGGATCCAGCCATTATCCACTATATTGGCTGGTCAAAACCATGGATTGAACCTTGCTATCATCCCCTAGAGGGCGAATATCGACGCTATAAAAAACTTAGTAGCTATGCTACCGTCACAATAAAAGACAAAAACACGGAGTCTACCCACAAACGCTTTTTCTTTTCTCTACTTAAAAAACGTCTACGCCAATATTTATGGCAATGGCGCTATAAAAAAAGAGGAATAGAGTTATTTCAATAACTCTATTCATAAAAAATGACATTCAATATCTTTGATAGCAAAACGCGAAAACTTATTACTCGTAGATATTTTAGAGACATAAAAAATGTTTTACTCTATGGAAAATTAGCGCCAAAAACAAATCAGCTTATTTTCATTAACCCTAATAAAATAAAAACCAGCCTTGAAAAAAAACCTGCTGATGGAAGGGCTATATTTAAACGGAAACATTCCGCCATGATTATTAGCGGAGATTGGGATGAAAAAACTTTCCCTATAGAAAAGCATTCAAAAATAAAAATATGCGAACGGCATTTCAGCAAAGGATTAAGCTGGAAAAAAGCCGGCGCATACAAAGCAATGAAAAAATTGATTGAAGAAAAAGGTTCTTTTGATGACTGCATCTCAAAGAAAGAGATAAAGCAGCGCTATAAAAGTATCGACAAGCTCTACAAAAAGGTAAAAAGCGAACAGCGCTTAAAACCCAGAGAAGAGATCCTCCCAAAAAACCATAGAGAATATGGCGGTATTTTAGTTCATATCAACAGGAATGGAGAGCCCATATTTAGCGGTAGCGGTTGCCATCGGCTTTCTATTGCCAGAGCATTGAATCTAAAGAAAATTCCTTGCGAGATCGGCGTTATACACCCCAAAGCTCTACAAAGTGACGCCTATAAAAAACTTATAACAAAGAACTAAATACTCTTACCTATCAACTTCTGATACAAAACCAAATGCTGTTTAATAGTAGCACTGACATGAAAATCTGTTTCGATCCTGAGCTGAGCATTTTCCTTTATTGACTGTAACAAATAAGTATCAGAATAAAGTTTTTTTATAGCATCAGCTATTGCTTGCGGTGATAATGGAGGAATAATAAGGCCTGACTTACCATCTTCAATTAACTCAGGACTACCGCCTGCATTGGTAACAATAGGTGCAACTCCCTGAATCATCCCCTCTATAATTCCTTTAGGCAACCCCTCTCTTTTAATTGCTGGCAAAATACACACATCACAGGCTTTTATAATTTCGGGGGCGTCCTCTCTAAAACCGAGCAAATGTATTTTTTCTTTATAAGGGCTCTGGCGAATTTGTTCAAGCAACTCTTTTTTATTTATATTGCCAATTAACACAAAATGTATAGGGGTGTCGATTGGCAACAACTTCGCGGCTAATATAAGCTGATCTAGTCCTTTACGAGGACGATCATTAACAATACAGCCCACCGTAAATGCATCATTTGGTATGCCAAAGTTGCTTAGGTCAACTTCATTATACTGATACCAACTTTTATCGTGCCCCTTGTAAATAGTGAGTGCTTTACTCACTGGTTTTTTAATACCGAAAATTGACATTTCATGAAAATAATCACGAATAGCATTAGCAACACAGACTATTTTATCGACTCTAGGATGCAAATATGTTGTCCAAGAAAAAGGGTCCCAATAGCTAACATTACCTTCAATACCTCGATAAGCTATAAAACGAATATCATGCCCTTTAGCAGCCATTAAACTATTTGATACGGTATTATTATTAAACGCATGAATAATATCGAATGATTTACGTAACAAGTGTTGCTTTATTATTGCTATACCCGATCGATCAAAACGCTTTTTCAATACGAGATCATAAACCGGGATACCTGCATCAATGAGTATCTGGCGATGCGGTGCTGATGGAGGGCACAAAACCTCTATATCAATACCCGCTTTATACAAACCGACAAAAAGGTGCGTTTCAGGACGATCACTATTGGATGTAACAATTAGACTGGAAATTGTCATAAAATGTAATTTATTACCTATAGGAATTACTTTTCTACAAGATGGCCTCAACTTCTACCTGACAGCATCACTTCCGTAGAAATTCTTATCAAAAAATTAACAGGAGTGATATCATATCACGCTTAAAATTCTAATCACTAATCAGTTTTTGCATTTATTACACCAAAATGAATAACTACGCCAACGACGATCACATTCTGCTATATGTTTTGTCCAAACAAGGGCAATGGCAAAAACTAGGTAAACCGCGTAAACGCAAAATGTGTCTTTGCGAAAATTATGAACTTGAAGATCGTTTTATTATTAAGCAATTTACTTTTCAAAACAAAGACAGGCCTCATATAAATTGGTGGCAATTAGAAGATAGTATATTATCAATCCTTGATGGTGCCTTGGGCTCGCCAAAAACGCATGGCTTTTTGGAGGAAAATAACGGCAGCAAAAGAATTGTTTTTTTGGTCAAAGATAAGATTAAAGGTAACACTTTAGAAGAACTCAAACAAACCTTGCTCACTGAAAAGCAGTCTGCCGAAACCGGGCAACTGTTAGCAAAGCTACATAATCGCAATATAGTTACAAGAGATTGTCATTTAGAAAACTTACTGCTAACAACATCCAACACTCTATCATTTATTGATTTTGGCAAAGCACGCGCCTACTCACATAAAAACATTTTATTCTTTTTCCAAGCAGGATGGGACTGCTGGAAAGCCATGTGGCGATGCAACAAACTAGACAAAAAACTCTGTGAAATAATGATGGATAACTATTGGAACACTATAGAAACCACCGTTTATTCAAAATTTATGTATACATTTATGCAAAAATTTAGCGGCGCTCACCAGCGGCTTCGTCTTTTAAAGCAAAAATTAACAAAAAAATAAACTTTTAATTTTCGCACAAATTATCAACAAGCTGCTTTAGCTGTTCGCGACTTTTCTTTATTGAAAAATCACTCTCTATTTTTTTCTTACTACACAAACCAAAAGCCGATAGCTTTTGTCGATCATTCATTAGTCGCAACATGGCCTCACCCCACTGTTCAGGCTCATCTATCGGCAATACATAACCATTAACATCATTGGCAACAATTTCTTTATTACTGGAAATATCTGACACTATTGCTGGCAAGCCAGCGCCACAAGCCTCAATCAATGCATTAGAGCTGCCTTCATACAAAGAAGGTAACAGAAAAACATCTGCACAACTTAATGCATCTTTTATATTATCCAAAAAACCTGAAAAAATACAAAAATCTTCAAGCTCATTGCTCTCAACATACTGCTTTAAACCCTTATCAAGAGGGCCTTCGCCCACAATAATTAATTGAAAATTTTTCCCTTTATCTTTTAAATATTTCGATGCTTTCAAGAGTAGCAATTGATTTTTTTGTTCAACTAAACGACCACAAGAGACAAAAATAAGCACATCACTGACTTGAGAAAAAAGAGAAAAAGACTTTTTGTTATAAGCTTCAATATCAAAGCCATTGTAAATTACTTTAATATTTTCTTTGGCTATTAGGTTTTTATATCGCGAATTCAGACTTTCTTTTACAGTTTCCGAATTGGCAATAACACAGGCTATTCGGGAACGAAATAACCAACGATTTAAGAAAGATGACTTAATTGGGTGAGGCATCCCTCGCCTAAAGATAATATTTAACAATGGATTAAATAGTGATGAAACACCTGCAAGTTTATTATCTGCCGGGCTATTTATAAAAAGAATCTCTTTTTCTTTTAAAAGAAAGCTCAAATGTAATATTTTAAAAGGATTTAGAAAACTTAAATTTGTAACTTTAAAAAACAAGCAATTAATACCTTTTTCAAGTAACCTTTCATGAAGAATTGAATCTTTTTTGCAAATAAACGTTACGTCATAGCCTAAAGCATGAAAAAAACAAGCTGCCTCAAAGTGCCACTTCTCACCACCACCCCATCCTTTATGGGTATTCATAAACACAACTGTAGGAGACATAATCACTATTTATCTTTATGAAACGAACGCTGCGTTGGGGTCTTATTTTTACATAACACCCATAATGCAAAGTATTTATTAAATGTATAATGACTTGATTGAACCGCCAAAAGAAAGCCATGCTTCCCATCAAGAAAGCCTTTCTTTAAAATATACTTTCTAAAGAAAGCAAATTTACTGCGCATAATAATTCCCACAACAGTTACTTTCTTTCCTTTGCTGTATTTTTGCTTTGCCCAGTCATCAGCATAACGCAAAGACTTGGACATATAGATCCAAAATGAATTGCTCGTATAATGTAATAAATCCCCTTCTAAAGAAGTTACTCTGTCACCTGGACAACTTACCTTTTCATGTACAGTCGCAGCATCATACTGGTAACTGTCACGTGCATATAAGCGTACAATTCGATCAGGATGCCAGCCACTATGCCGGATAAAACGTCCAAAAAAATCTGTTACCCTATTCATGCTAAACGCCTGTTTATCATCAGCTTTCACAAGATTTTGCTGAATATTCTTTTTAAGCTCCGGCGTCACTACCTCATCGCTATCAATCCATAATAGCCACTCGCCTTTTGCATGCTTTTGCGCTTTTTGCCGTTGAACACCAAATCCTGACCAATCAAGATCAACAATAAAAGTTACACCCAATTTTTCAGCTATTGACTGAGTATCATCTGACGAGCCCGAGTCATAAACTAATATTTCATCGGCCCAATCTACACTGTTGATACATTCAGCAATAGTGTCAGCATTATTAAGCGTTAAGATAATGACTGTAAGACGTGAATTGCCGAGATGCTTATCCGACATAGATTCCTCACAAATAGTGTTGTTTGAACCGACTGACTATAGCAATTTGTAGACAATTTCTCTAAACATGCGACAATAGCCACCGTTAAAAAACACACAAAAATATGCCCTTTTATAGCTTATAGTACTGCAGCAAGACCTGTACTTTCTATAACTATAACAATATGTTACGCAAGAGTGAATTATGATTTTAGTCACGGGTGGCTGCGGTTTTATCGGCAGTAACATCGTTAAACAGCTCAATAATATCGGCCGTACAGATATCATCGTTACTGACGACCTTAGCGATGGGAAAAAATTTGTCAATATCGTCGACTGTGAAATAGCAGACTACCTAGATAAAGATGAATTATTAATAAAGCTAAAAGCGGGTTCACTTCCAGCTATAGATTGTATTTTTCATCAAGGCGCTTGCTCTACTACCACAGAGTGGGACGGCAAGTTTATGATGGATATCAATTATGAATACTCAAAAACATTGCTTCACTACTGCCTAGAACACAGCATCCAGTTTATTTATGCCTCTTCAGCCTCGGTTTATGGCGGCGGCCAAACCAATGAAAAGCAGTTTACTGAAAATAGAGTAAATGAAAAGCCGCTCAATGTTTACGGCTACTCGAAGTTTTTATTTGATCAATATGTGAGAAAACACCTGTCTGGTAATAAATCACAAATCGCCGGTCTACGCTACTTCAATGTCTATGGCCCAAGAGAACAACACAAGGGTTCGATGGCCAGTGTGGCTTTTCATCTGCACAATCAACTTAAAGAAAAAGGCAATATCAAGCTATTTGCAGGGCATGACGGATATAGTGATGGCGAACAACAACGGGATTTTGTCTACGTGGATGACGTTGTGGATTTTAACCTTTGGCTGATGAATAACCCAGCAACTTCAGGCATTTTTAATTGCGGCACCGGGCGCAATCAAAGCTTTAATGATGTTGCCAATGCCGTCTTAAGCTATCACCACAAAGTGCACAACAAGGAAGGCTCTTTGGATTATATCCCCTTCCCTGAACATCTTAAAGGTGCTTACCAAAGCTTTACTCAAGCGGATATGTCTTTAGTACATCAACAAGGCTACACACAGACATTCAAAACCGTAGAGGAAGGTGTACACGCTTATCTGGCTTGGCTGGATAACCAAGAAAACCCATGAGCAAACAACAAGTAGATAATATCCTTGTTGTCGGCCCTTCGTGGGTGGGCGATATGGTGATGGCCCAAAGCCTGTTTAAAATCCTGAAGCAGCAAAGCCCTCAGTGTGCGATTGATGTTATTGCACCACAGTGGTCGGTGCCTGTTCTTGAGCGCATGCCTGAAGTGCGTCGCGGCATCCCTCTCAATGTAGGGCACGGTGAACTGGGCTTAAAAACCCGCTACCAATTGGGCAAATCGTTACGCGGCAAATATCAACGAGCGATTATTTTACCCCGCTCATTAAAAGCCGCTTTAGTTCCTTTTTTCGCAAACATACCCTCTCGCACCGGCTTTCTTGGGGAAATGCGTTATGCTTTGCTTAACGATATTCGTCTATTCGATAAAAGCCATTTAAACCAAACTGTTAAGCGCTTTGTCGCCTTAGGTTTAACGCAAGCAGACGCACAAAAACACTTTCAAAGCCCTCAACCACAACTCAACATTAATCCTGACCAACAGCAACAGGCCCTGCAGGCCTTCAAATTAAACCAAGAAAAACCTGCCATCGCTTTATTCCCCGGCGCAGAATATGGCCCAGCCAAGCAATGGCCCCTGCAACATTACGCTGCACTAGCTGTGCAATTATTAGCGGAGGGATTTCAAGTTTGGGTTATGGGCTCTCAAAAAGATTCTGTTGCCGCAGAAGAGATTATCGGAACAGTCAACAACAATACCGCTAACAACGAACAACCAGAACACAATACTATAAACAACACCATTGTTAATTTGTGTGGCAATACCTCTCTGGCACAAGCCATCGATTTGATTGCCTTTTGCAAAGGTGCGGTCAGCAATGACTCCGGCTTAATGCATGTTGCCGCCGCCGCAGGTTGCCCAGTGGTGGGAATTTATGGCTCATCAAGCCCCCTCTTTACTCCACCGCTCACAAAAAGATCGAAGATTTTGCACCTTAACTTAAGCTGTAGTCCCTGCTTTAAACGCGAATGCCCATTACAACACCTAGATTGCCTCCACAAAATCAGCCCTGAGAGCGTATTTAACGAACTAAAAATGTTATTATCCGAGCAATAATATTACAGAGACTTTTGCACGGAAGATGATTTTGCTTTCAGGCAAGGCAAAAATGCACGGACAGAAGGAGTTTATATATTATAAATGACTGATTGAGTACATTTTTAACGCGGCATGGGAGCAAAATGGCTTTCGTGCAAAGGTCTCTTTTACAGATCAAGGCAGCTTCACCACTACTTTATATGACTACTTCCATTGACCTCTCTTCATTAGGCTCATCAAAAGTACTTGTTATCGGCGATGTTATGCTCGATAGCTATATTGATGGCAATACTCAGCGCATTTCTCCTGAGGCGCCAGTTCCCGTTGTTCATATTCAAGATAATTATCAACGTCCTGGTGGAGCAGCCAACGTCGCTTTAAATATTGCTGCACTGGGTGCAAAGGCCATATTACTTGGTCTTATTGGTAAAGACGAAGCTGGTCAGCAATTACAGCAACGCTTACTGGATGAAAATGTTGACTCTCGTTTACTGTCATCTGATCATGCAAAAACAATCAGCAAATTGCGTGTGATTAGCCGTAACCAGCAACTGATTCGCCTTGATACAGAAGATGGTTTTGCTCACGTTAATCATGATGAATTATTACAACAAGCTATTCACGCAACAGAAGAAGTGACTGCGGTTATCTTATCGGACTACAACAAAGGCACTCTGCGCCCAATCCTGACGAAATTTTTAGCTCACTGTAAAGAAAAGCAATTACCGGTCTTGGTAGACCCTAAAGGCAGTGATTTTTCTATTTATCATTCTGCTACGCTACTGACACCGAATATGTCAGAGTTTAAAGCCGTTGCGGGTGACCCCAATGATGAAAAAGACTTCCAACAACGCGCTTTTGATTTAATGAAGCAACATGAACTGAAAAGTTTATTGGTGACACGCAGTGAAAAAGGGATGTCATTATTTCAACAAGACGCGACACCCTTTAATCTCGCGGCAGAAGTAAGGGAAGTTTACGATGTCACTGGTGCAGGCGATACCGTCATTGCGACTCTGGCAACCGCTTTAGGTGCTAATTATAGTTTTCATGATGCCACCACACTGGCAAATCTAGCCGCTGGTATTGTTGTTGGCAAAATGGGAACGGCCACTGTTTCCTTAGCAGAGTTACAAACAGCCATTATCAATAAACAACATTCTGATGTCATTACCCAAAATGGTATTTTATCACTGGAAGATTTATTAAAAGAAACCAAGCTAGCACGCACACGGGGTGAAACATTGGTGATGACTAACGGCTGCTTCGACATTCTTCATGCAGGCCATGTTCATTATTTAAATGAAGCACGCAAATTAGGTGACCGCCTGATCGTTGCCGTCAATAGTGATGCTTCAGTCAAACGCTTAAAAGGTTCAGAACGTCCTATTAATTCATTGGATAATCGCATGCTGGTATTAGATGCGCTTGCTTGTGTTGATTGGGTCGTTGCCTTTGACGCCGATACACCCGCCACCGTCATTGATGCCATTATTCCAGATAAACTCATCAAAGGTGGTGACTACAAAGCGGAAGAGATTGTAGGTTATGAAACGGTCACTCAAGCAGGTGGAGAAGTATTAACCATCGACCTAACCCCGGGCTGCTCTACTACAAATATTATTAATAAAGCGAAGGGTGATTATTAATAAGCTTAGGGAGTAGCCTCCATAATTTGGTCCAGCTTCTCTTTAACTTTTTCAACGCTAATTAAATCCAATGCTTCGGCGTTACGCACACGCTTACCCCATGGCGCATCTTTTTCGTCTAAGCCTTCATACTGCAATAACGCTGCTGGATATTCATTGACTGTTGTTGCTTGTGAAGAATAGGGGCCAGTGCGCTTCGGGTTAGAGGTTGCATACAAACCAATAACCGGTACACCCACTGCATTGGCTATATGAGCAGGGCCAGTATCTGGTGCAACCACTACTCGTGCTTTTTGCATTAAGGCTGCCAACTGTTTGAGTGATGTTTTGCCTACAAGGATTTGAATATCATCTAACAAACGTGGATGCTTACTAAATACATCATCATCCAGAATCTCTTCAACCAATCGCGTTTCATTTTTTGCAGGGCCACCCGTTAGCACAACCATCATACCGTATTGCCTAATGGCGTAATGGATAAGTTGCGCATAACGATTCGCTTGCCAATTTCGCCAATTATTAGCTCGCTGGCTACTACTGGGGTTAATGACTAATACTCTACGCTTCCCTACCAGAGAAAGCGACCAGTCAATATCCTCTTGAGGCACAGGAATATCCCAGCGTAACACCTTCTTATTCAATCCCATTGCCGATAGGAACTGAAAAAAGCCATCCAATACATGCTGTTGTTTTAGCGCCTCAATACGGGTATTACTAAATAGCCACTGGTAGTCTTTAGCTCGCGCTTTATCAAAGCCTAATTTTATTGGCGCTTTTACACACAAGCTCGCAAGATTAGCGCGCATAGACACTTGCATATGCAGAAAAACATCAAAACTACGTTTGCGTAATATTTGATATAGGCCTTTATAAGCGCGCCAGCCTAGAGCCTTATCGAATACAATAAATTCAATACCCTCGATATCGCCAACCAATTGATGCTCTAAACGCCCTATAATCCAAGTAATTTTTGTCTCTGGCCAATATTGTTGTATGGTACGCACTATCGGCAGTATATGCGTAACATCTCCAATCGCAGACAATCGCAACAAACAAATGCTTTTAGGGGCTGAAGACAATGGCAAAGTGGTAGGCATAGCGGGCATAAAATAGATAATCGAGTTATGGCAATTAAACACAAGCAGATCGGCAAGCAGCATATACTATATCAAGATACCCTTGATACAAAGGATCTGGAGTGCCTATTTGATTTCTCCGTATTTATACCAGAGCAATTAATCGACAAACAAAAGGTATACCAAAAAGCGGTTGGTCGCGGAATCACTTATTTTTTTGAACAAAGCCAACATCGCTGGGTGCTAAGACACTACTGGCGCGGTGGCTTAATCGGTAAACTACTCAGCGACCAGTATCTCTGGCAATCTCTAGAAGCAACTCGTGCCTATCAGGAATTAACGCTACTCGATACACTCGACAACCTTAAATTACCCGCACCAAAACCGATTGCTGCACGCATTATAAAAAGTGGTTTTTATTATCAGGCTGATATTATTACCCAAGCAATCGATAACAGTCAGTCATTAGTACAGCGATTAAACACATCACTTGAAGCAACACAGTGGCAAAAAATAGGAATGACAATTGGGCAGTTTCACCAAAACAATATCTATCATGACGATCTTAATGCCCATAATATTTTGATTACTGATGCTAGTAATATTTATTTGATCGATTTTGATAAAGGCAAACAAATAAATGACAATAGCCTTTGGCGAGAGAAAAACCTAGAACGATTATTACGCTCGCTGGAAAAAGAAAAAGGCCTCGGAAAAATAAAATATTTTGATAAAAATAATTGGCTGGAATTATTAAAAGGTTATAAAGATTCTGAAAAGGAATATAAAGAAGGAAAGTGAATTATTTTTTCTTCCAAAGCTTGATTGGAAACTTGTTTATCACGATTATCACTTTCAACCAAAACCAAGGTTGATACACCTGCCGCTTGTGCGGCTTCAAGATCCGATAGTTTATCACCAATCATGAGTGAGTCAGAAAAGTCTATTTCAGGGTATTTTTTATGGGCTTGAACAAACAGTCCCGGCTTTGGTTTACGACAATCACATGGTACATCAGGAGAATGCGGACAATGAAACACATCAGTCACTATAACACCGCGCGCTAATAATTCATCACAATACCAGCGTGTTAAGGTTTGATAATCATCTTCCGTATAATAACCGCGACCAATACCTGACTGATTAGTGACAACAATAAGAGCGTAACCTTTTTTCTGTAATCGTTTTAAACCATCGATACAGCCATCGGTAAATTCAAAGTCACTGATTTTGTATAGATAACCGGAATCTTTATTAATAACGCCGTCACGATCAAGAAATGCCACTTTCATTTATCAGCTCTCTCTTATCAAAAGAAAGTCCCAAGTAACAAAATACAGGGTATCTTTAAAAATTATGCAAAAGAAGCATCTACATGAGCACACAACATATGCCCAATAAAGGCATGGGCCTCTTGAATGCGAGGCGTACTCGAGGAAGGAACGCAGATACAGGTATCCACAAGATCTTTTAATTGGCCGCCAGACTCACCCGTTAAGGCAACGGTATAGCAACCAATTTCGCGTGCCGTTTCAACAGCCGCACAAGCATTGCCGCTATTACCGCTGGTTGAATAGACAACGATAATATCTTCTGGGTTAGCTAAGGCCTCCACCTGCCTTGAAAAAACCGCATCGTAACCGTAATCGTTACCGACTGCCGTTAAGATAGAGGTATCTGTTGTTAAGGCGATTGCAGGTAAGCCTTTACGCTCACATAAATAGCGGCCTACTAATTCAGCCGCAATATGTTGAGCATCAGCAGCACTGCCGCCGTTACCCATCAGTAATATTTTGCCGCCATTTTCCAAGGCATCCAACCACCGTTGGCCCACTGTATCGACAAGCGGGGCTAGCTCATGAACCATTTCCATCACTGCGATGTGATCATCAAGTTCGACTGAAAATTGGCTGGACATATCACTGGGCATAGAATAAAACCGTTAAGTAAAACGTTATTTACAAAGAGTTAACCAATTTTTGTGTTCAGGGCTACGGCCATGAACCACATCAAAATACATGGTTTGTAATTTTTCAGTTAGTGGCCCGCGGCTACCTTCACCAATTTGGCGATTATCCACTTCACGAATCGGTGTTACTTCCGCTGCTGTTCCGGTAAAGAACACTTCATCCGCAATATAGACCTCATCACGGGTAATTCGTTTCTCAACGATGTCATAACCCAACTCTTTTGCCAGCATAAAAATAGTATTGCGGGTAATGCCATCAAGTGCTGAGGTTAAATCAGGGGTAAAAATTGTATCGCCACGGACGATAAAAATATTTTCGCCGCTGCCTTCTGCAACAAAACCATCAACATCCAACAACATCGCTTCATCATAACCATCGCGCAATGCTTCTTGTAAGGCCAACATAGAATTCATGTAGTTACCATTGGCTTTAGCTTTACACATGCTGACATTCACATGATGGCGAGAGAAAGAAGAGGTCTTAATACGAATACCTTTCTTCATATTTTCTTCACCAAGATAGGCACCCCATTCCCAAGCAGCGATCATCACATGAGTTTTTAGGCCATCGGCACGCAAACCCATACCTTCTGAGCCGTAAAAGCACATAGGGCGTAAGTAAGCACTATTTAAGTTATTCTCACAAACGACACTTTTTTGCGCAGCATTTAGCTGTTCTTTAGTGTAAGGAATCGTCATATTTAAAATTTTTGCAGAATTAAATAAACGATCGGTATGTTCACCTAAACGAAAAATCGCCGGCCCATTATCGGTCTCATAGGCTCGTACACCTTCAAAGACACCCATTCCATAATGCAATGTATGAGTGAGCACGTGGGTTTTGGCTTCGCGCCAAGGGACCATCTCGCCATCCAACCAAATAACACCATCACGATCGGCAAACGACATATTTTTCTCCTAAAGAACTAACTGTAAAAATAAAGGCCGTTCTCATGCGGACTTTATTTATGTTATGGGTTTAATTCAGCAATCTAGCCCACAGCGCTTTTACTTTTTGCCGTTCTTCAGCAAAAAGATCGCCTTCAATCACAGAGGACTCCTTTTGTTGAAGGGCCAAGCGGTGACTGTATTTGCGGTAGGATTGATAAATCTCAATTAACTGGCTAGCCTGCTGGTGATCAATCAAATCATGATTCTGCAAACTCTCGAGAATCCGGATATTGTCCGTCCACTCACTTAAAGCGGGCTGCTGGTGGCTCCACGCTAGAACCGCGTATTGAACCATAAATTCAATATCAACGATACCTCCAGCATCCTGTTTCAAATGAAATTCATCGATTTCTAGCTGATTTTTACGTGATTTTACCGATGTTCCCAAATGTTCACGCATTTTTTCACGCATTTTCACAACTTCAGCTTTAAGAGGCTCTGGCTCTCTGGTTAAACACAGTACTGCTCTTCTCAAGTCTTCAAATCGTATCCCTAAACGATGATCACCTGCTACAGGGCGCGCGCGCACCAGTGCTTGATGTTCCCAAATCCAAGCATCTTTTTCTTGGTAGCGAGAATAAGATGATAGCGATGAAACCAATAGCCCGGAATTACCCGAAGGTCGTAAGCGCATATCAACCTCATACAATTGACCCGATAAGGTTCTGGTATTAAGAATGTGAATCATTTTTTGGCCGAGGCGAGTATAGAAGGTCTGGTTATCAAGAGGCTTTTCACCATCCGTCATACCTTGAGTATCAGCGTCATAAATAAACACCAAGTCCAGATCTGAACTGTAACTCATTTCAATGCCGCCCAGCTTACCGTAACCCACCACTAAAAATTGCGGAGACTCATCATTCACCCCTGAGGGATAACCATGACGTTGAGTCAGGCTCTGCCAAGCCAATTGCAACACCTGCTCCAAAATCACCTCGGCAGTCATAGTCAGATAATCACTGACTTTCATTAAAGGCAAGCTGCCGGCAACTTCACAGGCAGCAACATGAAGGTTATGGGCCAGACGAAAATAACGCAGCATTTCCATATGGGCTTCAACATCATCGGCTTCTATACGCAATAATCGCTGTCGCAACTCATCTCGTAACGCTTCTTTTTCTGGTAAAGAATAGAGTGTTTCTGGATACAACAACTCATCTAACAGCGAAGGCATTTGCGTTAAGGTTTGGGCAATCCAAGAGCTCGCCGAAAATAACGTGGTTAAATGTTTAAGGACTTGCGGATTTTCTAATAGAAGTAGTACGTAACTGGTACGAGTGACGATGGCTTCCAGCCATTTCAACAATCGGTTCAAGGCCTGATCCGGCTCATCCATTTCGCCAATCACATGCAGTAGTTGCGGTATAAATAAATCCAGCTTCTCACGCGCAACCGAAGAAAGGCTTAATACATTACGACTTTTCTTAAAAGCATGTAAGACCTCAATCGCAGTGTCAGCATCGTTATACTGATGCTGTTCTAAAACAGCCGATGTCGCTTCATCGAATGTTTCATCCAATTCCAACCAAAGTGTTTGCCATTCGGGTAAAACCTGATAATTCACCAAGGGCTTATCTTCAGGTTCAGCAATAACCTGCTGAAAGGTAGCACTGACAAATTGACGGTAGGTTTCTAATTGCTGATAAAAGATTGACCATGACGAAAAACCCAATAACCATGCCAATATTTTTTGGGCTTGTTCATCGACCGGTAAACGTTGTGTTTGAGCATCCTGTGCCGCTTGTAACATGTGCTCTGTTTTGCGTAGAAATAAATAGGCTTCTTTTAATTTTTCGGCAACATCTTCCTCAAGATTATTTAACTCATCAAGTTGGTCTAATACCACTAATAAATTACGTTGCTGTAAACGCGTATCACGGCCACCACGAATCAACTGAAAAGACTGGGCAATAAATTCTATTTCTCGAATGCCGCCTGCACCTAGCTTAACATCATCCTGTAAGCCTTTACGCCTTACCTCTTGGATAATCATTATTTTCAGTTGTCGAAGAGATTCAATCATCGAAAAATCGATATATTTACGATAAACAAAAGGCAATAATATTTTATAAAAATTATCAGTACTTTCTTTTTCTATAGTTTCTTTTTTTATTTTTCCCGTCAAGGTACTATCAGATAAGCGCGTACAAGCCACAACCCTTGCCTTAATACCAGCAAATCGCTCCCAATCACGCCCTTGCGTTTGATAATAATTTTCTAAGGCAGCAAAACTGCTGACTAAGGCGCCACTTTGTCCATAAGGGCGTAAACGCATATCCACACGAAAGACAAAACCGTCAGCAGTCACTTCATTTAAGGTTTTAATTAAACCTTGGCCGAGTAAAATAAAAAACTTCTGATTGTCTATCGGCTTATTGGCGTGATTGGTTTTTCCCGATTCAGGAAAAGCGAAAATCAAATCAATATCGGACGATACATTTAATTCTGCTCCTCCCAACTTACCCATACCAATCACCAGCATCGGTTGCGCTTGCTGACTTTCAGCACCCATTGGAATTCCATGCTTATCAGCAAGCAATTTATAATGATAGTCCAGCGCTTGCTGAATAAAGGCTTCTGCCATCGCCGTCATCGCCTGACTGACCTCAGCAAAATCTGCAAGCTTATTAATATCGCGCCAATATAGCTCCACCATAAAACGGCGCCGTAATCGTCGTAAGCGACGGTCCAATTCATCCAGCGTTAACTCATCCGAACAAGCTGTCTCAACGGCATCGAAAATTTTAACTGGAGTCAAAGCAGAAAAAGGAGCATCCGCTAACAAACAATGAAAGAGTAAGTCAGCATTATGGCAACAAGACTCCAAAATATATTCACTGCCTAAAATAGCCTTTATTAACTGCTCAGCAAGCTCCGGATTTTTTGACAAAAAGGTATCAAGGCGTTGCCTCTGACCATCATCAAGACCATGCAATAACTTACCCGATCGCCTACTACCCTCTTCTTGTAATAGAGCGGGAATATGTGCCGAAAAATGTAATTCGAAAAAAGACATAATTTCTACAGTAATACTAAAAAGGAGATAGCTATAATATAGCGAATTAGAGGGGATAAAACACGTAAACTGATGTTTTATTGATATCATTACCTTATATATGGTATTACATCATAGACAATAAGGATGTCAAAATACTGAAGAAGTCTTTCCCTTACATTATTTATTACGTGTTTAATTTTAAAAAATCACCATCTATAATCAATAAATGAACACCGTCTTTTGTAATGGATTTATGAGAACTCAAGTCATCTGAAACAATATACGACATTCCTGATTTTAAAACAGATTGGCTGCCATCTTGTAACTTATTTGTCACCTCACCTTTGATACAATAAACAATATGGCCTTTTTCACACCAATGATCAGCTTCATAGTTTTCGGAATATTCTACATACCTTAGACGCAAACCATCAAACTTAATGGTCTGCCAGAATGCTTTACCGGTAGTGCCTGCATATTCTTCTTTTGGAATATTTGACCAGTCTATCGTTTGAAAAGGTATATTTTCCATTGGTACTCAAATTTTTATGATTGTAATTATTACTATTACAGCTTATATATTAATGTTGATTTAATCCAAGCTCTTTCTGCTTTTTCTTAGTTAAGCCTAGAGAAACTATACGATGAGATTCAGAGATATAATATTTTAACTCTTCAACAAAATCACTCGATATATGATATTGTTGTATCCACTTCATCCCACGTGAAGCCAAATAAGGTGCAGGCCTAAATCTAGGCTGTTCTTTCAGAACTTCAAAATTATTATCCGAAACCTTATAAGAGACTGCAAGACCGTCGGACTTACTCCACCCCCCAACCGCAAAAACTTTACCTCCTACCTTCCAAACATGAGAGCCACCCCATTGATTAACGTAAGAAGTAGCAGGAAGGGACTCACAATATTGATTGAATTCAGAATATGTCATAATTTTAAATTCCTAACATTTTACTCAATCGATTATTGTGAGTTTAATTTTTAATACCTTTAAGGCTTAAATTACCTCTTTGAATAACAATTACAAAGCATCAACGCTTTTGTAATTGTTGTGCCGCTATAGCAACCGCTTTTTTCACCTGCTCTGGTGCTGTACCACCAATATGATTGCGGGCAGCAACAGAGCCTTCCAAGGTTAGGACATCAAATACATCCTGTTCAATGGTATCAGAGAATTGTTGCAACTCTTCTAGAGACATTTCTGATAAGTCTTTTCCTTGTTCTATGCCATAAGCGACTGACTTACCGACGATTTCGTGGGAGTCTCTAAAGGCTATGCCTTTACGCACAAGATAATCGGCTAAATCTGTCGCCGTTGAAAAACCTCGTTTAGCGGCTTCAAACATGCTGTCTTTTTTCGAGGTGATTGCCGGGATCATATCAGCAAAGGCACGCAAGCAATCCACAACGGTATCAATGGTGTCGAATAGTGGCTCTTTATCTTCTTGGTTGTCTTTATTGTAGGCAAGCGGTTGTGATTTCATAAGTGTTAGCAAGCTAACTAAGTGGCCATTAACGCGACCGGTTTTACCGCGCACTAACTCTGGTACATCAGGGTTTTTCTTTTGCGGCATAATCG
>JBOEHG010000030.1:0-32686 GCA_050633825.1 Cellvibrionaceae bacterium | reverse complement strand
TGCAAACCTTGAGTATTGGCAAAATCAGCAAGTGCAATTTGTGCTAAAACAATATTTTCACCATTAGTATAACGAGCAAAAACAACCCCTGTATCATCAATATTGATGCCTGCCAGACGACCACTTGTAAGACCATCCTGATCAACAGAGCGAACTTCAAAGTCACTACCCACTTGTGTTGTGCCCGTTAAATCAATCACAAAATTTGAACTTTCAATAGGACTAATAGGTATAGGAAGTGAAAAACCACCAGCAACCGTAGAGGGGCCCAATGGTTGACTGCCATTACCACTCGATACAACAGGTGTCCAATTAGAAATTAAAATTTGTTGGTTTAAACTTGCATCTAACGAACCATTTTGATCAAAAAAAACGTCATAGATTGCTAAGGTTGGCGTTGTAGGGTCAGTAATAGTAGGCTCACCCACATTTTCACCATCAATTTGAATGGCCATTTGCCAAGAGTTAGACTGGTTGGTTGGGCTTGATGGTGCAGAGGGATCAAAAGGTTGTTTAATAAAAAATTGCTGCATAATGTGAGAATTACCCAAGCTATCGTAAATAGTCACCGATGTAGCATGGTTATAAGTATCAGGGTCTGTAGGATCAAAAGCATTATTCGTAAAAGCTACACCCGTACCAGGAAGCAAAGCACTACCTCCAGAGTTATCGGTTAAAGTATAACCTTCATCTAAATCCACCTGAATAATACCACCGACAATAATATCGTCTGTATCACTATCCAGATTACCTACTGTCACTCCATCCGCAAGCGCATCACGTTCAATCGTTTGTGTTCCGCTCGTTGCACCTGTAACAGTTAACTCATCACCATCACTACCACCACCGGTCACCCTAAAATCAAGATCACCAATCGTTGATTGGACACGTATACTGCCTGCACCCGTTGCATCATAGCTTGCTGTTAACCCAGGTAAATTATTAATTTCTGTTGCTGTCGCTTGACTAATTGAAGTATTCGTTAAAGTGGCACCATTAATTGAAACCGTCAAGCCAGTATCCCAGTTAGTGATCGTTGAATCTGCCGTTGCTGTTGCAGTTACTCCACCTAAAGCGTTTAAAGCACTTGCAATCGTTAAGCTATCATCATTCGCCGTTGTTGTTACATTCGTTGTCACGCCAGTAGGACTAGTAATATCTAAATCTTGTATACCATAACCATTAGTATTGGCTGTAGCCGCATTACCTGTAGAGGTATAACGGGTACCTGTTGATTGTAAAACAGCTTCTCTTGCATCTAAATTAAGCTCTGATTCTACACCTGTTGTTGTTCGGGGTTGAATACTACTTGTTTGAATTTGCACATCACCAATCGTACTTTGAATCGTACCATTAGTACCAGCACTATAACCCTGAAGCCGCGCATTGGTATTATTAACAATGTAACCATCTTGGTCTAAACCAAAGGTTCCCGCCCGAGTATAGGTTTGATTACCATCGAGATTAGTCACAAAGAAACCACTACCGCTAATGGCTAAATCTAATACGTTTTCTGTAAAAGAAATATTACCCTGACTAAATTGTTGCGATACTTTTTGAACTTGAACACCACTACCGATTTGATTTAAACCCGAGCCTAAAACTGTTGTTGAGTAGACGTCACCAAACTCTGCACGTGACTGTTTAAACGCAGTGGTTGATGCATTGGCAATATTATTACCTGTTAAACGTAAGTCATCATTGGCAGCACGAATGCCACTGAGGGCGGTATTGAAAGGCATAATATTCTCCTGCGATTACTACAAAAATTGCAAACTTGATTAATATATACTAAAAATTTTAGTTAAACTGCTTAACATCATTAATACTTACAGGACCAATGCCGGCGAGATTAAGTACAAGTTGATTATTTTCATCAACGGTTACACTATTCACATTAGCAGTTAAGGCCGTATCTAGTTGTTGTGGCTCACCATTTTGGGAGGCAAGCACTTCAAATCTAAAACTGCCTGAGGTAATAGGGTCTTCACTTTCCCAGCTATTGAGTTCACCATTAACTTCAATACGATTGCCATCCCAACGGAATGCGATATTGCCCGCTTGTTGCGCGCCCAGTGAAATACTTTCTAACAGTTCTCCTGAGTCGCTGTAAATATTAACAGTCATATCTGTTGTTGATGCCGGCAATTCTATATTGCCACCAACATACGCACCTTCAAATAATTGAGCTTCTGATGCAGGCACAGCTACAGAGGTCCCTACTAATGATGAGGCTTGTAGGGCTTGATTTGATAGCATATTAACGGCAAAGTCATCAAAGCTATTATTTAACTTATCTAAACTTTCAACTGAACTAAATTGCGCAAGCTGTGCAACAAACTCAGAGTTATCTTGGGGGTCAAGTGGGTTTTGATTTTCCAGTTGAGTAATCATCAATTCTAAAAATGCACTTTGACCTAACTCGTTACTGTCTTCTTCAGAAGCTGTAGCAGCAATAGCAGCGGCCTCTTGCTGTTGACGTGTATCCAACGTCAGGCTATTTAGATAACTATTGGTTGTTATATCAGTCATATCATTCTCTCGAAATAGTCAATCTATATAAAACTACTTAGAATCAATTAATTTTGACCCAAGGTTAATACACGTTGCATCATTTGTTTTGCTGAGTTCATGACTTCAACATTCATTTGAAATGAACGCGAAGCGGAGATCATATTAGTCATTTCTTCTACCACATTAACATTTGGGTAATAAACATAACCTTCTTGATCAGCAAGTGGATTATTTGGTTCGTATCGCGGCTGTAAAGGAGCATCGCTTTCTACAATACCTAAGACTTCAACGCCAACATTAGCATCCCTATTTTTTGCATCAAACTGCAACGCATCATTATTAAGTGCAGCAAATACCGGGTGTCTACCACGATAGGTTTCATCAATACTGGAAGAGGCAGCATCAGCATTCGCTAAATTACTGGCAGTTGTATTTAAACGAACACTTTGGGCATTCATTCCTGAACCAGCGATTGTAAAAATATTATTTAATGACATTACTACTCTCCCTTAATGGCTCGCATAAGCCCGGTAAATTTCTTATTTAAAAAGGTAAAGCTGGTTTGAAAGGCAAGGTTATTTTCCATATAAGCGGAATGCTCTATTTGCTCTTCTACAGTATTACCGTCTATCGAAGGCTGTTGTGGTATCCGATAAAGTAAACTGTTATCTGAACTTAAAGACTGTCCTACAATATGCTGGTTATCAGTCACTCTCATAGCTGACTTACTTTGCGATAGTTGAGCTTCACCTTGTAAAATTCCCTTAAAATCAACGTCTCTAGCTTTATAATTAGGCGTATCAATGTTAGCTAAATTATTAGCCAATACTTGTGCTCTCTGAGAGCGCACTTGTAGAGCTTGCTGGTGGATACCAAGGGCTTTATCAAAGCTAATTGTCATACTTACCTACTCTTCTTAAAACGTCAGAACAACAAGGTTAATTTGTCGTTTTTTACTTGCATGCATATTACAAAGCAAACGTTATGCCAAATAAAAAAATTGTTTACCTCATTGATTTATAAGGATTTATTTAGAGGAAAAAATTGAAGTGGCAAAGAATTACCGTTTAGATGGCAATTATCTTTAGACGTAAATTGGAGTTGAATATTTTAGTAATAATTAGAGCGAGACAGACTAGCACAAAATAATTTTGGTTATTTTGCTTGATAAATAAGGCCGGGCTTACAGTTAACCATGGTGAACAAAGAAGAAACATTACCAAGACCTTCCGATGAACCTAGGCACAAATAACCACCGGGGTTAAGGCATTGATGCATACGTGTCAACATATCTGCCTTCGTTTCTTTGGTAAAATAGATAAGTACATTTCGGCAAAAAATAATATCAAATTTACCTAAATTAGAGTAAGAATCAAGCAGGTTAATGGGTTGAAATTTAATATGTCGACGTATATTTTGTGCCACCGCCCAACGTTTTTGGCAAGAGCTTGTAAAAAATTTATTCAATCTCTCTTTTGATAAGCCACGTCCTATAGACAAATAATCATATTCGCCTAATTTTGCCTGATCAAGAATCTGACTGGATAAATCAGTTGCCACAATATCAACTTGCTTACTAAAACGGTTTTTCTCTTTATACTCTTCTAACAAAATACCCAAAGAGTATGGCTCCTGCCCAGATGAACATGCGGCTGACCATACTCTAATAGGTCTATGTTCAAACGTACTATCAGTATTCCAATGAGGTAAGAGTGTCTTACTAAAGTAATCGTAAGGATAACTATCACGAAACCAAAATGTTTCGTTGGTTGTCATAGCATCGACGACTTCTTGCTGTAATTTTCTATTATACCCTTTCAGCGCTCTCAATAGCTCTGACAAGCTTTGGAATTTATAATCAACCATAATCTGGCGAATGCGGGCACTCACCAAGTAAGATTTACCCGGAGCAATAGTAATGCCACTGACTTTTTTTAAGTAGTCACAAAACTCATTAAATTCTGTATTATCTTCTGAAAGATTATTGAGTGCATCAACCATGAAATAGGCTCTTAATGATAAAAATTATAAGATAATAAATCCAATTTTTTTACTCGTCACTATCATCTTCACCTTCGCCCAGCAAGTCATCGCCAGTAATTTCAAGGACTTTATCATTAAGTCGTTTAGCCAATAGGTCAGGATTAAATTTAGAAAGAAAGTCATCCGCGCCTACTTTTTTAACCATTGCCTCATTAAATACACCACTTAATGAGGTATGTAAGATAATATGTAAATCTTTAAGCTTATCATTAGCTCTTACTTCTGCTGTAAAGGTATAACCATCCATTTCCGGCATTTCAATATCAGAAATAACCAATACTAACTCTTCATTAGGGTCTTTACCCTCAGCCAATAAACTTTCCAAGTATTCAATCGCTTCTTTACCGTCTTTACGGAGAGTTGCACGAATACCCATCTGTTCGACCACACGTTGGATTTGCTTACGCGCAATAGCCGAGTCATCTACAATAAGGATATGCTTTTGAACAACTTTCTCAGCAATACCATCTTCAAATACGCCTTCACTAATATCTTCAGGCAAGGGAGCAACCTCAGCTAAAATCTTCTCGACATCAATAATCTCTACTAAGCGCTCTTCAATTTTCGTCACTGCTGTTAGATAGTTTTGCTTACCTGCACCTTTGGGTGGTGGATGAATATCTTCCCAATTGGTATTAATGATTCGCTCGACTGCCCTAACCAAAAATCCCTGTGTAGATCCGTTATACTCGGTAATAATAACGAAGCTATCCTCGATATTCTCAACAGGCGAATTACCAATGGCGAGGTTCATGTCCATAATTGAAATGGTGCCACCACGTATATGCGCTACACCACGGACAACTTGATGTCGCTGGGGGAGCTTATTTAAGGGTGGGCACTGCAATACTTCTTTTACTTTAAAAACATTAATACCATAAAGCTGATCAGTGTTTAAACGAAACAATAAAAGCTCTAGCCGGTTCTGACCCACCAATTGGGTACGCTGATTAACTGAGTCCAGTACACTGGCCATAAATCTTCCTCATGGATAGATAAATTCAAATCAAGGCTCTATTGAGTAACGGCATATAACTTGCTGTTCAAGAGTTATATTCAACTCACTGTCAAATATCTATTGATTAGCTCTTAGGCAAGCTCAACAAGAGACCTACCTAAAGCATAGGACAAGAATCATGAAAGCATGTAATTTTTTGTTATTTTTTTGCTCATTTTTAATATCCCTATTCGCCTCAAGCGCAGAAGCCGCCTCACCAGAGCGGCTTCAACAAATAACAAAAGCATTTTTAGAGGAGAAGCTTTACGACCAACTACCCACTGAAGACCATGCTGGCGTCAAAGTACGTATTAGGCATATTAATAGAAATTTAAACTTGGCAAAATGCGACAAACCTTTGACGCTCCAACTCCAAGGGCAAAGCATCCAACGCAACGCATCGGTAAAAGTAAGCTGTACAAGTGATCGACCTTGGTCACTTTATGTTAATGGCACCATTGTCGTTGAAAAGGAGGTTGTGACTATTCGTCATGGCTTGCCTCGTCATCATGTTCTCGAAAAAGATGATTTAACCTTTATTAAAAAAGATATGTACTCTCTTCGAGGGGGTTATAGTACTCAAACAAACCTGATTGTTGGTCAACAACTAAAACGAGCATTACGATCAGGTGATGTAATTTATAGTTATCACCTGCAAGCCCCTGATATTATTAAAAAAGGTGATCTTGTTACAATGGTAGCTAAACGTGGCTCTCTTGCTGTTATGAGCTCTGGGATTGCCCTCAGTGACGCCAGTAAAGGAGAGAGTCTCAAGGTAGAAAATCGACGCTCCTCCCGCATTGTTCACACAAAAGTCATTGGACCCGCAACTGTTGAGGTTCTTTAAAGCAAAAAAGATACAAAAAAAGGTAAATTAGACTAAAGTTGTCTTATAGATAGCCGATAACCTAGTTGAGATCCAACTTTAACCACTAATAGATTAGGAATCCTTAGTTTAAGGAAACAGCTATGCAGATTAATAACAGTGGCATTACCAACAACACAAATGCCAACCCAAAACAGAAGACGGTTGCAGAAGAAGGCATAGACAAGCCTAGTCGCAATGATACAACGCCAGCGAGCCAAGATAGCGTCGTATTGAGCAACGAAGCGCAATCTTTGAAGCAGTTAGAAGCTAAAATTATCGATTCTACAGATGTGGATACCGCAAAAGTGAATGAAATTCGCCAAGCGATTGCTGATGGTAGCTATTCTATTGATGCTGATAGCATCGCTCAAAAAATTCTAGACTTTGATAGCTAATAGCGATTTTTCTTACCTTTTACAGTAACAAATCGTTATTACGCCTCTTTAGCAACCTTCCCTGCACCTAAATCATTTCAAAACATACAAAATCATAGTCTGGCATTTCTCTTGCAGTAATAATACTTATTAGAGTCATTTAGCCGGATAGCATTATGAACGCCAAGAACTTCACTGAAATTCACAATATGATCAAACAAGACCTTGCCTCCAGTCGGCAATTGCTTGCCTTATTAGAAGAAGAGACAGAATCCACAAAATCAAGAGATTACATGTCCTTATCACGTTTACTAGAAGAAAAAACACCCCTGCTTGAGCAATTAAAAAAGAATGCACAAACACGATCAGAATGGTTAACATCCATTGGCAAACAAGCTGATGAAAAAAACTGGGCCTTACTCCTGAATGCATTGAATAACCAGAACTTATCGCAACAATGGCAAGAAGTAAAAACAACTGTCGAACACTGCCAAAAGATCAATACAATCAATGGCAAACTTATTAATCGTGGGGTTACTTCACACACTCGATTACTACAGATTATGAGAGGCAATACCCATCAAGCCGATTTATATGACGCAAAAGGCACCAAACACTCAACAGCATTATCTGGCCGAGTGACACAAGCTTAGAACGGGGCTTATTTTAGAATGGAGATTGTTTCTGAACAGAACCACATTGAGTTAACAAATCTTCAAAACCATTGATAGCAGTTAACAATTCAATATCTTCTGGGCGATCAATATCAGATAGTGTCGGTAATTGCTTATAGCTAAGGCCCGCCTTGTTTATCGCAACCAACGTTTGCTGAAACACCTCTGAACTACCCCAATTAATATTATTAAAGAGAGTTGTTGATAGTTGTTTAAAACCCAATAACACATAACCGCCATCAGTTGCCGGAGAAATAACAAGGTCATATTGCTGTAATGACTCACAGGCACTAATCAGATAATCTTCATCAATAAACGGACAGTCTGTTCCAACTAATAATACGGCTTCACTTTCTTTTAAAGTCATTTTTGCTGCCGAACACATTCTCTCACCAAGGTCATTGCCTTGCTGTTGATAAACAGGCAAAGTTGATAGTGATGGCAAAGCCTCTTTAAAAATAAGCTCACTACCTGCCAACCATAAATCAATAGGACAAACTGCTGAAGCAGCCCATAGAGATAAACAATGATTAACTAATTGTTTATGCAATGACACAGAAAAATCTTGAGAATAAACCGGTTGCATACGTGTTTTCACTCTAGTTTTTTCAGGTGACTTGGAAAACACAAGTAAACGGGTATCAGGAAAGTTATACATTAGAATAATATCGCTTGACTAAACGCTCCGGCGAAACACCTAAGAAATACTCCAAGCGAAGGCGCCACATTAATAAAATTGTCTTTAAAATACCGTGTTTTTCCCAACGGCGACTGGATGTTACTACAACATTATTAACAATGAGAGGAGAAGAATATTTACGAATACGCTTACAGAAAGCGATATCCTCCATTAATGGTAAATCGTCAAACCCTTTTATTCCTGTAAAAAACTGGCGTTGAACAAATAAACACTGATCCCCAGTAGCAATGGAAGTAAGCTTCGAACGAATATTCATCATGGTTTCAATAATACGAAATTGCCATTGTTGGCCACTAAGTTTTACCCGAAAAAAACCCCAGTATTTTTCTTTAAGGGGGTAAATAAAATCAAAAAAATTATCTGGCAAGATTGTATCAGAGTGAAGAAATAATAGCGTATTACCTGACGCAGCAGCAGCACCTATATTCATTTGAATAGCGCGACCTTTTTTATCGGACACGATCACTTTGTCAGATAAAGGCTTGGCCAATGCTACAGTTTTATCATGGCTACTCCCATCGACAACAATGATTTCACACTCGTCAGAAATAAGCTCTCGCAGTTTTTTTAGCTGAATTTCAATACCCGCAGCTTCATTTAATACAGGAATAATAATACTAATATTCAAGAAAATCAGCCTAACGCCCCACCACAACTACTACCTTGACCTGCAGTACAACCATAGCAATGCTCACCTATTACAATGGATGAATTTCCCAAGTCTTGATCAAGTAGTTCACGTATGTGCCAACGTTCTTTATCACTAGCAATAGCATTTCCTTGATGCTGTAAAGGCATAGCTAACATCTGATTAAAGTCACAGTCATAAACATAGCCTTGCCAATCAATACTTAATAAACTTTTGCACATGAGGCTGGCAAGGTTATCTTGGGAGAAATTATTTTTTAATAATTCCATATAGTCATCATACAAACCTTTGGCGAGTAACATCCCACCAAAACGGCTAATCGGCATATTAGTAATTGTTAGTAAATTATTAAACGTAATGTTGTGCTCTGCTTTTAAGGTATTTTTGTAATCAAGTTCAAGCGCTTGCTGATCAGGTGGCAAAAAAGTCCCATTAGGGTTATAAACTAAATGTAATTCTAATTCAGGCTTAATTCCATACCCTAAGGTATTCAGCTTTTGTAAAGCTTCTATAGATAATTCAAAAACACCCTTCCCTCTTTGTTCACTCACATTCTGCTCTGAATAACAGGGCAAAGAGGCTGTGATTTCAACACGGTGTTCCGCTAAAAATTCTGCCAAATCTTCATAACCGGGCTCAAGCAAGATAGTGAGATTACAGCGATCGATCACAGTAATCCCTCTTTTAACCGCTTCTCTGACCAAATAGCGAAAATGAGGATTCATTTCTGGTGCGCCGCCAGTCAAATCAAGTGAGCGAATTCCAACTTTATCGATATACAACAAAATATCATCAATAGTTTCTTTATCCATCAATTCTGTGCGTTTAGGGCCTGCATTGACATGACAATGAGTGCAACTGAGGTTACATAGATAACCCAGGTTAACCTGAAGAGTTTGTGTTGCCTGACGATTAATAGGGGGGAAATCTGTCTCTATAAGCAAAGGTTTTGTGTCTAACATTAAAATCTCCAACTCCGATCACGATAGGACAGATAGATAGTTAAAAAGTTTTGTTCAATGTTGGCATATTACCTTCCTTAGGAAAGTATCTCAAAGCAGTGTTAACAGCGGTAAAACCAATGACAATACCACTAACTTCCGCTCTTAGCGCAATTGAACTACTTTTTAGCCATAATTGATTTAGAATACACACATTCTCCGCCCGTGGCACAATTGGATAGCGCGGCCCCCTCCTAAGGGGCAGGTTGCAGGTTCGAACCCTGCCGGGCGGGCCACTAACGTTGATTTATCCTCTCTTGATTTAAGCCATTTTTAAAAGCCGTGTACACATAATGGACAGTAATAAAAATTAGCTCACTAATGATGAATTATTGAGCACTCCATACGTGAAACTGTTATACTGCACCGTTTTTCGCCCTGCCTACTTAATTTTTAGGTTTTCTCGTTTTTTAACTTCTAGGTATTTATGACTTCTTCCGATTCGCCAGCAACTCTGTCGTTTGCAGATTTGGGTTTACCACAATCTATTCTAAACTCATTGATTGAACTGGGGTATGAAAGCCCTTCTCCTATTCAAGCTGAAAGTATTCCCATTCTCATGGAAGGCAAAGACCTTCTTGGTCAGGCCCAAACAGGTACCGGTAAAACCGCAGCTTTTGCCCTACCCTTACTGACTAATTTAAACCCCAAACAACATTCACCGCAGTTATTGGTGCTTGCGCCAACACGTGAACTGGCAATCCAAGTCGCAGAAGCTTTCCAGCGCTATTCTCGCAATATGGGCTTATCAGTGCTGCCGATCTATGGGGGTCAGTCTTATACTAACCAGTTAAAACAACTGAAACGCGGGACGCATATCATTGTTGGAACACCCGGCCGCGTTATGGACCATATCCGCCGTAAAACACTGGTACTTGATAACCTACAATCTCTGGTTTTGGATGAAGCCGATGAAATGTTACGCATGGGCTTTATCGATGATGTTGAATGGATTCTTGAACATACCCCATCTGATCGTCAAATTGCTTTATTTTCCGCCACAATGCCTCGGGAAATTCAAAAAGTAGCCAATACCTACTTAACCGACCCTGAACACGTCAAAATAGAAACCAAAACCACGACAGCCAGCACCATTCGTCAACGCTATACAATGATTAACCACCGTCAAAAGCTGGATGCCTTCACTCGCATCCTAGAAGTTGAAGAATATGATGGCGTGATTGTCTTTGTGCGTACAAAAATCGCAACAGTTGAAGTCGCTGACAAGTTATCTGCACGTGGTTATCGTGCCGTTGCACTCAATGGTGATATTCCTCAAAATCAACGGGAACAAATTGTCGAGAAACTGAAACGAGGTCGCCATGATATTTTAGTCGCGACCGATGTTGTTGCCCGTGGCCTAGACATTGAACGTATAAGCCATGTTATTAATTATGATATTCCCCTTGATACAGAGTCTTATGTTCACCGTATTGGCAGGACAGGCCGAGCAGGTAGAACAGGAGATGCTATTTTATTTGTTACTCCTAGAGAACGCCGCTTACTCAATGCCATTGAGCGTGTGACAAAAAGCAAAATAGAAACCATGGATATACCTAGCGCGGATGATATTAATGAAAAGCGTGTCAGTAAGTTCAAACAGCAGATTTTTGATACCATTAATCAAGAAGACCTTAGCCTTTATCAGCAATTAATCACTGAATATCGACAGGAAAACGATAATGATCCAGAAATGATTGCTGCTGCCCTAGCCTGCATTGCTCAGGGTGATAAATCACTATTCGAATCAGAAATGGAATTTAAAGCACCGAAAGAATCCTTTAGAGATAATGACTCTGGGAAAGGCCGTCACCGTAAGGGGCGTGACAACCGCAGAGGCGAGCGCGATAGAGGTGAAAGAGATAGAGGCGAAAGAAATAGTGGCGAACAAAATGAAAAGGGTAAACGCGGTAAACGCAATGCAAAAAGTAGCGCCTTGCCAGACAAGGATATGCAATCCTATCGTATTGAAGTCGGTCATGAGGATGGCGTCAAACCCGGCAATATTGTTGGTGCTATTGCCAATGAAGCCGATATAGAAAGTAAGCATATTGGCCATATTAAAATTAAAGACAATTATTCGACTGTAGATTTACCAAAAGGAATGCCTAAAGCCACATTTAATAAGCTAAAGAAAGCCTATGTTTGTGGTAAGCAAATCGATATCAAACCCAGCTAAATTCCACTGTAATACACAAAGTGAATTATGAATCTTGTACTTTTATCACAACAAGATTTTATCGATAAAAATCAAGTCAGCATGAGTGGACGACGCCTGGATCATATTCAGGCCGTTCACCAAGCAACAATAGGCGACCAACTTACTGTTGGCATGGTCAATGGCAAGATAGGTAAAGGGACTATTTTATCTATCAATGATCAAAAAGTTGTCATGTCGATTGACCTTAACCAAGCCCCCCCACCTCCATTACCGATCACTCTTGTTCTAGCGTTACCACGCCCTAAAATGCTAAAGCGAATATTACAGACTTGTGCCACTATGGGCGTGAAGAAAATTATACTAATCAATAGCTATCGTGTAGAGAAAAGCTTTTGGCTCACACCACTGCTAAAAGAAGCATCCATTGAAGAACAGTTTACTCTGGGCTTAGAACAAGCAAAAGATACGCTCATGCCTGAGCTCATTATAGAAAAACGCTTTAAACCTTTTGTTCAGGATCGACTGCCGGGGGTATGTGAAAACACCCTAGCAGTAGTTGCTCACCCCGGAAGTCAACGGCCTTATCCAACAAGGATAGAAGAGCCAACAACCTTAGTTGTTGGCCCAGAAGGCGGTTTTATCCCCTACGAGATAGCGCTATTAACAGAAGCAGGCTGTGAAGCGGTACATTTGGGGCCACGAATTCTAAGAGTAGAAACCGCTATTACTGCATTACTGGCACACTTTTCCAGCTAACACCTCTCGCCCTTCATCCTCACCAAAATACTCGTCTATACTAGTAGACAGTATTTTAGTAGCTGTTTTTCTGTACTTTTTATGGTTTGATTCTTATTTATCGCTTAATTACTGATTGACCGGTTAATTTAGTTAGCTGGCACCGACTCGTTTTCACACTACCCAAAGAGCTTTTAATAAATGAGCCAAATTAATTATTACTCAGTCTATAAAACTGTTGTTCAAAAACTGATTAATGATGAAGAACAGCTGCCCAGCTTACCCTCTATCACACTCAAAATCCGTCAAGCAATCGCCAACCCCAATAGTGACCATGCAGTGATAGGTAAATTGATACAGCTTGACCCTAGTCTATCAACATTATTGTTAAAACACGCCACTAGCCCAATATATAAACGTCCTGTGCCCCCTAAAACAATTGATGGTGTATTGGCCATGATTGGCTTACCCACACTTGAAAGCCTTGTCATGGCACACAGTATAAAAAGTCTTTTTGTAATGAAAAGCCCCGAGCTCAAGAAGCTATTTCGGTTATCATGGGAACGAATGATATTAAAAGCAGCCATTAGTCTTTTTATTGCAAAAAAGCTGGGCTTTCGACCCGCTGAAGAAGTAATGACTGCCAGTATCTTAAGTGAAGTCGGCACATTAGCCGTACTCTCTGCATTTAACTCCGATCTACAGATACCCAATCAAAAAATCTATTTTCAATTGTGCAAACGCTACAGTAAATCACTTAGTACGATTTTATTAAGTAAATGGGGCTTGGAGAAATACCTGATCCAACTCACTCAGTTTTCCGGGCAGTGGGATTGCAATAAGAGCAGGCAATTAATGATGGTTGATATTATTAACTTAGCCATTTACTCAACCGTTCAGCATCAATCCCCAAAAAACGATTTACCAGCAATAGAAACTCTGAGCTCCTATAAAAAATTGCCGCCATCATTAAATACTCTGTCACCGTCAAAAGAGTTAGTGATTATTCAATCTAACTTAGAAACTATTGATAATATTATCGCCAGCATTCGATAAAATTTAAGCTGTACTAATTTGAGTTACACTATGAGCCAAAGTAAAAACACGATTTACAACACCGTTATCCAAACCGTTATTGATAACGAAGAGCGATTACCTAGTCTACCCGCTGTCACGTTAAAAATTCGTCAGGCTATTAGCAACCCTGACAGTACAGTCGATGAAATAGCCTCTCTGATTAGACTCGATCCAAGTTTATCCGCATTACTGCTTAAATACGGTGCAAGTCCTTTATATAAAAGACCGGTTCCGCCCAATACAATAGAAGCCGTTCTTTCCATGATTGGGATGCCAGCATTAGAAAATTTGGTAATGACCCACAGCATAAAAAGTTTATTTATTTTAAAAGATCCTCAACTCAAAAAACTATTCCAATTATCATGGGAACGCATGATTTATAAAGCCGCTATTAGTCTATTTCTTGCAAAGAAAATGAAACTACGCCCTGCGGAACAGGCGATGACCAGTAGCCTATTGACTGAGATAGGGACATTGGTATTACTATCGGCTTTTAGCAAAGATATGCTTGCACCAGACACAAGCACCTATATTAAATTGTGCAAAAAATACAGTAAGCCACTCACGGGTATAGTACTGAACAAATGGGGAATCAGTAAAAATATAATTAACGTCGGCTTACGTTGTGGCCATTGGGATTTATCCTACAGTAAAAAACTAGGAATGGTCGACATTATTAATATGGCTATCTATTCAACGGTAAAACATCAATCAAGCAATGACGATTTGCCGCCGATTGAAACTATCGTTTCTTATAAAAAATTACCTCAGTCAATATCACCACTGACAGATGAAAAAGAATTAGCAATTATTAAAGAAAATTTATCTGAAATTGATGATATTATCTCTAGTCTAAAATAGCAGTGATTCCCTATTTTTTGCTTAAAACTATTTTTATCATTATTTAATCGTATACAATCGTAAATTGTGAAAAACCTTCGATATCAGTATTAACGCTGCTGATATTTGTCACATTCGCATATTCAGGCCCCTGCTGAGCCCATTCCAGTAATTCATTCAACATAGAGAGCTTACCTTCTCCATGGATTAATACTGAACCATCCCTTTGATTTTTAACCCAACCTACAAGCCCCAACGCTGTAGCAGCTTGTACTGTTGATGCACGATAAAATACACCCTGCACTCGGCCTTGCACCGTAATCTCTATCGCGTGTAATGCGTCTTTTTCCACTATTGCTAAACCATTATTTAAGTACTAAAAGTTCAAAAGTCTATAGATTAATCACTTGAATTTCGTCATTTTCACCGGTCCACAATGACACTTTAGCAGTATTACCATCAATGGCGTGATTGCCAGCCGTCACTGTTTTATTATTTTCCATAGCGTCCATAGCTCTATTTCCTATTGCCTGTGTACGATCGATATCGAGATTAATAAAATCAAATATATTTTTATCGGCTAATTGCGATGGAGAAATTTTTGTAATTGCTGAAAATATTGTTTCTGTCCGGCCCGGGAATTGTTTATCCCATTGCTGCAGCATCTGCTTAATATTTTGGCGTTGAAGGTTTTCTTGTGAGCCACATAAATTACAAGGAATAATAGGAAATTTTTTTAATTCCGCATAAGCCGCAATATCTTTTTCGCGGCAATAAGCCATAGGACGAATAACGATATTACGCTTATCATCGGAAAGCAGCTTTGGCGGCATGGCTTTTAATCGACCACCATAAAACATATTCAAAAAAAGCGTTTCGACAATATCATCTTTATGATGACCTAAAGCTACTTTGGTCGCCCCAATTTCTTCTGCAAAACCATACAAAGTACCACGACGTAAGCGAGAACATAGACCACAGGTTGTTTTTCCTTCTGGTATAACTGATTTGACGACGCTGTATGTATCTTTTTCAACAATGTAATAAGGCACACCCACACTATCTAAATAGTTTGGCAGTATCTCTTCTGGGAAACCGGGTTGCTTCTGATCCATATTCACTGCAACTAACTCAAATTTTACTGGGGCTACCTTTTGTAAGCACAATAGAATATCCAGCATCGCATAAGAGTCCTTCCCGCCAGATAAACACACCATCACCTTATCACCCTCTTCGATCATAGCGTAATCAATAATAGCTTGACCGACGTGTCGGCGTAGGCGCTTCTGTAATTTATTAAATTCCAAGCGTTGCTTACGATCAAAGATATCAGTCATGATTTAACTATTTGGGTTTGGGAAATGGGCGGCTATTGTAAAGATTTTTGGAGTAATCACCAAATATTGATTAAAAACCACTCGTATGGCAATAAGTGAATCCCCCTGTTGCCGTTCAACAGGAAATACCTTTCCGCCAGCAATGAAAAAAAAGTAAAAATCTCTATATATCAATAACTTAAAATAAAACTTTGATATGGCACAGGCCTTGCTCTATCACTTCCAGTCTATAGTAAATATCGAACACTCGTTGAGCTGACATTAGAAGAGAGATGAGAAAATAATTTATGGGTATTTTTAATAAAGTCTTATACCACCTTTCCAAGAATAAGGTTGAAACTGAAGCCAAAGACACCAATAACCGGCTTCTGGCACAAATTAACCGCTATGCGTCTTTAATCCGTCTACAGGATGAAAGGCAATTGATTGAAGTTATTACAGAAAAACGTAGTGATAGCTTTCAAAGTATGATTGTCGGTGTCGACCTTTATAATCAACAATTAATTCTTGATGATTTCTCCCCGCGTATTCAAAATCGTGAAGCACTTTTGGGGCAAACGCTCATCTTACGACACCAGCATAATCGTCAAATGCTGAAAGTGACCAGTGAAGTCCTCGCATGGGAAGAAGGCTCACAATGCTTTTTACTCAAATTACCAGAAGATGTTCAATATCATCCGAGACGGCAAGAATCACGTATTTTTTTACCGAGTAGTGTTCCCTTAAGCGCTACTATAGACCCTATCTACGGTGCTCCATGGTACGCAAGCATTACCAATATCAGCGCTGGCGGCATGAGAATACTAGTAACCGGTGACTTACGCAGCCAATTACATAAACATAAACCACTTAAAAAGTGTGATATTGCCTTAGACAGTAATACGGCTATATCTTGCAAAGGCCGCGTGAAATCATTTAGTTATCATGGCCGCCCATATAGGCGTACAGAAATAAGTATTGCCTTTGAATCCATGAATGAAGAGGATCAGTATTCCCTCCACTCTTTTCTAGAACAGCTCTCTATCGCTGCTTGATATAGTATCACTCTGTTATAATCGCTGCCTTTTTGCTTGCAGCGATTATCTCCAATGAATCTTGATATTGACCGCCAACATATATGGCACCCCTACACTTCTATCACAGAACCTGGTCCGGTTTTTCCTGTTAAATCGGCAAAAGGGGTTCATCTAACACTCGAAGATGGGAGACAACTAATCGATGGGATGTCTTCGTGGTGGTGCATGCTACATGGGTACAACCACCCAGTGTTAAATAAAGCTATTAACGAACAAACTCAACAGATGTCACACGTTATGTTTGGTGGCTTAACACATCAACCCGCTATTTCTCTAGCGGAGACCTTAGTCAAGATTACCCCTGCACCTTTACAACATGTTTTCTTTGCTGATTCAGGTTCTGTCTCCGTTGAAGTTGCCATCAAATTAGCGTTGCAATACTGGCAAGCTAAGAAAAAACCTCAGAAAAAGCGCTTACTAAGCTTACGTAATGGATACCATGGTGACACTTTTGCCGCTATGTCTGTTTGCGACCCGGTAACGGGTATGCATCATATTTTCTCTGATTTATTAATGCCTCAATACTTTGCCGAATCACCGCAATGTGGCTTTCATGATGAATGGGATGAAAATAGCCTACAAGATATCAAATCAAAAATAGAAGCCCATCACGAAGAGTTGGCGGCTGTTATTTTAGAGCCCATTGTACAAGCGACTGGGGGAATGAACTTTTACTCTCCCTGCTTTTTAAGAAGAGTACGCGAGCTTTGCGACGAATTTAATATATTACTTATCATCGATGAAATCGCTACTAACTTCGGACGCACTGGCGAATTATTTGGCTGCCATCACGCCGGCATTAGTCCAGATATTATGTGCCTAGGTAAAGCCTTAACCGGCGGATATATGACATTGGCAGCAACTCTTTGTACCCAAGATGTAGGTACTGTTGTTTGCTCCGGTGAAGCAGGCGCTTTAATGCATGGGCCGACATTCATGGCAAACCCCCTCGCTTGCGCAGTAGCTAATGCCAGTATTGATTTACTATTAAATTCACCTTGGGAACAAAGAATAAACGCTATTGAGCATCAACTGAAAGAAGAATTAGCAGAGTGCTCTCAATGGCCACAAGTCGAAAATGTTAGGGTCTTAGGGGCTATTGGCGTTATAGAATTAAAAAAAGCAGTGGATATGAGAACTATTCAAGCTCAATTTGTCGAAGAAGGCGTCTGGGTTCGTCCATTTGGCAAACTGGTTTATATTATGCCGCCATTTATCATTGCGCCAGATGAACTCTCAACGCTTACAAAAGGTATGAAACACGTAGTATCCAAACAATGTTAAAGAGCCTCAAGCTTGCTCAGAACCTCTTTAACTAGCCTTTCCAAAGATAGCGATAGATAAGAAGTGCTTATGCTCAGAATAACTGACTTTTATTCTTCCGCTTGCATTTACCCTGTCAATCGGGTGACAATAAATGCTGCATTGCAGTATTTATTGTGATGCTTAGGTAAAGAAAACGCCTTTTTTAAATACAAACTATAATCAAAACATTTCGTTGCAAACAATCAGGAGTTTTGCCATGAGTAACCACTACCCCTCTCTTGTCGCTGGACTTGATGATTCTGGTAACCACAAAGAGGTGACTTCACCCTACGATGGATCTCTCATTGGCACAGTATCATCAGTGGATGAAGCCGGTGTTGAAGTCGCATTATCGACTGCATACTCAATTTATAGAGACAGAAAACGCTGGTTATCTGGCCCTAAGCGCATTGAAATACTTGAAAAAACAGCAGAAATTATGCGTGCACGTTTTGATGAACTCGCTCTCGAATCTGCTCGAGAAGGCGGAAAGCCACTTGCCGACTCTATTGTCGAAGTTAACCGAGCAATTGATGGCGTATTGAATTGTATAGAGTGTATTCGCACTGATTCCGGCAAAGAAATTCCCATGGGTGTCAATGCCGCATCAATGGGGAGCCTGGCCTTTACACATAAAGAACCTATCGGCGTCGTTATCGCTGTTAGTGCATTTAACCACCCGCTGAATTTAATTGTGCACCAAGTGTGTCCTGCACTGGCTAGTGGTTGCCCATTTATTGTGAAGCCTGCAGGGACAACACCAATTACGTGTATGCGCTTTGTTAACATACTCCATGAAGCAGGTTTACCACCAGAATATGGTCAAGCTATCGTTACTGATAACAACCGTACTGCAACTAAAATGGTGACAGATGAGCGTGTTGGTTTCTTTTCATTTATTGGAAGTGCAAATGTTGGCTGGATGCTGAAATCAAAACTAGCTCCCGGCGTTCGCTGCGCCTTAGAGCACGGTGGTGTTGCACCTGTTATTGTAGAAGCAGATGCAGATATCGATGATGCTGCGCCTTTACTTGCCAAGGGTGGTTTTTATCATGCAGGCCAAGTCTGTGTTTCTGTACAACGGGTGTTTGCCCACAGCAGCGTTGCTCGTGATCTAGCCGAGCGGCTAGGCAAACTGGGAACCGCAATGAAAGTGGGTGACCCTACATCTAAAGATACTGAAATAGGTCCATTAATCACACCAGGCGAAGTTGAACGTATTGATGGGTGGGTACAAACTGCCATTGCTGACGGTGCCGAGTTGATTTGCGGAGGCAATCGATTGGATAACAATTGCTACGAAGCTACCGTCTTATTCAACCCTCCTACTGATACGACCATTAGTAAAAATGAAGTATTTGGCCCCGTCATCTGCGTTTATAGTTATGACGATATTGATGACGCTATTACTGAAGCTAATTCTCTAATGTTCTCATTTCAGGCAGCGGTATTTACTAAAAATATTGATCAAGCACTCTATGTTTATAAAAATATTGATGCTGCAGCAGTAATGGTCAATAACCATACTGCCTTCCGAGTCGACTGGATGCCTTTTGCTGGTTTGAAACATTCCGGGCATGGTATCGGTGGTATTCCTTATACTTTTGAAGAGATGCAAATTGATAAGCTTGCCGTTATCCGATCGCCATCACTTTAAAGAAAAAAATATCCTAATAAAAACCCCTTGGTCGTTAACGACCAAGGGGTTTTTATTATTAGCCTAACATTGAAAGCGTTAGAAACGAATTACAAAGACTGAGCAGTGTGCCTTACGTGCTACATCGTAAGTTGTACTACCGAAAAAAACACGGGCAAGAGAATTTCTTCCTTGTGACCCCATCACTATTAAATCAGCATTCATTTCTTTTGCTGCCAACAATATTTGTGGAGCAGCGCTTCCTTTCCTTACATAAGCTTTTAAGTTTTTATGTCGTCCTTCAAATTTTTTAACGAACGTTTGTACTTCCTTTTGTACAGTGTCTTCCATCATTTCATCAATCTCAGCGATCATTTCTGTATGACGGTTAGATACACTCTCACATACTGTGATTAGTGATATTTCATCAGCTTTGTCACCAAAGACTGTAAGTGCTGTTTCAAGCGCACGTTCAGAGTCATCGGAGAAGTCGACAGGGACTATGACATGTTTGAATTCCTGCGGCATAATATCAACCTTGTTATAAGTAATAAGTGATACTTAAAATTTAGTCGATATTAAAGTGTCGTCAAGAAAATACACTCACAAAACGAGGGTATATAGTCCACTAAAGGAGTAAATTTATTCTTATACGGTCAGCTGGTCAGTCCAAATCAACTTAATTTATGCAAAAATTCAAAGAAATAAAAATTTAGTTATAGTAAGCGTTACTTGTATCAGAATGATCTGTGATATCTCTGACACCTTTTACCTCTGGAATTTTTTCAATCAGGGTTTTTTCTACGCCTTCTTTGAGCGTTAGATCAACAGCACTACACCCTTGACAACCACCACCAAACTTCAAGATAGCATACAGGTCTTCAGTAATTTCCAGCAGCTCGACTTGACCACCATGTGCAGCCAAACCCGGATTAATATCATTAAATAAGACATAATTAATCTTATCTTCCAATGGACTGTCATCTGTCACTTGCGGCATCTTTGAGTTAGGTGCCCTAATAGTTAACTGGCCACCCATTTGATCTGCAGAATAGTCGACTTTAGCATCCTTTAAAAATGGCAGGCTTCGCCCTTCAAAATACGCTTTAAATTCGGCGTACTCTACAACTTCATCACCTTCTTGTTCTTCACCGGGGCGGCTATAGGCAATACAGGTTTCCGCTTGAGAGGTTCCTGGGTTTGAAACAAACATACGAATACCAATACCATCAGTATCCTGCTTTTCCAATAATTCTTTTAAATAGCCTTGAGCAGACTCAGTAATTGTAACCATAATAATGTGCTGTATATAAAAACGATAAATGCAAAAGTGTGACTAGGCACCATTTAACGATAAAATATGGCCTAGTGTAATCAATATAAGTATGACATAAACACGAATATAAATATGAATAGTGCCATGATTGCTGTGACATCTCTACCACATATAATGTGGGGTGATATAATCGTTTTTCAATCACGAGCATCACTATGACCAAGTCAATACCCGATAAAAAGGCCAATAAACCGAACTTTTGGCAAATAGCTCTCAGTACTATTGCTGCAGCATTCGGCGTCCAGAGCCGTAAAAATCACGAGAATGACTTCAAGCATGGCAATATTTATACATATATTGCGGCAGGTCTTATATTTACATGCTTATTTGTATTTGCTGTTATCTTCGTTGTACACCTTGTTCTGAAAAGTAGCGGGCTTTAACCAAGGCCAAAATAGCCTTTAATCGATACGTTGCCATAAAGGGAATGTATCAACACCACTCGTGCGCAACATTTTTTGTAACTCTTTCTTAAATCCTCTTCGCTCTGACAAGTGTAGATCGGCTAAAAAGGTCTCCTGATGCTGATAAGCGGCCGTATTAATCGCTGAAATCAGCTTTTTGCCTTTATCTGTGATATGCACTTTAACAGAACGTCTATCCAACTTATCGTGTTCGCGCTCAATATACTCCTTCACTTCCAAACGATCTAACAAGCGAGTAATGCCAGAACGATCTACACCTAATTGCTCCGCGATCAATGCAGGTGTATTAGCTGCACTACCCTCAAGCACATTAAGTAACATCCACTGAGGCCATGTAATTTCATAGTCTTTTAACTGTTGGTTAAACTGATCTTGTAAGAGGCTATTCAGGCGGTGAATCCAAAAAGCAAAACTATTATGAAGCTTAAAATCAGGTTTCATAGACGTTGACTAGTCAAGAATGAAGCACAAGAGTACCAAAGACGCTTCTTAAAAGGTAGAAAGAAGCGACCCTTCAGCCAATATGAAAATAAAGTACCATTAAATGTACTTTAAAAGGAGGTCTTTACTGGGTACTGACCCAGAATATACAAGCTGCAACAAAAACAACAATTAATACAATGGCAGCAACAGCATCAGCAATGCTATCACCCTCTTCTTGCATTTCTATTTTTTGAATTTCTATAGAATCATTCATTCGTGGTTTTCCGTGATGTTATGGTTATTAATACGGTTATTCGGCCACTGCCGTTATCATTAGCAAACTATACTGCTTTCCCAGACTCTTATCTGAGGGTTATCTTTGTATCAAAAGTAACCTCTTAACTCAAGCCCTTCTATCAGTTTGTCGCCTTTTCCAGCCTAAATCATGAGTAGCAATAATAATGACAGAAAGCACCATTGATCAAATGATGATTCTGGAACGTAAAAGGCTTCGTTATGTCTGAATGATTATTACTTAATTACCATTAAATAGAGTCTATTAAACAGAGCCTAAGGATTATTATGATGAGACACTCACTTGTAGAAAGTCATATTGCTCATACACCCAGCCTATCTACTGAAGCTCATATTGTGCGTAAAGCCCTTATCAATGCGGGCTTGGAAACACCCATGATCAATACCAACCTAAGCAGCGAACAAAAAGTAGATTCCATTCTCAGCTCGATGACCGACATCATGTATGCTTTGGGTCTCGACTTAAATGACGACAGCCTAAAAGACACACCTCATCGTATTGCAAAGATGTACGTCAACGAGATTTTTTCGGGCTTGGACTATGCTAGCTTCCCCAAGATCACCTGTATCGAAAATAAGATGCAAGCAGATGAACCAGTAAAAGTCAGCGGCATTGGCTTAACCAGTACTTGCGAACACCATTTCGTTACTATTGATGGCATGGCAAAGGTTACCTACAAACCTAAAGACAGGGTGGTTGGCCTATCTAAGATCAATAGAGTTGTGCAATTTTTTGCCCAGAGACCTCAGGTACAAGAGCGCTTGACCAAGCAAATAATGGTCGCTCTACAAGCCTTGCTCGGCACTGATGATGTCGGTGTACATATTGTTGCGACGCATTATTGTGTAAAAGCCCGTGGCGTTAAAGATAGCCACTCAGAAACAACGACAACAGCCATGGGTGGCTGCTTCAAAACAGACCCGATTGCGCGCAGTGAATTTATGTCATAACGAATATACATAACTTAAGGGCATAAAATAGACCCATAACTAGGGTCATTTGAGCACGTCATATAAGAAATCACCCTATAAGGTAATGCTGAGCATTGTCTTATAGGTTTTAACGATATGCTTTTTCCGAAATAGTCTACGTCAGTACCTAGCTGAAAAGCCTATTTTCGTATATCCTCGCTGCCCATTTTCCCATATTTGTGCACATTTCCTATGTATCGTTACGATCAATATGACCATCAGATCATTCAAGAGCGTATTACACAGTTTCGTGGTCAAACTGAACGCTATCTAGCCGGTAAGTTAAAAGAAGAAGAATTCTTACCTTTGCGCTTACAAAATGGGCTTTACGTCCAACGCTTAGCACCTATGCTGCGAGTGAATGTCCCTTACGGCATGCTCAATAGTACGCAACTGCGTCGCTTAGCTCATATTGCTCGCCATTATGACAAAGGCTATTGCCATGTCAGCACACGGCAAAACATCCAATTTAATTGGCCTGATTTGGCAGAAGTGCCTAATATTTTGGCTGAACTTGCAGAAGTCGAAATGCATGCAACTCAGTCCAGCGGCAACTGTATTCGCAATACAACTTCTGATCAATTTGCCGGTATTTCTGCTGATGAACTTGTGGATCCACGTCCCTATTGTGAAATCATCCGTCAATGGTCCAGCTTCCACCCTGAATTTGCTTTTCTGCCTCGTAAATTTAAAATTGCAGTCACTGGCTCAGACCATGACCGTGCCGCAATACAAGTTCACGATATCGGTTTACAAGTGATTAAAAATGATCGTGGTGAAGTTGGTTTCCGTGTACTTGTTGGTGGTGGCCTTGGCCGTACACCCGTTATCGGCTCTGTTGTTAAAGCATTTTTACCAGAACAACATTTATTAACTTATCTTGATGCTATTTTACGTGTTTATAATTTATTAGGCCGTCGCGACAATAAATACAAAGCCCGTATTAAAATTTTAGTCAAAGCAATGGGTGTTGAGGCATTTACAGCAAAAGTTGATGAAGAATGGAGCCACTTAAAAGATGGCCCAGCAACATTAACGCAAGATGAAATAAACCGTGCACAATCATTTTTTACAGCACCACAATACGACACTATCAATGACAATCCTGCACAAGCAGACTTAAGTGCTTTAGCGGCAGATAATATTGCTTTTGATAAATGGCTAACACGAAATACTTTTGAGCATAAAATAGCAGGTTATCGTGCGGTTATTCTTTCATTAAAACCAACGGGTGTTGCGCCTGGGGACATTACAGATAGTCAGCTAGATACTATCGCAGATTTGGCTGATAAATACAGTTTTGGCGAAGCACGAACAACTCATGAGCAAAATATTGTCTTGGCAGATGTTAAGAAGTCTGACCTTTTTGCGCTATGGCAAGCGGCTAAAACAGCTGGTTTTGCAACACCAAATATCGGTACCTTAACTGACATGATCTGCTGCCCAGGTGGAGACTTCTGTTCCTTAGCTAACGCAAAATCAATTCCGATTGCCGAAGCCATTCAGCGCCGTTTTGATGATATTGATTATGTTTATGATATTGGTGATCTCGATATTAATATTTCCGGTTGTATGAACGCTTGTGGTCATCACCATGTTGGTCATATCGGTATTTTAGGCGTTGATAAGAAAGGGCAAGAGTTTTATCAAGTACAACTTGGCGGTAGCGCTAATGAAAATGCGGCTTTAGGCAAGGTATTAGGCCCTGCTTTTGGTCAAGAAGATATGCCTGATGTTATCGCCACCCTGCTCAATACCTATGTTGAAAAGCGTAACGAAGGTGAACTCTTTGTTGATACCTACAAACGTATCGGCTTGCAGCCGTTTAAGGAGCGAGTTTATGCCAAATAAAGAAGTAGCACCTAAACAAATTATCAAAGATGGCAAGGTTATCGATAATGAGTGGCAATTATTGTCTGCTTATGAAGATGCAAGCACCGTTATTATTCCGCAAGGAAAAGTGATTGTTCATCTCGATATTTTGCAACAGCAAAATGCATTGAGTGAACGTAGCGATACTGGCGTATTAATTAACAATGATGTTGAGCTCAGTGAAATCGCTGAAAAAATTGTTCAACTACCTCTTATTGCTATTGATTTCCCTGTTTTTATGGATGGTCGTGGTTTTTCACTGGCTCGCGTACTTCGTGAACGTTATCAATATCAAGGGGAGATACGTGCCGTAGGACACGTTATTCGAGACCAGCTCTGCTATCTACAACGATGTGGCTTTAATGCTTTCAGTTTTGATGAGAGTGTCGATTTAGATGCTGCCCTTGCATCCTTATCAGACTTTACAGAAGCCTATCAAACATCAGTGGAAAAACCTGAGCCACTATTTCGTCGTCGGGCCTAAGGAAAGTTTTTAACTATCATTCCAAATAGTGCCGCTAGTTCACTCTATTGGAAAATATACGAACAGAGCAAACCCAATGGCCCATATACTGGGCCATTTTTGGTTTAACTGTTACACTTAAGTTTCTATACGCTATTCTTACATAAGTATACATAACCTTACATAACCTTATATAACAACAAGTTGTACTATGGAAGCTTCTCTATTTCAGTCGTTCTTTCTTATCTTTACTGGTGCAGCGGTAATCGCATCTATTGCGCTCTATACTCGGCAACCACTGCTTGTAGCCTATATTGTTCTAGGCGCCCTGCTTGGCCCTTATGGCTTCAAGTTAATGACCAATGTCGACTTAATCGCGGAAATTGCTCGCATTGGCATTATTTTCTTACTCTTTTTACTTGGGTTGGATATGCAGCCCAAAGCATTAATATCCGTCATCAAACAGGCGACCCCTGTTGCTTTAATTAGCTCAGCTCTCTTTGCATTTTGTGGCTATGCTGTTGGTATGATCTTCAACTATACGCCAGTTGAGTCAATGGTAATCGGCATGGCTATGATGTTTTCCAGTACGATTATTGGCATCAAGCTTTTACCTACAACCGTATTACACCACCGCCATAGCGGTGAGCTTGTTGTAGGTTTATTGCTATTACAAGACTTTTTAGCCATTTTCTGCCTAATGATTTTATTGAGCGGTGAATTAGGCCAAGTCGATTTTAAACAATTAGGTATGACGATTATCTCCCTGCCATTCGTTATTCTTTTTGCTTGGGGTTTTGTACGCTATGTTATCCAACCATTACTAAGCAAGTTTGATCGTTTTCACGAATACATTTTCTTGTTAGCTTTAGGCTGGTGCCTAGGAATGGCTGAGCTTTGTGAAGCTTTAGGCTTATCTGCAGAAATTGGGGCTTTTATTGCCGGTATCAGTTTAGCAACAAGTCCCATCTCACAATACATTGCATTAAACCTTAAGCCACTGCGGGATTTCTTTTTAATATTGTTTTTCTTTTCACTCGGCGCAACATTTAACCTATTGATTCTAGGTGATGTAATTGTTGCAGCTATCATCCTAGGTGGCATTATGTTGCTACTAAAACCGGCAACATTTCGTCTGCTACTGGGAAAACAAAGTGAAAAACCTGAGCTTGCTTGGGATATTGGTTTTCGCCTTGGGCAAATTAGTGAGTTTTCATTACTTATTGCTCTCGTTGCTTACAATGGTTCTCTTATCAGTGAAAAAGCCTCAACATTGATCCAAGCAACGGCGATCATGACCTTTCTAATATCTAGTTATATTGTAATTTTTAACTTACCTAATCCTATTGCCGTGAATGATAAACTGCGAAGAGATTAATACAAAGACCAATCAATTAGTCTCTGGTTTTTTTGTATAGAATTTGTGTTTCATATCAAGAAAAAATTTCTCATATGTATAAAAACTCACTAATGCGACAATAGTAGAGATAATAGTAAACACAATAAAAAATGAAATCTTAGAATTCGCGACCACTTCAATAGGAATAAAACTTACAATCTTTTGAGCCACACCCCAAAACTGTCCATGTAGTACATAAATGCCGTAGCTCACAAGCCCCATTAATTTTAATGGTGCTAAAGTTAGCAACGGCTTTAACCAATTATTTTCATTAATAACAGAAGCAGCAATAAATGCTGCCATTAATAAATGAACTATAAATTGGTGATAGCCATAGATACTTTCCGGCTCAATAGCAACAATTATCACCATCAGTAGAGCAACTGCTAACATAGAATAACGATTATTAAACCATTTATTAAACAGCAAGAAACCAGACGAAGTATTAAGTAATATCGCCACAAAGCACCCCATTAAAATAGTACGAAAAGGCACTGCAAATGAAGAATAATAGATTCCTTTCTCGCCTAAAACACCTTCAGATAAGACGACAGTAAGTACTACAATTAAGAGTATGAAAAGACTCGGAATCCTTACACCTAAGAAAAGAAGCATAGCAGGCCAAAAAAGATAAAACTGTTCTTCAACAGATAAACTCCAACCTCGCTCAAAAGAATGCTCCATCTCAGGCGGAATCCAATTAATAAGATAGAGAAGGTAATAGTGTAAAACGTTAAGTAGCTGTTCAAATTTTTCTGGCGAAGTAATCATAAACCAGACAAACATGAACGCAATATACCCATAAAACAAAGGGAAAATTCGCAGCGTCCTACGAATATAAAAATTCTTTAGTGATATAAACCCGTTTTCTGCATATTCTCTCAATAATAAATGAGTAATCAAAAAACCACTCAGCACAAAAAAAAGATCAACACCCAAGTATCCACGACTAAAAATAGAATGATCAGAAAACATAGCGCCTGTTGAGTGATGCCATATTACTGCCAAAATAGCTAATCCTCTAATACCATCTAGAAGGTCAAAACGTTTTTTATTTAAAAATTCTTCATGTATTGCTAGTTTGTCCATATAGTACTTATTTATACCCTGTATTAAAATTCACTAATTAAACGTGTTATCTTTATCTTTGTTAAATAACACTTCTAACTCACGCCGACCCTCTTTGGCAATTTCTATAACCTTGTCTAAATCATCGTGGTGCTCTAACGCTCTTTCAAGTAAGTTTTCATCATGCTGACGAAAAGTATCAACCGTTTTTAAGGCCTGTCCAGTTGTAAAGCCCAGAGTTATTAAGGTTTCTGTTGCCGCATCCAAACTTCCTGAAAAAATTTCTCTAATGACTTTATTTGCGCCCGCAGCAACCAACTTAAGATAATTAACGCGATTATAGGCACGTGCAATAACATATATATCAGGGTAATTTTCTTTAATGATCTTAGTAAGCTCTACTGCCTTCTCGCCATCTTCAATAGTAATTAGAACGGTATGTACATTATCAATGCCCGCCGACTGTAAAACATCAAGGCGCATAATGTCGCCAAAATGAATTTTATTACCAAACTTTTTAATAAAATTAATATGGGCCGAATCATTATCAAGTGCTGTAAATGGAATGTTATTAGCGCTCAAAATACGCCCTGTAATCTGCGCAAAACGTCCAAAACCAAGAATCAGTATTTCTGACTCTTGATCAACCGTTGGCAATTCTTCCACAGATTTACTATCAGCGGGACTTTTCTGTGGCAATAGACTAACAACAGCCACTAACGGTGCAGTTAATGCCATCGATAAACCAACGATTAAATTGACCATTTCTATAATATTGTTAGAGACTAAATTGAGTGTGCCCGCTTGTGACATAATGACGAACGCGAACTCTCCTCCTTGACTCAACATCAGCCCTAACTGGAGGCCAGAGCGCCATTCAACCTTTGAGAAATAAAGCAAAACCATAATGACAATTGATTTCAATGCCATTAACCCTAATGCTAACAATAATATCAACAGTGGCCGATCAAATAGTAAATCGATATTCAGAGTCATACCAATCGCAATAAAAAACAGACCTAAAGTTAGGCCTTTAAAAGGTTCAACATCTGTTTCTAATTGATGACGAAAGTGAGAATTTGCCAGCATGATGCCAGCGATAAATGCGCCCATTCCCATAGATAGACCAGCCATGTACATCAAATAAGCAGCACCAACAACAATTAATAATGCGGTAGCGGTCATCGTTTCACGACTACCAAAACGGGCAACAACAGTCAGCAAAGGATCGAGCAAGAATCGACCGCACACTAGTAATGCACCCACCGCTAAAACCCCATACCACCAAGGTGGGCTATCACCCGTGGGGGTATCTGCAATTGCTTGAACAATTAACAAGATAGGAATCACCGCTAAATCCTGCATCAATAAAATCGCAAAACCTCGGCGTCCATTAGCAGAGGCAAGAATACCTTTTTCTGCCATTAATTGTATTGCAAAGGCAGTTGATGAGAGTGCTAGTGCTAAACCAATCACCAATGCGATTTGCCAAGAAGTTTGAAAAAAACACAATCCAGCAATAATTAAACAACTAATCGCCAATTGCCCGCCACCCAACAAGCCTATTTGATTACGCATCGACCAGAGTTTATCTGGGTTTAATTCAAGACCGATAATAAAGAGTAATAATACAACCCCTATTTCGGAGAAATGTAAAACACTTTGAGGATCCCCGATAAGATGAAAAACTTGAGGCCCAATTAAAACACCCGCAAACAAATACCCGAGTATGGCACCTAAGCGTAAGCGGCGAAATAAAGGGACAAAGATCACAGCAGCTAAGAGAAAAAACAGAAGACTCTCTAAGGGATTGGATTCATGCATTTAATTTAACTTCCCGTCCAACTTTTCATAGCAGGAAGAGAGAAAACAACTCCGTTATAACTAAGAATGGCATCTTCTTCAGCAATTTTCTCTATGTAAATACCATTATCTAATTTATCACCTGCTCGCCTTCTTGCACCATTGAGAATAATAAAACCACTTTTATTATCGGTTGCATAAATATGAGCCCCATAATCCAAAGAAGGTATATTTCTTTTTACCAAAGGATCTAATTGATAAATAGAAGGGATAAACACTTCTGGTTCTACTTTTTCTGGTGGTGATTCAACAGCAACTGTTGGCAATGGCGTACGATCATTACTAAGAACAGCTAATGCTTGTTCAGCAATCTCTGCTTGTTCTTCATCAATTTTTCGGTATAAAAAATCAACTTCCGGCTTGTTTTTTTCCTGTAACGCTTTTTCATACAATAAAATAGCTTCTTCTTTAGCTTGTGAAGGCTGACGAGAAATTAAGGATGTTACAACTCTATCCTTTTTTTGCTCTTGCGCCACAACTATTTCTGGCTGTTCCATCTTAACTTGCTTAGCTTGCACAATTACTTGGCTTACTGGACTATTAAACGGACCTTTACCCACTTCTATTTGAGAAAAGAAAAGCAAATACCCTATAATGATTAAAGTAATAATGATAATTACTGGCCAAAGCAGTTGATTTAACAACGATGGCTTATCGTTTTCCAAAAAAGCTGGAGAACGCATCGTCATAGAAGCCGTGTTACTGACAGATTGTCGTTCTTTTTCGGATTTTTTTAATGAATCAAGAATATAAGACATAATAATTAGTTCACAACCGAGCCAGAACTCACTCCATTAATAGAAACCGAGAAACCTTGAGATAAGGTCACAGCTCGACCTAACTTTTCATTTAACCGTAACAATGTTTCAACACCAGCTATCCCGTCTTCAATCAACTTGTTTTCTCGCTGAAACAAAATGACTCGTCGCTTGAGTAAACTATTAAATTCTTTCTCTGCTAACACATCATCCCGATTATCGACCAAAGCAAAAGCATTCGCCAACCAATCAACCAACCTTTCGTCGGAGTCAAAATAAATATACTGTTTGAACCCTTCTGGCGGCTGCCATAAATAAATAAATTCACCGGTCCATAGTTTTTCTAATTTTGACAAGCTAACAACTTTTTCGCCGTAAGGGCTGATAATTTGTGCGTGAGTATCTGTCAAACCAGTAATACCGGTATAATATTTCCCACCGTTATCATTAAGTGTTAATAGTGCAGGCCGATTATATTGTCTAATAGTCTGCCAATTAGTAGTTTGATTACGCCGGCATTGCCACCCAGACTTTTCTATCGTTTCACAGTTTTGTTGCTGCAAGGCTGCTTCTTTATTAATACTTAAAATTAATTCACGAAGAGCAGTTTCCTGCAAACGATAAAAATTAAACCCTGCTTCATCCTTTTCATATATAGCGCTTTGAGATACCGTTTCTGGATTACCTAAACGGGCATCAGCAGGTTCACGTATAGTTTGATTATTAACAGCAGTTGATAGTGATTGTTTGAACACTTTATCAGTTTCTATTCTATTAACTTTTGTTCTATCAATTTGGCGTTGAATTGGCTGTACTTGCTGAGAATCAACTATATCATTTTTAATCGGTCCAGAACTTAATTCTTGAGTAAAAGGCAACCATTGAAAAACCACTATTAACCCCAGCACTACTGATGCGAAAGCACCAGCGATCCAAAATATTTTTTTATTTTGTTTTAATTGGTGCTGCCCCTTTACTTCACGAATAGCTTTTTCCAAAATTTTACGATCAACAGTTGCTCTATTTTTAGAATAAGTCCCCAATAAAGCTCTATCACAAATAACATTGAGTAATCTAGGAATGCCTTGAGTCACAGAAAATAATTTTTTTACAACAGCTTTAGGAAATAGCTTCTTCTCACTGAGATAGCCTGCCATACGCAACCGATAATCAATATAGGCTATTGTTTCGGGGAAACTAAGAGGGTGAATATGATAACGTGCAGTGACACGTTGAGATAACTGAGTCAATTCAGGCTTGTCTAAAGTTACATTTAACTCTGGTTGACCAATAAGAATAATTTTTAATAATTTTTGGCGATCCGTTTCTAAATTAGTGAGTAAACGTATAAGTTCTAACACCTTGAAATGAAGGTGCTGTGCTTCATCAATCAACAGAACTGTTTGTTTACCTTTTGCATGGTTTTCCAATAAATGGCGATATATTGCATCAGTTGACTCTCGTAAGGTCGCCTTATCCGGCACTCCTTTTATATTTAATTCCTGACAAATAACCCTGAGTAACTCTTTGCCGCTCAAAAAAGGATTTAGGATAAATGCTGCATCGGTATCTTCTGGGAGCTTTTCTAAAAAACAACGGCAGACGGTTGTTTTTCCTGTGCCTACATCGCCAGTCAATAATACAAAACCTGCGTCACTCTCAACACTATGGTACAGATGTGCAAGGGCCTCCTGGTGTCGCTCTGTCATAAACAGGTATTCAGGATTAGGAGCAATTGAAAATGGCGCTTCGGTTAAACCGAAATAATCATAGTACATAGTGATTAATGAATAAATGCATCATTT
>JBOEHG010000029.1:0-60900 GCA_050633825.1 Cellvibrionaceae bacterium | reverse complement strand
GGGTCAGACTCGATTGAAAACTAATAAAAATTAGTTTATAGCGATTTCTTATCGAAAAAGGTGCTGGAGGTAATAAAAATCAATCCCTCCAGCACCTTTTCATCTTTGTTATTCTATCTCTCCTGTCTATTTTATTATTTATTCCTTTTGGTGAAGATTATTTTTAATTAATCAAGTCTATGAATCTGTCGTCTCTCTATTTATTCAAGTGTTTATACCCTTTCCATTTTAATCTTTTATCTATATGCATTGTGTGTGATATATCATGCGCGTATTTTGCATTATTAAATATCCTTATCAAAAGCTCCTAAGTGCTAAATTCTATTGATGATTTCCAATTGATTTTTTAAATTATTAGTGTGTTTTTTTACAGAGTGATGTGTTTTCCGGGTTGTTGTTTTTCTTTATTTGCTTTCGTATAGTCTTAATAATAATTTTTACAGCGTCTAAAAATATTTTTATCGTTTTTATAAGTAAAAATAAAATTATTCCCAATACTCTACAGAGAAAAAAATTGTGACTGAATATAAACGGACCTCATTTCATTTTTTTACGGTATTTCTTTTTTCTCTTTTTTTAGTAAAAGCGAATGCGCAAGGTTTTCCGAATGTTCCTCAGAGTGAGCCGGGGACGTTGTTGGCTGGTCCTGTGGGAGAGGAAATGGGCCGCTCAGCCATTATTGAAATTATTGGCGATTATTTAGTTGTTATTCCTGAAGGTCCCGGTAGTGAAGGGAGTGATGATGTGCTGACTCGGGCATGGGATATTTCTGACCCGAGTAATCCGGTCGAAGTGCTCCGTTCGCAAAGGCCTTACTTTGGTTTTAATGCTCACGGTACGCTAAAGCGAGGTAATCAACTCTATATTGGCTTTGAAGATGCCATTGAAACTGATGCATCCGGTAGTCTGCAATTACTTGAAGACTCATGGGACTATTTTAATTTTTATACACCTGGTTCACCCGCAGAGAGCCTTGCTTTTAATCGTAGTGCAATGATGACACCTTGGGCAGCGACTATGTGGTGGAGCTATAACGATGTCAGTGGTAATGCGCAACTTGCGCTCGATGGTGAAATAACGGCGGAGTGGGACCATCTCGGCGATACCGGTGTGGTTGGTTTTCCACTTTTTATGGGTAATTTATTACTCTATGCCAGTGATCAATCATTAACAGGTGTTGCTGCTTATGATATTTCTGATCCAAGTAACCCTGTATTGTTAGATGTTTTACAAGCATCCCCAAGGCCAGAAACACCGGATGTTAATGAGGGTATCGGTGGTTATTGGATGGAGACTCATGGGCATTACATTGTTTTTGCTCGTAGGAATAATCCGTTTTGGAGTGGTGACCGACGCGCATGGGCTGGGTTTCAGGTTGTGGATTTTTCAGATCCTTCTAATCTTCGGCTTCACTGTAACATTGAATATCCTACCGAGCGACTTGATCCTGATTACAATACATTAGTTCATGATGCAGATCCTATGTATGTAGGTTTTCAAGACGAGTATATTTTTGCGGAACGCTTTAAAGTCAATATCGACACCTGTGAAACAGAATTAATTTTACCGGTGATACAAGAGAGTCAGGTTAACGGCCAAACGGTTTTGTCGGAGCCTGTTGAAACCAGTCAGTATTCACGGCCCATTGGTAACCTACTAGTGACAGGCGGTTATCCTTTCCCTAATCCTAATTCTGACGGTTTTGCTATTTGGGTGCATGACTCAGAACCTGATACTCGCAGTCCTGCGGTGGCTTATCATATACCACAAAACAACCAAACCAATTATCCAGTAATGGCGCCGATCTCTATTCATATTCCAGAGACTTTGCGTTCAGAAACCATTATTACGAATGAAACGGCTCGTGCAGGTGAGCTTGAAACATTAACGCTGAATGAGCTTAATGAAGATGGAAGTTTAGGTGCTTCAGTTGCGATTGATTATATTCTTACGCATACCGGTTTGTTAACCGTTGATCCTGTTGCGCACTTAAAGGCGGATACGAATTATGAAGTGCGTCTAAGTTCGGGTATTCAAGATGCCGTTCGCAATCCACTGGTAGAATACAGTTTTGTTTTTTCGACGGGATCAGAAATCAATACCAATCCTGCCGTGCCTGTGCTTGACAGTGTTAGTGTCAGCCCAGAAGGAAGCGTTGAAGTGAATGACCTTATCACGATAACGGCTTCAGCTTCTCACAATATAGAAAATGAATCTATCGAATATCAATTCGAGGTCGAAGGACAATCAGCAAGTGATTGGTCAACGACGAGTAGTACAAATTTTCAATTTGCCAATGCGGGTTTATATTCTATAAGAGTACGTGCGCGAAACAGTGTGGGTGAATCAAATTTACAACTTGTCCAAGTGAACGTTAGCAATATTGTTCCTGATCTTGCCGGTCAGGTAAGTAGTCAACTGTATTGTGCAGTAGATAGCAATAGAGTCTGGGCAGTTAACCCTGATAATAATTCGGTATCGATTCTTAGCTCAACAGCCTTGGATGTCAGCCTAGAGTACTATGATGTGGATGACCCTCGTTCAGTCGCATTGGATAACAATGGTTATGCATGGGTAACATCATTCGACAGTGATCGTTTAGATATATTTGATGATAACGGTAATCGCGTTGCTCAAATTGATACGGGTTATGGCTCCTCACCAGATGGTTTAGTCATAAGCCCTGATGGCACTACGGCGTATGTAAGTCTTTATGGTAGTGGTGAAGTAGCTCGTTTTAATACACAAACCTATAGTGAAATCAGCCGTCTTGCAGTAGGTCCAACGCCGCGAGCGTTGGCTTTAACCCCCAGTGGCGACCGTTTATTGGTGACTCGTTTTATTTCCGCTGAAAACTATGGCGAGGTTTGGGCTATTGATACTAGTAGCTGGACGCTTTTCAATACCTTTCGTTTAGCAAAACATATTGTCCCCGATAATATTGATGAAGGCCGTGGTGTGCCGAATTATTTGTCAGCCATTATTATCAATGGTGCAGGTGACAGAGCTTATCTTGTTGGCAAGAAAGATAATGTCGATCGCGGTTTGTTGAATGGTGCAGGTATTGATCTTGATGATGATAATACCGTTCGTACTATTGCTATGACACTTGATTTATCTAGCAACCAAGAATTAAGAAATGAGCGTGTTGATTTTGATAATGCAGATTCGCCTTCTTCGTTAGCCTTGTCAGTAGATGGGTCTGTTTTGTTTGTCGGTATGCAAGGCATGAATCAAGTACTTGCGTTTAATGTTATCGACAAGCGCTTGGCCGGTCGTGACGCACAAATTGCCGTTGGGCATGCGCCACAAGGTTTATGTATTGATCAAAACCAATCACAGTTGTTTGTGAAAAACTTTATGGACCGTAGTGTTAGTGCAGTTGATATCAGTGGCTCTTTGATTAATCCAGCGATTGTAAATATTGATACTGTCAGTAATGAATTACTTAGCGCAGACGTTCTTGAAGGCAAACGTATTTTTTATAACGCGGCCAATGATTTATTAGGTAATAGTGCAGACCCTCGTGGAAAAATGAGCGCAGAAGGTTATATCAGTTGTGCTACTTGTCATATTGATGGTGGTCACGATGGCCGTACTTATGACTTTACCGGACGTGGTGAAGGTTTGCGTAACAATATTTCATTAAAGGGTAGAGAAGGGACTCGTTTTGGTAATGTTCATTGGACCGCTAACTTTGATGAAATTCAAGATTTTGAACATGATATTCGCAATGCCTTTGGTGGGCGTGGGTTTATTAGTAGTATCAGTGATGCAGAATTTGCAAACGAAACGCCATTGGGTTCACCCAAATCAGGGTTGAGTGAAGAACTGGATAGTCTTGCTGCTTATGTGGCGAGTTTAGGTGAGTCATCATTACCTCGTAGTTCGGAGAGAAACGCCGATGGCTCTATGACGGATGCAGCAGAGCGTGGGGCTTTTGTTTTTAATCAGGCGAATTGCGTAAGCTGTCACTCTGGCGAAGGTTTTACTGATGGTGAAGTCCATAATGTAGGGACTTTGCGCAATTATTCGGGTAGCCGATTAGGCGAAACTATTACGGGCATTAAAACGCCGTCGCTATTAAGTGTATTTAATACGGCACCCTATTTACATGATGGTAGTGCAAAAACACTGGCCGATGTATTTACTACCGTAGGCGGTACTGTATATCAGGGTGAAGATTATCTTGGCGATAACACCTTAGTATCGCAAACGACTTATTCTTACTTACGTAATGCGCAAGGGGTTAATATTGAGTCGGGTAATCATATTGATATTACCAATGTGAATGGCGGTTCTGGCGGTGTTGCCTTTATTCGTGTTCGCTACGGGTCTGTTAATAGTGTATTGCAAGGAGTATTAGGGATTTCGCTTGCGGGTAATACTGAAGAAGCGTTTATTGAGCTTGAAGATACGTCTCAGGTTGAAGGCCAAGATGTGGCATTCACTGAATCTGCAACCGTGCAGATAGCTTTAAATACAAATACCGATAACACTGTACGTATTCGCTTAATCGATGGCGACGATATTATTATTGATGATATTACTATCAGTAATAGCGATGATATTACGCAAGCCAATGCGCATACGGTTGTTGCGGGTTTATCTGTAGACAATCAAAATGATCTTGTGGCTTACCTAAGCCAAATTGATCGTCATGCAAGTCCATCATTACCTCAAGACAGTGATGGGGATGGTTTCGCTGATGCTATCGATGCCTTTCCTTTTGATGAAACCGAATGGTTAGATACAGATAGTGATGGCGTCGGTGATAACGCTGACCCTCAGCCTCAAGTTGCGGGTTATACCATTGAAGAAAACGCACTGAATACGACAGTGCCTAATCCACAAACTTATTTGCTTGACCCTGATCAATTAGAAGAAGCCAGCAGCAATGATTTATCATTTATTGCTTCTGGTTTAGATGAAAGTCAGTTTTCTCAGGGTATTCTTTCTAAGAATAGTGACTCTGGTTATTCGACAGGAACATTTGTTTCTGAACAGTTCTTGGCAGAAGACACTGAGGGTTGGATTGAATTTGCAGTGACAGCCAATACACAAAATGAATCCGCTTTTGGTTTTTCATTGACAGGAGAAAATGGCTTTGACCGCCGCTACAGTTTTGTAGTCGAAGGTAGCTTTATGGATATCTATGAAAATTTTAATTGGATAGATACGCAAGCGAATACAACATTTTCCACTGGTGATCTATTCAGAATTGCTCGGCGGTTTGTAGCGACTGAAGTTCACATTGTGTTTTCTATGAATGGCGAAGAGATACATACATTAGTGGGTGATGATGAGGCAAGAGGACCGTTATGGATGAAGGGTTTCTTCTATGCTAACGGTGCTAGCTTTGCTGGTGTCAGTGCTTCTTTTGCCTCCGGTAGCAGTAGCGAGCCTTTCTATACGATTAAAGCAAATGATGATTGGCCAAGCATTGCTGATACACTTTATGGTTCTGCAGCAGTAGCTGATGAATTAGAAGTGGCAATGAATAATGTAGCGCTCGTAGCAGGTGAAACCTTGAGTGGTTTCCCCGCGAGTTTAACGGATGATGATGCGGTAACGATTGTTGACCCTTATTATATTGTTCCTGCCAATGCTGATTGGAATAGTGTTGCGCTTGCGGTATACGGTAATGAACTGATTGCTGATGAGCTTGAAGCTATAATGGAAGCCGCAGGTGTTGTTTTAATTGAAGGTCAATCCATCGTTGGTTTTCCGATAATTGTACATGATACCGTTGTTCCTCCACCTCTTTACAGCCTAAATCTAACATCGGGAAGTGTGTCTTCAACCGGGCCTTATTTATCCGGTACAAACGTGACTATTACCGCGAACACTCCTCCTGAAGGGCAGGTGTTTGATCAGTGGCTTGGTAATGGCTCCCTCTATGTGGCTGATGCCAATGCGAGTAGTACTTTACTGACTATTCCCGAAGAAAATATCTCGCTTACGGCGAGCTATAAAGCAATCGTAGTCAGTGCAGAAGGTTATCGTTATTACCGTTTTGTTCCACAATTATTACGTGGGGCTGATGCGAATAGTATTGAGTTAGCCGAAGTCTCTTTTTTTGCAAATGGCGAGCGTCAGCTAAATGCAACAGTGACAAACCCTGACGGTAATAATCCTGCCAATGAAATTCCCGCTTACGCTAATGACGGTGATATCAATACCAAGTGGTTGGACTTCAATAAGTCCGCACTGGTTTTTGATTTTGGTGAAATAACGGCGATTGATAGTTACAGCATAACAACTGCGAGAGGGCCTTTTGCTGAGCGCCAGCCAGTTCGTTGGTTATTAGAAGCGAGCGGTGATAATGAAACATGGATTATAGTAAATAATCAAAATACAGCGGATTATGCGGTTGATTTAGGTTTCCGTGTTGAAAGTCCACGTATTGCATTACCTAACTATTGGGATGGTGCGAGCACCGTTGCTCATGGTTTTAGAGGCAGTGATTACAGTGCAGAAATTAGCAATGCTAACGTACGTATTGATTCATTACGAGAAGGTTTTGCTTGGATTGGTGAGCAAATTAGTGGCTTATCACCCAACACTCATTATGATTTAGTTGTCAGTAATTTGTCTTACCAAGGTCAGTGGCGCTTGGTTGAAAATGAAGACTACGACAATGCAGCAGCGATTGTGGTTGATGGGCGTTACCCTGTTATGAGTGATGCATCAGGTCGTGTGTTGGTACAAAGTCACCAAGGCAGTGTCGGCGACTTTTTCCAAGCGGACTTGCAGTTTGTGGGAACAAATCAACCCATAGAGCCAGAATTATTTAGTTTAACTGTCAACGGTGGTATTGCAGCGACTGAAGGGCCTTATACGTCCGGAACATCTGTCATTATTACCGCTGATGCAGCACTTGATGGCCAAGTGTTTGATCAATGGGTAGGTGATATTAGCGGTATAAGTGACATCAATGCAGCGAGTACTATTTTCACTATGGGCTTAAGCGATGCTACCGTTAGTGCGAGTTACCGTAATCTACCGGTTCCCCCTATTAGTGATCCTTATCCTAATTTGCCCAAGTTTGAAGTGAGTACCAGTAGTGAATTAACACAGGCTTTAGCCAACAGTACGGATGGTGCTGAAATTACATTGCTGCCTGGTCGCTATGGTTGTTTGACACTTGAAAATCGAACACATATTGCTTCAGCGCCGTTGTTACTGAAAGGGCAAACAGGGCAGGGTTCACAAGTTATTTTTGATGGCGGTATAGAATTACCACGATGTAGTGAGGGTATTCTGATTAATAATTCTCGCTATATTACTATCGATAATATTAGTGTTGAAGCAGGTCTGGACGGTATTGAAATAGAAAATTCACAAAATATTATTATCGATGGTGTCAGTGTTTCTCAAACGCGGCAGGCCGGTATTCTTGTGGCCAAAAACTCTCAGGACATTGATATTATTAACAGCACTATTTTTAATACCGGTACGGAAAACCCACAATACGGTGAATGTATTTATTTAGGAACAGGTAGCACCAATGGTTTTCCTGATGTCACATCGCGGGTATGGGTTGAAAATAATGAAATCTATAATTGTGGTTTTGCCGAAGCGATTAATGTGAAGCCAGAGGTGTTTAATGCTACCTTACTGAATAACTATATTTACAACATTCAACCAGGTCACCCTGACTATACGCAAATTAATCAATCTGCTATTACCGTAGAAGGTGGACGTGGATCGAACCCAGCGAGTAATTATTTGCCGACTACGCCAAGAGAAGTATGGGTAGAACATAATTGTATTAAGGATGTATCAAAAAGTGTGCCTAGTGATATTGGTCCTATAAGTTCAGGGCGTCGATCCTTTGGTCATGCAGTTATGGTGGGTGGTACAGGGGTTTATGTTCGTGACAATGTGATTAGTAACTTTGAAGAAAGTGGTATTTATGTCAATCAGTTTGGTAATTTGAATATGTCCGTTTATCTTCAAGACAATCAAATTAATTCTTCAATAACAGGTTCTGTTGCGGAAGACATTGATAGTGAAGTGAGTGTTATCAGAGCAATTCAAGGGGGTAATCCTAATCGTCCACAAGATTGGCTATTAACAGTATCGAACCGCTATTTTGATGCTCAAGGCGCTAGCGATCATTTAATTACAATGGAAGCAGAAAGTTATCACCAAAGAAATAAAGGAGTGCCTTGTAATCATTGGCAGCCGGTTGATAGTAACGATGCAAGCGATGGTCAATATTTAATAGTGAGTAGTGAAGAGCGTGTTTATGGCCTTGATGATTTAGAGCAGAGCCCTCGTCTTGATTACAATGTCAATTTTACGGAAACAGGGACGTATTATTTGTGGGTATTAGGTAATGGTGCTTCTGCTCAAGATGACTCTATTCATATTGGTTTAAATGGTGAAGTGTCGAATACCAGTGATGATGTGTCCGGTTTCTTCCCATACAATGTGAATAACTGGTCGCAACTCAGTATCGATAATTCTATTTTACAATTCAATGTGATAGAAACCGGTGTTCAGACTTTGAATGTTTGGGCGCGAGAAGATGGTTTTCTTTTTGACAAAATTGTTTTAACACAAGATGCTAGCTACGATCCGCGCGATGTCGGTAATTTTGGCCCGCAAGAAAGTATTCAGTTGGTGCCAAATCTTGAAAATAGCCTATTCGACGTGACCGTTGTTAATGGTGATGCTGATCAATCTGGCCCTTACACCGTGGGTACAGTGATCACCCTTACGGCAGATGCGGCGCCTGAAGGTCAAGTCTTCGTACGTTGGTTGGGGAGTGATGCCAGTCGTTTTACTGATATTACTGCGCCAACTACCGCTTATACGGTAGGCTTTGCCGATACAGTACTGACAGCCCAATATATACCAGAACCTCCTACCGGTGGTATTTTGCGAGAGTGGTGGTTAAATCAGTCAGGAAATAGTCTGGATCGAAGTATTTTTGATACAGCGCCAGATGGTCAAGCTACTTTAACTGAGATGTCAGCGCCTCATCGTTGGGGTGATGAATTTGCAGCACGCATTAGTGGCATTGTTTATCCGCCTGTGTCGGGTGACTATGTGTTCTGGGTATCCGGTGATGATAATGTAGAGCTGTGGTTAAGTACGGATGATAATTCGGCTAACAAGCGCTTAATTTCCAGTGTGCCCGATTTTAGTGGTCGCTTCGAGTGGGACAAATATTCCGAGCAACAATCTATCAGTATTAGTCTAGCTGCAGGTTCAGGGTATTACATTGAAGTGTTACACAAGGAAGGCGGGTTCAATGATCATGCCGATGTCGCATGGCAAATTCCTAATAGTAGTGAAAGAGTGATTATTGGTGGCGATTATTTTGATAGCCCTCCAGCTATTCCCTTATTTAATCTCACTATAAACAACGGTAGTGCCACGGAAACAGGTCCTTATCCTGAGGGTTCGATTGTAATCATTACGGCTGATACAGCGCCTGAGGGTCAAGTGTTTGATCAATGGGTGGGTGATACCAGTGGGATCAGTGATGTAAGTGCGGCCAATACATTGTTGACCGTTGGTGATAGTGATGCCACGTTAACGGCTACTTATGTTGATACCCCTGCGGCTGCCACGACGATTAATATTGATTTCGGGCGTAGCGAAACTGCAGTTCCAGGTTGGAACGTACAATCTAATACGGTAAATCAAGTAATTGCACTAACAGATATTGAAGGTGAAGCAACACCAATCAGCATTGTTGTTGTGGATGACTTCAGTGGTGTGAATACACGAGGTGCTACAGGAGTAGAAAGTTATCCAAACAGTGTGAGTGAAGATAACCTTTATGGCGGCCGATCTAGTAACCCCACGGCTGGTTTACAGCTAGCGGGATTGGTTGCTAATGAAGTCTACAGGCTGACATTTTTTGGCTCTCGTAATGGCGTTTCCGATAATCGCCAAACAGAATATCAAGTCATTGGGACACAAACAGAATCTGTTTATCTTGATACAGCCAACAATGCAAGCACGTCAGTCAGTATAGATGTTGTCCCCGATAATAATGGTGTTGTGACCGTAAACCTTCGCGCTGGACCGGATAATACAAGCAGTAGCTCGTTTTATTATCTAAACGCAATGCGTATAGAAACAAATGCCATAGCGCCAGTTAATGAAAGGCCGGTAGTTTCTCTTGAAGCACCTATACCGGGCGACACAATTAATGAAGGCGATATCATTTCGTTTGTGGCCAGTGCTATTGATGTAGAAGATGGTGATATCACCACGAGTATAGTATGGGCTTCAAACCTTGACGGTAGTTTAGGTTCTGGCGCCAGTATCACGACGAACAATTTGCGGGTGGGTACTCATACCATTACTGCTAGCGTTTCAGATTCTGCGAATCAAAGTACTTCTGCCAGTGTCAATATTACAGTAGAAGGCAGTACTAATGGCATTTCTAGTTCTAGATTTCACACCTTCGGGCATTCATTATTTACCCATAGAGACTTTAATGAAAATGGTAGTTTTTTCGAATGGACTGACTATACCAATGTCGGTAATTGGTTAGGTGAATTAGCAAGTGCATCTGGTTTTGAATCAGTTGGTTCTTATACCTTTGGCCAAATTGATATGCATAATGCATTAGACTGGTCGAGTGCCGATGAAGTATTTATTAATGGGGACTATGACCTTGGTAATACCTCACCCCATTCGGGAGGTTTTGCTAATCAAAGTTATACGCATTTTTATTTAATGCCATCGAATTTTTTACAGGAAGAAATGGGTGCAGCACCGTTTACTAACTCCGTAGAATTTACCCGTAGTGGTCTAGAAACGCTCATTGGGAATATTAACAGGTATTACCCTGAGTCCGAAAAAGTACTTTATGTGCACTGGCCTGATGCGGGTTTCTATACTGATGCTAATGGTGATATGAATCGCACGACTTTTTCAAATTACAATAATGATACCATTGGTGATTATTTGGCATGGCATATTCGATTACAGGATGAACTCAATAGCAATGGTCGTGTTGTTAAAACCATACCGGTTGGCCCTGTGATTGCTTGGCTTTTTGAAAATGAACCCTATCTACAGTCAGTTAACTTTCGGGATGTTTATGCCGATACAGCACCACACGGAAGTGAAAATATATACCTACTAGCATCACTGATTGTTTATCGCAGTACTTACCAACAAAACTCTGATAGTGCAAGTTTCAGTATTCCAGCGGGAGCAACGCAAATCATCCCTGAAATTGCAGACAACCTTACCGCTATTATCAATGCGATTGAGACCCGCCTTGAATTTCATAATAATAATGGTGTAGATGTTTATTAATTAAAGCAGACTGAAGGTAAAGCACAGATTAAATGATACGATTTTTATTTTTAATATTTAATTTGTGCTAGCGATTAAGTTTAGGGTTTTGGTTTAGTGTCCCGCCTCTTCATTCTTATCACAAGTTAGTTTGAGGCAAATCGCTAAAATTAATTTTTAAGCTACCGCTGACTTTCATTGTTTGATCAACTTTCAAGTGGGGTAGTTCGGTCTCTTCCAGCCATTGTGTTTGTCCTTTGCTTTTTAGCATGGTCGTGGTGGAGAGTGAGCCGGCTAATAAGCAGGTATCTGAAATAACGCTGATAGAAGCAAATTCTGGCTGGATACTTTTTCCTGTAAAAGGAGAAAGTAAGTGACAGTAACGTATACCATCAATAATCATATAGCGTTCATAATCGCCACTTGTTGCGATTCCTCCGGCGTACATATCAACCACAGCAATTGAGTTTTGAGGTTTTCTGGGGTGCTGTATGCCAACACGCCAAGGAGAATCGTCTGGATGCGGGCCGATAATTCTAATGTCGCCCCCAAGATTGACTAAGCCATGTGAGATACCATTATCAAGACATAGGGTCGCAATAACATCGGCAGTGTATTCTTTAACAAAACCACCAAAATCAATTTCCATTCCTTCTATAGGTAGCTGTATAGAATATTCATCTCGTATAACTTTATCCCAACCTATCAAAGGTAGTAGCGAATCCAGTTGTAGAGGCGAGGGCAGTTTGTTGGATTTAAAGTCCCAAGCGCGACGTAATACACCTGATGTAATATCAAATAAACCATCGCTTTGTTGGTAGAGGACATCAGCATAATGTAATAACTGAGCGGTTTCGTGATCAATGGCAATTGCTTGTGAATGGCCAGCACCATTGTTAATGGTTGAGGTAACACTTGACGATTTAAAGCGGGTGTATTTTTCTTCGAGACGATTTATTTCAGAGGTTAATTTTTTAAAGAGTTTATCTTTTTGTTTTTTATCACGGCAATAAATTTTGAGTTCGCACGGACTCCCCATGGCTTTGAAGGGGATGGAAGATAATATCAATGTACACATCTAGGTAAACAAGGGTTAAAATTTATAGTCAAAGCCAATCGAAATAAAATCAAAGTCGACTAAGCCAGGGTTTAAATCTCCGTCTGAATCCCTGCCTTTGCCACTATCATAGTTTTCATAGGCAATGGAAAATGTGCCAAACTCGAAACTTTTGCTGACGCCTAGTTTAAAACCAATTGCGCTATAAGCTGAAAGTCTGTAGTCGCTTGAGTAATAACCATCCGCCCTTTCTGTGGTGTAAAAATTACGATAAAAATTTGCTGCACTTTGATCATACCAGCGTAGGCGTGTGGATAATTGCCAGGTCTCAATATTTTGATACCAGCCAAGGCTTAGGGTATGGGAAGTAACTCCCCAGTCATTATCATAAAGTCGATAATCGGCATGAAGAGCGCCGGCATAATTGGTAAAATATTTTCGTAGTCTTAAGTCTAATGATAATTGCTTCTTTTCATCGGGTCTGTTATCGCGAAGTAGAGGTGAGTCTTCTAAAAAAGCAAATTTGTAAGGATCAGATAAATAACCATCGTAAACCGCATAGCCAATACCGGCACCGACTAATAAGGTTTTATTGACAACTTGTGAGATACCAGCAGAAAGTGATTCGCTGCTTTTATCTTCTTCTCTTGTGCGATTAGGGTCGATTGATGGCGATTGTGTTGGTGTAATTTCATCGTCAGAAAAACCGAAGCCAACATCCAGTGTTGTGTTATTTCCATTAAGCCAAATAGTGCTGTTTATGTTGGCGCTTTTTGATTCATAATCGTTTTCTGATGAGCGTGCCACACCAATGCCAATGCGAGATGTTTCGCGATAAAAATTAGCTGCGAAAGCAATGTCATCCCGGCTTTCATCAATAGTAGCGCCACTCATAACTTGTATGGGCTTACCGTCAGCACCTTCGATAACATACCAAGGTGAAGCTCCTGACATTGATTCCGTTGCTATGTCCACATTAAGACTAATGTCAGATGCTACTGGTGCAACTAAGCTAAATTGATGTATGGAAATGTCATAGCGAGTAAGTGCATCACCTTCTCTAGTTTTGTCTGCGGGCTGGTCATCTTCTTTATATTCAGTATAGCGATAGCTGGCAGTATACTTTTCAGGAACTGCTTGTGCTTGTACAGATTTAGGGGTCATTCCAGGTAAGGTAAGTGCAGCTGCAGTGAGTGCAAGTAGCTTTTTATTTTTTTGTTTCAATTGATGTCCCTATAAAAATAATTGGAAATGTAAAAAAGTTAGAAAAGATCTTAGTTACAACCACAACCACCACCGGATACGGCAGAGCCGGAAGAGGACGCTTCTTTAGAAAAATACACATGATCTCTTAATCGTTGCTCTAAAGGATCAGGTGTAAACATCATTTCTGGTCTGGAAAGGTTACCTTTTTCCCACGCACCTACATAGCTACATGAAAATAAGAATTGTGTCACAAGTAAGACAATGATTATTTTGAGGTTATTCATATCATCTCTTGGCTAAATGTTTATCTATAAGTGCTTCTATCTTTTTCTTATCTTTCTTTTTAAATCCGGTATGTTTATAAATAATAATCCCTTTTTCATCAATTAGATAAGCGGTAGGCATTCCTTTGACTTGATATGACCTAGGGGAAAGGCCTTTCGAATCGAGAAGGATGGGGTAGTCAACGGGGTATTTTTTTAAAAACTTTAATGCATCATTTAAGTTTTCATCAACATTAATAGCAACGACCTCAAAACCCTGATCGGAATAATTTTTCCTGATGTCATTCAATATTGGGAGGGACTTTCTGCAGGGACCGCACCATGAAGCCCAAAAGTCCAAATAGACCAGTTTTCCCTTAAAGTCTTTAATGCTCGTATTTTTTCCGGCAGTTTTGTTGACTAATAAAGGTAAGGGAATAACGGTTGCTGTATCTCCTACATCGACGGCATGTACAGGTAGTACTAGAATCGCGTTAATAAGAATAACACGCAATAAATTAACCAGGACTGTTTTTAAATGCATGACATATCTACTTTGTATTTATTGTGATTGTTTAAGGTCGCAGGCTTGTTAATTATTAGTGAGCCATATAGGAAGATGTAAAGATTAGTGTTGTCTTACTAGGCCGTTACTTATCTTTATTGTCTTTTTATCGTCGGTTGTATGGTGCTCTTTGCTGACGATATTATATTTTTCTCATATTATTGAATACTCATTTCTAGCCAATATTTGACATAGTACACATAAATCTATTTCTATTTTTATATCTACAAATAGAAAAAATGGTTTTCTTTATAACTAATTGCCATGTTGAGAATTGTGTCACAGTGCTTAAAGGAACTCGTCACATCCCTTTAGAATAACATTTAGTAATATGGCCCTACGTTAATTACTGTTATCAATTGCGACCACCTATGCAGAAGTGTTAGTTATCTTGTCAGTATGCACAGAGCAGAATAAAAAAAATTGTGATCGCTACATAAAATCAAATGTTTTATACATCTTAAATTAGACCCTATTTAGACCTTATATTGGAGCGTGTGATGGCTGGTTCACTTATCCGTGTTGGACTGTTTATTGTTGTTTCCTTACTTGTTGCATGTGGTGATGATACGACAACGACAGATAGCCCTGTCCCAGATAGTCCTGCTTCTGGTAATAACCCGCCACCGAATACATCCCAGTTAAGTGAAAGCGCAGAGCGGGGTAAAATATTGTATGAGTCAAGTGCCCAAGGTTGTGTAGCTTGTCATGGGATGGATGGTCAGGCGACTTTATTTAAAGCGATTGACCTTGCTGCCTCAGAGTACGAACACTCCAGTGAGCCCGGAGTGATGTATTCTCCAGAAGACTATCTTAAGTTTTGGATGCCTGCGGGCAACCCTTCAATCTGTGGCGATGACTGCGCTGCTGATCTTGCCGCGTATATGGATTATTTGGGTGTTAATGGCCCACAGCAGCCGACACCAGAACCCCCGACACCTGCGCCGGAACCACCAACGCCTGCACCAGAACCGCCAACGCCTGCACCAGAACCACCAACGCCTGCAGATCCCCCGACACCTGAGCCTCCGCTTGATATTCAAGCATTAATGCAGACGCCGGAACTGAACTGTACTAATTCTAGCTGTCATGATTCTACACCCGGTAGTGCTAAGGTTGACCTTGCTTCCGGTAGCCTTGAAGACATAGCACTTAGACTTGTTAGTCAAACAGCAGCGAGTCAAAACTGTTCAAGTGAGTTACTTATTGATCCCGCGAATATTGATGAGTCGCTATTGCTAAAACTTATTGACCCTACTTCTGGTGGTCAGTGCACAGCAAAAATGCCGTTTGGTAAAACGGGTGTATCTTCAGAGCACTATGATCAATTTGTAGCGTGGGTTAATGAGCTAATAGAAGCTGCACCTCCTGTTGTTATTGATCCTCCTCCAGCACCTGAACCTCCTTCAGCGGATGCGGACATTAGCTCATTATCTATTGCCAATAGAGCCAAGGTTTTACTTCATGGTGGAGCGGTTACCACCGAAGAGCTGGATAGGGTCACGGACAGCAGTGGGCAGTTACGTATAGGTCAATTCAGAACATTATTAAACGAATGGATGCAGACTCCAGAATTTGATAATAAATTGGCGCTGTTTTTAAGGGCAACGCTGCAACAAGATATTTTTAACTCTTCAGAAGTATACCGGAATCAACTGGGCTTAAATGTTGCTGGGGCGGACAGGCGCATCAACGTGTCCATGGCTCAGCAAACTTTACGTGAGTCCTTCCTGAGAACAGCAATGCGTATTGTTAAAGGAGGAGGCGATTTTCGTGAAGTTGTTACCACCCGCGATTGGGAAGTAACGACGGCATTGCTAGCAATGCTCTCTCATGCGGATCAGCAAAATATCCCGGGTAACCTCCGTTTTGGTCGCTTCCCTAATCTTGTTGATAGCGATTATAGTGATTGGCGCACTGTACGTTTGACTCAAGGGAACTCACCAGCAAACTACGCACATACGCGAGGCTTTTTAGACAGCTTAAGAGCAATCGAAGATGGTGATCAATATCCATTGCTTGCGCCTAGAGTTGGTTTCTTTAGTACCCCTATTTTCATTCAAAATTGGGAGACAAACGAGGATAACCAGTTCCGTATTAATACCAATCAGACCGTTATTACGGCTTTGGGTTTAAGTTTTGAAGCCGGTGATACTACAGTTCCTAATCATTTAGATGGTTTGGATGAAGAGCATGCCAACCCGGGTACTGACTGTTTTGCCTGTCACCAACACTTAGATCCTATGCGTAATATTTTTGCCAATCACTATAACTCGGCTACTTTGCGTGCTTTAAGCGACCCACGGACTCTACGGCCGGATTTTGCCTTTCATGGTGAACGCGAGACGGTTCAAACAATGGATGATTTTGCCAATGCATTGGCAACTCACCCTTATTTTGCAACGGCGTGGGTAGACAAGCTTTGCCAATGGGCAAATTCGTACGAATGTGACCAAAGTGATGCTAATTTCCAAAGTTTAGTCACCCGTTTTACTAGTACTAATTTTGATATGCAGGACTTGATTGTGAGGCTCTTTAGCTCGCCGGTATTTATTCAGGCTGTGGGTGATGATTCAAGTGATGTTGTGAGTATTAATCGTCGCGATCACTTTTGCGATGCTTTGAATGTGCGCTTAGGTAGTGTTCGAGAGCATCGTAACCTTACTGATGCAAATACTAATTACTGTGGCACTAATGGTACGGTTCGACGCTATAGGGATTTAATCCCAAATGATACTTATGTCAGAGGGCAGGTGCCTCTATTGCAACCCACTCAAAATGACTTTTTGATCGTGAAGTCTGTGGAGAGTCTCTGTGATGTTAATGTGACTAGCGTTGTTGGTAATGGGGATAATAATACCTTCAGTACTCGGCGTATTGATACCAGCTTGGATGATATGGTGACTTATATCATGGGTATTCCTACAGGCTCCGATGCTTATCAGCCAGCACGTACCACCTTGCAACAAGTTTATGATGTGAGTCGTGCAACACCACAGTGTAGTAACCCTTCCCAAGTAGAACTTAATGATGCTGGTGACTTATCGTGTGGCTTTGGATTAAGTACCAATCAATCATTACGTGTAGCCTGGAAAATGGCTTGTAGCTCACCTTCACTTACTGCTCTCGGCCTATAATAATAGAGGATATTGCTATGAAATCAGTTGATCGCCGCCGTTTCCTCCGTAATAGTCTGTTTGCGACATTATCATTATCTGCCAGAGCTGCAATAATCGGTGTCCCAACCAGTTTTTTAGTTTCCGGCAAGGTCCATTCTCAAACTGCTCAGATTAACCCCAAGTTTACTATCCTTGCTCAATCAGGGCAGGGGGAGTCCTTCGCGTGTAATGGCCCTGGCAGCTTCCCTGTAAATGGTAATGACCCGGCACAGCTAATTGCTCATCCGAATACGGGTGAATTAGGAAATGCCGTATTGGGTAATATTCAAGGGCGAGAGTTTACGGCTCGAGACTTTATGGAGTCTGCAGATATACGCTTAGGTGAACAAACGGTTAAAGCTTCACGGGTGTGGAGTGGTCTACCCCAAGGTTTTCTCAATAATTTAACGGGTTTTTGGCATCAGACAGGTACAAATGCTCATCCAGAATTTCCAGCAGTGCGTCGATTGATGGGCGCATTGAGAGATGATGTAATCAGGAATAATGAAGAAGAGCTTGCTTCTGCCATTGCCAATGACATCGGTGCCGGTGTGGGCGCAACTACTAGTAAGCCTATTTTGCTTGATGGTGGTGGTACTTTTAAAGGTGCGCCGCTAGCTGTTTTTCGTCCAAGTAATATCAAGCAATTATTTGGTGGCGATTCTCGGATCAACGTTAATCCGGATCAATTTTCAGCACTCTATACGCAAACGATGGATGCCCTATATCAAAACTTAAAGCAAAATGGGACTCGAGCGCAGAGGACCTTCCTCGATCAGCATGCATTAAGTCGTAATGAGGCGGTAGCTATTGGTGATGACCTAGGCGGCTTACTTGCTAGTGTTGATGGTGATGACTTTGAGAGCCAATTAAAAACCGCTGTTGCACTTTTTAGATTAAAAGTGACTCCTGTTGTCTGTGTGCGCCATGAATTCAGCCGTGATAACCATCAAGACACAACACTAGAAGATGAGGCCACAAGAACTTTAGCCTCTCTTAATGCTTTGGCTAACTATTGGAATACATTGGTCGATAATGGCTTAAGCGATCAGGTAAATTTTGCGACATTGGATGTGTTTGGGCGTACGCCTCACCGCAGTACTAGAAATGGTGGTCGTGATCACTTTAACCAAATGACATTGGGCTTGGCCCATGGCAGCGATTTTAAAGGCGGAATGATAGGAGGTCTACAAGCTATTATGCAAAGAGGTAATGAAAGACCTGTTGCCACTGGTATTAATTCGCAAACCGGTGGTAGTAACAATGCTGATATTCCATCTGGGTCAACACTGGCGGCTTATGGGAAAACTTTAATGAAAGCGGCTGGTATTGATGACGAACGCTTAGAAGTGCGTGTTCCTTCTGGGAAAGTAATTACCGGCTCGTTTACGTAACTGCCGTCACTTTTTTATACAACTCTTTATTGCAGCAACTATTCTTGTAAGTTGTTGTCTTTTAGTAAGGGCCATTTATATTGGATAGATATAAATGGCCCTTTGTCTTTTATGGTCTTCATTTATAATCATGCTCTCATAGCGTTCGTTTTTAACTGGTTATGCTATATAGTGCCTATAAATAGTGTCTATAAATAGTACGCGTATTGATTGTTAAGGTTATCACCAAAAAAATAAAAGCTATGCAAAAAGTCTATACCGATCAAACTCTATTGATGGTTACCCATATTCAAAATTTACTGAATACAGCACATATTAAAAGCGTTTTGCGTAATGAGTATGCAGCGGGTGGAGTCGGTGAGCTATCTTTTGTCGATTCATGGCCTGAATTATGGGTTGAGTATGAGGATGTTGCGCAAGCTAAGAAAGTTATCGCTGATTTTCTTACTTCTTCTGAGGAGCAAGAGTGGGTATGTCAATGTGGTGAAACAAATGGCGCTGCTTTTGCGAGCTGTTGGTCGTGCCGCTCGGATAGAACGCTATAAGCGAGTACTGGTGAGCTCACCTTTCAAAAGTGGTACTATAGCCTCTTGAGCATCAGACCCTTGAGTATCTTAGCTAAGCATTATGGCAGCAGTTTCCTTTATTCCTTACCCGTGGCAGCAACCCCATTGGCAAAATTTCCTCCAGCAGGTTGATCAGGAGAGAATGCCCCATGCTTTATTACTGAGTGGGCAGAAGGGTATAGGCAAATGGCATTATGCGCATTCAATGGCGAATTACCTACTGTGTATGACACCAAAATCGGGCTTAGCTTGTAATCAATGCCGTAGTTGCCAATTGAATGCATCGACCACACACCCGGATAAATCGGTAGTCATGCCGGAGGATGTAGGGAAGCAGATAAAAATTGATCAAATTCGTCAGCTGTCTAATACGATAGCGACTACAGCCCAGCAGGGTGGTCGTAAAGTAGTCATATTAGGTCCGATAGAACAATTGAACATCAATGCAGCCAATGCATTGTTAAAAAACCTTGAAGAACCAGCGGCTGATACTTTTTTTATACTGGTATCCCATGTGATTAGTGGTGTGATGGCCACCATACGCAGTCGCTGCCAAATTTTATCGTTCCCTGTACCTGAAAAAAATCTAGCGATGAGTTGGCTGAAAGAGGTTGGCGTTACTGGCGATACCTCCCTTATTTTGGGTATGTCAGCAGGAGCACCCCTGACAGCAAAAGCCTTACTCGATAACAATACTTCTGATCAGCTATCCTGCTTTTATGATGGCTTGCTAAAAGCGCAGCAGAGTACCCCTTTGGTCGATATTACGATTGCCAAGGATTGGTTAGATTTAGAATTACACGATACTTTGGAATGGTGGTTACAGTTAGTGAGTCGAACCCTTAAAAAGAGCTTTCAGTTATCTGATTCAAGCCCCAGTAACCTAATTGAGGCTGATTTAAGCTTTTTACAGACAATGATTGAAATAGAGTCTTTGGCGGTAAAATTTAACCGGCAGTGGCTATTTAAGTTTACTGATAAGTTAATTCAGTCTAAAAATCAATTATTGCATGGGGCAAACCCTAACAAGCAATTATTACTGGAAGAGCTGTTAATGGATTGGTACGCTATACTGAAAACAGCAAAGTCATAATCGAGTGATATTGATACATGTCTGGAGAATATAAATGAGAGATTTGCCCGGTGGCGCAGGAATTTTATCCTTAACGATCAAGGATAAAGCTGTGCTATACGCTGCATATATGCCTTATGTTAAAAATGGCGGCTTATTTATCCCAACAAACAAGGTTTATAATGTTGGGGACGAAGTCTTTGTTTTGCTTAATTTAATGGATGAGCCAGAGAAGATACCGGTTGCCGGTAAAGTGGTTTGGATTACCCCTAAAGGTGCCCAAGGTAACCGTTCTGCAGGTATTGGTATTCAATTTACCGAACAGGACAGCGTTGCAGTGAATAAAATTGAAACCTATTTAGCCGGTGTTCTTGAATCTGATCGTCCTACCCATACCATGTAAGTAATCCTTAAAACCCTTATGTTAGTTGATTCTCACTGTCATCTTGACAGACTTTCTCTTGAAAAATACGACAATGATTTATCTCTTGCTATTAGTGCTGCTTTAGAGCGGGGCATATCTAAATTACTATGTGTCGGCATTAGTATCAATAATCGTGAAGCTGTTGTGTCTATTGCTGAACAATATAATGAAGTTGTTTCTTCTGTAGGTGTACACCCTTTAGATGTAAAAGAAGGCTTGGCCACGGTAGATGATTTACTTCAATGGTCTCAACACCCAAAGGTTGTTGCTTTAGGTGAATCAGGACTTGATTATTATTACAGTGAAGACGAAAAAGAAACCCAGCAAGAAAGCTTTATCATTCATTTGCAAGCCGCAAAAAAAGCCCAGTTGCCGGTGATTGTTCATACACGTGATGCCCGGGAAGATACTATCGCTCTGATTAAAGAGCACGGTTGTTTAAACCATGCGGGTGTGCTTCATTGTTTTACCGAAAATTGGGAGATGGCTAGACAGGCTATAGACCTGAATTATATGATATCTATTTCAGGTATTGTCACCTTTAAAAATGCCAATGAACTAAGGGATGTTGTCAAACAAATACCTCTAGACCGACTTTTAGTCGAAACCGATTCACCTTATTTGGCACCAGTTCCTTATCGGGGTAAATCGAATGAGCCGCAGTATGTTCGTGAAGTTGCTGAATATATTGCAGAATTAAAAGGTTTAAGTTTTGATGAGCTAGCCTCAATCACAACAGATAATTTTTACCGACTGTTTCCAAAAGCAAAATAAATTATATCGTTTTGCTTGTGAAGTTTGGAATATCAGGAGAAGAAACATTTTCCCATAACTGTTCAATTAGGTGATTTGTTTGCTTGAAATCACCTTTTACTATCCATTCTGCTAATGCATCGGGTACACTCGGATAGATAACGCGCTTGCCTGTAAAACTCCTCAGCCAATCTTCTAGCTTTTGTTTATCCAATTTATTCATGCTTATACCCAGCTTGAGCTTTTCAAGTGCTAGGGCATTGGATAACTGTTCCATTTGGCCATGCAAAGGTTTAACTAATAATTTCTTCCCTAGGTGTATTGCTTCACTTGCCAGTTCAAACCCCGCATTAGTAATAACACCATTACAATTTGCCAAATCTTGTTGAAAACCATCACGACTGAGAGGTCTTAATTGTAAATTTTCTCGATCCTCTTTTTGATCATAATGCCCATAGATAAAAAATTGATAATCTTTGTAAGGCTTTAAATAAGCGATAACCTCTTCAGACTTCTCAAAGCCTAAGTACACAACAACCTTATTTTCAATAATATTACTTTGGTGAGCATGAGTGTCGGCAATAGGCGGTAATATTGCTTGTCCAAAGTGATGCCAGTGTAGTCCCAATCGCGTTTCTGCTGGGGCAAAATACTGCATAAATAAAGCCGTAATAGGATTGTTGCCTTTTTTAGGGATATCATGATCAAAGGCATATTGATGGCCGACGGCAACAGACGGCTTTTTTTGTCTGCGTGCAGCCCAAGCGCTAATAGGTTCAAAATCTGTCAACACTAAATCATAGACTGATAAATCTAGATTTTTTATATCGCACAATAATTGCTTGAAATTATTTTTTTGAAAAGTGGCGAAAGGTTTTATTGAACCTGCTTCAGTAATAAAAGTAAGTCCAGAATGGCAAGCAAAGTTGCCGAATTCTTCCATATCAAAAAAATCTTCTCTAGCACGACCACTGAATAAGTAGTCCACATGTAAGTTTTTCTTTTTTAACGCTTTGTGCATTGCGCGTGCGCGAGTAATATGACCATTGCCCGTTGCTTGAACACCATAAAGTATTTTCACAGAAATTATCTTATTTATATTAATGAGTGAATGAATTTATTTATTGTTAATAATTATATGCCTTATAAAAAAAGAGTAAGGCAATATTGGCTGATGGTGTAACCCAATATTGCACCAGCAACACTATCCGTTGGAAAATGAACGCCTAGCATAACCCGTGAAATGCCAACCCATATTGCCCAGATGAGTAATGGGATGCCCAGTATTGGATAAAATGCACTAATAATTCCCATCATTAGAAAAGCGGCAGATGTATGCCCTGATGGAAAACTAAATTGATCCGAAGGTTGAATCACACTTTGGTAACCCGGTATCGCTTGTTGTGGTCGATTACGGCGTAGTTTATTTTTAAGCATGAAATAGAGAATGCGTTCAACAGAAAACCCTATAAAAAGAATTTTAACCAGTAACCATTGATTTGATAGAGCAAACAATAGGGCAGCAATAGCATAGAGGTAACCATCAGCACTGCGTGATACCCAGCGACTCAGGTTCACAAATAATTGTCGATGCTTACGCTTTAGGCACCAATCAAAAGTCCATAAGTCCAGAGAATGTAAGGCATTGAATAATTTCATTTTCACCTCCCATGGAGATTTACTGTATATAAGTTAAACATACGGCTGTTTTATTGCACTTTAATGACAGTAAGAGACAATTCTGTGAAAAGTTATTTGAGTAGCTGTGATACCATTTCGCTTCCATATTATTTAGTCATTTTGCTCATTGCTTTGAATCGGAGGGTGGAGAGTGCAAACACAATTGAAGGTTATGTTAGAGCTTCAAGATGCTATGAATACACGCGTTAATGAAAACTGGCGCACAAAGAAGTTTGAATGGTATCGGGCGATCTGGGTGGAGTGTGCTGAGCTAATGGATCATTACGGTTGGAAGTGGTGGAAGCACCAATCACCGGATGTTGAACAGGTAAAGCTTGAATTAATCGATATTTGGCACTTTGGCTTAAGTATTTTACTGCAGAATAATGAATCAGCGCCGGTTGTCTTAATGGAGCTTGAGGAATCTCTGGGTTCACAAAAAAGTGATGACTTTCGTGAGCTATTGGAAAGCTTTGCCGAATACACTCTAGCCAATAAAGATTTTTCTATCCCTCTATTTGTTTCCTTGATGGAAGCTGTTGGTATGGATTTCGACGCCTTGTATTGTGGTTATGTTGGTAAAAATGTATTGAATTTCTTCCGTCAGGATCATGGCTACAAAGACGGCAGCTATATCAAAGTATGGAATGGTAAAGAGGATAACGAACATTTAGTTGAGCTTGTGGCTGAGTTAGATTCGTCAGACCATGACTTTAAAGATAAGCTCTATGCACTTTTGGAAGCACGCTATAAGCAAGCCCAGTGATAGCTGTCTTTTTATCCAAGTATTATACCATTTAAAGGGTTTAATATCGGTGCTTTTTCGAACACTTAGATGATTGGAAATACACCAAAAGTCAGGTTAGTGCCTATAAAATACGATAATTGGGGTGAAATTGCTGTAAAAATCCCTATAATGCGCCCAGACGATCCTTTCTGGCTCTTCTTTTTATTATTTATACCGAACCTTTTGGAGACATAACGTGAAAGCACCTGTACGAGTTGCCGTAACTGGCGCCGCTGGCCAAATCAGCTATTCCTTATTATTCCGCATTGCTGCAGGCGAGATGTTGGGCAAAGATCAACCTGTTATCTTACAAATGTTGGAGATTACACCGGCTTTAAATGCATTAAAAGGTGTCGCAATGGAGCTGGATGATTGCGCTTTTCCATTATTGGCCGGTATGGTTCAAACAGATGATGCAACGGTTGCTTTTAAAGATGCGGACTATGCACTTTTAGTCGGTGCACGTCCTCGTGGTCCGGGTATGGAGCGTAAAGATTTACTCGAAGCGAATGCTGCTATCTTTTCTGCCCAAGGTAAAGCCATTAACGACGTTGCTTCACGTGATATTAAAGTATTGGTTGTGGGTAACCCAGCTAACACTAACGCCTTGATTGCTCAGCGTAATGCGCCTGATATCGATCCACGTAATTTTACGGCGATGACGCGTCTTGACCACAATCGTGCGATGACTCAGCTTGCTCAAAAAACAGACACCACTATTAATGATGTGACTACCATGACAATCTGGGGTAATCACTCGTCAACGCAATACCCTGATTTGCATCACACTAAAGTTAACGGTAAAACTGCTATCGATATGGTGGACCAAGCATGGTATGAAAATGATTTCATTCCTACGGTTCAAAAACGCGGTGCAGCTATTATTGATGCCCGTGGTGCGTCTAGTGCAGCATCTGCAGCGAATGCCGCTATTTTTCATATGCGTGATTGGGCCTTAGGCACACCTGAAGGTGATTGGACTAGTATGGGTATCTACAGTGATGGTAGCTATGGTATTCAAGAAGGTCTTATCTACTCTTATCCTTGTGTTTGTAAAAATGGTGATTGGGAAATTGTTCAAGGTCTTGAGGTCAATGAATTCTCTCGTAGTAAAATGGCAGCGACTGAACAAGAATTAGCCGAAGAACGTGACGCTGTTGCACACTTACTTCCATAGTTTGCATTAATCAGCGCCTGTGGCGTACTGATATTAAAACGCGAGCTTAGCTCGCGTTTTTTATAGCACTTTTTATAACACTTTTTGCAATACTCTTTGCAACACATATGATTAATCTATTGTTGTTTTGCTATCGTAAAAGCGACAAAAAATCAGGAGCCATTTATGTCATCGTCCTTCCCTAAAATTGGTAACAAAGCCCCCGTATTTTCATTGAAAAACCAACAGAATGAAACGGTGAAACTAAAGGATTACGCAGGTAAGAAAAATGTTGTGATCTATTTTTATCCAAAAGCAATGACACCCGGCTGTACTACTCAAGCCTGTGGTTTGCGTGATACTAAAAAAGAGCTGGAGAAAAGGGATACTGTCGTATTTGGTCTCAGCCCAGATCCTACCGATAGATTGCAGAAGTTCATTGATAAGCATGACTTGAATTTTGATCTTCTATCAGATGAAAATCATGCCATTGCTGAAAAGTATGGTGTGTGGGGTTTGAAGAAGTTTATGGGTAAAGAGTTTATGGGTATTATCCGCACCACCTTCGTGATTGATAAAGATTCGCGCTTAGTGGGTGTTATGGACAAGTTTAAAACGGCGAATCATCATGAAGAGCTAATCAAATTTCTCGATGAAACCCTTTGATTTGATAGGATAAAGTCATTTTTGCCACTTTTGTTATTATACTTTTTGGTTATTGATTTGTGAAAAGTTAGTACAAAAGTGCTTTTTTTGACACTTAAATCTTCATTTCTTTCTACTTTCAATTTGTAATAACGTTTTTATTTCAACTTCAAATAATTGGCGCAAAATACCTCTGGTGCTTTATTGTCATAATCATATAATAGCCCGAGGTTGGTTCAGCACATGATGTACCGTGTTGCTCCTGTATTTCAATAATAATGCGTAGTTTTAACTGCGTGAAGTTTGAGCAAGGAGTATCAGGATGATTGAAAGCAGTACATTACCTGAAAGTTCATTTGCCGATGTTGGGTTTTATGACTTTGAAGAAATAAAAGAAAAAGCCAACATACCACCTCTTAGTGGCGTTGCAGGTAAAGTATTAGATATTTTACAAAAGCGTATTGGCGAATCGAGTCTCAATATTGAAGATGTTGCAGCAGATATGAATTTATCCAAGCGCACTCTACAACGTCGGTTACAGCAACAGGTGATCAGTTTTGCAGCATTGCGAGACTTGGTCCGGTTTAATCATGCCATTGATTGTTTACTGAAAAAGAATATGAGTATCGAAAGCACCTCAAGTTGCTTAGATTTTTCAGATCGTACAAGTTTTACCAATGCATTTAAACGTTGGACAAATCTATCTCCAAGTGTATTCCGCAAGGTATACAGAGATTATGTCTGAATTGGTATTTTGCTGATTAATATCCAAAAGCCGGCTGATTATCGCCGGCTTTTTTGTATGTGAATTTCTTGCTGACATTGTGCCTATCATATTGCTTGAAAGCATTAAAACCGTTAGAGTGCCACCTCTTAAAACTAGAACAGAAAACGATAAAGGGGTGTTATGTCTTTTTTTATTCCTTATGCTGAAGCTCAAACCGGCGCTTCGTCAGCCGGTGGTGGTTATGAAAGCTTATTATTAATTGGTGGCATGTTCGTACTGATGTACTTCATGATTATCCGCCCACAGCGAAAACGCCAAAAGGAGCACCAAGGGCTAATAGAAAACTTAGCTAAAGGTGATGAGGTTGTTACAACAGGCGGTATTTTAGGTAAAGTGCTGAAAGTAGACGACAACTATATGGTGATCGAAGTCTCCGATAAGGTTGAGTTAAAGTTTCAAAAACAATCTTTACATGCTGTGTTGCCTAAAGGCACCATTAAAGGTATTTAATAAGAAGGCCCGAGAGTCATGCCTATCATTCAGTGGCCTTCAAGACTCTCTCTGGCGTCATTACCGACGCCACTGCAACCGTTAGATCGGCTCTCAAATCGTCTCGGTGGCCCAAGACTGTGGGTTAAGCGAGATGATTTGACGGGCTCCATTCTGAGTGGCAATAAAGTCCGTAAACTTGAATACACCTTAGCTTATGCGCTTGAGCAAGGCTTTGATATGTTTATTACTTGTGGGGGTATACAGTCAAATCATTGTCGAGCAACCGCTTTTGCCTGTGCCCATTTAGGGCTTCCAGTCCATCTTGTATTGAGAGGTTCTGGTGAGAGCGATGGTAATTTGCTATTGGACCAGTTAGCTGGAGCAACGATACGTTGTTATCCTCCTAGAGAATACCATAAGAACTTAGATCACATTCTAGAAGAAACCGCCCAAGCTTATCGTGATAAAGGTTTTAAGCCTTATATCATCCCTACAGGGGCTAGCAATGGCGTGGGCGTCTGGGGTTATTTTGCTGCATGTGAGGAGCTCAAGAAAGATTTCGAACAACATGGGATAATACCGCAGCTTATTGTGACAGCGACAGGCTCTGCAGGTACTCAGGCAGGATTAACCCTGGGTAGTAGTTATTATGAATTAAGTGCTTCAGTTTTGGGAATGGCTGTTTGTGATGATGCAGCGTATTTTTCCCAAAAGGTCAGTGCTGATATTGCAGAATTTAGCGATCAATTCCAGTCGTCTTTCTCTACGCCCTTGCCAACAAGCTATAAAATCCAGACAAATGATAGCTATATCGGTCAAGGCTATGGTCTTGCCTCAGATGAGGTATTAAACACTATAGCGAGAGTAGCTCGAGAAGAAGGTTTGTTGTTGGATCCTGTTTATACCGGTAAAGCCTTCCATGGCTTAATTCAAGAAATAATTGCGGGCACTTATGCTGATATGACGGACATTGTCTTTATTCATACAGGGGGAAGTTTTGGTTTATTCCCTTATCGACAGCAATTCCAAAATATACTAGGAAGCCCGTAATAGAAAGCCACTAATTAGGAAACCCCTAAGATGAAGTATACAAACGCCATTCTCTTGAGCAAAACAGGTGGGCCTGAAGTATTAAGCTATCAAGAGATTGAGCTCCCTGATTTAACTGAGGGTCAAGTGCTGATAAAGCATGATTATATCGGCGTTAACTTTATCGATACCTATTTTCGTTCGGGCTTATATCCCACTGACTTACCTTCAGGCCTTGGTTCTGAAGCTGCGGGGACAGTAGTCGCCCTTGGCCCAGGTGTCACAAGGGTTAAAGTAGGGGATAGGGTCGTTTATGCTTCTGCCCCTTTGGGTGCTTATTCAGAAGCCCATGTAGTCCCGGAAAAATCCTTAATTATCCTGCCAAATGAGGTCAGCAGTAAGATAGCGGCAGGGATGATGTTAAAAGGCTTAACAGCAGCTTATTTGTTATTGAAAACCTTTCCCCTTTCAAAAGATCACTGCATATTAGTCCATGCAGCAGCAGGTGGTGTTGGGTCTATTTTAACGCAGTGGGCGAAGTCAATTGGTGCTTATGTGATCGGTACAGTCGGTCGCCCCGAAAAGGCCGCACTAGCAAAGGAACAGGGCTGTGATGAGGTTATACTGTATCGTCAATCAGATGTGCCTACTCGTGTAAAAGAGCTCACAGCGGGCCTCGGTGTTGATGTGGTTTATGATTCCGTTGGCAAGGATACTTTCGCAGCATCAATCGATAGCTTGAAACCGCGTGGAATGCTGGTCAGTTTTGGGAATGCCTCTGGTGCTGTGCCTGAATTTAAGCCACTCTTATTGGCTCAAAAAGGGTCTTTATTTTTGACTCGACCAACTTTAGCTCACTATGTTGCTGATCCTGACGAACAACAAGAATTGGCGGATTCACTGTTCAAACAAGTCGTCAATAAACATGTGATGATTAATGTAAACTACGAATTTGAGTTGGCTGAAGCGAAAAATGCCCACAAGGCTTTAGAGAGTGGCGCGACAACAGGCTCAGTGGTACTAACAACATAGAATATGTTTGAATAGTGATCGACAAATAATTGGGGCAAGATATGGTAGCTACGAGTAAAAAACTCGTCATTTCAATTTCCTCTAGGGCACTTTTTGATTTAAGTGAAAGTCATAAAGTCTTTGAAGAACAGGGGCTTGCGGCTTATTCTGAATATCAAATTGAGCATGAGAGTGAGCCTTTAGCGCCGGGTGATGCTTTTCCTCTAGTAGAAAAGTTACTACATCTTAATGAATTACTGGGCGAGGCAAGGGTAGAAATTGTTCTTATGTCTCGCAATAGTGCTGATACCGGTTTACGAATCTTTAACTCTATCGAAGAGTATAAGCTGGGTATTAGTCGAGCTGCATTTAGTGGCGGTGAAAGCCCTTATCGATATATCGAGGCTTTTGGTAGTCATTTGTTCCTATCCCTCGATTCGGCCGATGTTCAGCGAGCACTTGCGCAAGGCGTGGCTGCTGCTACCTTATTGCCTTCACGTAGCTCCAACGAGAAGGAACAACTGCGCTTTGCATTTGATGGTGATGCAGTTTTATTTTCTGATGAAGCAGAGCGCATCTACAAACAACATGGCCTTGAAGCATTTACTGAAAATGAAAGAAATTCGGCGAAGAAGCCCTTATCTGGGGGCCCATTTAAGGCATTTCTTTCTGCTTTGCACAACTTGCAATCGGAGTTCTCAGGAGGAGAATGCCCGATTCGTACCGCTTTAGTTACTGCTCGCTCAGCACCAGCACATGAACGTGTTATCAGAACATTACGAGCATGGAATGTTAGGATTGATGAGTCTTTATTTTTGGGCGGTTTACCAAAAGGTGAATTCTTAAGTGCTTACGGCGCGGATGTATTTTTTGATGATCAACCGCTTCATTGTGATTCAGCCAAAGATCATGTTGCTACAGGCCATGTACCCCATGGTGTAGCCAACGAATAAGGTGTCAATTGTCATGTCATCAAAATTCACTGACCTTGTGTGTTTCTATTACCAATCTGTCTATTGATTAAGCGGTATCTGCCGAAAACGTTGCTATTCTGAATAATAGACCCTCGATGATTTTGAGGCATAAACCTAGGGCATAGAGTGTTAAATTAAGCGACACTGTATGCCAGTATTCAGGTAAGAGTTTGTGATAAAAACGATATTATTGGCAACTGATCTCAGCGTATTTACGCCATGTGTGCTCCAGCATGCTTCTGAGTTAGCAAAACAGCATAACGCCAAGCTAGTTGTGGTACATGCGATAGAGCCTCTTGGTACACTTGGACACGCACTCCTTCATGCTTATTTAAACCCCAAAACAACACAGCAGCTTACAACGACCGGGCTAGATGCCATGGTTCAGGAAGTCAAAGCACAAGTGATCGATGCGCTGACAGATGAATATATGGAAGGTGATGTTGATTTGTTAAAGCTGGGCGAAGTAATCGTTAAAACAGGAACCCCTGTTGACGTTATATTACAAGCCGCTGAAGATGTGCAGGCTGACTTGATTGTTTTGGGCAGCCACTCTCCAGACCCGCATAATCTCTCACATATCGGTACTGTGGCTCAAAAGGTACTTAATAATGCGAAAGTGCCGGTTTATGTCGTACCTAATAGAGCTGCAATCTGGCAGCAAGAGGGGGGCAGTCAAAGCCAAATGGGCTTATGGTAGTTACTAGATAGAGTTCGTTATTGTGATAATGAATACCCAATCTCTATTTGCAGAAAGCTAAGACCTAAAAGAAAACAAACTTTAAGCCCAAGCCCATCAAAACAAAAGCAAGTAGCGGTTGTAATACTTTGTTTGGCAGTCGACTACCAATCAATGTGCCTAGGTGTATCGCCGGTAGCGAGCCAATCAATAAGCAAGCCAACAACATAAAATTCACATTCCCCAGCCATAAGTGAGCGATACCCGCGATAAAGGTCAGCGGTACGGCGTGAGCGATATCAACACCTACAATACGATGGCTTGGTAAGTGGGGGTAGAGTGTCATTAGAACAGCGGCACCGATAGCGCCTGCGCCTACAGAGGATAGCGTCACAAAGGCCCCAATGATAAAGCCCATAAAAATGGTAAATGGAGCGGGGTAACGGTGTGCAAAACCGAGTATGCCGACATTATTCTCGGCTTGTTCTTTTAATCGTTGACGAAAAAATAACACAAAAGATGTCAATACCAGCATCACGCCGAGTGAGAACGTTAGAATATGGCTATAGTCTTCTGGATCCCCAAAGAAAAACTTCAACAGTAATGATGTAATTATTGCTGCAGGAATACTGCCCAAGGCCATCCTGCGTACCAAATGCCAATCAATATTTCTTTTGTGATGATGAGAAATAATACCGCCTGACTTGGTAATGGCGGCATAGAGTAAATCCGTACCAATAGCGACGTTAGGCGGAAAACCAAACATCAATAGAAGAGGGGTCATCAGTGAACCGCCGCCGACACCGGTAACGCCAACGGCTATTCCGACAGCGGCTCCAGCGAGTATGTAAAGTATAAAAGTTAATTCCATTGCGGCAGTTGTGATATAGTCTAAAGTTATAGATAGATGTATCTATCATAATTAATTTAAGGAATTTGTTGGCAATATACAGAATACGGACTATTCTGGAAAAGAATATTTACTTATATTTTTATAACAACTCTATCAATATCTATCGACTGCGGAGGAGATATGAAACTTCAGCAACTGCGCTATATATGGGAAGTTGCACATCACGATCTCAATGTATCAGCGACTGCACAAAGTCTATACACATCTCAGCCCGGGATCAGTAAGCAAATCAGGCTATTAGAAGATGAATTAGGCGTTGAGATCTTTTCCCGCAGTGGTAAGCACCTTACTCGAATTACACCTGCTGGTGAAGCGATCTTGAAGACAACAGGCGAGATCTTACGCAAAGTTGAGAGTATTAAGCAGGTAGCTCAAGAGTTCAGTAATGATAAAAAGGGCAGTTTATCGCTGGCAACGACCCATACTCAGGCACGTTATGTCTTACCTGAAATTATTAAAGGTTTTATTGATAACTATCCAGATGTTGCACTCCATATGCATCAGGGTACGCCGATGCAAATTTCTGAAATGGCTGCCGATGGTACTGTTGATTTTGCGATAGCCACAGAAGCAATGGAATTATTTAGCGATTTAATTATGATGCCTTGTTACGAATGGAATAGGGCAATCGTCGTTCCTAAGGACCATCCTCTATGTCAATTATCCGAACTTAGCTTAGAAGAGGTCGCAAAACATCCAATTGTGACCTACGTATTTGGCTTTACTGGCCGCTCCAAATTAGACGAAGCCTTTATGGAACGCGGGTTAGTACCAAGAATCGTGTTTACTGCAGCGGATGCTGATGTCATTAAGACTTATGTCAGGTTAGGACTCGGTGTAGGCATTATTGCTAAGATGGCTTTTAACGAAGAGCTTGATAGTGACCTTGTTGCTTTGGACGCCAGTAAATTATTTAAACCCAGCATTACAAAAATTGGCTTCCGTAGAGGCACCTTTATTCGTGGATTTATGTACGAGTTTATAGAGAATTTTGCCCCTCACCTTAGCCGCAATATGGTGGAAGAAGCCTATAGTTGTACATCCAAGTTGGAATTAGATGAATTGTTTCAGGATGTTCAATTACCCAATTATTAATGATGTTATTGTTGTTTGATCAAGTATAAAAAAGCCCCTTATATAAGGGGCTTTTTTATACTTATATGTTTTTATAAAAGACTAATATTTTTGCAGACCCTGTCTACACTTATAGGAGTTCCCCGTTGTTAATCTCCACCGTGAATTATTAGTAAGTAGTTGATATGTCTCAAAAAAAGTTAATAATAATGGGCGCCTTATTATTACTCATCGTTAATGGTTCAATTTTTGGCACTATTTACGTTGTTGATATGTTGGCAGGGCCATCAAAAGAAGAGTTGCTAGCATTGAGGGAGGCCGAACAAAGAGCTGCCCTTGATAGCGTATATGCAAAACTGCCGCCTTTAGAAGAGTTTAAATCGAAAGCAAGGTATGTGCACTCTATGGGACAAGCGATAGGTCTTTGTGAAAACAAACTGCATCAAGAGGTGACCGAGAGAAAGAGTTGGGAGGTCAATATGATTGAAAGCCGCTATCTCGCTCACGTAGAAGAATATAAAATCTTTATCAAGTATGAGACTGCTGCAACCCAAGAGAAGCCGCAAAAGAAGGTAGAGGTAGAATGTGTCGTGTCAGGTGAAAAAAGAAGCGTAGAGGCTTGGAATATTGAGAAATAGGACAGCTTTAAGCCGCTGTCTCTAGATCATTCAATACATCTTTAACCAATTTGAAGTAAATCGTATATATCTCTGTACTACCATTATCTTGCTCAACGATAAAAAATGGTGCTCTATTAACTTCGTGCTCAGCAGCTAACAGCATGCCCTCGCTATTTTTATCTGCCTCATCAGCAATAACGATTTTATCAATAAAGCGTAACTGATTGGCTGCTTCCATTTTCTCTATAACTTCACCACATTTTTTGCAGGGTGAGCCATCGGCGAGCACTTTTTTAACAAATGTAATTTTCATGGTATTCCTAATCAATAAGTTACAGCGACTCTCTTTGTTGAATGCTGGAGAGTGGGCGAGAGAATAACAAAAGCCGTGACCTTATCAAAATAACTTTTTGCTTTTTATATACACCTTATCGCTATAATGATTCCGTGAAACATTTGCCCTTTAAATGGGCATTTTGCCTGTATTCTATACTACATATAGTGTGAGGCTAAAAAATAAGCACAACCTGTTGTGTTTTAATGCTTTAATATCAATGATTTAGGTAGCTCTTTTAAATAACTTAAAGTAATTTCTAGATTGTCTTTCATTTGTAATGCTTATATGTTTCACGTGAAAAATGATCAAATAAGGATCATTTTCGTCGTTTATTGGCGAATGTTATTGCATTAAAAGAGCGGCGGAGGTAGATTGCGCACTCTTTCTTAAGCATGGTGTATTTATTTCTGGGAATACGCCATAGCAACAATATTTTTTGGATTGGGAGATTATTGTGGAACTGGCATGTCTTGATTTAGAGGGAGTTTTAATTCCTGAGATTTGGATAGAATTTGCAAACAAAACGGGTATTGAAGAACTTAAAGCAACGACCCGTGATATTCCTGATTATGATGTATTAATGAAACAACGATTGCGAATATTGGATGAGCATAAGCTGGGTTTGAATGAGATACAGGAAGTCATCGCGACATTGTCTCCATTGCCCGGTGCACGAGAATTTATCGATTGGCTACGTGAGCGTTTTCAGGTCATTATTTTATCGGATACCTTTTATGAATTTTCTCAGCCATTGATGCGTCAGCTAGGCTTTCCGACCCTGTTTTGCCATCGCTTAGAAGTTGATCCTACAGGCCGTGTAACCGATTATACTCTGCGTCAAAAAGACCCTAAAAGGCAATCTGTGCTCGCTCTGCAAGGTTTGTATTACCGTATTATTGCAGCCGGTGATTCGTACAATGATACAACCATGTTAAATGAGGCAGATGCGGGCATTTTATTTAAGTCGCCGCAGAATGTTATTGATGAATTTCCTCAATTTCCGGCAGTTCATGAATATGAAGACTTGAAGAAAGAGTTTATCAAGGCCAGTGTAAGGGATTTAAGCCTCTAATTTACCAATGATGAATTAGTTAAGATCTAGATAATGTTAGTGTCTGACTTACTCAAGTTACACTTGGCAGGCTCACCTTTTGAGGACAACTATCATGATAAGGTTGTTCACCTCTATGCTGGCCCTTACCTTATCCCTGTACCCAATTCAAAAGTGCGCCAAAAAGCGCTGCCTTATCACGACCTTCATCATTTGTTTACCGGTTATAGCAACAGTAGGATAGGTGAAGGAGAGGTGGGCGCATGGGAACTGGGCAGTGGTTGCTGGAACAACCCTATCGCTCTTTTTCTGAATCTAGGGGGTGTTTCTACGGGTTTACTTTATTCACCTAAAAGAATATGCCGCGCCTTTATCTGGGGTTGTCATTCACAAAACTTATATGATCTTGCGCTTGAAGATATTCTATCTTCTGAAGAAAAGGTGCTTACTGACTATGTTTTTCACAAGCAAATAAAGGGTCGATCAAGTATTGTAAATCATTTAAGGTTTGCTACTTATGGTGCAATTGCTGCGCTTGCCATACCACCTCTTTTGCTGTTTGGGTGGGGTGTTTCTATTTTTAATAAAAGTTAATGTTTTTTGTGGCTTTAGTGATGTAAGCTATTGAAAGTAATCAATTAATTATATTGCGCAGATTCTCTAAGATTGTTCCTATTTTATCCAGGCTCTCCTGATATTCTTCATTGGCTTTTGAGTCTGCAACAATGCCGCCACCGCCCCAGCAATAAAGAGTTTCATCGTCACAGCTGACGGTACGTATTGCTATATTGGTGTCCATGTCACCGTTATGATTGATATAGCCAATGCTGCCACAATAAACGCCACGTTGTCCTGTTTCTAGCTCATCAATAATCTCCATGGCTCGTTTTTTTGGTGCGCCGGTTATAGAGCCGCCAGGGAAGCAGTCTCTTAAAAGGTCCAAACTATGGCTGCCTTCTATTAATTGGCCAGTAATACTACTCACTAGATGGTGAACATTGGGAAAACTTTGCAAGCCAAATAATTCGTCGACCTTTATACTGCCGGGAATACAGTGCTGCCCTAGGTCATTGCGCAGTAAATCAACAATCATAAGATTTTCCGCACGATTCTTATCGTCGTTATAGAGTTGATTCGCACGCTTTTGATCCTTTTTATAATTATTATCTCTTGGAGCGGTTCCTTTAATAGGTTGTGTTAATACCTTGTCACCTTGTACGTGTAAGAAACGTTCAGGTGAAAGGGACATAATCGTTTGTGAATCTAATTGTAAATAAGCAGAAAAGGGAGAGGCCATTTGCTGTCGCAATTGCTTATAAGCAGAGTACGGGTCACCCGTGTATTGTCCTTGAAAGCATTGCGCGAAATTAACCTGATAGCAATCGCCAGCGAGAATATAGTCGTGGATACGTTCCAGTTGCTCAATATAATGCGTCTTATTTATCACTGGTGTGAGTGTCTTGGTATGAAAAGGGGGAGAGGCTGTCATCGGAGAGCGGTTATCTAGCCTTGATTTAATATCCCTCAATAGCTTGGGATCGCATTCAGGAAGTGTGGTGATCCAAGCTGTTTTTAGTTGGTGGTCCTGAATTAATGCCCAGTGATATATTCCTACCTGCATATCGGCAAATGGTGGCAAGTCACTTGGGTCTTCTGTGTGAACGGGAGGGTTTGTTAATCTGATATAACGTCGGCTTAAATCATAGCCAAAATATCCGATAGCACCACCACTAAAAGGCTCTGGAGTATCAGTATTGATTTCAAGTTTTTGGAGCTCTTTTTGTAGTAGAGCGAGAGGGTCAGCATTGCTGATCTTGCATAGTTCGACAGTATTGCTACCATGCTGATATTTTCGAATCTCTGTCGTTTGGTTTTTAGTGACTAGTCTCAAAGCAGGTGCTGCGCTGATGATATCGTAGCGGCCGTAGTTTGATTTTGGTTTGCCGCTATCAAGCCAGCAAGCATAAGGTAAACCTCTTAGCTTTGAAAATACTGACTCGGTGTCAGGTTCATAGCGGAGAGGAATAATTTCAGGCATTAAAATTTGTCTTCAATAGTCTTGTGAGGGTTTATGGCATTTTACTTACTGGAAAAACTGATTCACCTTCATGACGGTTATTCCCGCAGTTTTTCGATTGCGGGTCAATCGTTATTGCTTGTTCAAGATCAAGGGCAGCGTTATTTGCTACTCAATCAATGCCCTCATCAACAAGCACCACTTGATAGGGCCACAATTCAAGGGGGTAAGCTGCAATGCTCGCTTCATGGAATGCAATTTGACCTAATCACAGGTGCAACATCAAGCGCTTGTGATGAGCGCTTACAGTTTTTACCCATAGCTTATGATGGTGCCTCTATTGGAGTGCAACTTTAAGCAAGAGTATTAAATGCAATGCATGCAGATATTTTTGCTGCATAAGCAATTATATTAAATATAATAATTGCTTATATTTTTTCTCTAAATTGCCTTGGCTTGGCTAACCGCATTGCCGATATAGTTAGCCGGTGTCAATGCACGGATAGCTGTTTTTGCTTCTTCTGGTATTTCCAAGGTTTCAACAAACTGACTTAAGATTTCAGGCGTAATCGTTTGTCCTCGAGTTAAGGCCTTTAGTTTTTCATAGGGCTCATCCACGCCATAGCGTCGCATGATGGTTTGAATCGGCTCGGCCAAGACTTCCCAGCTATTATTCAAATCTTCAGCCAGACGAGCTTCATTAATTTCCAGTTTACCCATACCTTTAAGTACCGAGGCATAAGCAATGGCACAGTAGCCAAAACCGACTCCCATATTTCTTAGTACCGTGGAGTCGGTTAAATCACGTTGCCACCGAGACACGGGTAGCTTGCTCGCCAAATGTTGGAAAATAGCATTGGCTAATCCAAGGTTACCCTCTGAGTTTTCAAAGTCGATGGGGTTAACTTTGTGAGGCATAGTCGAAGAGCCAACTTCACCGGCGATCGTCTTTTGCTTGAAATAGCCTAAAGAGATATAACCCCAGATATCCCGATTGAAGTCAATAACGATGGTATTGAAGCGGGCAATGGCATCAAAAAGTTCGGCAATATAGTCGTGGGGTTCAATCTGTGTTGTGTAAGGGTTCCAACTTAGGCCAAGGCTCGTGACAAATTTTTCGGCATTGCTCTGCCAGTCAACATCAGGGTAAGCGGATAAATGGGCATTGTAATTACCAACAGCACCATTGATTTTCCCCAGCAATTCTATTTTTTCTATCTGTGCCAATTGCCTTTTTAAGCGAGCCACCACATTGGCGATCTCTTTACCCACAGTCGTAGGGGAGGCCGTTTGTCCATGGGTACGTGACAGCATTGGAATCTCAGCGTAGTTGCCGGCTAAAGTGGTCATTACCCCGATAGCCTGCTCAAGCTGGATAAGCAGCTGTTCTCTCCCTGCCTTTAACATTAGAGCATGGGATAGGTTGTTAATATCTTCTGAGGTGCAAGCAAAGTGAACAAATTCTTTGACCTGATTTAACTCCGAATCACGGCTGATCTGCTCTTTGATAAAGTACTCGACCGCTTTGACGTCGTGGTTTGTTGTTGCTTCTATATCCTTAATTTGCTGAGCATGAGATTCATCAAAAGTCTCGATAATGGCGTTCAGAGATTGATTCGCCTTGTCGCTCAAGGTGGGGACTTCGCTAATACCTGAATGATTAGCAAGGCATTGTAACCATCTGATCTCTACTTCCACTCGAAAACGAATTAAGCCGAATTCACTAAAAATGCTCCGATAATCGACAGTTTTACTGCCATAGCGGCCATCAATGGGGGAAACAGCATTTAAAGAAGAAAGATCAGTCATAGTTGCCGACATAGTTATGAATACCTTGGAATCAGATGAGTCAGGGGAAAAGGCGGCAATCATACCTGAAATTAACGGGGTTGCTAAGCCCAAACACCTGAAAACTGGCACCTTTTTAGGTCTGAGCTATGCTGAAGAAAGAGTATTGTATAGATTAAATTTTGGAGTCCACTATGGATATGAGTCTGGCTATGACTGGTGATAAATCGGCATTCCTAGAGCAGTTGCACCAGTTTATTCAGGTAAAATTGAAAAAAGCTGATTCAGTTCAGATATTTGCTGATGAGTTTTTTGATCAATATCCCTTGGCCGAACTTGAAGGGCGTTCATTAGATGATATTTATGGTCTGGTTTACGATGCGTACCAGTTTATAGAAAATTATAATAATCGCCCTTCCATACGTGTTTATAACCCAAGTGTCGCCGATGAGCATTGGCAATGCCCGCATACTGTAGTGATGGTGCAATGTAAGAATATGCCATTTTTAATGGACTCGGTAAGAATGGCGCTAACAAGCCACGATGTCACCGTTCATTCAGTACAGCATACAGCACTTATTACTGATCGAGACGATAAGGGTCATTTACTTGAGTTGGTCCCATCAGCAAAGGCTTATCATTTAGATGGTAACGAAGCCTTCCTTTATTTTGAGATTACACACTTTACTAAAATCAAAGACTTAAAAGCAGTCACTTCTGCTGTTCGTGGAGCTCTGGACAATATTGCGGTAGTTAATACGGATTACCCGGATATGCTTAATGAGCTACAAATGATCCGCGATAATATTGATTTGGCTAAAAAACGCCATAACAAAACTGAAGTCAGTGAGGCTAACCAATTTCTCGCTTGGTTGATGGTGAATAATTTTACTTTCCTTGGGTACGGATATTACGAAGTTAAAAATCAAAAGAAAGAACGTAATTGTGTGAAATCCTATGGCTTGCTCAACAGTGAGCTAGCCAGAGGCCTTATTAGTGAAGGACAAATGACCCGGCAAAAAGGAGGGGGTCGATTACTTACTTTCAGTAAATTGCCTGTTCGTTCTACTGTCCACCGCAATGCTTATCCTGACCACATCATTATCAAAGCTTACGATAATAAAGGTAAAGCTGTGGGTGAACACCATGTTGTTGGTTTGTATACATCAGGCGTTTATAGGGCCAGTGTCCTCAATATTCCGGTTGTCAGAGAAAAAGTTGAAGCCATTTACGAAAATATCAATATTAATATTGGCAGTTATAATGGCAAAGTCATTCGGCAAGTTTTAGAAACCTACCCGCGTGATGAGTTATTTCAAAGTACTGAAGATGAATTAACTGATACCATCGTTAGAATATCGCAAATCAATGAACGGCATCATGTTCGCTTGTTTATGCGACAAGATCCAACGGGTAACTTTGCATCTGCAATGGTTTATATTCCTCGGGATATTTTTTCAACTCACCTGAGAGAAAAGATTTTAACTTTGCTAGGAAAAGCAGTGGGTGCTGAATCCAGTGAGTTTTATACTTATTATTCAGAATCTATCTTATCTAGAACATATTTAATCTTCCGTTTGAACGATGCTAAAAAAGCAAAATGGAATGTAGATGAGCTTGAACAACAAATAAAGGCACTAGCCAGTACATGGTCTTCATCTTTAGAGTCTGTACTTATACGTAATTATGGCGAAGAGCAAGGTATTGAGTATTTAAAACAGTATCAAGAAACATTTTCAACATCCTATCAAGAAAATTTTGCCGCCTCTCAAACAATTGACGATATCACATTAATTAAACGCTTAAGTGATGATACTCCCTTGGCTTTAGATTTATGTCAGCCAAGTGATGACTCAGACAATATATTGCATTTTAAAATTTTCCACAAAGGATCCCCTTTGGCATTGTCTGATGTTATTCCAGTGTTGGAAAAAATGGGATTAAAAGTTATTGGTGAGCATCCTTACCGTTTAAGAGCGCCGAATGGCTTGGTTTGGCTGCATGATTTTGAATTACAAGGTAAGTTAATCAGTGATGGTGAGCTCAGTGTTCAAAAGCAGCGCTTTGAAGAAGCCTTTAGTAATATTTGGTCCGGTAATGCTGAAAATGATTCATTCAATGGCTTAGTGCTATCGGCCAATATCCATTGGCGTGAGGTTGTTATATTGCGTTCTTATGCTGCCTATATGAAGCAAACCTTATTCCCTTTTAGTAAATTGGCTATTGCTAATACATTGATGGCGTATCCTGCAATAACGCGCCAGTTGGTTGATTTATTTCATCATTATTTTGATCCTGAATGTGAGAAGCGTTTAACATACAAAATCAGTGATGAAATTTTACATTCGTTGGATGATGTGAGTAATCTTAATGATGATCGCATCTTGAGACGCTTTCTTGACTTTATTAAAGGAACATTACGAACTAATTTTTATCAAAATGATAAAGGCGAACATAAAACTTATGTTAGTTTTAAATTCAATCCTCGTGAAATTGCTGATATCCCAGAACCGCGTCCACAATATGAAATTTTTGTGTATTCTCCTAAAGTGGAAGGGGTTCATTTGCGTGGTGGCAAAGTGGCGCGAGGAGGGTTACGTTGGTCCGATCGTCAGGAAGATTTCCGTACAGAAGTATTAGGCTTGGTTAAAGCACAGCAAGTGAAGAATGCCGTCATTGTACCAAGTGGAGCAAAAGGAGGCTTTATTGCGAAGCAAGCCTCTATGGCGAATGGCCGCGATGCTTTCTTTAAAGAAGGCGTTGCCTGCTATAAAACCTTTATTCGTGGTTTACTTGATGTTACCGATAATTTAATTAAGGGAAAAGTAGTACCACCAGTGAATGTTGTACGCCGAGATGATGATGACACTTATCTTGTGGTAGCAGCGGATAAAGGTACCGCAACATTTTCTGATATTGCTAATGAAATATCATTTGAATATGGTCATTGGTTGGGTGATGCATTTGCTTCTGGTGGTAGTGTCGGTTATGACCACAAAGGCATGGGGATTACAGCAAGAGGCGCTTGGGTATCAGTACAACGACACTTTAAAGAAAAAGGCATTAATGTCCAAAAAGAAGACTTTACCGTAGTGGGTATTGGTGACATGGGCGGTGATGTTTTTGGTAATGGCATGCTGATGTCAGAGCATATTTGCCTAACCGCTGCGTTTAATCATTTACATATTTTTATTGATCCTACCCCTCAATCTGCTAGTAGCTATAAAGAGCGTCAACGTTTGTTTGCTACACCGGGTAGCAGTTGGGAAGATTACAATAAAAAACTGATTTCTAAAGGGGGCGGTATTTTCTCTCGCGCTGCTAAATCGATTGCAATCTCGCCGCAGATGAAAAAATGCTTCGATATTAGTGCTGATAAATTAACGCCAACAGATTTAATCTCCGCCTTATTAAAATCCCCTGTCGATTTAATTTGGAATGGCGGTATAGGAACTTATGTAAAAGCAGCCAGCGAAAGTCATAATGATATTGGTGATAAAGCCAATGACGGACTTCGCGTCAACGGTTCTGAACTGCGCTGCCAAGTGTTTGGTGAAGGTGGTAATCTTGGCCTTAGTCAACTAGGTCGGATTGAGTTTGCTATGCACGGTGGCGCTTGCAATACTGATTTCATTGATAATGCTGCCGGCGTGGATTGTTCTGATCACGAAGTCAATATCAAAATATTATTAAATGATATTGTATCTCAGGGTGATTTAACCGAGAAGCAACGTAACCGCCTTTTAGCCAGCATGACAGACACCGTTGCTAATATGGTGTTGGAAAACAATTATTATCAAACACAATCCATTAGCTTGGCCGAGAAGGAGGCCTTAAGCCGAATAGGTGAGTATCGTCGCTTGATTAGCTCATTAGAAAATAATGGCAAGCTCAATAGGGAATTAGAATTTATCCCCAGTGATGAAGAGTTGGGCGAGCGTGCGGCTGAAGGGGAGTCATTAACACGCCCTGAGCTCGCTGTGTTGAATTGTTATGTAAAAGTACAGTTAAAAGAAGCCTTAGCTGTTGATGATATTGCTAATCATGAATATTTATCCAGTTGGGTTGAAAAAGCATTTCCTCCACAGTTATTGAAAAAGTATAAAACCCAAATTCACAGCCACATCTTACGTAAAGAAATCATCGCCACTCAATTAGCGAATGATATGGTTGATAATATGGGCATTACTTTTTGCCATCGTTTGATGGAGTCAACTGGAGAAAGCGCATCCGAAATAGCACTTGCGTATGTAGTCGCACGGGATGTCTTCCAGTTTGATGATTTTCAAGCTCAAGTCGAAGCATTGGATTATAAAGTTCCTTCTGAAAGTCAGCTCGCTCTATTAACGAGTATGATGCGCAGAGTGCGCCGCGGTACACGTTGGTTTTTACGTAATCGTCGAGGCCATTTGAATCCAGAAAAAGATGTTGTAATATTTAAAGAGGGTGTGACTTCTGCAATTAGTTCTACACCGGCTGAGCTGAGTGAAAATGAAGCACAGCTTTGGAATGAAAAAAGAGTACACTTTGAAAAGTTAGGTTTGAACCCTAAAACTGCAGATGTTATGGCAATGCCAGGACATTTGTTTTCAGGTTTAGGTGTAGCAGAGGCCGCCTTAGAAAGTGGTGCGGATATGCAACGTACGGTTGCTATGCATCACTTACTGGGTGATAAGTTAGGCCTTTATTGGTTTGCCCATGCGGTTACCGATGTCAAAATAGAAACCCATTGGCAAGCCATGGCCCGTGAATCGTTTATTGATGATATTGATAAGGTGCTACGTGTTATGACAGTATCTTTATTGCGCTTGGCAGGTGATGAATATCAATTAGAAGAAGCACTGCAATTGTGGATGCAGGAATACCCATTACTAGTATCCCGTTGGCGTGATATTGCTCATGATTTACAAACCAATACCTATACTGATTTTGCTATGTTTTCTGTAGCCATGCGTGAATTAATGGATTTGATGGAAGCTTGTCGAACCTGTGAAAAGCTACGCTTTGGTTGGTAGTAAGAGTAGGTAGGATTGTTGTGTCAGAAGTCGTTTTTTCAGAGATTACAGTTGCCTTAAAAATCTCTAAAGATGAATATGTAAAAATGTACCAAGGTAAAGGAAAAGCCTATTCTGTTTATACTCGAACAACAGAGGGTAAAAGTATTCGTTTTCCAGCGAATATTTTACAGCCCTTTGTGACTCACCAAGGCGTACAAGGGGTGTTTTCTATTCAGTTTGATAGAGATAACCGTTTTATTGCTATTCATTCCTTGGATTAGCAAATGATTAATAGTCGGTGCTTTCTCGTATTTTTTTATGGTTCCATCCTGATGTAATTTAGTAATGGCGCTATTTATTTTATCAAGAAAAGATGACATCTTGGATTTTTTGATAAGCCAAAATAGGATATCTTTGATATTGATTGGTTTTTTTACCACAGATATTTTATCTTGCTGTCCATTTTGAGTAATAATATATCTACTAACTGATTCATCAATAGCAACAAGATCAACACGGTCTTTTAATAATACTTGTAATAAATTTTCTACGTTTTTTCCTCGGTGAATGCCTCGTTTTTCTTCAAAGGTGGACTCCATTTCTTTATCGATAAAACTTCCAATTAGCATACCGAGTTTTAAGTGAGCTAAATCATTGAACTTTTCCCACGTGATCCCATTGGGATGCTTTGATTTTTTGTACCAAAATACAGAAGTTTGATCAAAGACGCTATCTGAAAAGACCATATAGGTAGTGCGCTCATCATTCTTGTAGAGTGGCAGAATACCGTCAATATTGCCTAATTTTGTCTGCTTCTGGCATTGCTTTCAGGGTAAGAGTATAACGTCCGCTTTTACCGCCTCAATTTCTTTGAATACAGCATCGATTAATTGCACTTTTAATCCACCACTTGGCTTGCCTGACTGCCCTATGAATGGTTTTGATGTGCTTGAAGGTATGCAAGCGGTTAACTCATTACTGGAATCTATTGTTGTTTTAATGATTACTTCTTCTAGTAATGAAGCCGATCGTAAAAGGCGCAAAGTTATAACTTTGTAAAGGATTTTGCGATAAAACCAGTTGATGAAGATATGGTAAAAAAATTGGTTGAAATGTATTATTCTGATGATATTGTTTGATTTTTTTATAAGTGATCGCTAATCATAATGATTGCTTGATATTAGTTCACTTTATCCCTGCCTTGTTTGTAATCCATGGGTTCGTAGTCTACCCCTAATATATTACTGTCTTCTGATTCCAGCGCTAAGGAAAGGTTAATTTTAGAGTCTGCGATACGTAGTGCTTCATCACGGGATATTTTCTTGTCACTCACAAGCTTGTTGAGCACATCATCAAAAATTTGGCTATCGTTGTCAGATTCACTCATTGCAGTTTTAACTTTGCTCATCTCGCCTTTTTCAATTAACGAAGCAATAAAATGATTATTCATCATCACTTCAGAAACTAAAATACGATGATTTTTTACAGAATTAGCAAAGCGTTGAGCCACAATTACCAATAAATGTTGTGATAAGTCATGCCGAATGCGTTGATGTTCAGATTCAGAAAATAAATTTAAAAAGCGATCAATCGCTTGGGTTGCATTATTGGCATGCATGCTTGAAATACAAAGGTGACCTGTTTCAGCAAAGCGGAGAGCATATTTAGCGGTTTCAGCATCTCGTATTTCGCCAATTAAAATCGTGTCTGGCGTTTCCCTTAACGCATGTTTTAATGCATCTTCATAACTCTTGGTGTCAATGCCGACTTCTCTTTGGCTAACTAAACACATTTTATGAGAATGAGTATATTCAATAGGGTCTTCAATCGTAAGAATATGACCGCTATGATGAGAATTTCGATAGTCCAACATACTGGCTAAGGTTGTGGATTTACCCGACCCGGCGGCCCCGACAACCAATACAAGGCCTCGTTTTTCCCGCATCACTTTCTGGAGTGCGGACGGAATCCCAAGGGTTTCGAAATCAGGTATTTTATTACTGATAAAACGGGCAACAATTGCCGGCGCACCTTTTTGGTGATAAAAATTTAAGCGGCAACGACCAACACCGGGAAATTCAACACCAAAATCTAATGCTAATTCTTGTTTAAATGTTTGTGATTGTTTTTCTGATAGCACCGAATCGACAATATCATTGATTTTAGCTTGGGTGATAACTTCATCTGATGCACGGTAATAATTACCATCGACAATCACCGTAGGCTCTACGCCTACAGTAATAAACAAGTCAGTAGCCCCTTTAATGACCATTAAAGAAAGTAGATTGGAAAGTTCACCTAAATCGATAGGATTATCCATAAAATCACCTGTATTAGATTCCTTTGAAATTTGCTACCTGTTAGTGGTAGATTTTTAAACGAGTAGCGCTTTAAATATTTTAGCGTACGCAATATATTTCTATTGTAAAAACTACTTTGTATAAATTTGTCGCGATGAACCATAGTCAATAATTGATTGGGTTCTTTCTTCGATTTTATCGGTATTTTTTCTATTATTTTTATTATCAAGCATAAGCTGATACTCCTCCTTGATGGCGATTTTTTGATTGATAGATAGGCTATCCCAACCTTCTTTAGAGTATCCATAATAAGGATTAGCACAAGCGGTTAGCATTACTAACACGATTGCTGCAAAGGTAAGTACTTTGGTTGTCATCGACTAAGCCCTTAATATAATTATACTAACATAAATGTTATGCATCACTACTGCTTTCACTATGCCTAGATGCCTTAAATTGAGGTAAATTATCAGTAATTTGATACCAGTTTGCCATATTATCAGTAAATATATGGGCATCTGGCTTTTCCTCGATGGGGGAGTCAAGTGTCCCTAAAGCAAATTCAACAATCGTATTGTCATGATTTGCTGCCATAAAGATTAAGCTGGAACCACAATGCTCACAAAATTGTCGCTTAGTGTTATTGGGTGCATGGTATGTTTTCAGATATTCACTGCCTTTTGTCCAGCGAAAGTGATCTTTTTTGGCTTCCCCAAAAGTCGCAAAGGCAGCTCCATGAAATTTTCTGCACATACTGCAATGGCAATGACCCATTCTGCTTTCAATATGATCCACCTCATACTGAATTAAGCCACAGAGGCACTGATCTTTATAGGGCGTATGCTTGACTACTTTTGTCATAGTTGAGACCAATATCGTTGATAAGTAGTAATCGTCATATTTTCTTTCAATAGCCTAATAGAGAGTCTATTGATGAGTCAACCTCAAAGCCACTAGGCGGAATGCTCATATCACTGATAAGAGTTGATGCGTTGACTTTAAGGGGGTGTGGTAAAGGTCGACTCAGATACGCCTTTCCAGTATCCTTGCACGGTTTTGAACCAGCCTATTTGCTTTCTATGTACTCATTATTACGCCAAGTCCTTTTTTTGTTAGACCCTGAAACTTCTCACGATGTCAGCCTCGATATGCTGGGTGCTGCGGAGCGCTTAAAATTACTGCAGCTATGTGCCCCAAAGTTGGCGTCAGACCCTGTGGAATTAATGGGCTTACACTTTGATAATCCCGTAGGTTTAGCTGCGGGCTTGGATAAAAATGGTGATTATTACAATGCTTTAGGCACATTGGGTTTTGGCTTTGTTGAAATTGGTACGATTACCCCTGTAGCTCAACCGGGTAATGATAAGCCACGCTTATTCAGGTTGGCAGACCATGAAGCCATTATTAACCGTATGGGTTTTAATAATAAAGGCGTCGACTATCTGGTTCAGCAAGTTAAGAAAAGACGCTACCAGGGCATACTAGGAATCAATATTGGGAAGAACAAGATAACCGCGGAAGAGCAGGCTTTGAGTGATTACCAAATCGCAATGACAGCCGTTTATCCTTATGCAGACTATATAACGGTTAATATTTCATCACCTAATACCCCAGGCCTTAGAAACTTACAGTTTGGCGACAATTTGAAGCAGCTATTAGCAGGCTTAAAAGAAACACAGCAATCACTGGCGACAGAACAGGGCAAATACAAACCTGTTGTTGTGAAGATAGCCCCGGATATGTCCGAAGATGAGCTTAAATCTGTCAGTGAAACTTTTCTTACCCATGAAATTGATGGCGTTATTGCCACTAACACGACCTTAGAGCGTACTGCCGTCGCAGATGATCCGCAATCAGAAGAAGCGGGTGGTTTGAGTGGGCAACCTTTGACAGAAAAATCGACGGAAGTGATCAGCCAGCTACGCAGTCATCTCGGCAATCTACCGATTATCGGTGTTGGCGGCATTATGCACGGAGGGGATGCTGTCGCCAAAATTAAAGCAGGAGCTGATCTTGTTCAGTTATACAGTGGCTTTATCTACCGTGGTCCATCGCTGGTAAAAGATGCGTGCATTGCTATTCAAGAATCCCGATAACTTCATCCCCTAACGTACTTTTATTATGAGTCATCAATATTTTGCCGCATGCCCTAAAGGCTTAGAAACACTGTTATTAAATGAGTTGAAAGCGCTGGGAGCTGAATCTGTTCGTGAAACAGTGGCAGGTGTTTATTTTAGCGGTGAGCGTATAGATCTATACAGGGCTTGCCTGTGGTCTCGCTTGGCCAATAAGATTCTTTTACCCTTAGAAACCATTGATGCCAAAAATGAGCAGGCATTGTATACATCTATACATAATATTCCTTGGGAGGAGCACCTTGCTGTTGATGGTACGTTTAAGGTCGACTTTCTTGGAACCGACAAAGTAATTCGCAACTCACAATTCGGTGCTGTTAGGGTTAAAGATGCCATTGTTGATCGATTTCAAGCACGAGAAGGTGCTCGCCCTTCTGTTGATAAGCAGAATCCCGATATTATTATTAATGCCCGTTTGAGCAAGGGTAAAGTACATGTCAGTCTAGACCTTTCCGGCCAAAGCTTACATCGTAGGGGATACCGCTATAAACAAGGTGAAGCGCCTTTAAAAGAAAATTTGGCTTGTGCTATTTTGCTGAGAGCTAATTGGCTAACCATAGCAGAAAAAGGTGGCTACCTTATCGACCCCATGTGTGGTTCCGCGACACTATTGATCGAAGGTTTTTTAATGGCTGCGGATATTGCGCCGGGTTTATTGCGTAAAGACTATGATTGGGGTTTTACTCGCTGGTTGCAGTTTGACGAAGCCCTGTGGGACAGCTTGCTAACTGAGGCTAAGGCACGTAAGCAAGCAGGTTTACAGGCTTGCCGTGAGCGCCACTTTGAATGTCGGGGCTATGACAGAGATTGGCGTGTACTAAGAGCGGCTGAAGAAAATATTGAGAGAGCAGGTTTTGAAGAGTGGATTCGCGTAGCTTGCAAACCCATAGAGGAATTTACCAAGCCGACTCATAAAGTAATGGACAGCGGTTTACTCATTTCTAATCCCCCTTATGGTGAGCGTTTAGGCGAAGAAAAAACCTTAGAGCCTGTTTATCAACGATTGGGTTATTGCTTACGTGAAGAGTTTGTCGGTTGGCAGGCGGCGGTAATTACATCGAACGCTAAATTGGCACAATATATTGGCTTACGCGCACAGAAAAAATATAAATTTTGGAATGGAACCATTGCTGCTGAATTATTGGTTTTTCAGGTTGAACCTGACTTTTTCTATAAAGCATTAAAACCACTTTCCACTGAATTATCACCCTGGGGAAAACCACAATTAACCTTTCATAATTTATCTGAAGGTGCCCAAATGGTGTCTAACCGTTTGCGAAAAAATCAGAAGCAGCTGCGTAAATGGCTCAATAAAGAATCCATTGAATGCTACCGTCTTTACGACGCGGATTTACCTGAATATGCCGCAGCAGTGGATGTTTATGGTGATGCCGTCCATGTACAAGAATACGCTGCCCCTAAATCGATAGATGAAAGTAAAGCAAAGAAACGATTTAATGAATTGTTGGATGCTGTAACGGTAACACTTGAGCTTGATGGTGATGACTTATTTGTAAAACAGCGTCGCCAAAATAAAGGTAAGCAACAATACGAAAAGCAATTTGAATCCAGTAATGATACTGATGCTCGCAGCCCGCTCGTTGTTAAAGAAGGACAGGCACAATTTTATGTGGATTTGTGGAGCTATCTGGATACGGGTTTGTTTCTTGATCATCGACCCGTTAGACAATTAATTGGGGCTATGGCTTCAGGTAAGCAGTTTTTAAATTTATTTTGCTATACCGCAACTGCCACAGTACATGCGGCATTGGGCGGCGCAGAGGGTAGTGTCAGTGTTGATATGTCCAGAACCTATCTAGATTGGGCAAAAAATAACTTCACTAAAAACAATATCAATCCAAGGCGACATGAATTAGTTCAGCAAGATTGCATTGCTTGGCTCAATAATTGTCGACAAGGTTTTGATTTGATTCTTCTGGATCCACCCAGCTTTTCAAACTCTAAGCGTATGGATGATATATTGGATATACAGCGGGATCATGGTAATTTGATTCGTCGTTGTATGGATGTATTAAACCCTGGCGGAACGGTAATATTTTCAAATAACTTGCGTTCATTTAAATTAGATGATGAGTTGACGGAGCAGTTTGCTTTTGATGATATTACTCAAAAAACCTTTGACCCAGACTTTCAGCGCAACCGTAAAATGCACCATTGCTGGTTAATTCAACACAATAATGCCTAAAAAATCACCCACAAGATATTCAGAATAGTTACATGTTCTTATGAAAAAACCATTTAAAGTTGTCAGTGAATTTGATCCTGCGGGAGATCAGCCAGAGGCAATTCGCCAACTCGTCGAAGGCATTGAAAATGGCTTAGCTCATCAAACACTTCTTGGCGTTACCGGCTCAGGTAAAACATTTACCATAGCGAATGTGATAGAAAAGGTCGATCGCCCGACGATGATAATGGCGCATANNACTATGATTATTATCAACCTGAAGCTTATGTGCCTTCGTCCGATACCTTTATCGAAAAAGATGCATCGATTAATGAGCATATAGAGCAAATGCGCTTGTCGGCAACCAAGGCACTAATGGAGCGTAAAGATGCCATCATCGTTGCTACAGTATCTGCGATTTATGGTTTGGGTGATCCTGATGCTTACTTGAAGATGGTGCTACACCTGACGAGAGGCGAACGCATTAATCAACGTGATGTGCTTAGGCGTTTAGCCGAATTACAATATACACGTAATGATGCAGTATTCCAGCGAGCGACCTATCGTGTGCGGGGTGATGTGATTGATGTATTTCCCGCAGACTCCGATCGTGAAGCACTAAGAATAGAGTTGTTTGACGACGAAATCGAGCAACTGACATTATTCGATCCCTTAACCGGTGAAAGTTTACAAAAAATGCCGCGTTATACTGTCTATCCTAAATCGCATTACGTGACACCTAGGCAGCGCATTGTTGATGCCATTGATCATATTAAAGCTGAATTAAAAGAGCGCTTAGAGCAACTCCGCAGCAACGATAAATTGGTCGAAGCTCAACGCCTTGAACAACGTGTAAAATACGATGTAGAAATGATGCAGGAACTGGGTTATACCACAGGTATTGAAAATTATTCTCGTTATTTGTCTGGCCGGAATATTGGCGAACCACCTCCCACATTATTTGATTATCTTCCGCCGGATGCATTATTGGTGCTCGATGAATCACACGTTACAGTACCGCAAATTGGCGCTATGTATAAAGGCGATCGTTCTCGTAAAGAAACCTTGGTTGAATATGGTTTTCGCTTGCCGTCAGCATTGGACAACCGTCCTTTACGCTTTGAAGAGTGGGAAGGTTTGGCGCCTCAAATGATTTTTGTTTCGGCAACCCCACGACATTATGAAGCAGAACATGCAGCACAAGTCGTAGAGCAAGTCGTTCGCCCAACAGGCTTAATTGATCCGGAAATAGAAGTGAGACCGGCCGGATCACAAGTTGACGATTGTATGTCGGAAATAAAAAAACGGGTTGCAGTAGATGAGCGTGTACTGATTACTGTCTTAACAAAGCGCATGGCGGAAGATTTAACCGATTATCTTCACGATCATGGGGTGCGGGTACGCTATTTACACTCCGATATTGATACTGTTGAGCGGGTGGAAATTATTCGTGACTTAAGGTTGGGTGAATTCGATGTGCTTGTAGGAATTAACTTATTAAGAGAAGGCCTTGATATGCCGGAAGTTTCTTTAGTGACAATCATGGACGCAGATAAAGAAGGCTTTTTACGTTCGGAAAGTTCATTAATACAGACGATCGGCCGTGCTGCCCGTCATTTGAATGGTAAAGCCATTTTATATGCCGATAAAATTACCGGCTCTATGCAAAGAGCAATGGATGAAACTGATCGCCGACGCAGTAAACAAATTGCTTATAATGAAAAAAATAATATCCAACCGCAGAGTATTAACAAAAAAATTGCCGATATTATGGAAGGTGCTGTGGTGGTCGGTAAGGGCAAGAAACGCAAAGTAGCAGAAGCCGAAGGCATTTACGGTATTGATGAGGCGTTCAATAAAAAGCCTGTTTGGGAACAAATTAAGCTTTTAGAAGAAAAAATGTTTCAGGCTGCCAAAGATCTTGATTTTGAACAAGCGGCTACTCTTCGCGATAAAATCTCACACTTAAAAATATCTGAATAATTAAATCGCTTAAAAAGTGCTTATAGCCTTTTGTTTTTATAAATCCTTTCCTAAATTCCTAATAATTACTAAATTAAAAAACTGGAATTCTTCTGAATAATTGTTGATTTCGATCAAGTGCTTCTCCCTGAAAAAGTCACAAAATAGCACTCCAGTATAATGAAAGTGGGATAGTGTTATGGCCTTATCGAAGCATGGCATATCAATTGGTATCGAGCGAGTCAATAAAGAATTTTTCCTAAGCTTAAAAGTCGTAGGGACACTGCAGCATGATGATTATGAGGTAATGGTCCCCATGATTGAATCTGCTTTAGAAGGAGTGGCGAACCCTAAAATTAAGGCCTACGTTGATTGTACTGAGCTGGATGGCTGGGAGTTAAGGGCTTTGTGGGATGACTTTAAGTTGGGTGTTAATCATAAACACGATTTTTCAAAGATAGCTCTAGTCGGTAATAAACGTTGGCAGGAGTTAGGCGTGAAGGTGGGCTCTTGGTTTATGTCGGGCGAAGTTAAGTATTTTGAAGATAAAAAAGAGGGAATTGATTGGTTGTTACTGTAATGGCATCTATAGAAAATTTACCGGAGAAATATTATGGAAATTGATATTCTTATACGTTTTTTAGGTTGGTGTTCAATTATTAATATCGGTGTATTGCTGTATTGGGCAGTGTTTTTAATATTTGCGCCAGAATGGACTTATCGTTATACCGCCAGATTTTTAGAGGTTTCAAGAGAACGATTTAACGAAATTCACTTTAATTTAATAGGTGTATTTAAAATACTTGTTATTATTTTTAACATTATTCCTTATTTTTCTTTAAAAATAATTTTTGGGTAATATTGTTGGAGTTTTTATGAAGCGTATATTGGTTATTGCAGACCCTTACGAAGAAGAGCAAATTGCGTTTGAGAAAGCGATTGATATAGCCAAACATACGGTTGCAGATTTACATGTTATTATTTTTTGTTATGAATCATTTAGTTTCGAAGAAAGTGAAAAAAATACTGGTTTAGAAAAAATGGTAATAGATCGAGTAAAACAGTGGTGGAAAAACTATGTTAGAAGCCAAAATTTTGATGTTAGTGTACAATATAATGTAGTTTGGGAAAAACACATATCCGCTTGGATATTGCATCACTGCAAAGAAAATACATATGACTTAATAGTTAAAACGGGTAAGCGCAGTGAATCATTTTTTCATACACCTACCGACTGGCAATTGTTTAGGAAATCAAATACTTCTGTGTATAGCGTTAACGAATCAGAAGCCAAAAGAAATAAAGTGATTTTAGCTTGTCTTGATTTGATGTCAAACCATGACTCAAAGAATGAATTAAACAAAAAAATATTAGAGGAAGCTTTTAAGTTGGCTGTGCAAACCAATTCTGTTCTTCATTGTTGTTTTTCCATTCAGGCATCAAAATTATTGGAGGATAGTGATGTTATTGATATCGAAAAGCATATAGACGCAACTAAAGTCTTGGCTCGGGTTAAAGCGTTAAAATTGTTTGATCTGTATGAACTTGAAGAGAAAAATTTTCACATAAAATACGGGATTCCTCAAAATTTTATATCAGAATTATCTAAATTATTAAGAGCGGAGTGTGTGGTTATTGGCTCTATGGGGCGTGTCGGTGTTTCTGGAAAAATAATCGGTAATACTGCTGAAAAAGTTATACCAATGGTAAATAGTGACTTACTTGTTGTTTCTTCAGCTTAGTTTAGCGATGCGAAAGGAATTAGTTGTATGATTTTTTAATGTGAGGCTTATTATGATTAAAGATATTATAGTATGTTCTAACAACTTAAGTGGTCGTGAAAAAACAATAAAAGCGGCTGCCTGCTTTTCAAAACAAAATAATGCTTGTTTGACAGGCTTGCATATTATGAATGATGCTGTCAATCGATATTATGCTTATGAGCATCTCTCAGAAGACTTTATGCGTGGTGTTATAGAAGAAGAAAAAAACCGTGCTGCAACTTCAGGAAAAAGCTTCGCTAAAATATGTTCCGATGCAGAATGTGATCATAACTGGCTCAGTATATGGGAATCTCAAAATCCAGTTCAATATATTTTTTATACGGACATTGTTTTTGTTGGTCATGATAAAAACGATGATAGTTTATTGTTCGATAGCTTAGATTTTATCAATCATACTATGCTTAATTCGGGTCGACCATTAATTGTTATACCAACTGAATGGAAAGGAGAGGGAATAGGTAATAATGTTATGCTGGCTTGGAATGAAAGCCGTGAGTCAGTGAGAGCAATGCATGAATCTCTTTTTTTAATGCAGCAAGTTGAGAAAGTGCATGTTGTAACGGTAAATGAGGGCGCTTCAAATAACATTGAATTGGCAACTGGGATAGAAATTAGTGAGTACCTAAGCCGTAGAAATATAAACTGCCAGCTGTTCGCAGAAAAAACAGATGAAAATGCAGCTACCATAAGCCAGGTGCTGTTAGCTCATGCAGAAAAAAATAATATTGATTTAATTGTCATGGGTGGGTACGGGCATTCTCGGTTACGAGAGATTTTATTAGGGGGGGTGACTCGTGACATGTTCAAAAATAGTAATATTCCTTTATTTATTTTGCACTAATAGCTTATCTTTTAAGCAATTCTTTTAAATAGGGCCAAATATTACTTAGTAGTATGGTCTGTGCTTCTGTTGTTGGGTGAATGCCATCTTTTTGCATCAACTGTGGGTTAGTTGCAACACCTTCCAGTATAAAAGGAAGGAAGATGACATCACTTTTTTTGGCAACATTTTTATAAGCTTTGCTGAATGCTTCTGTATAGCGCTTACCATAATTAGGCGGTATTTCTATCCCTGCTAATAATATCTTTGAACCTACAGTCTTACTTTTCTCAATTATTTGTAGAAGATTGTTTTCCATTAATTTAATGGGGTAACCTCTTAAACCATCATTTCCACCCAATTCAACAAGAACTATCTCTGGTCGGTATTCACTTAATAATAATGGTAAACGGCTCAAGCCATCACCAGTGGTGTTACCGCTGATACTTGCATTAATCACTTTATAATCACTATAGCCTTCATCGGCTAATTTCCTTTCAAGTAGTGTAACCCAGCCTTCATTTTTGTTTATTCCGTATGCAGCACTGATACTATCGCCTAAAACTACGATATTACGAGACATAACATGCGGAGATGCTAGCAATGCTAGAGTTATCAGTACTATGGGTAATATGCTAGAGAATTTATTCATTGCTGGTATTGTAAAGGTAAGGACGAGAATTGCTGTAAACGAATAAAACAAAGGTTTGTACGTTAATCATGCTTTTTTGGACGGTTGTTTGGGCTATAAGTTCGTAATTTATTTTTAGTTGCAGCGAATATAGTCTTAAATGACTTGTCATACGTATTTTATAGAGGTTTACTTCCTATAAATTATACCCATATGCATACTATTTATACTATGAAAGTTATTTAAGGCTTATCTGTAATATGATAATTGAAGCAAAAGCAATATCGAAGCAAGTTTCTACAGCAGCAGACGATCTAATTATTCTGAACCAAGTTTCAATGAGTATCGAACGGGGCAAGAGTGTCGCTATTGTCGGCGCATCAGGTTCTGGAAAATCAACTTTACTTGGCATATTAGCAGGCTTGGATGTTCCTTCATCTGGACAGGTGCTACTTAGAGGGCAAGATATTACCGCAATGGATGAAGAGGGTAGAGCAAAAGTCCGAGCTGATGGGGTAGGTTTTGTTTTCCAGTCGTTTCAATTGTTGCCTGGGTTAAATGCCTTGGAGAACGTAATGCTACCAATGGAACTGCATGGCTTAAAAGAGGCTGATAAAAAAGCAAGAGATTATCTGGATCGAGTAGGACTAAGTCAGCGTTTAAGTCATTATCCCAAGCAGCTATCAGGAGGCGAGCAGCAGAGAGTGGCGATTGCCCGAGCATTTGCTAACGAGCCTGATGTATTATTTGCCGATGAGCCTACCGGAAACTTAGATAGCACAACGGGAGCAACCATTATAGAGTTGTTATTTAAATTGAATCGTGAGCAAAAAACAACGCTTGTGTTAGTAACCCATGAAGACCGACTTGCACAGCGCTGTGACTCTCAAATTGCATTGGATGCAGGACAAATTATAGCCGCACATAAAATCACCACAAAACAGTTGTCATAACAGGTATTTACTTGATGGGTTCGATGTCGTTTAAATCACTTTTGTTTTTTTCCTTACAATATCTTTATCGTAATTGGCGAAGTGGAGAGGTGAAAATTCTTGCGGCTTCATTGGTGTTAGCGGTTGCAGTTGTTACAGCTATTACCGTCTTTGCCAATCGCATGGATCAATCGTTGGTGCGTCAAAGTAACAGTTATCTGGCAGCAGATAGAGTTGTACAAGGGCGTTTTGTTGTTCCTGAGGAATGGCGCCAAGAAACAAAAAACTATTCACTCAGTTATACCGATGTTGCTGAATTTAGCTCAATGATATTTGCAAAAAAACCTGCTAATGAAGACAGCGAAGAGATGCAGTTAGCCTCTATTAAAGCCGTTGGCAGTAATTATCCCTTAAGGGGAGATGTTCAAATTAGTGAAGTCCCTTTTGCCACTGGTGAAGACGTCTATACTGCAAACTCAATCCCATCACCGGGGGAGGTTTGGGTTGACTCAAGAGTTTTACCGTTAATGAACTTATCACTCGGTGATAAAATTACGATTGGTAATCGAGATCTCTTGATTAAGCAGCTGATTATCAGGGAGCCAGATGCAACCTTATCATTCAGTGCGCTGGGACCTCGAGTAATAATGAATATAAAGGATTTAGACTCTACTGAGGTAATACTGCCTGGAAGTCGTGTGACTTATCGTTTATTAGTAGCAGGGGAGGAAAATGATTTAAATCGCTTTGAAAATTGGTTAAAGCCTCAGCTAGGTGATCATCACCGTATAGTAGAGCTAAAACAGGTACAACAAAATATTGGCTCTGCCTTAAATCGCGGCGCACGTTTTTTGATGCTATCAGGCTTGATTGGAGTATTGCTTGCAGGTGTTGCTATTTCCATTTCAGCTCAGCAATTTGCAGATCGACATATTGATCAAGTTGCACTCTTAAAAAGTCTAGGTGCAACTGCACGGCAAGTGAGAAATATTTATATTGTGCAACTGATTTTTCTTGGTTTCTTTTCATCCATAATCGGTGTTTTTTTAGGAGAGTTAATACAACGGCTGATTACAAGCAGTATTGCTTCGTTATTTAAAGTAGAGCTATTGAGCGCCTCACTTTTTTCCTATACTGCAGGTATTATAACGGGGTTTTTATGTTTGCTATGTTTTGCCTTGCCCCCCTTGTGGAATTTGCCAAAGATTTCTCCTTTAAAAATACTAAGACGTGAACTAACTATTTCTCCTGTGAGTTTATGGCTGAGAGGCTTGCTAGGCATAACAGCAATTGTATTATTAATTTGGTTTTATAGTGGTGACACAGCACTAACGCTTGCTATTGTTTTTGGCTTATCAACCATTATCATGATTGCTGGCCTTGTTACCGTGTTTTTATTAAATTCCAGCCGTAGGCTTTCTAAGCATGTCGGTAATATATGGCGCTTAGCATCCTCTAATTTATTGCGCTATAAAAATCAAACAATAACCCAAGTGCTGGTTTTTTCTTGTGCGTTAATGTTATTGATGGTGTTGTTTTCTGTTCGGACCAGCTTGCTTGATGAATGGCGATTACAATTACCTGAGAATACACCCAATCACTTTATTCTTAATATAGCCCCTTACGAACGCAAGCCGGTTCAAAGCTTACTTGATAAAAGTGACCTTGTTACAAGCCCAATGTATCCCATGGTATTAGGTCGTTTGGTGGGTGTAAACCAGACAGTTTACCAAGAAAAAGATAGGCACTTATCGAATGCCCTACGCAGAGAATTAAATTTAAGCTGGTCACAAGAAATGGCCATTGATAATAAATTAATAGCGGGGCAGTGGTGGGATAGCTGGGAATCAACAAGCTCAATTCATGGTGTTTCAGTTGAGCAAGATACAGCTGAAGAGCTGGGCTTGAAGATTGGTGATATTGTGCAATTTAGCCTCGGCGGGCTTGCCTTAGAGGCCGAAGTTGCCAGTATCCGCAGTGTTGACTGGAATGCAATGACACCTAATTTTTATTTTTTATTTTCTCCGGGAGCCTTAGGGAATTATTCTCCTAACTATTTAACAAGTGCTTATATTTCTCCACAAGATAAGACGATTATTAATCAACTATTACGTCGTTATCCTACAGTTGTGGTATTGGAGGTTGATAGGATTATCGAACGTATTCAATCTATTGTCACACAAGTAAGCCGTGGTATTGAGCTGGTATTATGGTTAGTTTTAATTGGAGGGATGATGGTATTGGTTGCGGCTGTTAATGCCAGTATGGGTAATCGTTTGCAGGAAGCAGGGGTGTTACGCGCGCTGGGCAGTAGTAAAAAGCTTATTTTAGGTAGTTTATTGGTAGAGTTTTCATTACTAGGGCTATTAGCGGGCCTATTAGCCGTTTTTGGTGCAGAATCATTATTGTTAAGCCTTCAATATTTTGTATTTAATCAATCAATTTCGCCACACTATGAACTATGGCTAATAGGACCGTTATCAGGTGCTATTTTGATTGGATTTTTGGGGCTAATGGCCTGTCGAAAAGTGGTGGTTACGCCACCTAGTGTTGTGCTTAGGCAAGCAGAAGGGTGATACTCTGCTTAGTGATTAATGGCGTATTTCTTTAATGCATCTAAGGGAATAATGTCGAGCGCTTTTTCATGGGTTGCTAATAAATTCACTGAAGGGGCAGCATTTTCTTTATAGGCTTCAAACCAACGGTCAGCGCATAAGCACCACCCATCGCCGGACTTGAGGCCAGGAAAACCATACTCGGGTCTGGGTGTAATCAGGTCATTGCCACGTTTATAGCTAAATTCTAAAAATTCATCCGTTACAATAACACACACCAAATGACGACCAGTATCTTGCTGATTGGTATTGCAATAACCATCTCTAAAGAAACCTGTTATTGGATCACTACAACAATTTTCCAAGGGTGTACCCAGTATATTTTTTGCAAAAGAGGTAACATTGTTATTTTTAGTCATAAGATAATTGTCAGTAATAAAAACTAATAGCTCATTTTTAGTATACCCTGATATTACCCTAATGACTAAGTGAAACCGTAAAGGCATTCTTATGAATAGAAGGCTATTGTTTTACTGGCAAGTGCAAAAAGGAAGGCAGAAGTTGGGAATAGGAGATGGAATATGGAAGTTGGAAGGAAAAAGGCTAAGGTTCTTATTACCTGAATAAGCGCTATAAAAACCTTAGCAAATATTATGACCAAGAGTAGAATGCCGAGGATTAACTACTGACGAATCCCCTCAATATGTAAATCCATATAAACAGATGTTGAGGCTGGCCCTAAGCTCCTTTTAATATTAAAATCTTTTAATACAAGCTCTGTTGTTCCAGCGAAACCAGCAAGATATTTACCCTTTCGATCACCTTCGGCTATTCTTTTAGCATCAATGGTAATGGATCGAGTAACACCATGAAGAGTTAAATCACCCATAATGTCAATTTTTCCATCACCTTTATCAATAATTTTTTTACTGACAAAACTGGCGACCGGGTATTTATCTACTTCCAAAAAGTCGTCACTGCGTAGATGTTTGTCTCGTTTGGCATGATTCGAATCAATACTCGATGTATCAATGTTTACCTTAATATTAGCGGCTTCAATATTATCTTTATCATAACTAAAGTTACCATCAAAAGAATTGAAGCGGCCAGTTAACCAGGAAAAACCTGCATGCATAATCTTAAAATTTATCGATGCATGAGCTCCTTTTGTATCAATAATATAGTCGGCAGCATAAATATTAGTGCTCAATGCAAATATTGATCCAGCCGTTAGTAAAGTGAGAAGAGTTTTTTTCATGGTTTTCTCCAGTTGTTAAAGTAAAAGTTAAAGTATTTTTCTTAATGTATTATCTTTATCGATAAAATGATGTTTACATGCAGCCACAGTGTGAATAATGGCCAAAATAATTAACCCCCACGCTAAGACCTTATGTGCTTTTCCTGATAAATCAGCTTGTAAAGAGTGAAATTTGGGTAGTGGTGGCATAGAAAACCAGGAAAAAAGGCTAATATCTCGATGGTCGGCTGCTAAAATAAAATACCCGCTAATAATTGTTGTTATACAAAGCGTATACAGTAAACCGTGAGCTAAATGGGCTAAGTGTTTTTCTAGCGAGGACAGTGTGACCGACAACTCAGGCGTAAGCGTAAAGTAACGCCAAAGTAAGCGTAAAATGATTGATAAAGCGAATAAAATACCGATATTTTCATGGTAATAAGTTGCGTAGTCATACCAATAATGTTCATAGTCAAGCCTCATCATCCAAACCCCGGATAAAAAGAGGATAAAAATCAAAATTGCACTTGACCAGTGAAAAAATTTGGCTACTAAGCCATAGTAGTGACGAGTGTTTCTTAACATTTTTATTATGTCAGTATTTAAATTAAGCCTAAGTATTTATCACAAAACTGACTCTATACTGATTT